>CAYYGN010000003.1:170586-175687 GCA_964471595.1 uncultured Saprospiraceae bacterium
AGGATCGGTGAGTATTTGGCGACGTCCATGGCGATGATCTGACTGCTGAGTGTCGTTCCGATATTGGCGCCCAGGACAATCCCCATGGCTTGCCGGAAAGTGAGGTGGCCCGCATTGATGAACACGATCGCAATGATGATGACGGCAGAGGAGGAATCCAGCAGCATGGTCACCAAAGTGCCCGTAGCAATGGCCGACCAGGTAGTGGAGGTGAATCGCAAAATCCAGGCACGGGCATTTCCCCCGAGGGCGGATTGCAGGGATTCGGACAGACTGCCCACCGCATACAGAAACAGCACGAGGCCGCCGATAATGGACAATATGATTTCACTCATGCCAATCCGTTCAATCTGGCAAAGGTCCGGATTGCGGGCTTTGGATCCTGCATCAAAGGCGTTAACAAATGATGAAGGTTTGGCACTTCGGAAATGGAATTATCCAGCAGAGCATATGACTGCGATGATGAGCAATGCGCTGAGTTTTTACGAATTTGGCTATCTGACTTTCCTCACTTTTTTGAGACAAATTTGAATCCTGGAGTATTTGACAGACGTCAGCATGGGGCGATGGATGATGGCATCTCCTCAGAGGCCATCCGGACAGGCGAAAAAATTTTTCCTGCCGGAAAAAACCACCAATCGCTAACTGGCCAGGCACCCGACCGGGTCATCGCAGGATGTGGACCTCCCCCTTGCGGGTGATCCGTTCTCCGTTCACGAGCAAAACCTCTGCCCACCAGACAAAAACCGCCGGGTCCATCACCCTGCCCCTGTAGGTGCCCACCCATCCCAGATCCGGACGGTTGACCGGAATGTCGCGGGTTTCGAAGACGGCATTTCCCCATCGGTCATAGACCAGCAACCTGTTGATACGGATGACCTTGTCCGGATCGCCATACAAGGTAAAACCGTCATTGACCCCGTCAGCATCCGGGTGGATCGCATTGGGGGCATACACGGCGGCATCGAGATCCACCACGACCCGAATGTCGGCCGCCACCGAACATCCGTAGATGTCGGTCAATACTACCCGGTATTCCGTCGTCGTCAACGGAGAGGCTACCGGGTGCGGACATCGCGTACAGCTCAGCGCCTCTTCGGGCGACCATACCACTTCGGCGATCAGCGGCTCGGGCACCTGCGTTTCGTACCCCAACACCACACTTTGTCCCCATTCGAGTTGAATCACCGGCTCGACCTCGAGATCGGGAGCCTGGATTTCATACATATCTGCCTGTTGCGTCAGCAGGCAACCGTAAGCATCCCGAACCACCATGACATGGGTTCCTGCCGGGGCAGGGTCCAGATGGCTGGCCGCGCCGAAGGAAAGCCCTCCGTCAAAGGAATAGTCGTAGGGTGGCGTGCCCCCTGTAACGCCGGTGATGTACAGGGCTCCGAACCGGTCTTCACAAGTGGGCCAGACAAGGTCAAAGCCTGCGCTGTCCGGTGGAGATATAAGGTGGACGACCAGGCTGTCGGATGCCTGGCAGCCATTGCCGGCGTTGAGGGCCGTCATGAGATAGGTCCCTGGTAGCCGGATGGAAGGGGTGAGGGTATGTCCTCCCGCGACGATACCTGAATCCACATGGGTCCAAAGGATCACACAGGCCGGACATTGATCCACGGATCCGGTCAACGGGATGATCGTATCCCGGCAATTCAACGATGAAGCCGTACCTGCATCGGGGAGGGGAGGGATCGTATCGGTCTCCACATTGACCTCCAGGGTCAGTGTACATCCGTTGGCGGGATCAGTGAGGACCACCTGGTAGAGACCGGGATCCCGGACCCAAATCATCGGGCCCGGATTTCCGGGCCATTCCCAACCGTCAGGTGTGGTCCACCGGATTTGGGCATCCACGGGTGATACCATGCTCAAGGTCAAGGCTACCACAGAGTCCCGGCAGGTTAGCACGGCCGGTGGTGGCGGCAGCGCATGAGGTGGAGCCTTGTCTTCGACCAGGTGGACGGTGGCCTCGGCGGTGCATCCGTTGCGGGTGTCGGTGGCCAGGAGCGTGTAGATACCGGGTAAGGCGGCATGCAGGGCCGTCGTGTCAGGTCCGTTGGGCAAGGCCTGCCCGTTGAGGGCCCAGGCAAGGGCGACGCCATGGGCGCTTTGGACCATACCTTCCAAGCCGATGGCCGTGTCGCGACAGGTCAGTGGCGGAGGGTCAGGAAGGGCCACCACAGGGGCGGTCGTATCCTGCAGGACGACAACGGAGTCCGCAGAGGTACAGGCGTTGGCCAACTTCGTGATTTGATAAAGGTAGGAGCCCGGTTGCCGGACGGCAAGCGTTGGGGAATGGACTTCCGAGCCGTCAGGCAGAAGCCATTGCCCGATATATCCCGGCCCGGAAGACGATCCGTTCGCGGGGACAAGCAGGACCGAATCCCGCGCGCAGGTCAGTGTATCGGGCGGGTCAATGACGACCAAAGGGATATCGGGATTGAACGGAACCTCCAGGTCCATTTCGAAGATGCAGCCCATGGAATCCCTGAAGAGCGCCGTGTAGATCCCGGGAGCCAGGCTGTCCAGATGAAACACGGTGCCATAGGATTGACCGCCATTGAAGGAGACCTCGTAGGGAGGAAATCCGCCTTTCACGATGTGGATGGCCAATGCCCCGGTCCATGATCCGGGGCAGGTCACCGGGGTTGCGGTGTACAGGGCCTCAAACGGCTCCGGGATGAGAATGATGTCGGAAGTGTCCCACAGGGATTCCCCACAAAACTCCCTGAGGGCAACGGCGAAATAGGTCCCCGGTTGGACATGGGGCAGAATGCTGTCGGATTTGAGCTGGACGGGAGTACCGTTGTGATGCCAGATGACGGAATCGGCATTGACGAGGTCCTGGAGGAAAAGCGTGTCGCCACAGGAAGAGGAGAGCGAAATCGAAATGGTGGGCCGGTGGAAGGTATCGAAGCCGGAAAAATAACCGGCCCATCCCGCATTGTTGTTGCGGCCATACATGCCCACCTGGAGTGGTCCGTCGCTGTCCACGCGTACATGTCCGGTCTGCCCGGACAATTTGAGGGTCACGAATTCCGGCTTGCCGGGAACAGACTGGAACAGTCCCGCCGAAACCGGCGTTTGGTTGATCCAAACCGTCTTTCCCGCTTCGGCCAGGAGGATCAGTTTTCCCTCATACACCGTATTGCCGATGCGGTCGATGTCCATGATCTGGTTGACACTACCGCCTTCGGAGCAACCCAGAGGAGGCACGAAATTGAGGCCGCCGGTCTGCATGTAGGGCGCCCCGCCCATCATCTGGAACACATACACGGGCCGGGTAGCGCGGATGTACAGATTCTCGTTGGCGGAATAGGAGCCAGGCGGTACCTGAAAGTATTCGCCGGCATACAGCGTGACAGCCGGAGCCGGCAGGCCTTGCAGGAAGATGTCGGTGCTGTCTTGCGTGGCGATGACCACCGGCGTTTCCAGGTCGTCGGGTCCGTCGCCCCGTATGGTGATGTATTCGGTGCCGACCCGATCTTCGGGTACGATCTGGTCGAAGCCGATGTCCTGCAGGCCGATGGTGGTGGGAGAGCCCAGCCAGGAACCGGTATTGACCACCACAGGTTCGGTCGCCTCGATGAGCAGCCCCTGCAGACCATTGCCGTTGGCCGTAGGGCGGGCGGCATCCACGTAGGTGCTCAGGACGTAGCACTGGCCGGCCAGAAGTGAAATCCGAACCGTGTCGGGGGCGGGTTGGTCACCGCTGCCGCTGTTTAGGGTCATGCCGGGTTCAAACCCCGTCAGCGTGACCTCGGTGCCGTCGCGGGTGGCCATGATCCCGATGAAGTTGGATCGCCGGTTCCAATTGGGCTGAGGTACGGCGACATTGACGACATGCCCGGCCCGGAATCTCAGGCCTGCGGCATTGCGCCCTTTGGCCGTGAGCGAGCCGGCCTGGTCATAGGAGCGTACCCGCAGATTGGCATAGAACGGCTTTTCCGCCCGGAGTATGAGACCCTTCCCATTGAGGGGTTGGTTGAGTTGATTGGGGCGGGTAAGGGTGACCAACATGTCGGCCGGGGTTTCTCCGTTGCCCAGGTTGAGCGCCTGTGGGGTGGCATTGGAGAGCAGGATGGGCCCTAAGGGATTCCCGTTGGCATCGGGGACGGGCTGTCCGGTGCCATCGGTGAGGGTCACTTCGAAGGGTATGGTCTCCGGTGTCGTGAGATACAGGTAGTGCTGGCCCCGTTCGTAACGCGCATGCATGGGGGGGATAAAATGGGTATGGTCCAATTGGGCCGCTACGGGCGTCAGTCCGGTCAGCAAAAACAGGAACACATACGGCAGGCGCCACAAAAACACGGCAGAGAGGTTCGGTCCCGACAAATATAACCCGTCAGGATTACAGACCGGAAAATATTTTCGGGGTGAACACCGGCTCGGACAGGATTGACGGATGGCCGGGAATTACTCTTTGTTTTGCTCGTTGAAACTCACCATCCAGTTGACGCCGAAGCGGTCGGTGCACATCCCGAAATAATCGCCCCAGAACGTCGGGCCGAGGGGCATGGTGACCTCGCCGCCCCGGGAAAGGCCACCGAATATCCGGTCGGCTTCCTGGCGGCTGTCGGTATTGACCGAGATGGAGAAATTGTTGCCGGCTTTCCAGGAGGGGGCCCATTCTCCGCCCGTATCGCTGCCCATGAGCACGGTGTCGCCGCCGACGGGCAGGGACACGTGCATGATGCGATCGGCTTCTTCCGGAGGCACGGACGCGCCGGCATCGGCCGGCATGTCCCGGAAGCGTCCCATGTAAGAGAATTCGCCGCCGAAGACGGAGCGGTAATGCAGGAAGGCCTCTTCACAGTGGCCATCAAAATTGAGATAGACATTGACGGTGGTCATGCAGATGGAATGAATTGTTGAGGTTGGGTCCAATTGGGGATGTCCTATTTTAACGACGGCTAATGTAAGGATGGAAAAACAATTATCCCCGCTTTGCCAATCCGGGAACGCCAAGAATTAATCATCAGAATCAGGCAGGTTTGTAATTTGGATTCTAAATTGAATTTGATTGTGTTGTAATTGGCTGATCGTCTGTTTCCTTGCCGGCGCCTCTGTAGCGGCAGCCCGGACGGGAAACGAT
>CAYYGN010000004.1:0-145929 GCA_964471595.1 uncultured Saprospiraceae bacterium
TGGCGTCAGGTTGGCAGGCATGCCGGTTTTTCCGAGCACGCATGGACGATTACCAGGTGACATGCTGCTGGCCGATCGGAACGGAGGCGCTTCGAAGATCCCGCAACGCGGGACGAATGGTCGAAGGCATCGAAAAGATCCTTGGAACCCCGGTTTGCCTGCTTTCCGGTTTGGAGGAAGCTGCCCTCATCACCCGCGGCGTATCCGCCCACCTGGCATCCGACCACCATCCGGCCCTCATCATGGATATCGGGGGGGGTAGTGTGGAATTCATCCATGTGGTCAACAAGCGCCTTGCCTGGTCAGGCAGTTACCCGGTAGGCGTTGCCGTCCTGCATCACCGGTTCCACACCAAAGACCCCTTGCCGAAGGACAACCTCGTTCAGATGAAGGCATACATTGACCTCCAATTAAGTCCTTTGTATGCTTATACAGCCAGGATGCCGCCCCTGGATGTGATCGGAGCTGCAGGCATTTTCGAGATCCTTTCCCGCCACCTGTCCAGCAACAGTGATGGGCCGTTCAGGCAGTTGGATCCGGTCCGCCTGTCCTCATTTGCCGCGGAGGTCACCGGCATGAACCTCAATGACCGACTTGCAGATCCCCGGATTCCCCGGGAGCGGGCTGATCTTCTTCCTTCCGCCATGGTGCTGGTGGAACAGGTGAGGACAATGGTGCCGGTCAGACGGGTTCTTTCCTGTCCGGATTCCTTGAAAGAAGGGGCGCTTCATGCCTGGGCTTCAGGTGACTCCTCCGTTCCATGCCCGGGTTGAATCGGCAACCTGGTCACTCCTCCTCACCGGCTGCCTGTCCCATTTGGTCTTCGGCGTAGAGTCTTTTGAAAAGATGATCCACCCGTTCCATTTCGTCGAGTGTCTCGTCGAGGTAAAATGCCAGCTCGGGCACCCGGCGGATATGATGGCGGACGCGGTGGGCCATATGTTGACGGAGCAAGGGATGCTGGTCTTCCAACTCAAGCAGGACCGCTTGCTTGTTGTCCGTGTTGTAAACGGAAAGGTAAACTTTGGCGAGTGTCAGATCCGGGGACATCCTGACTTCCGTCACCGTCACCAGGGGGCCTTCACCAAAGATGTATCGTCCTTGCTCGAGCAACAACATGCTGAAATGGCGCCGGACAAGCTCGGCGACCTGATTTTGTCGGATGGTGGGCACACCGGTAGATTTGCGGCAAAGATAGGCCATATCCCTGCTGTTGCAGGGGCAACTGCTATTTTTGTAAAAACCGGATGCGTTGCCAGGATTCCTCGAAGACCCCATCGAAAAGCTCCCCGGGCTGGGTAGCGTTCGCGCCGGCCTGCTGAGGAAAGAGCTCCGGATTGAGCGGGTGGGCGACTTGCTGGAGCACTATCCCTACAGATACATTGACAAAACCCTGGTGCTGCCCATCCGGGAAGCGATCAAGGTGCAGGACCCCGTTCTCATCCAAGGGGTTCTCGGTCCGCTCGTTTATCAGGGAGTGGGCCGGAAAAAACGACTGACGGCCCTGTTCAGGGATGAAACCGGATCGGTGGAGCTCGTTTGGTTCCAGGGACACCGGGTGATGGAGGAACTGCTGCATCCAGGCATGAGATACCACGCCTTCGGCAAACCCACCCTCTTCAGAAACAAGGCGACTTTGGTGCATCCCGAAATGGAATCCGTGACCGAAACGGGACGTCCGAATCTCCATTTTGAACCCATGTATTCCACCACCGAGGCACTGACCAAAAAAGGACTGGATGCCCGAGGTCTTAGGCGATTGATCAAACTTGTCCTCGATCGGTTGCCCGTCAACGTACCCGTTGAAAATCTGAGTGCCGGAATCCTGCAAAAATACCGGTTGTCAGACCGGGCTCAAGCCGTTCGCCAGGTGCATTTTCCTCCGGATGAGACAACTCTCCGGGCCGCCAGGCAACGGCTCAAATTCGAGGAATTGTTTTTTATCCAGCTCGAATTGCTCCTGCTGAAGCGGCAACGCCATGCCACTCTCGCCGGATTCCCGTTTGAAGAAGTAGGTGCCCATTTCAACCGGTTTTACCGGGAATTTCTGCCATTCGAACTGACGGAAGCCCAAAAAAGAGTTGTCCGTGAGATTCGTCGCGACCTCGGTAGTGGCCATCAGATGAACCGGCTCCTTCAGGGCGATGTCGGTTCAGGGAAAACGGTTGTCGCCCTGTTGTCGATGCTGATTGCCATGGACAACGGTTTTCAGGCTTGCATACTGGCACCCACCGAGATCCTGGCCCAGCAACATTTCCAATCCTTGCAGGAACTCGTCAAAGGCATGGGTATCCGGATTGGTTTCCTCACCGGGAGCATCAAAGGAAAAACCCGGAAGATGACGCTTGAATACCTGGCTGACGGCACTTTGCACCTTTTGGTTGGCACCCATGCCTTGTTGGAAGACCAGGTCCGGTTTAATAAATTGGGACTTGCCATCATTGATGAACAACACAGGTTTGGTGTAGCCCAACGGGCCGCGCTTTGGAGAAAAAGCGCCCCGTTTCCACCCCACATTCTGGTCATGACGGCCACCCCCATACCCCGTACGCTGGCCCTCACGATTTACGGGGATTTGGATATTTCCATCATCGACGAGCTTCCGCCCGGTAGGAAACCGGTCCGCACCGAGCTCTGGTACGAAAACAAACGGATGCGGCTCATTGGGTTCATGAAGGAACAGATCGCTTTGGGCCGGCAGGTATATGTCGTTTATCCCCTTATCGAAGAATCGGAGACCCTCGATTTGCTCGACCTCCAGAAAGGGGCCGAATCGTTGCAACGCGAATTTCCCATGCCTCAATACCAATTCAGCATTGTCCACGGCAAAATGACGGCGGACGTGAAGGACTTCGAAATGAACAGATTCCTGAAGCGGGAAACGCAGATCATGGTGGCGACGACCGTCATCGAAGTGGGGGTCAACGTACCCAATGCATCGGTGATGGTCATCGAAAATGCCGAACGTTTCGGCCTCTCCCAACTTCACCAACTTCGGGGCCGGGTAGGTCGCGGCGCCGATCAGTCCTATTGCATACTCATGACCAGTGGTCGGCTTTCGGAGGAAGCCAGGTTGAGATTGCACACCATGTGCCGGACCAATGACGGATTCGAAATCGCCGAGGTGGATTTGCGTCTCCGGGGACCGGGCGACATGGAGGGCACCCGTCAAAGCGGCACCCAACCCCTCCGCATTGCCGATCTCCGTGAGGACGGCCCCATCCTTCAGTCAGCCAGGATTTGTGCTGCGGAAATTCTCGACAAGGACGAAAAACTCGTCCACGAGGAACATTTGCCTCTGCGGAACCACCTCAGGTGGAAAAGACAGTCCCAAGGCACCTGGAGCCGGATCAGCTGACCCGTTTGAACCTTCATTCCTCCCCCTTGTTCCATCCCTGAACCTTCACCCTAAAAGCAAAATAAAATGGCTTTCACACTCCCTCAACTGCCCTATGCCTATGATGCCCTGGAACCTCACATTGATGCCAGGACGATGGAGATTCACCACACCAAACACCACGCTGCCTACACCAACAACCTGAATGGTGCCCTGGAGGGTACTCCGGGAGAGAACAAACCCATCGGGGAGATCCTTGCCCACATTTCCCGTTACCCCGTTGCGGTACGCAACAATGGTGGCGGATTTTGGAATCATTGCCTTTTTTGGGAGATCCTGTCTCCGAATGGCGGAGGTCAACCCTCCTCCCAAATGAACATCAGCAAAGCGATCGACCGCGATTTCGGGTCCTTTGATCAATTCAAGGCCGAATTCAACAAGGCCGCCATGAGCCGCTTTGGCTCGGGATGGGCCTGGCTCTGCGCCGACAACCAGGACAAACTCTTCATATGTTCGACGCCCAACCAGGACAATCCCCTCATGGATGTGGCTGATCATAAAGGGCATCCCTTACTCGGACTGGACGTTTGGGAGCACGCTTATTATCTCCATTACCAAAACCGGAGAAACGAATACGTGGAGGCCTTCTGGAACCTGGTCAACTGGCACGAAGTCACCCGGCGGTACAACAACGCCAATCAGGGAGCCATGCAATCCTGATGATACCTCCATATCCATTGTCGGATGCCCGCAGGATAACGCAAAGGAGACACGGCCTGGTGGCCTGTCTCCTTTTTTTCATGGTCAAACCGAAAGACATGAAATCCTATCTGTTCGCTGTACTCAGCATCCTTCTCCTGCCTGCTCCCGGCTCCACGCAGCCCTGGTCGGCAGGGATACAGTTTGGGGAACATGTGTCTTCGCTATGGGGTGAATCCTCCCAGGATTATGCACTGGGATTCCTAGCAGGGATACATGCCAGCCACTATCTGACACCCAACTGGGTGATTCGGGCCGAGATCAATTTTGACCGGAGGGGAACCCGCATCCCGCCGCCGGTCATCACCGACCCGGATTTCGCCACAGAATTCGTGCTCGATTATCTGAGCCTGCCGGTCATGTTTCGCTATGCCACAGGAGAAACCTGGCGGTTGCACGGCGGTTTGGGGGGTTCGGTCAACCTTCTCCTTCGTGAAAAGACCTTGTATGGCAGTATATCCAGAAACGAAACGGCTGAATTCCGCAAAGTCAACGCCGATGTCCTTGCCACGGGTGGTGTCGCCTATGCCATACGGGACAATCTGACTTTTTCCCTCGACTTGCGGGCACAATCCGGACTTTCCGAGATCAGAAGGTCCCGACCAGGCGTACAGCAGCCGTTGGGCAGACATATTTTGTGGGGGCTACTGGCAGGACTGAATGTTTACTTATAACTGACCCCGTCGTCAAGAAAGGGAACTTTCTGCCCCACAATCGCATTATGGAATCATCGGGTGTTCACGCACCCCTGTACAAAACACCACACATGATCATCTTCCTCTGCTGCCTTGTAGCAGCTGTCGCTTTTTATGTGATTTCGAGGAAGGAAAGCCTCGAATCCCGGTTGTAAAGGATGGCCATAAGGGTCGGCGGGATTTTGAAGCCCGGCCTGCCTCACGAATGATGACATCCCATGCTTCAACCGGTATTGGTCAAGCGTAAAGTCTAACTTTGCCCTTGATCAGGACAAGCCGTGGATCATATCCTCGGGTCTGACCCATTCATCAAATTGCTCGGCAGTGAGCAGTCCCAACGCCACACCTGCTTCTTTCAATGTCGTATGCTCTGCATGCGCTTTCTTGGCGATTCGCGCGGCGTTATCATAGCCTATCCTTGTATTCAGGGCCGTGACCAGCATCAGACTGTTCTCCAAATGCTGACGCACACGCGAAGCGTTGACCTCGATCCCATCGGCACAATTTTCCCGGAAACTTCTGCACGCGTCGGCGATCAACCGCGCCGATTGAAGGAAGTTGTGGATCATGACCGGTTTGAAGACGTTGAGTTCGAAATGACCATTCGATCCGGCGATGCCGATGGTCACATCATTCCCCATCACCTGGGCACAGACCATGGTTAATGCTTCCGATTGGGTAGGGTTCACCTTGCCCGGCATGATGGAGGAACCCGGCTCATTGGAAGGAATGATCAATTCGCCAATCCCGGACCGGGGCCCGGAGGCCAGCAAACGGATGTCATTGGCGATCTTCATCAATGAGACCGCGACTTGTTTGAGTGCTCCATGACTTTCGACAATGGCATCATGGGCGGCCATTGCTTCAAACTTGTTGGGGGCGGTCACGAACGGGCTGCCGGAGATCCGGGCAATATGCCCGGCCACTTTTTCGGCATACCCTTTTGGTGTGTTCAATCCGGTCCCCACCGCAGTACCTCCCAGTGCCAATTCGCTGAGATGCGGCAGCGTATGCTGAATGGCGCGGATTCCGTGGTCGAGTTGAGCGACATAACCACTGATTTCCTGACCTACGGTCAACGGCGTCGCATCCATCAGATGGGTACGGCCGATTTTGACAACGTGCATGAAGGCCGCTGATTTCTTTTGCAGGGTATCGCGCAGGGCTTCGAGGGAAGGGATCACCTCCTGCACCAGGATCTGGTAGGCGGCGATGTTCATGGCTGTCGGAAAGGTGTCGTTGGACGACTGCGACTTGTTGACGTCATCGTTGGGGTGCAGGTATTTGTCGGCATCCGTCAGTGCCCCCCCGCGAAGTACATGCCCTCTGTTGGCGATCACTTCATTGACGTTCATGTTGGTCTGGGTCCCGGATCCGGTCTGCCAAACGACAAGCGGAAAATGGTCGTCCAAGGTGCCGTTCAGGATCTCGTCACACACGGTGGCGATGGTGTCCGCCTTATCGGAATCCAGGACCTGACAGTCCTTGTTGGTGAGTGCGGCGGCTTTTTTGAGGATGGCGAATGCCCGGATGACTTCAATGGGCATTCGTTGACCGCCGATCCTGAAATTCTGGCTGGAACGCTGGGTTTGGGCGGCCCAATACTTGTCGGCGGGTACGTCAATGTATCCCATGCTGTCTTTTTCCTGACGGAACTCCATTTCTTGGGGTTTGCGGCAAAGGTAGAGAATGGCCGGCAAGAGGCCCTGACGGGCAGAGGTCAATCCTTGTCGAAAAGCAGTCGATAAAACTCGTCAACCCTTCCTACCGGAACGATCGGCAAGCCGAAATCCTTCCGGCTCAGTCCACTCATGTTGTACTTCGAAACAAAGAAGCGTTGGAAACCCAGTCGTCCGGCTTCCTGGATGCGCAGTTCTATGCGACTGACCGGACGGATTTCTCCGGAGAGGCCTACTTCGCCCGCAAATCCGTCCGTTGGCGGGATGGGACGGTCCTCGAGGCTGGAAAGCAGCGCGGCAATAACAGCAAGGTCGATGGCCGGATCATCTACCCGGATCCCGCCGGCCATATTGAGAAAAACGTCGCTGGCGCCGAAATGGAATCCGACGCGCTTTTCAAGAACGGCCAGAAGCATGGCCAACCGGCGCAGGTCAAATCCGGTGGCCGATCTTTGGGGTGTCCCGTAGATGGACGTACTGACCAACGCCTGAGCTTCGATGAGGATGGGCCTCTGACCCTCCATCGAAGCCGCCACGGCACTGCCCGACAGCCATTCCTCCCTTTGCGACAACAGGACGGAAGAAGGATTTTCAACGGGGCGCAGTCCTTCGGCGCCCATCTCGTATATCCCAATCTCATCGGTCGACCCAAACCTGTTTTTGAGGGCCCGGAGGATGCGGAAAGCGTGTTGTTGGTCTCCTTCAAACTGAAGGACGGCATCCACCATGTGCTCGAGGAGCTTGGGCCCGGCGATCTGACCTTCTTTGGTGATGTGCCCAATGAGGAGGACCGGGATCCCAGTCTCCTTGGCCAGATGCATGAGATCCGCCGTGGCCTCCCGGATCTGGGAAACCGTACCGGCCAGGGCATCCAGTTGAGGCGAAACCAGGGTCTGAATGGAATCGATGACGAGCAGAACCGGTTTGAGGTCGCGGGCATGCCTGGTAATCACAGCCGTATCCGTCTCCGTCAGGATGTAGCATTTTTCGTTGCGGAACGAAAGGCGTTCGGCCCGCATTCTGATTTGTCCTTCCGACTCTTCGCCAGAGACATACAGGACACTGTCCTGAAGCAAGCCGGCGACCTGAAGCAACAGGGTGGATTTTCCGATACCCGGATTCCCGCCAAGGAGTACCACAGACCCTGGCACCAACCCTCCGCCCAGTACCCGGCTCAATTCAACGTCCGGAACCGGATACCGATCGTCCTCCCCCGCCTGAATGTCCTGGATCAGCCTCGGTGCTGCCTGGGAAGAAGTCTTCACTGACCGGGCAGAAGACACCAGTGGCGACGGATGGCGCTCCACCACCTCCTCAACCATGGTGTTCCACTGGTCGCAGGAGGTGCATTTGCCCATCCATTTCGGAGAAATGGCCCCGCAATGGGTACATACGTAAGCTATTCGGGCCTTCACCGCGTAAATTTGAACGAAAGTCGTGAATTGGAGAGGAAACGCAGGTCTCCAGATGGCGGCTTCGTACCTTTCCCTTGTGAACAGGACCCTATGGCCCAAATGCAATGGACCTATGTCAGTGATGCCGGGATCGCCTATCGCGTCAGGCTGTACCACGGCTCGCAGACCGGCCATGTCCTTGTCACGGTCAACAACAGAGTGACCATCATCGATTTTTTCGTGCGGGCATCCCGCAGGTACACCCTTTTCCTCGAGGATGAGCTCATGCTGCTTGATATTGAAAAAACCGGAGATGGATTTGGCTACAGCTTCAGGATAGATGAAGAAGCCGACACGGAGCGAAATCTGTCCCGACGCCGGGCGGCTTGGAGACGAAACAGCCGCCTGGCCGTAATCACTGTGTTGGCCGGATGTATCATTGTCTGGGGCATACTCCGTTTTCAGCGATTCCAGGAGGACAGGCTGGCCCGCAAGTTTTTACCATGGATAGAGGAAAGAGGACAGGCAGGAATGGCCCGGTTGGGCAAAGACGTGGACGGAAATCCGGTTTGGTATTATACCGCCGGCAAACAATTGCTCCGGCTGCCGGATTCTACCTGGCCGGATACACTGCCTCCCCGTGTCCACGGTGATGAAGTCGGGGTATTCTTTCATCCCGGCAAACCCGAAATCGGACGGTTGGCGCCCGACAAGCCCGGTACGGCCAGAAGCCGGCGTTTGTTCCAGGCCTGGCTGTCCGATCGGGAACACCTTCCAACCGGATGGGGCAAGGCTTGTCTGACGCGGGAAATCCTCAGCCAATCCGGCCTGTTGAATGACCCGGGTGCGCCCTGGCACCGACTGTCTGCCCAGGATCTTCTTGCCTGGATGGCGACCCTACCCGCTGACGGACGCGAGCGGCTGAACGCCTGCAAGACACATTAGCTTATCCGGGAATCGGGAGTGGTTTACCTTTGCGG
Source organism: uncultured Saprospiraceae bacterium (assembly GCA_964471595.1). GTDB lineage: Bacteria > Bacteroidota > Bacteroidia > Chitinophagales > Saprospiraceae > JAGNXB01. The sequence goes on from CAYYGN010000004.1 coordinate 8,845, forward strand.
CAAATCCGTTTCCTTGGACGCCATTGCTCCGCATATTGAAAGTCTGATTTTTGCCGCCGACAGACCTGTGAGTATCGAGGAGATCCAGGAATGCCTCGAACTGGCATTTGATACTTTGATTCCCCCACCCGACATCATGGAGGTATTGACGTCCATCATCGACCGGTATCAATCAGAGGAGTATTCATTCGGCATTGTCCAGATTGCAGGTGGATATCAGTTTATGACCAAGCCCGCTTACCACCAGGCCGTCAACACCTATCTCCGCCAGACTTCACGGAAGAGACTATCGGCGGCCGCTTTGGAAACCCTGGCCATCATCGCCTACAAGCAACCGGTGACCAAGTCCGAACTGGAAGCCATCAGGGGAGTCAGTTGCGATTACTCTCTGCAGAAACTCCTGGAAAAAGATCTCATTGCCATCACCGGACGCAGTGAAACGGTAGGCAAGCCCCTCCTTTACGGGACGAGTGAGAAATTCATGGATTATTTCGGACTGAAAAGCCTGCAGGATCTCCCGAAACTCAGGGATTTCAAAGCGCCCGAAGAGGAGATCGGGGAAGCGCCCTCCATTGACGAGGTGGTTGAACATATCCGGGCCGGTCAGAAAGCCGTTGCGGAGGTGATCGACCCGGAGCCTGTTCCCGGCGAACCATCCGCGCAGCCGGTTGTTCGGATTCCAACGGAAGAAGAATGAACATGCCGGATTCATCGTTGATCAACCGCGTGGCCAACAGTGGCCTGATTACCCTGAATCTGGAGCAATATTATCCGGAAAAGCCGATCCATACCTTTGATTTGAAAGATTTCCTGTTTCAGGGTCTCATCCTGAAAGAAAAAGAATTCAGGGAATCTCTCAAGGAGCATGATTGGGAGCAGTATCAGGGCCACTACCTGGCGGTATTCTGCTCGACAGATGCCATCATACCCGTTTGGGCCTATATGTTGGTGGTGACCATGGCCACACCCCATGCCGAACGCATTCACCTGGGAACGCCGGAGGACTTTCTGGCGGCATGGTATCGCGAATCCCTGGCCACATTAGATTTGGCATCCTTCCGGGATCAGCGCATCGTGATCAAAGGATGCTCCGACAAGCCGGTTCCGGCGGCAGCGTATATGGAGATGACCCGCCTGCTGGTGCCCTTTGCCCAGAGTATCATGTACGGAGAGCCTTGTTCGACCGTTCCTGTTTTCAAGCGGCCTCGTGTCGTTGTCCCGAAAAATACGGCGCCGTAAGGCCGAATCTCAACCCCGAAAAAGTGCCCACCATGATGTCTTTTGTTCCCGAAACCATCATTGACCAGGTCATTGAGGCCCTCGACCGCTCCGATGAAGCGCTGGAAAAGGCGGATCAGGAGATGGCCGATTCCCAGCCGGATCTGATGGCCTTTCTCACCCAGGAGGCCCTGGATGTCCTTACCGAGGACGAACGCGACTATTTGTTGCTGCTGGGCTTGACCTTGTGGGAATCAGCACGTCGTGTGCAGGGTGATCTGCCGGTACTGTCAGCCGAACAAATCGGAGAAGCCGAAGAGCGCAATTACGAGCTGTTGGACAAGGCACAGGGGGCAACATTCCGGGACCGCATCAGCATCTTTTTTGAAGATTATCCCCAGGAGGACTTGCTCGCATTTGTAGAGGATGCCCTCACCGATGACGAAGATGAATACGTGACACCCGAAGGACGTGAGACGTTGTTCGTGACGCTGAAATCCGTCATTGACGCCTTGCATGCAGCCTGTTGAACACCTTTCTCCGGTCGTGGAAAACCGGAAGAACCGGAACGGCTACCTTTGCGGCCGTCAATCTTTTGTCCGACATGATGGATGCCCGACTGGAGGCCTACAAGGCCAAATCACCCGAAGTAGTTTTTGAATGGCACGATCCCGATTCGGAAGCCCGGGGATGGGTCGTCATCAACAGTTTGAGAGGTGGCGCCGCAGGCGGCGGTACAAGGATGCGGAAAGGACTGACCCGCGATGAGGTCATCTCTTTGGCCAAGGTCATGGAGATCAAATTTTCCGTCAGTGGCCCTCCCATCGGCGGCGCCAAATCAGGAATCGATTTTGATCCGGCCGATCCGCGCAAGGAAGGTGTCCTCCGGCGCTGGTACCAAGCCGTAATCCCTCTCTTGAAGCATTATTACGGCACAGGTGGTGATCTCAATGTGGACGAAATTCGCGAAGTCATTCCCATCACCGAGGATTATGGCCTTTGGCATCCTCAAGAGGGGGTGGTCAACGGACACCTGAGAGCCGTCCGCGGTGAACGGGTAAGGTCCATCGGGCAACTGCGCGAAGGCTGTATCAAACAGGTGACCGATCCTTCCTTTGCCCCTCCGGGTGAAACCCGTCATGCCGTGGCCGATCTGATTACCGGCTATGGCGTCAGCGAATCCATCCGGCACTTTTATGACCTTTTTTACCAACGCAACCTGAAAGGCAAAAAAGTCATCATCCAGGGTTGGGGCAATGTAGCCGCTGCGGCCGGCTATTACCTGGCTCGGCAAGGTGCCGTGATTACCGGAATCCTGGATCTGGGTGGCGTCATCCTCGCTCCTGAAGGACTCGATATCCAACAGGTTACCGAAATTTTCAACAGCCGACATGGAAACAAACTGGTGCATCCCAAGGCTTTGCCTTATGCGGAAGTGGCCGCCCGTTTTTGGGAAATGCCGGCTGACATATTCGTTCCCGGCGCTGCCAGCAAACTGGTCAGCCCGGATCAAATCGGCCGCCTGGTCCGACAAGGGCTTGAGGTCGTTTCCTGCGGGGCCAATGTCCCTTTCACCGATGACGGTGTTTTCTTTGGAGAAACGGCCCTCCAAACCGATCAGCTCATCAGTCTGATTCCCGATTTCATTGCCAATTGCGGCATGGCCCGGGTCTTTGCCTATCTCATGCAACCGGGTGTTCCGATTACCGACGAGGGCATCTTTGAGGATGTGTCCTGGACGATTCGCAAGGCATTGGAAAATGTCCACAGGCTTTCTCCGGCAGCAAATGGTATCTCGGAGCGCGCCATGGGACTGGCCATGGACAAATTGGGATTTACCGGAAAACAATGAAGCGAAAGGTGCCCATCCAATGCGGGCAACCTCCGGATGTGCCGGTTTGAAACCTTGTCAGAACGCCTTCAGGGTGAGCAACACCAACGTACAAGCCACCTCGACTTCAATGGACGCTTCTCTGGCCATGCGCATCAGGGCCGGGTTCTCCGTGCCGGGATTAAAGATGATCCGCCGGGGTTTGTAGGCCAAAATTCGGTTGTATAATGGTACCTGTCGCGCCGGATTGATGTACAGTGTGATGGTATCCAGGTCGGGTATTTCATCGGGCCATGCCGTTTGGATGTTGACGTCCCCGATCTTTCCGGCACGAAGGCCTATGGCCACGACTTCATGCCCGTTATGCCGCAGTTGTTCGACCGCGGCATGGCTGTACCTCGCCGGATTGGGGGACGCCCCGAGCACCAGGGTTTTCATCCCCTCAATATACGGATTTGTCCCTTGGCGACATCAAAGCAGCATCCGGACCGGTTGGCCGAGTACCTGGCTGAAGGTCTGCAGGAATTTGGCTCCGGTAGCGCCGTCCACCACCCGGTGGTCGCAGGAGAGCGTGACCCGCATTCTGTGTCCGATTTTAATCTGGCCATCCTGGACCACCGGCTTGGCCACAATACCGCCGACTGCCAGGATGCAGGCATCCGGAGGGTTGATAATGGCCGTGAATTCCTCTATGCCGAACATACCGAGGTTGGAAATGGTAAATGTGTTGCCCTGCATTTCTTCCGGTTGCAGCTTCTTGTCTTTGGCCTTTCCGGCAAAGTTGGCTACCTCGGCATTGATCTGGGACAGGGATTTGCGGTCGGCGTGTCGGATGACAGGAACCAGGAGCCCGTCCTCGACGGCAACGGCTACACCGATGTGGATATCGGCATGATAACGGATGCGATCCCCCAACCAGGACGAATTGATCGCCGGATGCTGCCTGAGGGCTACCGTCGCTGCTTTGATCACGAGATCGTTGAAGGAAATTTTGGCGGACGCCATGGCATTGATTTGCTGGCGGGCTTCCATGGCATGATCCATGTCCACTTCTACGGTCAGATAGAAATGCGGTGCGCTGAATTTGCTCTCACCCAATCGGCGGGCGATGGTTTTACGCATCATGGAAACCGGCACGTCGGTAAAGCCGCCATCAGGAAGTGATTGCGTTGTACCCGATACGGACACGGAAGCAGCAGGGCGTTCCTGGATAAAGGCTTCCACATCCCTCTTGACGATTCGGCCGCCATCTCCGCCTGTTCCTTCTATGCGACTCAGGTCGATGCCGGATTCGCGAGCCAATGCACGCGCCAACGGGGAGGCTTTGACCCTGCCGGATCCGGTATCTGATCCGGCGCCGGCAGCGGAAGCGGGAGCGGAAGTAGGGGCGGGAGCGGGGGTGGGCGCCGATGGAGATGATGTCGTCGGCTCGGCCGTTGCGGCCAGGCCGTTATTCCTGGTCGCACCTTCTTCCAAAAGTGCTTTGTAATCCTCTCCTTCCTTGCCGATGATGGCCAGAAGTCCGTTGACCGGTACGGGTCCCTGAGGTACACCGATGTACAAGAGGACACCCTCATGGTAACTTTCCAGTTCCATGGTGGCTTTGTCGGTTTCTACTTCGGCCAGGACATCGCCCGGTTCGACCTTGTCGCCGACTTTTTTAAGCCAGGCGACAATATTGCCCTCTTCCATGGTGTCGCTCATGCGCGGCATACGGATCACTTCTGCCATTGCGGAGTATTTCTTTATCGCAAAAATGCAACTTTTTAAGGACTGGAAGGCCAGACCTGTCCTCAAAGAAGGCAGACAAACCGACAAGGCCATATCGAAGAAGGCGGGTTATTTTTGCCTTATGAATCACCTGCCCCAGTTGCTCCGGGAAGCCGTGGATGCCTTTGCCGGCCTTCCGGGGATAGGACGGAAGACCGCCTTGCGACTTGCTCTGCACCTGTTGCGACAGGAGGAAGACCAGGTCCGCCGGTTCTCCGATGCCGTCCATCGCTTCCGCCGCGACATCCGCACCTGTTCCTCCTGCCACAATCTGTCGGATACGCCCCTGTGCCCGATTTGTGCAGACCCCTCCAGGATGCGATCCTCCATCTGCGTTGTCGAATCCGTACGTGACGTCATGGCCATCGAAGATACCCACCAATACCGGGGACTATACCACGTATTGGGCGGTGTCATCAATCCTCTGGATGGCATTGGTCCCGAACAACTCCATATCGAATCCCTCATCGAACGTGTCCGGCAGGATACTGTCGAGGAAGTCATCATGGCCATTTCTCCCACGATTGAAGGCGAAACCACCATATACTATATCTCCCGGCTGATGCGGGAAGCCCCGGTACGCATAAGTACCATTGCCAGGGGTGTCGCTTTCGGGGGCGAACTGGAATACGCCGACGAAATCACCCTGGGCCGGTCGATCATGGGCAGGATCCCTTATGCCCTCAAGGAGGACAACTGATGGATCTCTCCGTAATTCTGGTCAGTTACAACGTCCGGCATTTTCTGGAGGAGGCATTGTATGCCGTCGAACAGGCACTGGAAGGACTCCAGGCCGAAATCATCGTAGTGGACAATGCCTCGGTGGATGATTCCGTGGCCATGGTCCGTTCTCGTTTTCCCCATGTTCGCCTGATGGCCAACCAGGACAATACAGGATTTGCCGTGGCCAATAATCAAGCCATCCGGCAGGCTTCGGGGCGATACATCCTTTTGCTCAATCCGGATACGGTTGTAGGGGAAGACGCCTTTCACAAATGCCTGGCTTTCATGGATGCCCATCCCGATGCAGGGGCACTCGGCGCCAGAATGATCGACGGAGGGGGTCAATTCCTTCCCGAATCCAAAAGAGGATTCCCCACCCCGTTTGCTGCCTTCTGCAAAGCGTTCGGGTTGTCGCGTCTTTTTCCCCGGTCATCGATCTTCAACCGGTATTATCTGGGACATTTGTCCCAACACCAAACCGTCCCCGTAGATGTTCTGGCCGGAGCCTTCATGTTCATGCGCAGGGAGGCCCTTGACAGGGCAGGCTTGCTGGACGAGCAGTTTTTCATGTATGGGGAGGACATCGACCTTTCCTTTCGCATCCAACAGTCCGGATTTGTCAACTACTACTTTCCGGATGTCACCATCATTCACTACAAGGGAGAAAGTACGCGTAGAGGATCCCTGCAGTACATCCGTATTTTTTATCAGGCCATGATCCTGTTTGCCCGGAAATACTTTCATGGACCCAGCCGCCAGGTGTACATCGCGTTGATCCAATGGGCCATTTACTTTCGTGCCTCCCTTTCGGTAGGATACAGGCTTTTGCGGCGCGGATGGCTGCTGGCTGCCGACACAGCCATCCTTTATGGATCCATCCTCCTCATCAAGGATTTTTGGGCCCAATACTATTTCAACGATCCGGACTATTATCCGTCCTACTTCCATTTGGTCAACGCACCTTTATATACCGGGATATGGCTCCTGAGTCTGTACCTGAGCGGCGCCTGGGACCGGCCATTTGACCTGTGGTCGGCGGCCAGAGGCATTCTGGCCGGCACATTGGGCGTGGCTGCCATTTACGGGTTTCTCGATGACCCCTATCGCACCTCCAGGGCCATTATACTGATCAGCACGGCCGCCGCATTGGCAGGCACGCTGCTGCTTCGGATGACCGTACACTATTTCCGGACGGGACACTTGTTTGCGCATCCTCACCGGCATGCCGCCCTGATCGTCGTGGGCAAAGCCGATGAATGCACGCGTGCAGAAGACCTGCTCCTGCGCATGGATCGCCGTAAAAATCTCATTGGACGGATTGACCCCGACAATGGCTCGACCGGGGAGACGGTCATCGGGTCCATGCGGGATCTCGACCAGATTGTAAGGCTCTTCGATGTGGACGAAATCCTGTTTTGCGGAAGGGACGTGCGGGCTGCTCAGATCATCGGATGGATGGATGCGATTGGCACCGGACCCGACTACCGGATTCTGCCGGCTGGCGGACAAAGCATCATCGGCAGTACTTCCGCTTCTGCCGCCGGGGATCCCTATACCCTGGATATCAGGTTTCGCATCGCCGATCCTCTCATGCGTCGCCACAAGCGAATGCTGGATGTCCTACTGGGATTTCTCATGTTACCGCTGGCCCCTGTCCTGCTTTGGTTCCAGCGTTCGCCTTCCCGGTATTTGGGGCATGCTTTCGCCTTGATGACGGGCACGAGGACTCTGGTGGCTTATGAATCCCGTCTTAAACACTTGCCCCAACTCACCCCGGGCATTTTCCGCCCCGAAGCCATCCACCCCGATGTGCATATGGACCAGGCTGTCACCGATCATCTGAGTTTCCTGTATGCCCGCGACTACGAGCTGGTGCGCGATATTCGTATTTTCATAAGAAACATCCGCCGGCTTGACCGTCCATAAACTGCGCCCATGCCTGAATTTTCTATGATGGACCGCATTCGCCACCTCGCGAAAGACCGAGCTCCGGAGTTGGTCGGCATGCGACGTCACCTGCATCAGTATCCCGAATTGTCCTTCGAGGAGGCGGAGACAGGACGGTATATCGCCTCCCGCCTACAGGATATGGGCATACCTTTCACTACCGGTTGGGCCGGGCACGGGATAGTGGGGTTGATCGAAGGAAAGGGTTCAGGTCCTGTCACCGCCCTGCGGGCCGATATGGATGCCCTGCCCATCTCCGAACAAACAGGTCTGCCTTTTGCCTCCGTGCGGCCGGGGGTCATGCATGCCTGCGGGCATGATGCCCACATGACGTGTCTGTTGGGTGCAGCCGGTATCCTGAACGAAATGCGCGAATACTGGTCAGGCACGATCAAACTGATCTTCCAGCCGGCCGAAGAAAAATGCCCCGGCGGCGCCGCCGCCATGATCGAAGAGGGTGTGCTGCGCACTCCGGCGCCTACAGCCATATTCGGCCTTCATGTTCTTCCCGAATTGCCTGCGGGAAAAGTGGGTTTCCGAGAAGGAATGGCCATGGCGGCTGCCGACGAATTGTACCTCACTATCGAAGGCAAAGGCGGCCACGGCGCCCAACCGCACCTGAATGTGGATCCCATCGCCATCAGCGCGGCCCTGCTCACCGCCCTCCAACAGGTAGTGAGCCGGCGCAGCAACCCTCTCGTGCCCTGCGTGCTGACGTTTGGCAAGATCTGGTCAGAAGGAGGCGCGACCAATATCATCCCCGCCCGGGTCCACATCGAGGGCACCCTGCGCACTTTCGACGAGGGCTGGCGGATGGAGGCCCATTCCCTTGTGGAAAAAATGACGGCGGACATTCCCCGCAGCATGGGTGGCAAAGGGATCCTTGAAATTCGAAAAGGCAATCCGCCCCTGTACAATGACCCGGCATTGACGCGGCAAACCCGGGATTGGGCAGCCGATTATCTCGGTCATGAAAATGTCGTGGATGTCGATCCGCGAATGGGGGCCGAAGATTTTGCCTGGTATTCAAAGGCGTTACCCGCCTGTTTTTGGCGACTGGGGACGGCGCCACCGGGCCGCGAGGGGGCACCCGGCCTTCACTCGCCCCATTTTGACCTCGACGAATCGGCCTTGTCCATCGGCGCCGGGCTGACGGCCTGGATCGCTTGCCACCGGCAAAAAACAACCGGTTGATGAAACATTTTGGACGTCATCCGAGTACACGATGCAGTACGAAACTTGATTCACATAGGATTTGTTCGTATATTTATTGACGCATTTCAACAATAACAGCCCTTCATATCCCTCCTATGGCCAAGATCCTGATCGCCGATGACGAGCAAAGCATTCGAAGGACCCTTCGGGAAATCCTCGAGTTTGAGAAATACCGGGTGGACGAGGCGGCTGATGGCCTGGAATGTCTGGCCAAAGTCAAGCAGGATACCTATGACGTGATCATCCTCGACATCAAAATGCCGAAGATGGACGGGATGGAGGCGCTGGAAAAGCTCCAGGAAATCGCTCCGGATACTCCTATTGTTATGATCAGTGGCCATGCCACGATCGACACGGCCGTAGAGGCCGTCAAGAAAGGTGCTTTTGACTTCATTGCCAAGCCGCCTGATCTCAACCGTCTCCTCATTACCATCCGCAATGCCATGGACAAATCGTCCCTGATCGTGGAGACGAGGACCTTACAACGCAAAGTAGGCCGTATCAAGACCCAGGAAATGATCGGTCATTCGCCGGCCCTCCAATTGATCCATGACACGATCGAACGCGTTGCACCCACCGATGCCCGGATTCTGATCACGGGACAAAACGGGACCGGAAAAGAACTCGTCGCCAGATGGGTTCACGCCAAAAGCCATCGGCATCCGCATCCTATTGTGGAAGTCAATTGTGCCGCCATTCCTTCCGAGTTGATCGAATCCGAACTTTTCGGCCATGAAAAAGGTGCATTCACTTCCGCTGTCAAGCAGCGGATCGGTAAATTTGAGCAAGCCAATGGCGGAACGCTCTTTCTGGATGAAATCGGGGACATGAGCCTGTCGGCCCAGGCCAAGGTGCTCCGGGCCCTCCAGGAAAACCGGATCACCCGTGTCGGCGGTGACAAGGAGATACCGGTGGACGTTCGTGTCATTGCGGCAACCAATAAGGACCTCCGCAAAATGATTCAGGAAGGAAGATTTCGGGAGGACCTCTATCACCGGCTGGCCGTGATCATCATCCAGGTGCCTTCGCTCAACGAACGCATCGAGGATATCCCTGACCTGGTGACGCATTTCATCGGCCAGATCTGCCAGGAATACGGCATTGCCAACAAGGACATTTCCCCTGAAGCGATAAAGGCCCTCCAGCAGATCACCTGGACGGGAAACATCCGGGAGTTGCGCAACGTGGTCGAACGGCTCATCATTCTCAGCGGGAAAAGCATCACCCAACGTGATGTGGAGCATTATGTGGTTCCGACCGGCTCCTCTCAAGACCGTCTGGCCAATCCGATCGGCTCGTTCGTGTGAGGTATTATCCGGTTTTCGCGGTATACCTTTGAACCTCATCCGGACGTTATATGCTTTTGATCTGCCCGGCAGATCCAATGGGTAAAATGATGGACCAAGACGGAAAATCCACAGGGACACACGCTGTCCCCATGAAGCAATGGAGCCGGATAAAAGGCGAGAATGCCTGGACCATGTTCAAGGTCATGGCGGAGTTTGTGGACGGTTTTGAAAAGCTGAACCATATCGGACCGTGCATTTCCATTTTCGGAAGCGCCCGGACCCACGCTGACCATCCTTACTACCAGAAAGCGGTAGAAATCGCACGGCGACTCACCGAAGAAGGCTTCGGCATCATCACGGGCGGAGGTCCCGGCATCATGGAAGCCGGCAATAAAGGCGCCGCCCTGTACGGAGGTCTGTCGGTAGGGCTCAATATCAATCTCCCTCACGAACAGAACCACAATCCGTTCATAGACCTGGACAAAAGCATCAATCACCGCTATTTCTTCGTGCGGAAGGTGATGTTTGTCAAATACGCCCAGGGCTTTGTGGTCCTGCCCGGTGGCTTTGGGACCATGGACGAACTCTTCGAGGTCCTTACGCTCATTCAGACCCGCAAAATATCCCGGGTACCCATCGTACTGGTTGGTGCCTCCTTCTGGAACGGTTTGCGCCATTGGCTGGAAACCACCCTGCTTCATGCCGAAGGCAATATCAATCCGGATGACCTGCATCTTTTTCACATCACGGATGACACCGAGGAGGTGGTCCGTGTGATCCGTGATTTCTACGAGACAAGTGCCGGCGGAAAAGGGGAGTTGAGTCCCAACTACGAGCTGTAGGGTATTGACAGTCCATCAAATCCCGGCCGATGGCCGAGGGTTTGAGGGGCCATTTGCGACGGTGCTTTCTTCCCTATCTGGAAATTACTTTCTCCCGGCAGCTCGGCTGGCGGTTAAGGCCGGTCAGGATGGCGCCGGATATATGGGTGCATGGGACCACTGGCCTGCTTAACTTGAAGGAGGATCCCTGATGCCTGCCAAGAAAAAGGCCCCTGCTGTATCGACAGCAGGGGCCTTTTTACAGCGGTTGGACACGCCATTATTTGTAGCGGCGCTTGACCTTTTTCTGCTTGGTCTTGAACTTGTTGCCGGCCGTATCCTCGTTGCCCACAGGGCCTCCGGTACGGGTCATGGCACAACGGAATCCAAGCGAACGGTCGGATTTGTCTTCTTCCTTGAACCTACGGGCTCCAGGAGAAAGCCACCAGGCGCGATCCAGCCAGGAACCACCTTTGATGACACGGGCTTTGTCGCTGATGAGAGAGTTGTTCTCATAATCATAGCTGGCAAAGGATTCCTGGTCACCGTCGAGGTAGTTGAGGACGTTGCCCCGTTTGTAGTTTTCACGGGTAGCGACTTCGTCGTCCTCCACTGTCCGGTATTGCAGCCTTCCGAGGGAGTCTTTCTCCACGGGTTTGCCGTCTTCATCCTGGACTTTGGTTTGGAAAAGGTTGCCCCGGAAGGGATTGAGATCGTGATTTTCAACATCCCGGAGGGACTCCGGTGTCAGAGGGCGGTAAACGTCCATGGTCCATTCGGACACGTTGCCGGCCATGTTGTACAGACCGAAATCATTGGGCATAAAGGTGCGGACAGCAGACGGAATGTGGGCCTGGTCGTTCAATTTGCCGGCCATACCCATATAGTCACCTTCACCTCGCTTGAAGTTGGCCAGAATTTCGCCCTGATATTTGTTCCGCTTGAGGTAGCGGACCGTGTTGTCGTTCCAGGGATAAATCCTGCGATCGGTGATCAGTTCTTCATTTTCGGAGACCTGGTTGCCGATCAGGGCCAGGGCGGCGTACTCCCACTCGGCTTCGGTCGGGAGACGGTAGGCGGGCAGCATGATACCGTCTTCGAACCGCACTTTGCGCTCGTTACCGGTCCGGATGTCCTTGAGATTTTTCCGTACGGAGCCTTCGTATTGCCCGGCCAGATAAGATTCGGTGTTGAAATTATCCTCATCCTTTTGTTCGGGATTGGGATTGAGGATGCCTCTTTCAATAAGAATCATTTCGTTGACCCGGTCGGTCCGCCATTGGCAATAGTTGTTGGCCTGGATCCAGTTGACGCCGACGACGGGATAGTCGTCGTAAGAGGGATGTCGGAAATAAGTTTCGACGAAAGGCTCGTTGTAGGCGAGTTCTTCGCGCCATACAAGGGTATCCGGCAAGGCATTGCGATATACTTCCGGATAGGATTCGCCAAAGGTGTTGAGGAGCCAGAACAGGTATTCGCGGTAGTCCGTGTTGGCCACTTCGGTTTCATCCATGTAGAAGGAGGAAACGGTAACGCGGCGGGGAATGGCGTTCCATTCCAACATGACATCCTGGTCGGTGAGGCCCATCAGGAAGGTACCGCCCTGGATCAGAACGAGGTTGGGGCCGGTGGCCTGGCCTTCATAGTCCAGTTTTTCGAAGCCGCCCCATTTGGCGTCGTTGTACTTCCAGCCTGTGGTGGAGGATCTTTCCCCCTTGCTGCAACCGCCTAATACTAAGGCACTTACAGCCACCACAAAGGTGATGCTTTTCCAAGCCTTCATTGTCGTAGTCCGTTTTTCTGAAAAAATGAGGAACAAATATAATCCAATTTCAAAATCCGGCAACTTTTTTAACCGAAAATTGAAAGGACAACTCTTGGAGGGGGGTGGGCACCCCGTCATGTTCAACGGAACATCTTCATGCAGTCGCTGTATTTGCTGCCTTTCCGACGTCTTTGGGCGCTTTCGCTGTTGTCAAAGTTGAGGATGAGGGCAACTTCGTGGGCGCCGCCAAACCCCGAGGCTCCGGAAATGGTCAGGTCATAACTGTATCCCATCTTGAATATCCCCTGTTGAACGCCAACCAGGCCAATGACCGCATCCGGATTGTCTCCAGCGTGGCGGAACCATGCTCCGGCAAAGATGAGTCCCAACTGTCCGTAAAAGCCGGCATTCAATTGGGAAAATCCACCCTGACGGGTATAGAGGACATTCGGAGATACAAACGTCTCACCCTGAAGGTTATTGTCGAAGCCGAAATGGAAACCGGCCATGGCGGACATGCGCATGGGCAGGCCGAGGTACAGATTGTCGTTGATGTGGAGGAAACCCTCATCCGGGGTAGTGAGGTGGTTGAGACTGATTCCTGCATAAAACAGATCGCTGTACAACAGCAATCCGGTGGAAACATCGAGGTTGCCCCGCACGAGATCTTCCGGCGGAAGTTCACCGGTGGGATTGGGATTGCCGGCGGGGTCGTTGGGGCCGGTCACCGGGTCCAATTGGTCATAAAAAACCAGACGGTTCCAGTCGAGGGACCTTTGCAGGTAAGTGCCTTCTATCCCCATTTTGGCAAACAGTCCGTCGGAAATTTCCAACCGGTAGCTATATATTCCACTAAATGCCAGTGTCTTGTAAATGCCGTCTCCCGCCACGTCTCCCATGGCCATCAGGCCGAATCCACTGTTGAGGGCAGGGAAAAACTGGTCAGCGGATACCATATAGGTGGCATACGCATTGGGGAGACCCGGCCATTGGTTGCGATAATGCACGCCAATGCGCGGCAAATCGGTATTTCCGGCAAAGGCGGGATTGGATTGCAGCGGAGCATGGTAGTACTGGGAGAAAACCGGATCCTGCGCCTGCGTGTTAACAAAGCACAGGGCCCATACGACACATGCCGCCATGGCAGTTACAGCCTTAGAAATCACCGGCATTGCCTAACTTTAGGTAGAGATCCATCCTACAAATATAGTCCCTGACAGGATAACACACCCAACTCCATATGCTTCACCGCTTCTCCGCCCTTTGCGCACTCCTTGTTTGGTCAGCTGTCACCATTGGCCAAAATCCTCATGTCTTGACCGTCCAGCCGGTGTGGACCATGGTGCCAGAGGATACCACGGGAATACTGTGGCCGGATTTCGAAGGCGCCGGACGTCACCCGGAACATCCGGAACTCCCGGTATTCCGGTTCCTCCTTCCGGTGTCCGGGGAAGGGGCCGTGATCTGTCATTGGGAGGATACCCAATGGGAGCCATACCCGGGACCATTATCTCCCACGCTGATTGATTTGTTGGGTAAAACCCCTTTGGTCATGGCGCATACCACCCAGGACCGCACCAAGCACTTCATCAGCGGATTTGCAGTACCCATGCGGGTATCAGCAGGCCAGATACAACGTCTTGTTGCCGGCAGGCTTACCCTGGATTGGACCCCACCCGCGGTGCCAACAGTCCAACTGAGGGGTGGCGACACGGAAGAATCGGTCCTGGCTTCGGGAACGATATACAAATTGGCCATCCCCGAGGAAGGCGTTTACCGGATGACCTATGATTTTCTGAAGAATACGGTCAAGATGCCCGTGGACCAGATTGACCCGCGACGCATCCACCTGTATGGCAATGGAGGGGCCATGTTGCCGCGTTCGAATGCGGTGGCCCGTCCGGATGACCTGACCGAAAATGCCCTGTATGTCCATGGCGGCGATGACGGGGTGTTTGACCCCGGCGACTATATCCTCTTTTACGCGCATGGTCCTCACCCGGTAGAAACCGATGTGGCCTCCGGGAAGCTGACCCGTCCTGTCCATCTATATGATACACGGAGCCATTATTTCCTGAAAGTGGAGGCCATGGATGGCCTGCGCATCCCGTCCCGTGAATCCCTCGACGAACAGGGCGCTATCCTCACGGAGAGCTATGACGATGTCCAACGGCTGGAAGACGAATTGGTCAATCTCCTGGATGACTTTGTGAGCACTCAAGGATCGGGGAGCCGCTGGTTTGGCGACCGGTTTTCGGCCACTGTCAAATCCGCCGATTATTCAACCCGCTTCCGGCTGCAGGGACTTGTGCCCGGCCATCCCATCCGGGTCAGGGCAGCCTTTGCCTCAAGGAGTGACCTCGGCAACCGGTTTTTGCTGCAACTCGGCACCGACCAGCTCCAGACGGGAACCATGAACGGCACCCAACTCGGCAATATTGAATCCTTGTACGCCACGAACGGCACCATCCAGGGCGAGGTGACACCTGCCGTCCTCCCGCCCACCGTGGTGGTCAATTACACGGCATCGGGCACGAGTGCCACCGGGTGGATCGACTATCTGGAACTTCAAATGAGGCGGGTGCTTTCCATGGATCAAACGGCCTTTTTGCGTTTTACTGATCTCTCCATCATCGGGGAGGAAAAAGTGACCTACCGCCTCACTTCCGTACCTGCCGGCATTCGGATTTGGGATATCACAAACCCTTTGTCTCCGGTGGAGCAGACCTACACCCCTGAAGCCGGGGGCGCTGCCATCCGGTTTACGCGACCGGCGGAATCGCTGGCCGTCTGGGCGGCCTTTGACCCGGCCGGCAATCTGCCTACTCCCACTTATGTCGGGCTGGTGGCGCCCCAAAATCTCCACGGTATCCTGGAAGCGGACATGTTGGTGGTTTATCACCCCGATCTGGAACAACCTGCACTGCAACTCGCCGACCATCGGCGGTCATTCAGTGGATTGCAGGTAGAGACCGTCCGGATTGATCAGGTGTACAATGAATTCTCTTCAGGGTCCAAGGATCCCATGGCCATTCGCGACCTGGCCCGCATGCTTTATCAGCGGGACAGCAATTTCCATTATCTGCTTCTTTTCGGGGACGCCTCTTTTGATGCGCGCAATCTCAAGAAGCTCAATCCGGATCCAGACCGCATTCCGGTTTTCGAATCGGATGAATCTCTGGATCCCATCAATTCCTTGCCCACCGACGACTTGTACGGGCTCATGGGCGACAACGAGGGGGGGCAGCTCACGGGCCAGTCCCTGGATATTGCCATCGGGCGCCTCCCGGTGGAAACGACCCAGGAAGCCCAGGCGGTAGCGGACAAGATCATCCGATACGACACAGCCCCGGAAGCATTTGGCGATTGGCGCTTGCGGGCGGTTTTTTTGGCGGATGACGAAGACAACAACCTGCACCTGAACGATGCGGATGTGCTGGCGGTGAACACCTTGGGCTGGCAACCGGACCTCAATGTGGACAAGATTTATCTCGATGCCTACAAGCAGTTGGCCACGCCTGGCGGCCAGCGGTATCCGGATGCCAACAAGGCCTTCAACAATGCTATTTTTCGCGGGGCCTTACTGGTCAATTACCTCGGTCATGGCGGACCATCGGGGTGGACGCAGGAACGGGTGGTGCAGTTGGAGGATATCCAGAGTTGGAGCAATCCCCATCGCATGCCGTTGTTTTTGACGGCGACCTGCACCTTCGCCGCTTTCGACAATCCGGCCTTCAAGTCCGGTGGAGAGCAGGTATTGCTCAACGCCAACGGGGGCGGAATCGCCCTTTTCAGCACGGTGCGACCGGTGTATGCGAGTCAGAACAAGGACCTCGCCAATCGTGCCTTGCAGGAACTCTTTGCCGAGAACCTGACTTGGGAGCAGCCAATCGGGGAGATCCTTCGCAGCGCGAAAAACAAGCGGGGCAATAGTCTCAATGACCGGAAATTCCTGCTATTGGGCGACCCGGCACAGGTACTGGCCTACCCGCGGTTGAAGGTCAGCATGACACGTCTCAACGGCAAAGATTTGCCGGTACTTCCTGGTACGCCACCGGACACCATCAAGGCGCTGCAAACGGTGACCATTGAAGGCCGGATCGAGGATCATGCCGGTCAATGGATCTCCGATTTCAACGGCATCGTATACCCCACCCTGTTTGACAAACCCGTCCAAATCAAAACCCTGGGTAATGACCCCAAGAGTTTTGTACGTGAATTCAGTCTGCAAAAAAACATCCTGGCCAAAGGGGCTGCCACCGTGGAGGGCGGCTTGTTCCAATTCACCTTTACGCTGCCCCAGGACATTGTCTTCCAGATGGGTCAAGGCAAGTTTTCCTTCTACGCCTGGGATGAAGGCATGCGGGACGCCGCGGGCTCGTTCGAGGATTTCATTTTGTTTGGAGTTGATGAAACGACCGAAGCCGACCTGTTGCCTCCTGTTGTGGATGTGTTCATGAACGGACCTGACTGGGCCTTCGGGGGACTGACCGGGGACCGGCCGGTATTGTACGCGGAGTTGTATGACGACAGTGGCTTCAACCTCAGTGGTACGGGGATCGGGCAGGATGCCGTGGCTATCCTGAACGAGGACACGCGGCAAACATTCGTATTGAATGATTTCTTCGAACCGGTGAGGGATGATTATCGCCGGGGTGTCATCCGATATCCGCTCAGCCGGCTGGAGCCCGGCAGATACCGGATCATGGTAAGGGCCTGGGACATCTTCAGCAACCCGGGTGAAGGATACACCGAATTTGTCGTCGGATCGACCCGGGA
The DNA here is from genome assembly GCA_964471595.1 of uncultured Saprospiraceae bacterium. Lineage (GTDB taxonomy): Bacteria > Bacteroidota > Bacteroidia > Chitinophagales > Saprospiraceae > JAGNXB01. The sequence continues at coordinate 26,203 of CAYYGN010000004.1, forward strand.
TGGCGCACTGGCACATGTTTTGAACTATCCCAATCCGGTGACCGATTTCACGCGATTTCGCTTCGAGCACAATCTTGCCGGACAGACCTTGCGCATCCAGGTGGACATTCACGACATGAATGGCAGGCCTGTAAAGACCCTTGTGAGCGAACAGTATGCCGACAGCAACCGCATCAGTGAGCTGGAGTGGGACGGATTGGACCGAAACGGTCTGCCTCTCCCGTCCGGGATTTATGTGTACAAGATCCGGATTTCTGCATTGGACGGGCTTCGTGCCGGTCAGGGAGCCGAAAGTGCGTTGGAGAAATTGGTTTTGCTAAAATAAATGAACGCCTTTGAAGTTATCTATCCAGTTTCGCGTGAGGTGCATCTACGCACACGGTTTACCTTCGCGCTTTAATGTACAGAATCGGATGAGAAAGACCCTGTTTGCCGCATTGGCCCTCGTATTCGCGACCTCGCTCCTGGCTCAAAAAAGAGAGATCTGCATCGGGCAGACCATTGGCGGAGATTGCATCAACACCATCTTCACGGCCGTCCCCTTCCTGCGCATCAATCCGGATGCGCGTTCGGGGGGTATGGGGGATGTAGGTATTGCCCTTTCGGCTGATCCCAATGCCATGCACTTCAACGCCTCCAAATTGGTTTTTACGGACCAGGATCTCAGTTTTTCCGCCAGTTACACACCCTGGCTGCGCAACCTGGGCCTCAATGATGTTTACCTGGCCTATCTGACCGGCTACAAGCGCCTGGACAAGTTTCAAACCCTTGGTTTCGGGCTCCGGTACTTTTCGCTGGGGAGCATCCAGTACACAGGACTGCAGGGGGAATCGCGCGGCACCGGTCGCCCGCATGAATTTGAAGTGGCCGCAGCCTACAGCCGCAAATTGTCGGACAATCTCTCGGCCGGTATAACCGGCAAATTCATTTACTCCAATCTGGCTTCCGGCCAGGAAGTGGATGGCAACATCATCGATCCGGGCATTGCCGGAGGCGCGGACATCAGTATGACCTATATCCTCCCCACCCGGTTCAATGGCCGAAAGGCTGATGTGCGGTTTGGTGCGGCCGTCACCAATGTAGGATCGAAGATCACGTACACCAACTCCCAGAAGAGGGATTTCCTGCCGGCCAATCTCGGGATAGGCGCGGCCTGGGAGATGCCTTTGGATGATTACAACGCCCTCACCCTCGCGCTGGACATCAACAAATTGCTGGTCCCGACGCCCGACACTATTGATGCGGACGGCGATCGCCGGCCGGATTACCGGGACAAAAGCCCGATCAGCGGGATCTTCTCCTCTTTTGGGGATGCCCCGGGCGGATTCAACGAGGAAATGCGTGAATTCTACTATTCGCTGGGCCTCGAATATGTGTATGACCAGCAGTTTGCATTGCGGGCAGGTTACTTTTACGAGCACATCACCAAGGGCGGACGCCGGTTTTTCACCCTCGGTATGGGGATCAAATACAACATCTTCACGATCAACATTTCTTACCTGATACCGTCTACCAGCCAACGCAACCCTTTGGACAACACGCTGCGCTTTTCGATGATCTTCGACTTTGCCGCATTTGGCGGGGAAGAGAAATAGCCTGGCTCCCTCCACATGTCCGGTCGGTCATAAAACCGGCCGCGAGGAACGTCTAATTTTGGCGTATGAAGATCATTTGTGTTGGCCGCAACTATGAGGAGCACGCCAGGGAGCTGAACAACCCGACTCCAGAAAGTCCAATGCTTTTCTTGAAACCGTCGACGGCCCTGTTGTCTCAAGGCAAGCCTTTTTATTATCCCGACTTCAGCCGGGACATCCAATACGAAGTCGAAGTCGTGCTTCGGATAGGAGGGAGTGCCCGGCATGTGGAGGAGCGTTTCGCACCCCGCTATTATCCGGAGATTACGGTAGGCATCGATTTCACGGCACGCGATCTACAAAATGAACTCAAACACAAGGGGCATCCCTGGGAAATCGCCAAAGCCTTTGATCATTCGGCCGCGGTGGGAACTTTCCGGCCCTTTCCTGCCGGGCAGGCCGGGCGAGGCCTCGTCTTTTCCCTGTACAAAAACGGCACCTGTGTCCAGGATGGGAATACCCGGGACATGATCTTTTCCTTTGACAGGTTGATTGCATATGCCTCGCGATTTTTCCGTCTGCAGTCCGGGGACCTGTTTTTTACGGGCACGCCGGCGGGAGTAGGCCCTGTCTCGCCGGGAGATGTGTTGGAGGGGTACCTTGAAGGTGAAAAATGTCTGCATTGCGAGATCCGCTGACTCCTCCGGCCCATTGAACCTGCCGGTATTGTATTTTTGCTGCCCTTAACCATCTTCTGACTCTGCCATTATGCCCTATCTGTTTACTTCGGAATCGGTGAGCGAAGGACATCCCGACAAGATCGCCGATCAGATCTCCGATGCCATCCTCGACCATTTTCTCGCATTTGATCCGGGCGCCAAGGTGGCCTGTGAGACCCTGGTGACCACCGGGCAGGTTATCCTGGCAGGCGAAGTCAAATCGGAGACATACCTCGACCTGCCCCAGATTGCGAGGGATGTGATCAACCGTATCGGATACACCAAGAGTGCCTACATGTTTGAAGGCAATTCCTGTGGCATATTGTCGGCCATCCACGAACAATCCGCAGATATTCACCAGGGTGTGGAGCGCGGCACCCCCGAACAGCAAGGGGCCGGAGATCAGGGTATGATGTTCGGCTATGCCACAAACGAGACGGAGAATTTCATGCCGCTGGCCCTGGACCTTTCGCATCGCCTTTTGATCGAGCTGGCCAAACTGCGAAGGGAATGCAACGAGATCCGATACCTGCGCCCCGATGCCAAGTCCCAGGTCACTATCGAGTACGACGATGACCACAATCCGGTCAGGATCGACACCATTGTTGTTTCGACCCAGCACGACGATTGGATTCAGGAGGATCTTGCCCATGACGTCACGCAGGAAAAAGCGGATGCTGAAATGTTGGCACATATCCGATACGACATCCAGCATATCCTGATCCCGAGGGTCAAGGCACAATTGCCGGTGAAATTGCAAGGTCTTTTTGGTGCGGATATCAAGTATTTCATCAATCCAACGGGCAAATTCGTGATCGGCGGCCCTCACGGAGACACGGGACTGACGGGAAGGAAGATCATCGTGGACACTTACGGGGGCAAAGGGGCTCACGGTGGAGGCGCCTTTTCAGGAAAGGATCCGAGCAAAGTGGACCGGTCGGCGGCTTATGCGGCCAGGCACATCGCGAAAAACATGGTAGCGGCAGGGGTGGCGCGTCAAATGCTGGTCCAGATTTCTTATGCCATTGGTGTGGCCGAACCCATGGGCATTTATGTCGATACTTTCGGCACCGCTGAAGTGATGATGAGTGACGGGGCCATTGCCGGCAAGGTCAGGGAACTCTTTGATTTGCGACCAGGCATGATCGAGAAGAACCTCAAGCTCCGGCAACCCATTTATTCGGAAACGGCCGCCTACGGCCATATGGGGCGTGCGCCCCGAAAAACCAAAAAGACTTTCTGTCGGCCTGACGGCCGTGGTTGTGAAGAGAAAACGATGGAGGTGGATTTGTTTACCTGGGAGGAATTGAACCGGGTGGACGACATCCGGCGAGCTTTCCGGATTTAGGGGCTTGTGGGTATCCGGAAACAGGCAACCAACCAGTGCGGAATGGGGCTGTCTGATTACCTTTACCGCCCATTTTAACCCTCCAATATGACCTCCCGTTCCTCTTCCGAATTTGCCCAACGGCACATAGGCCCCGGTGCCAACGATACCAGCGACATGTTGCGCGTCATCGGGGTGACCTCCATGGATCAGTTGATCCGGGAAACCATACCTGATACCATTCGCCGCCAGGGTGAACTACAGTTACCCGAGCCCTTGTCGGAATACGCCTATCTCCGTCATATCCGGGAGGTGGGAAACCGCAACAAGGTCTTCCGCAATTTTATCGGCATGGGTTACAGCGGTACGATCACACCGCCCGTCATCCAGCGCAATCTCTTCGAGAATCCGGGCTGGTACACGCAATATACGCCCTATCAGGCTGAAATCGCGCAAGGCCGCCTGGAAAGTCTGCTCAATTACCAGACCATCGTCAGTGACCTGACCGGACTACCCATTGCCAATGCATCCCTGCTGGATGAAGCTACTGCCGCCGCCGAGGCAATGACCATGTTTTTCCATGAGCGCAACAAGCGACAGGTTGAAGCCCGTGTTTTTCTGGTGGATGCGGAAGTCCTCCCCCAGACGGTGGATGTGTTGGTGACCCGTGCCGAACCATTGGGCATTCGGGTAAAAGTGCAGGAATCATCCAAATGGAAGCTGGGTGCCGACGTGTTTGGTGTCCTCCTTCAGTATCCGGGACGGACAGGTGTCGTGGCTGACCATCGCCAACTTGTCCAGGAGGCCCGTGACAAGGGCGTGTATGTCACCGTGGCCACGGATCTGCTGTCATTGACGCTTCTCACTCCTCCCGGAGAATGGGGCGCTGATTGTGCCATTGGCAACAGTCAGCGTTTCGGGGTACCGATGGGTTATGGAGGCCCGCATGCGGCCTTTTTTGCCACACGCGACGAATTCAAGCGGCAAATCCCCGGCCGGATCATCGGTTTGAGCGTGGACATGCAGGGTCAACCGGCATTGCGCATGGCTTTGCAGACGCGGGAACAACATATCCGCAGAGAGAAAGCCACATCCAACATATGTACGGCACAGGCGCTTCTGGCGAATATGGCGGCCATGTATGGCGTGTTTCACGGACCGGAGGGACTCCGGCGCATAGCCCGGCAGGTTCACGGGTTGGCCCTGGCGTTGTATGAAGGTTTGGAAGTCCTGGGCATGAAACCCGTGCATGCCTCCTTCTTTGACACGCTCCGACTTTCTGCCCAAAGGGACATGATCGGAAAGGTGCGCCGTCAGGCCTTGAAGCAAGGCATGAATTTCTGGTATGACCGGGAGGGTATCCAGATCAGTCTGGACGAGACCCATGATGCCGGAGATGTTCGGCGTATTCTGGAGGTATTTGCCTTTGTCTCGGGAAAGAAAGTGCCCGTACCGGCCGGAAAAAGCAACACACGGCTGCCCAAAGCATTACAGCGAACCTCCGATTTCATGACACATCCGGTCTTTCACCGGTATCACACGGAGACCATGCTGATGCGATATCTCAAGATGCTGGAGAACAAAGACCTGTCGCTGGTTCACAGCATGATCCCGCTCGGATCCTGCACCATGAAGCTGAATGCGGCGGCCGAGATGATGCCGGTAAGCTGGCCGGAGTTCGGTCAGATCCATCCTTTTGCTCCGGCCAACCAGGTGAAGGGCTACCGCGAACTTTTCGATGCCCTGGAGCAATACCTGTGCGAAATCACCGGATTTGAGGCCTGTTCGCTCCAACCCAATTCGGGTGCCCAGGGCGAGTATGCGGGATTGCTGACCATCCGGGCCTATCATCGACATCACGGCGCGCCCCACCGCGATGTGGTATTGATCCCCTCTTCCGCCCATGGCACCAACCCGGCATCTGCGGCCATGATCGGAGCCAGAATCGTCATTGTGGAATGCGATGAGAGAGGCAACATCGATGTGCAGGATTTGAAGGAGAAAGCGTCCCGGCATGCGGATGCGCTATCGGCGCTGATGGTGACTTATCCTTCCACCCACGGCGTCTTCGAATCGGCCATCAAGGAGATATGCCAGATCATCCATCAATACGGAGGTCTGGTTTACATGGACGGGGCCAATATGAATGCTCAGGTGGGACTGACCAGCCCGGCCCACATAGGTGCCGATGTCTGCCATCTCAACCTGCACAAGACATTCTCCATTCCTCACGGCGGAGGTGGTCCCGGCATGGGTCCCATATGTGTGAACGGCAAGCTGGCCCCATTCCTCCCGGGCCATACACAGGTGAAGACGGGCGGCCGCAAGGCTATCCGCGCTGTTTCGGCAGCGCCCTGGGGGAGTGCCAGTATCCTGCTGATCTCCTACGGGTACATCCGGATGTTGGGGGCGGAAGGGGTAACGGACGCCACCCGATACGCCATTCTGAATGCCAATTATATCATGCAGCGCCTCCAGGGTGCCTATGAGGTGCTCTACTCCGGTGAGAAAGGCCGTGCCGCCCATGAATTGATCGTGGATCTGCGACCATTCAAGGCGGTATCTAGTGCGGAAGATGTCGCCAAACGCCTGATTGATTACGGTTTTCATGCCCCTACCCTTTCTTTCCCGGTGGCGGGTACCATCATGATAGAGCCCACGGAAAGTGAAAGCAGGGAAGAGCTTGACCGTTTTTGCGATGCCCTTTTGGCCATCCGCAAGGAAATTGACGAGATCGCACTGGGACAAGCGGATCCCGAAAACAATGTATTGCACAATGCCCCCCACACGCTGGCACTGGCCAGCACGGACCAATGGCCCTATCCCTACAGCCGTGAAAAGGCCGTATGGCCATTGCCCTACCTCAGGGAAGGTGCCAAATTCTGGCCGGCAGTGGGGCGGGTAAACAACGCCCACGGTGATCGCAATCTGATCTGTGTGTGTCCCCCCACCGAAATGTACCGGGAGGAATCCTGATGCGCCGGCTCGTTGCTTTCCAGGTACGCCCTTGCCGGCCGGCAAGGGCGTACGTATTTCTGCAGAGGCAGGTCGTTCAGGTAGTCACGTCAGAGGAATCACGCAATTGCACGGGCTCCTGGCGACGACGAAGTCGCATGTTGAGCAGCTCTACGACCAGGGAGAATGCGATGGCAAAGTAGATATAGCCTTTGTTGACATGGGTGTGAAAACCTTCCACCACCAACATGACACCAATGAGGATCAGAAAGGACAGCGCAAGCATCTGAAGGGTGGGATGGCGGTTGATAAACCGGCTGACCGGTCCTGCATAGATCATCATGATCACCATTGAGATCACGATGGCAATGATCATGATGCCTACTTCTTTGACCAACCCGATGGCGGTCAAAATGGAATCGAATGAAAAGACCATGTCCACCAGCAAAATCTGGATGAGTACGGAACTCATGGCCGCTTTGGCCATACTGGTTTTCATTTCCTTTTGGCGAGCGCCTTCGAGTTTGTGATGGATTTCGGTGGTGCTCTTGGCGATCAGAAAGGCACCGCCGGCGATCAGGATCAAGTCTTTGATACTGATGGCAATGCGTTCATTGTCCATATCCCAATCCGGCAAAGTGAAGAGCGGTTGGGTGAGAGAGATAATCCAGGTGATGCCCAAGAGGAGCAAAATGCGGAACACCATGGCCAGCAGGAGTCCGATATTTCTGGCTTTGGGCTGTTGGTCAGGGGGAAGTTTGGAAGCGACGATCGAAATGAAGATGATGTTGTCTATCCCCAGTACGACTTCCAGAAACGTCAAGGTGAGTAGGGATATCCAAATGGCCGGATGGGTAAAATCCTGCAATGTCAACAGCTCGAACATGACGATTGGTTTGTCTGCAAAACTGGCAATAATCCATCATTCGACTTTGCTCCTGATTCCATAAAAATGGGAGAAAGGGGAGAAAGTCCGATGAAAATGTTCCGCGATCATTCACGATTGTGCTGTTTCCTGTGCAGGAGCCGGATGTTCAGGAACGCAAAAGGCTGCCGAAGTAGTCGGCAGCCTTGCGGATTGTCGGGGTGACAGGATTTGAACCTGCGACCACACGCCCCCCAGACGTGTACTCTACCGGGCTGAGCTACACCCCGTATAACCCATTGTGAGCGTTACTGGATTCGAACCAGTGACCTCTACCCTGTCAAGGTAGCGCTCTAAACCAACTGAGCTAAACGCCCGGTATTCCAAACGGGGAGCAAAGCTACAAACCCTTAGAGGACTTTACCAAACACCGGCTTCTGAAATATCCGTCCCCCGCTTTTTCGAGAAGAAAGTAAACGCCGTCCGGCAAGTCGGTGGTGGACCATTCCACCGGACCAGAATTGGTACTCCGGGTTTGAGAGCGTCGAACGATGCGCCCAAGGGCATCACGGAGTTCGAAGGAGAATTCCGCTGCCGGCGGGAATTCCATGCGCAGGAAGTCGTTGAACGGAACGGGAAACACTTTGGCTTCGGCCTGCCAGGTTTCTTCGGTGGTGGAGAGGATTACCTCCACTTCATTGGAAACCACAGGGCATCCATTGGGATCCAAACCTTCGACTCTCCAAATCCCGGAGGAGTCCGGAAGCCATTCCCCGGTTGTCGTCTCGGCGACGAGTGAATCATTCCTGAACCAGCGGTAAAGCTGCAGCCCTGACGTAGCCTGGAGCGTATCCCCGTTCCAGAACAGGAAAACCGAGTATACATCTGGCTCCATAATCAAGGCCTCGGAGCTGGTTTCGCATCCCTGGCAGTCGCGAACGGTAATCTGGTACTCGCCTGCACACAGGGAATTAATGACCGACAAGGAATCCGAGAATCCTCCCGCCGTCACTTCATAGATATAAGGCGGACAACCCCCGGAGACCAGGACAACAAGTTCGCCATCACATTCCCCGGGACAGGATGCAGGAGTCGTCATGGTGGTCAGGACCAGCGGGGCGGGCTGGGTGATCTCGAAGGTACCCTCTACGACACAGCCCTGGCAGTCCGTAAGGGTGTAATTGTATATACCCGGGCAAAGGCTGTCGGCGAAGAGATCGGAGGTTTCGAAGAAAGAGGAATCCGCCCATTCAAGGCGCAATTGATAAGGGGCACAACCCCCTTCTGCTGAAAACGCGACTGTTCCATCACAATGGCCGGCACAGGAAGGAGCAAGTGGTGAAGGAAGGGCCTCCAGGGAGCATGGTGCGGTGATCCGGAATATGCGTCCATCACCTATGGCAGCGAGGTAGAGTTCGCCTTCATTGTCTTCGCCAAACGAGACGTATTCCTGGGTAAGGCCTTTATAGACCTCGGTGGCTGTCCAGCCTCCATTACCGTCGGGTTCCAGGGTCCAGATACGGCCGGAGCAAAAATCGGTAAAGAAATACTTGCCCGACAAGGAGGGGAATTGCTTGCCCCGGTATACATAACCGCCCGTCACGGAGCAGCCTACGCTGGGGATATTGGCATAGACGTGGATCGGAGGTGCATAGGAATTCTGCGGGCCACAACCTGACGTGTTGTACGGGGCAAAACCTTCATAGCAACGCCAGCCCCAGTTGATACCTCCGGATGAACCGGCGGGTTCGAGATTGATCTCCTCCCATTCCCCCTGACCGACATCAGCAATCCAGAGATCTCCTGTAAGACGGTCAAAACTGATCCTCCAGGGATTGCGCAATCCCAGCGACCATATTTCCGGCAGGGTATCCACGGCTGAAACAAAGGGGTTGTCGGCGGGTATCCCGTAGGGCATCCCGTTATCGACGTCAATCCGCAACATTTTGCCGAGCATTTCCATGGGATTCTGGCTGCGGTTGCCTGGATCGCCGGCACTGCCCCCGTCTCCCAAAGGGATGTACAGGTACCCATCCGGGCCGAATGCCAGGTCTCCGGCGTTGTGATTATTAAAAGGTTGATTGATCTGAAGCAGTACCATTTCGGAAGTGGAATCGGCTTTTTCCGTCATTCCAGCCGCGAGCTGGAAACGGGAAATGCGGGTATGGCCCCCCGCACCGGTGTAGTTGACGTAGAAGTAACCGTTGGCGGCGAACTTAGGGTGGAACGCCAATCCCAGCAGTCCTCTTTCGTTGGCGCCGGCATTGACCCGGTCGGTAATATTGAGAAACGGGGATGCTGCTTTGTTGCCCTGCTTGTCCATGATCCAGATCCTTCCGGTCTTTTCCACGACGAACAGTCGTTCATCACCCGCGTGTTTGATGTCCACTGGCTGATTGAAGGCAGCGGGCAGCATTTCGGGGGGATTGATTTGACCCGACAATGGCGTTTGAGCCGCCAGTAAAATCCATACGAATTGGAGGATGGTGAAGAAGCGCATGATGGTATGTTTAGACAATGATACAAAAAGGTCCCACTAGAAGCCCAAAGACCATTCCCGGGAATGTCCCGGAGACGACAATCCCCGGTCTTTCCCGGAAGGAAAGGCGGGGTGTTGCTATATTTGTGGAGGCCAGCCAACCATCCAACCGCTGCCTGCCAAATACTCTTGCATGAAAAATACCATAATCTCCCTGGTTCTTTCCCTTTTTGCGGCAGGATTCGCTTCAGGACAAAGCCTGTGGGCACCTGCCACCCTCAACTCCGATCCTTTGGCCACTCACACCGAGCATGCGCGGCCGGCCAAAGGAAATTACTTTGCCCTTGATTTCGAAGCCCTCGTGCAGCACATGCGGGTCCGTTCGACCGGCAGCATTCAGGTGCCGTTACCCGACGGGCAGATGCTGCAACTGACATATACCCATGACCCTGTCATGGCGCCCGGGCTTCAGTCTCGATTCCCCGAGATCGCCACTTATGCCGTGAAGGATCCCCGTCATCCTGCCATCCAGGGCCGGATTGATCACACGCCCCGGGGATTTCATGCCATGATCCGATACAACGGAAGGACGCTGATGATCGATCCCGCCTATCGCGATCGTACGGATTTGTACGCCGTTTATTATCAGGATGAATACTGGGCTGATCCAGGCGACAAACTCGTTTTCGAATGCCTCGCTCACGATACACCTGATGCTCCTGCTGCGGATCCGTCCGGGAATAACATCATCCCGGAGGCGGATCTGCGCAGCAGTCTGCTCGATCTGAGGGAATACCGGATCGCCATTGCCACCACGGCCGAGTATTCGCTTTATCACGGAGGAACGGTACCCCTCGTTCTGGCGGAATTGGCCAGTGTGGTCAACCGCACCAATCAGATTTTCATCAATGACGCGGGCGTCCGTATCAAATTGATCGACAACAACGATCAGATCCTGTTCTTCGACCCCGCAACGGACGGTTATACCAACGGGAATGCCGCTGTGATGATCAATGAAAATCCGGGTGTCATTTCCCAATACCTCGAACTGGACGAATATGATGTCGGGCATGTATTCGGGCGGTTTACCGTTGGACCGGCGATCGGGATTGCCCAGACCCCCAGTGTCTGCACCAATGCCAAAGCCCGTGGCGCCAGTAACGGCCAACCCCCCAAATTCGATCCTTTTGTGGTGAACGTATTCTGCCATGAACTGGGCCATCAGTTCAGCGCCCAGCACAGTTTCAACAAATGCGACGAGCAAAACGAAAATCCCCCCACCGGGTGGGAGCCGGGTAGCGGGAGTACCATCATGTCCTACAATGGCGCCTGTGGTACCAACAACGTTCAGTCGGACACGGATCCCTACTTCCATTCCGGCAACATCACGCAAATGAGGAATTACACCCGTTCCGGTAACGGTAATACCTGCGGCGTGGACATTCCGACTTCCAACCAGGACCCTGTGATCGAATGGCCCTACGAGAACGGGTTTTACATTCCGGTGAGCACGCCGTTCGTACTGGAAGCCGGCGCCACGGATCCTGACAACGATCCTCTCACCTACTGTTGGGAGCAAATGGACACCGGACCCATCACGGATGCGGGCAATCCTGTCCAGAATTCACCCTTGTTCAGGTCTTTCCTCCCGGCAGATGTTCCTTCCCGCACTTTCCCCCAGCTGTTCAGGATCGTTTCCGGCGTGAATACCAAGTTTGAGGTATTACCCACCTACTCGCGTGACATGACATTCCGGTTTACGGTGCGCGACAACAACCCTGAAGTCGGAGCTGTGGTATGGGAAACCGTGGCTTTCCGGGCTACGGATGCGGCTGGTCCCTTTGTCGTTTCCAAATTCAATACGGTGGATTCTGTCATCCAGGGTTCTTATACCGAGGTCACCTGGAATGTAGCCAATACCGACCAGGCGCCCGTCCACTGTCAATCGGTCAACATCCTTCTTTCGACGGATGGCGGGTTCAACTACCCCTACCTGCTGGCCGAGGATGTGCCCAATGACGGTTCCCACTTTGTCACGATACCCAACACCACCACCAATTCCGGAAGGATCAAGGTGGAGGCAGCCGACAACATTTTCTTTGACATCAGCAATGCCAACCTCAGGATTCGTCCTGCCCTTGAACCCGGATTTTCACTGGACGTCAAACCCTACAGTCAAATCCGGTGCATTCCGCACTTTGCGGAAATCACGATTCAACTTGAAGCCCTTCTCGGCTTTTCCGAGCCGGTCACGCTGAGCGTCCAAAGCGGATTGCCGGACGGAGCCACGGTCATGTTTTCCCAAAACCCGGCTACAGGACCAGCGATCATAACAGCCCTCATCGATCTGAGTACCGCCACGGAAACCGGATTGTTTGAAGTCGTGATCCAGGGAGAAGCCAATGGTGTTCCGGTATTGACCCGGTCGGTATTTCTCGACATTTACCGCAGCGATTACAGTTCACTCAACGCCGTCTTCCCTGCGCCAGGCGCCAGTTCGATAGGCACTTCACCTGTCCTGGAATGGGTAGACCAGCCGGATGCCAGCAGTTACACCATTGAACTCGCCACAAACCCTGCCTTTGGCGCGTCCGTCATTTTCAGCGAGAGCGGCATCACCACCAATTCCTATCAGCCTTCCGTAGTGCTGGAGGAAAGTGCGTTGTATTTCTGGAGGGTCATCCCTGAAAACATCTGCGGACAGGCCACCGATGTGCCCGTGTATGCCTTCCACACCATTACCCTGAGTTGTGCCGAAGCTTCCAATACCTCAACGTACCTGATCCCCGCCCAGGGTACACAGATCGTTGAGAGCCCGATTGAATTGTCCACATCGGGGAGTGTCGGAACGTTGCGCGTCAAAAATATCAAGGGTAATCACGCCAATTTCGGTCATTTGCGCGGCAATCTGCGCGCCCCCAACGGAACCTCGGTCCGGTTGTTCTCCAGCAAATGCTTTCAGATCAGCGGCAATTTCTTCTTCAGCATCAACGACGACTCGCCCATACCTTTCACCTGCCCTCCCGACAAAGGGGAAACCTACCAAAGCCAGGAAATGCTCGGCGTTTTCAACGGCCTGGACCTCAATGGTACCTGGACATTCGTATTGGAGGACATCCTCACCGGATCTGGAGGGCAGCTGGCGGAGTGGACCCTAGAGTACTGCAGTGATGTAGCCCTCAATCCCCCCGTATTGGTGACCAATGAAACCCTGTTGTTGAAGCCGGCGACCGAAGCAGCCATCACCTCCGGCGAACTGCTTTGTACCGATGCGGACAACGGACCGGAACAACTGGTTTATACCGTGGTGCGCCTCCCCCAAAAAGGAGAGCTTCGCCAATCAGGTACAGCCCTTGAAGTGGGTCAAACCTTCACGCAGCAGGACATCATTGACCTGGAAGTCACCTACACCCATTCTGGCACCGCCGAAGAGGAGGACAACTTCCTGTTTACGGTGGAGGACGGAACCGGTGGCTGGTTGGGTATCGAGACCTTTGCCATTCGGACGGACGAATCCGTGTCTGTCCAACAGGAGACAGGTATTGCTCCGGTCATGGCGATCTGGCCCAATCCTGCCGGAGAACAATGCCGGATCAAGGTGGAAGGCTCCCGCGTGAAAGATCAAATCATGGTGGTCAATGCTTTGGGGCAACCGATGCCCGTTCACAGTCAGGTCGTCACAGGTGGCGAATGGCTGCTGGATGTGCGGACTTATCCTGAAGGATTATACGTCGTCATTCTGCAGCGTGAATCAGGTGTCCTGAGCGGAAAGTTCCTGGTCACCCGTTCCTGAGCATTCAATACCGGCACGGGGAACTGATCCATCGGTTCCCCGTGTTGTTTTGGACGACTTGTTTGTCACAACTTTCCCGATCTCCGCAATTTTCCGACATGCGTTCTTTGTTTTCGTTCCTTCTCCTCCTCGTCGTGGCACTTCCGGTTTCGGTTCGTGCCCAATCCGATTACTGGCGGGTCATTCCTGCTCCTTCCCTTTCCACGCCGAGATGGGTGGACCCTGCCGAAGGGCAATTCCTTTCTCTGGATTTGGAAGTCCTCCGTGCTTCGCTCTCCAAGGAAGGCATTACGGAGATGGTTCTCCCCGGGCCGGACGGACTGATGCGTCTGGTAAAAGCCGAATGGAGCCCGTCTGCGGAACCCGGATTACTGGAACGATACCCTCATTGGGTTTCCTGCCGGATTTTCGATCCTGAAGACCCTGGGTTGGCCGGCCGGATCGATATTACTGACAAAGGCTTTCGCGCCCTTTATTTCCTGGAGGGAAGGGCGGTACAAATAGACCCTGTTTATCGGGACAGGAAGGATTTGTATGCCGTTTATTTCAAGGATGCCTATTGGGGAGCAGACCAGGCCCCGGTGCCCTTTCAGTGTCCCTTGCAGGAGGATACGGACGAGAAAGTAACCGATACGCCTCCGTCGCCCGGGATTGATCTCCGCTCCCTGTCGACGCCCGTGAACCTGCTTCACTATCGGATGGCGATTGCCACTACCGGAGAATACAGTCAGTTTCATGGCGGCACCAAGGATCTGGTGTTGTCCGAACTCTATACGGCGGTCAACCGGCTGAATGCCGTTTTGGAGCGAGACATGGGTATCCATCTCTCCCTGATCGCCGACAATCACAAACTGGTTTTCCTGGATCCTATTTCTGACGGATATACCAATGGAGAAACCGGACAAATGATCAACCAGAATCCTACCCGGATTGCCAATTTCATTGACCTGGAGGATTACGATATCGGCCACGTATTCGGGACAGCCACCAACGGAACCGTTGGTCTTGCCCAGTTGGGTTGTGTCTGCACGACCTCCAAAGCCAGAGGGGTGAGTGGACTCTGGACACCCAAATTTGATCCCTTTTACATCAATGTTGTGGCCCATGAGGTCGGTCACCAGTATGCGGCAACGCACAGTTTCAACAAATGCATCAATGAAAGTCCCGGGACCGGCTGGGAGCCTGGCGGGGGGTCCACCATCATGTCTTACAGTGGATCATGCGGGTCCAATTCCGTGCAGGGGAATGCCCATGACTACTATCATGGAGGCAGCCTCCGTCAAATGAGGCTCTTCGTGACCCAGGATGCGGGAGCATCCTGCCCCGAAATCATCCAAACCGGCAACCTGGCACCGGAAGCTACACTTTCGGTCACCTCCGGGTTTTCCGTACCCGTTATGACGCCGTTCAGGCTTGATGTCCAGGCTTTTGACGAAAACGGAGATGCATTGTCCTATTGTTGGGAAGGCATGGATACGGGACCTATCACGGACGCCGGCGATCCTGTCCTGACCTCGCCGCTTTTCCGGTCCTTGCCCCCTGTTTCTTCCTCCTTCCGGGTGTTCCCCAAAATGACCACCGTCCTCAACAACGGGTACGACAAGTTTGAGCATTTGCCTCATTATTCCCGGGAGATGAATTTCAGGGTGACAGTGCGGGACAACAATCCCGAAGCCGGGGGATCTATCCAGAAAGATGTGCGTTTCCATGCTACCGAGCAGGCAGGTCCATTCCGGGTTTTGTCTTTTGCCTCGGTAGATACTGTCCGTCAGGGAGATTATGTACCTGTGGAGTGGGATGTGGCTGGTACCGACCTCCCTCCTGTCTCCTGCCGTCAGGTGAACATCCGTTTATCGGTGGATGCGGGGGCCTCCTTTCCTTATTTACTGGCCGAGGGCGTCCCCAATACAGGGCAGTTTCATGTGACAATACCCAAAGTAACCGCCTCCCATGCCCGCATTATGGTGGAGGCCGCCGACAACATTTTTTTCCAGACTTCCAGAGCGGCGTTGCGCATCCTGCCCGCAGAAGGATCTGGCCTGATGTTCGGTCTGGCTCCTTTCACCCAGACCGCCTGCATTCCCGAGCAGGTGTCCATCACCCTGTCGATGGATACGCTGGGTACGGGGGCAGGGCCGCTCACTCTGGATGTCACCAACGGCCTTCCCCCCGGAGCCACCTATTGGTTTGACCAACCCCAATTCCTTCCTCCGGGCGAGGTGACACTACATGTCGCATTGGCCGACGTGACAAAAGGCGGGACCTATGACCTCGAAATAACGGCCTTGTCCGGTAATCAATCTTCCTGGATGCGACCTGCCCAATTACGGGTGGTCCGCAGTGATTATTCTTCACTGACCGCTGTCCTTCCGGCCGACGGGGTTTCCGGGGTGTCCACCTCTCCCCTGTTCCGTTGGGTTCGCCAGGAGGATGCCGACCAATACCGTTTCGAGCTTTCCACTCATCCGTTGTTCGGGCCGGGCACTGTCGTGCAAGCTGAAGGGTTGACGGATACTTTCTTTCAGGTGCTGAGTACGCTCCAAACCAACACCTTGTACTACTGGCGTGTCATTCCTGAGAACATCTGTGGGGAATGGGCCGCTCCGGAGGTGTTTGCCTTTCACACACTGGGCCTCCAATGCACCGAATACACGAGTAACGAGACGGTACTCATCCCATCCCAGGGCACATTTGCCGCGCAAACCAACATTCCGGTGCCCGCTGCCGGCAATGCCAGTACCGTCTGGGTTCCGCATCTCACCGCCAATCACAACAACATCGGCCATTTGAGGGGCACCTTGCGCAGCCCTTTAGGTACCACCGTTCGTTTGTTTTCGTCTCAATGCTTTACGGTAGCAGGAAATATCAACATGGGATTCAACGATTTTTCCCAGCAACCATTTGTATGCCCCCCCAATCTGGGACAGGTGTACAAAAGTCAGCAACCACTTGCTGCCTTCAACGGGGAGCCCGTCGAGGGCAATTGGACCTTGTTTCTGGAGGACATCCTTACCGGAAGCGGCGGATCATTGACCGGATGGACATTAAGTCTCTGCTCGGATGTGACCACCTCCAACCCATACCTCGTCCGTAATCTGCCCCTGGCCCTCGCACCTGGCAGTACTGCCGTCCTGCCTGTAGATCTGTTGTTGGCCGAGGACCTGGATCAGTTTCCCTGGGAACTCACCTACCGTATTGTTCAGGCCCCCGGAAAGGGCGTTATCCGGCTGGCAGGTGTTGATCTGACCGGAGGAGACCACTTTACCCAACAGGATATCTACGACGGATTGATCACTTACCAGGACTACAGCTTCCAGGAAGGGGAAGATCAAATGCGGTTTGTGGTGGAAGATGGTCAGGGGGGGTGGATCCCCATCCAGCGTTTTGTCTTCCGCACGGAGGATGTGTCCGGTACGGACATTCTGCATGAACGCCAAATGCCTCTTGTCGTCTACCCCAATCCTGCCAGCGATTGGCTCCAGGTGGATCTGCAGGCATGGGAGGATGCACCCGTCGAAGTGCGCCTGGCAACGATGACCGGACAGGATGGCATGTCCGCGGCAACGGCACGCGGTGGTTCGGTTGTTGGCATCCCGGTCAGCCATTTGCCGGAAGGCATGTACCTGCTTGTTGCCCGGTCTTCGCGCCACACGGCCGTGACCCGGGTGCACATCACCCGGTGAAGCTGTTGGCTGGCAGAGGAGGGGTGGCCCCGGATTCGTATTTTTGCCGCCAATCTCGCTCTATGGCCCAGGATGCAATCAGGGTAGGCATTTTTTTCGGAGGACCTTCCCGAGAACGGGAAATCAGTTTTGCCGGCGGGCGAACGGTTTTTGACAATCTCGACAAAAGCCTCTTTGCACCAGTACTTTTTTTTGTTGATGCTCGCAGGACATTGATCGAGCTGGAATGGCCCT
Source organism: uncultured Saprospiraceae bacterium (assembly GCA_964471595.1). GTDB lineage: Bacteria > Bacteroidota > Bacteroidia > Chitinophagales > Saprospiraceae > JAGNXB01. Next base: position 43,832 of record CAYYGN010000004.1, read on the forward strand.
ATATCTACCGGGGTACCATCCGGGATTTTTATCCACCTGCGGATTACCTGCCTGCACGAACAGAAGGGATCCAGATCCATGCCGACTCTCTGGAGGAATTATCACCTGCCGAATGGAACGAAATGGCGGGACGAGTGGGCAAAGTCAGAGGCTGGACCGAGTTGTCCGGTCTGATCGATGTTGCCTTTCTGGCCCTCCACGGAGAATTCGGGGAGGATGGCCAGATCCAGGGTCTGCTGGAAAGTCTGGAGATCCCCTATACGGGCAGTGGCATCCGTGCCTCCTCCATTGGTATCGACAAGCATTTTCAAAAGCGCATGATGCACGCCGGCGGATTTGCCGGCCCTGCCTATTCGGTCATTACCCGCCAACAATGGTTGACCGAAGATCCCCTCTCCCATTATCGCGAAGCTTGTCGCCTGTTTGGGGATAAAGTGGTCATACGCCCGGCCAATCAGGGCTCTTCCATTGGCGTCACCATTCTCCCTCTTGAAAATCCCCAGGATTTCATTCAGGCCGTTGACAAATCCTTCTTCCGGGAAACGGTGAGGCACACATGGTGGGATCAACTGACTCCGGAGGAGCGGACAGCCCGTATCCGCACGCTGTCGGATATCCGCGAGGGACTGGGATTTCCGCTGATGGCCAATGGTGTCCGCGTCAGCCTGCCCGGCGAATTGCTCGATATGATGAACCGGCAAACAGGGGTCGATTGGCTGCTGGAAGCCATCCATCAGGAAAAAGAGGTGTTGCTGGAGGGTTTCATTTCAGGCAAGGAATTTTCTTGTATCGTCATACGCACCGGTGAGGGAAAATCTGTTGCCTTACCGCCGACGGAAATCATCAAAGGCGGAGAGGTATTCGATTACCGGAGCAAATATCTCCCGGGGTTGTCCAGGAAAGAAACCCCCATACGACTCCCGGATGCAGAGATTGAAGCCATCCGCAAGGAATGTGAACGGCTTTTCGATTATCTGGATTTCCAGGTATATGCGCGCATCGATGGCTTTCACCTGCCTGACGGGACGATTTGCCTGAACGACCCAAACACGACTTCAGGCATGATGCCGTCATCTTTCTTTTTTCACCAGGCGGCTGAAATCGGCCTTGACCCCAGTCGCTTTTTGACGTATATATTGCGCTGTTCGTTGGCCGAGCGAGCGCTCATGGCCGGTCCCCATGCCCGGTGGAAAGAAATTCCCGAGCGGCTCGATCGGGGGCTGGAGCGAGCGCGAACAGGGGCCACGGACCGGGTCCGGGTCGCCATCATTTTGGGAGGATACAGCAGCGAACGGCACATCAGTGTGGAAAGCGGACGCAATATCTACGAGAAGCTGGCCAGTTCTGAAAAATACGAACCCGTTCCCGTTTTTTTGACCGGCGGACCTGATGCACACCGGCTGTTTTTATTGCCCATTCCACTGCTCCTCAAGGACAATGCCGATGACATTCGTGACCGGGTCTTCCATCCGGTCCATCATCCTGTTCTTGAGGCCATACGGGCCGAATGCATTTCCGTCACCCGAAAATTTGCACGGGCAGGTCATTTGACCGACCCCGTTGAAATCCGGTATGAAGATCTTCCCTCCCTTTGTCAGGCTGTTTTCATCGCCCTCCATGGACGGCCCGGAGAAGATGGAGAGGTGCAACGACGGCTGGATGGCCTGGGATTGCCGTACAACGGTTCGGATGCGGCCTCTTCCCGGTTGACCATTGACAAATACGAAACGCTGCAAACCCTGCGCAAGCACGGGTTCCTCGTCGCCCAGCAGTTTCTTGGTCAGGCGTCGGAATGGAAAACGGATGAGAAGGCCTGGTACGCCGATATTGAATCCCGGTTCAGCTACCCGTTCATTGCCAAGCCGGTCGATGACGGGTGCAGTTCCGCCGTCAAAATCATCCGAAACCCATCCCAATTGGAGGCATACGCCAAGGCCATCTTTCGCGAAGAGGAAGTTTTGACGCCGGCTTTGGAGAAGGCTTTGGGGCTGAAGTCCAGGGAGGAATTTCCGCGCAAACGGCAGATCCTATTTGAAACCTTGATTACCCGTGGGGAGGCCACACATTTTCTCGAAATTACAGGCGGGCTGGTCACCAAATGGGAAGATGGCCAAATCAGATACGAAATTTTCGAGCCTTCCGAGGCATTGGCGGGTCAGGAAGTATTGAGTCTGGAGGAAAAATTTTTGGCCGGGGAAGGGCAAAATATCACCCCTGCCAGATTTTCTCCGGATCCGGCAGAAGCCCGGCGTATATCCGGGCTGGTCCGTGCGGACCTGGAAAGGGCTGCCCGCATCCTGGGCGTAACCGGTTATGCACGCATTGATGCCTTTGTACGCATCTTCGCCGATGGCCGTGTGGAAACCTGGATCATCGAAGTCAATTCCCTGCCTGGCATGACCCCGGCTACCTGCATTTTTCATCAGGCTTCCATTAGCGGATATACACCGTTCCATTTCATCGACCAAATCCTTTCGTTCCCCTTCCATGAGCGCGCCCCTGTCTGACCGGTTAAAGAGGATGGCCAGGTCACTGGTCCATTTCCTCACTTCTGCCTTGTTTCTCAACAACCTGATTGCGCTGGCGGGGACATCGGCATTCCTCCTTCTTTTTGTGATGTGGTGGCTGCGCTGTTATACCCACCACGGAGAAAAGATTCCTGTAGACAATTACAAGGATGCGGAATTCGTCGAGGCGCAAAAGGATGCCAGGCGCAAAGACTTCGAACTGGTGGCTGAAGACAGTGTATTCATGGTAGGGAGGCCTGGAGGAATGATCATCACCCAAAATCCGGAGGCAGGGTTTGCGGTCAAGGAAGGCAGGAGGATTTATGTCACCATCACCAAGTGGCAGGCCGACCAGATCCCGCTCAACAGCCTGCCCCCGATGTACGGTCAGGAAGTTGGAGGTGTCCAGCGAGCGCTCAAACAACGTTTTGCTCTTGAATCACAGGTTGTACGCGAAGTATTTGACGATGGGCCGCCTGGAATGGTGTTGATGGTACTGTTTGAAGGGGACACCCTTGTAGATGCCAAACGCAAATTGGGCAAGGGTACCATCGCCAAAGGGTCACGTCTGGATCTTGTCATTTCCAAGGATATCAGCGAATCCTCTCCGGTACCTGACCTTGTCTGTCAGACCCTGTCCCAGGCGGAATTTCTGGTCAAGGCTGCCCGACTGGAATTGGGTGGCATTCATTTGGATGACAATGTCACCAACCGCGCATCGTCATGGGTTTATCGTCAGGAACCCGTCCCGGCGCGGGGATTAGTGCTCGCCAAAGGGGATTCCATTCAGGTTTGGGTGACCCAAGCCAGACCATATTCCTGCCCCGATGATGCCGGATTGGAGATCGAATGAAACCCGGATTTCCAAGGGGCAACATATCCCATGCCCCATCGTTCCAACAAGGAAATATTCCATCATGGCGCAACGCCTGCTATTAGCGATATGCATCCTGGTATCCACCTATGTGACCTCCAGGGCGCAACTCGAAGAAGTACCCCTCCCGGTCAACCCTGTTCTGACCAGGATTTCTCCCCTTCCCTCCCCTGCGTACCATCCCGCCGGGGATCTTCCAGGAGGTTTGCGCCAGACGGCTACCTGTGTGGAGAGTGGCGCATCTGTATCGTTTTGTACCGACACGACCGGTTTGGGTGGGGATGCCCTGGTGGCATTAATCACCTGTTTTCCCCTTGATTACGGGACTGCCACGCTGGAGGGAATTTGCCTTCGGTATGAAGCCTTACCCGGCGTGACATGGGGTTCGGACCGTGTATGCTTGTCGATTTGCACGGCAGGGGGCGAGTGCGATACCCTGGAATGGACCCTGACCATTCACCGTCCCTCCACGAGGACAACGGAACAACATACAGAATTGGGGGGATCTGTCGAAATCGTCCTCTGTACCAATCCCGATCCGGGACTTCCGACACCAGTTTTCAGGGTGATCGGGCCTTTGGCACGTCAGACCGGGGAGGTCGTTACCCTGGCTGAATGTTTTCGCTACACAACAGGCAGGTTTGGGGGTTTGGACACCGTCCTTTATGAAGCCAAGTACGATGCCTGTTTGTCCGATACCGTGGCGTTCCCCATCCGGGTGACGGCCGATACCATCGGGTTGCCATTTTTTGACGACTTTTCCTATTCCGGTCCTTATCCCGACCCGGGCAAATGGCTGGATGACAAGGCATTTGTCAATGCCCGTATGGCCATTGACCCCCCTTCGACGGGGGTGGCGACGCTGGATGGACTTGACCAGCATGGATATGCCTATTCCCAGGCAGTGACCGAACGGGATTTGCTGACTTCTGCTTATTTGGACCTTTCACCTTACACAGCCGGTGAGGAGATCATATTGTCATTCTATGCCCAACCCCGCGGACTCGGTTTCAAACCCGATGTGGGTGACAGTCTGATCCTGGAATTCAAGGACACCGCCGGCATCTGGCAGGTAGTGCGTGGATTGCCCGGATTATTGTTCAATATGGCGCAACCCTTTACGTATTATGCCCAAGCTGTTCCCGAAGCTTATAGGTACAAAGGATTCCAGTTCCGCTTTCGCAACCGGTCGAATCTCACCGGAGCCCAAGACCACTGGCATGTGGATTATGTCCGGCTGGGCGTCGGCCAGCAGGCACAGCCTGGCAACCAGGATATCGCTTTTGCAAGTCTTCCCGGTTACCTGATCCGGAGGTATACAGCTATGCCCTGGACGCATCTGCGTCCGGACCCCCTGCCCTGGATCAATGAGGACCTCGACATCCGGCTATACAACCACTTTCCGGACACGGCCCAGGCAGATCCCAGTGCATTGCTCATCAGGGACAAGAATTCCGGTCAAGTCCTGTTGGACCAGATCACCCTTTTGGAATTGCCACCGATTGCGCCCATCAATCAGCGTGACCTTGCTCCTGGTCCCCACAGCTTTTTGAATACGCTGCATGCCTCGGATTGGGTGGGGGAGCTTGCGTCTTTTCCGGACGGAAAGCCGGGACTTGCCCTCGAACTGGAATATTCCTTCGAACAAGACCAGGAAAAAATCATCAACGAGCCGGTAGCCCTGGCCAACAACATCGTAAGGAATACGACGGTATTGTCAACCTGGTATGCTTATGATGACGGTACGGCTGAAAGCGCCATTGTCGCCAAAAAAGCCGGTACACAGGCAGCCCTGCAATTTGAATCGCCTGTCGCGGATACGCTGCGTGCGGTACAGTTCCATTTCCCCCTCTATCAGGTGGATGTCACCAGCCAAAGTTTCAACCTGCGTGTATGGACGGCATCGCTTGACAGCGAGCCGGTTTATGAGGAATTTTTTCTCCGCCCGTTTTATGCGGGTACAGTCCTGGCTGACAGTCTGCAGGCTTTCACCACCTATGTCCTCTTTGATAAAAACGGAGCGCCCGCAGGCGTCCCCATTCCGGCCGGGACCTTTTTCATCGGTTGGCAACAAGGATCCAACGTCGATGATCCCATACCCGTGGGGTTTGACAAAAACCATCCGGATGCGTCGGATTATGCCTGGCAAAATCTCGATGGTGTGTGGGAACCATTCCCGGGAAGTCTCCGGGGTGCCCTCATGATACGTCCCGTATTCGGACCCGAAACACCGACCCATACACCGGATCTGGCGCACTCGGAAGATGTGGTGGCCATGGCTGGTGATCTCCTTCTGTTCCCCAATCCTGCCACTTCCTTCCTGCAGTTGACGACTGCTGCCGCGTCCCGGGCGGAATGGCGCATTTTCTGTACGGATGTCACCGGCCGACCGGTTTTTGAAAAGAGCTGGACCGAGTGGTTGGATCTGAGTGGGATGGCGGAAGGTTTGTATTTCCTGGGATTGAAAGATCGGGAAGGACGTCTGCTTCAGGTGAGGTCCTTCTCGGTAATCAGGTAATATCAGGGGTCTCGCCGGATCTTGTGGACATAAACATCCACATTGAATTCGTTTTGTAGCATTTTCATTTGCTCCTGGGCCTTTGTCAGGTCGGCATGGCGTCCCACTCCAACGGCATAGATATCCCTTTCTCCCCTGAAATGAAGAAGTTGGGACTGATGAAGACCCAGTTGGCGCAGGTAAGTCATGTGGTCCCGCGCCCTTTCCTTCCGGAAAAAACTACCTGCCAAAACCACATAACGGGTCTCATTTCCTGAGCGGGCGTCCTGGTTGAGCAATTGGGGCAACAGGGACCCCGCAGTGTCCACCAAACGGAATTGCGGTAATGCCAGCAAGGCATCTGCCTCCGAAAACCCGTGGGCAAGATCATTCTCCTGTTGCCAATGCTCCATAGTCCGGTAAGCCAGGAGGGCGGCCACCAGAAAAATCAGCAACACTGCCAACAAGGTATAACCTGCATAGAACCGGTTGGACATGGACAATAGACGTTTAGAAATGATTTTTCCACATCATGGATTCCACCGGTTTGTCGGTGCGAACCTTGTATTTGGCCGAGGTCTTTCGGTTGTAGGGATTTTCGATATCCCCATCTACCTGGAAGTAAATCAGCTGTCCGATGGGCATCCCCGCGTATATCCGGACAGGCATGGTACAGGATATCTCCAGGGTCCAGGTATTACAAAATCCCACATCTCCTTTGCCTGCGGTAGCATGGATATCAATGCCCAATCGGCCTACGCTTGACTTGCCCTCCAGAAATGGCACGGTGCTATGGGTTTCGGTATATTCTTCCGTAACGCCGAGATACAAAATCCCGGGCCGGAGGACGAATCCCTCTGCCGGGATTTCAAAGACTTTAATCTGGTTGTGCTTACGGGCATCGAGTTCAGGATCCAGATAATTGGCGAGCCATTTGCCGAGGTGAACGTCATAGCTGTTGGTGCCAAGGTGTTCCCGATGGAAGGGCTCGATGATGATTTCACCGTTGGCGATCGCCTCCAGGATCTTGGTATCAGACAGAATCATCCCTGATTGTTTGGTGCAAAGGTAACCTCCCGGGAGGATCACCGTCCGGCATCGGCGCCCTTATTGGCCGCTTGCCAGATGATCAGGGACCTGTCATCCGAGGCACTGATCAGGGAGCCGTCGAAATCCGACCAGAACAGGTTGTTGACCGAGTGACGATGCCCCTGGTCCCTGACGGGATCCAGCGATTGCAAAAGGTCACCGGAAACGGCATTCCAAATCCTGATGGTTTTGTCCCGGCTGGCTGTGGCAAGGATCTCGCCGGAGGGATCGATGGCTAATGCATTGATCGTGTACCAGTGGGCCGGTGCTTCAAATATTTTTTCCCGGCCATTGTTGAGGTCCCAGCACCGAAGGCGGGCATCCCGACCTCCGCTCCAAAGGAGGTGACTTGCCGGTGATTTGCGGAGGCAGAATACGGAAGGAAGGTGTGCATCGCGGATCTCGTGTACCGGCAACCAACGGACCGTGTCAATCAATATGATCCTTCCATCGCTGCACCCCGCCGCAAGGAGTTGTTCATCCAGGGGTTCCAGACAGCGGATGGATCGGGATGTGATCCGGAGGCTTTCCATGGGCTTGCCTTCGTCAGGCGACCATCGGGTGATCCGTCCGTCTCCTCCCCCAGAATACACTACATCCCCCAGGAGAGCGAGGGCAAACACTCCTTTGTCATGATGGTGTATCCCGCTGGCCTCCTCCCCGCGATCAGGCCGGATCCTGTAAAGCCCGCCTCCGAAGGTGCCTGCCAGCAAAGTCTTTGATTTGTCCAGCCACATGATGGTGAATACCTGATCCGGAATACGGGCCAACAGTTTGCCCGGTTCCGGATCCTTCAGATCCCAGGATACTACCCAGCCGTCTCCGCCTCCCGAAAGGATGTGGCTTTGGCCGGACCCCCGGCAAAGTCCGTACACGGAACCCGGATGTCCGGTCAACTGATGGATCCGTTGCAAAGGAGCGAACACCTCCATAAAACATGCCGGCCGGGTTTCTGTTGCATGCCGGCAAGCATGCGAAGAGGTTGCCTACCTTTGCCTCATGCCATTGCGATTTGCCCGCAAGGAGAAAAACGCTTTCTTCACCGGACTGTGGATAACGGAGGAGACTGAGGAGTGGTTCCTGCATAAGTTGGGCAACGGTATCTCTGCTGAAATGGAAGCGGGGTTCCCGCCGGTCCGGCGATTGGAGGCGTTGTCCACCAGATATCTGTTGCATGTAATGAGTGGCCTGCCCGAACGGGCACCTTGTGTCAAGGACCTGTTTGGCAAGCCTTACCTGGAGGGACAGGAGACGCGCATTTCCATCAGTCATTCCGGCCCCCTGGCGGCCATCATCCTGGCACCTGTTGCCGTGGGTGTGGATGTCCAACAATGGGACCCGCGCATGGAGCGCCTCGCTCCTAGATTTTGCCATGAGGAGGAGATCCACTTTGCTCATGGCGAAGACAGCCTCCAGATGCACCATGTTTTATGGGGAGCCAAAGAGGCGATGTACAAAGCCCATGGCCGCAAGAGATTGGAATTCCGGGACCATTTGCTCTGCGACCGCTTTGATTGGGATCCAGTGGGAGGCATGTTTGATGCCCGTATCCTGGAGCCCGACACCCCTCCATGGTTGTTTCAGGGGTATTACCGGCCTTTCCCGGAAGGGATGTTGGTCTGGGTCGTAGAGAAAGCCCCTATTTTCGTGTCATGATGCGCACACTTCTCCTCGTTCTGACCCTGACCTGTTTGGTTTCCGGATGCCGGAGATCCTCTTCCAATGATCAGGCGGCATTGCCGGTGGATTTCCAGGTCTTTTATGAATTGTTTCATCGTGACAGCAGCTATCAGATGGAACACATTGTCTTTCCCCTCGAAGGGTTGCCGGATTATGCCGACCCGGCTGTTGCAGGGGAAAAGTTTTACTGGGAAGAATCCGCGTGGACGCTCCATAAGCCCTGGGACAAGGAGAATTCCGATTTCCGGAAAGAAATCCTGATGCCCGGCGACCGGATGATTGTCGAAAGGCTATTCCTCATCGACAAACCCCTGATGGCCGAAAGGCGGTTTGCGAAGATGGGCGATGAATGGTATCTGATCTACTATGCCGGCCTGAATACTTACCGGATTCCAGGAGATCAGAAATAAACACCGCGTTGCAGAAAACGACAAACATAATCCGAAACTCCCTCTTCCAGGGATGTAAACGGTAACGTGTAACCGGCCCCCCTGAGCTTATGCATCTCGGCCTGGGTAAAATATTGATAGGTGTCGCGGATGTCTGCCGGTGTATCTATAAAACGGATATCGGCGGGTTGGCCCATGGATGAAAAGGTGGCTTTGCAGAGGTCGAGGAAGGTGCGGGCCTGTCCTGTACCGAGATTGAAAATACCGGATGGGGGTTGCCGTTGCATCAAAAAGTGAAGCACATCCACGACATCCCGGACATAAATGAAATCGCGTTGCTGTTCTCCGTCGGCGATGTCCTTCCTGTGTGACCGGAAAAGCTGCATGTAACCTGTTTCATTGATCTGCCTCCACGTGTGGAAGACCACGGAAGCCATCCTTTTTTTGTGGTATTCATTCGGGCCATACACATTGAAAAATTTGATACCGGCCCAAAAAGGCGGCGTTTCATTTTGATCCAGGACCCAGCTGTCGAAGGTTTGCTTGCTGTGTCCGTAAGGATTGAGGGGCCGCAATTGCCGGACCAGGGCATGATCGTCGGAATAGCCCAATGACCCATCCCCGTAAGTGGCTGCACTGGAGGCATAAACCAGCGGTATGCCCATCCGGGTGCATCGGTCCCAAACCTCCATGGAATACCGGACATTCAAACGGTCGAAAATGGCGGCATCCTTTTCGGCGGTATCCGTTCTGGCGCCCAGATGGTAGACCCCCGCCATGCCCGACTGATGGCGATCCCACCATTCGAAAAACCGGTCTCGATGCACGCGTTCCCGCACATTTTTTCCCTCCAGATTGGGCGCTTTGGCCCCGGAGGAGAAATCATCCACCACGACCAAATCGGCACCCGGGTCTTCTTTGAGCAACTTGCTCACCATGCAACTCCCGATAAACCCGGCTGCTCCCGTTACAACAATCATGGACTATGTTTTTCAGAGGCAAAATTAACACGGCACTCCGGAGCAGCCTACCAATACGGGGAATCCTGCTATTTTTGAAAGCTGGATAGCCATTCCGGCATGTTTACCATTTGATGAACCGTATGTCCCCTGTAAAAATGATCTGGAGAGGAATGTTGTTGGTGTCGGTCATGTTGACCGCCCAACCTTTCTTTGCCCAAACGCCATCCACATCGTGTGGAACGGACCTTGCACACCGACGATTGCTTGACCTTGACCCCGCCTACCGGCAGGCCACCGATCGCAACGAATCGGAATATTGGCGATACCTGCATAAGTGGCCGGATGCCGATCCGGCGCGTGGTACAGGATGTGCCGGCGACCAGCGCCGGGTACCGGTGGTCGTGCATGTCATCCATCTGAATGAACCTGTCGGTACGGGCTCCAATATTTCCGATGCCCAGATCATGGGGGCCATAGACGGGTTGAACAACCGGTGGCGGGCCATTGTCGGCGATGGTGCCGATATGGGATTCGAATTTTGCCTGGCCCAGCGAACACCGGCTGGTGCGCCCACCAACGGAATTGTCCGGGTAAACGGAAGCGGTGTGCCCGGCTACACGGCGGGAGGTATATCCCATGATGGAGGGCCTGGAGCGGACGAAACCGAAATCAAGGCCCTGAGTACCTGGCCCCAAAACCAATATTACAATATTTGGGTAGTTCATGACATTTCCGGTTCCGTAGCCGGTTACGCCTATTTCCCCAACGGCGGTCCCCTCGATGGCACCGTGATTGTGGCCGGTACGATGACACAGGGCAGTTCGACCCTGACCCACGAACTGGGGCATGGATTCAACTTGTTTCACACCTTCGAAGGGGACAACGACGGCGCTAACTGTCCACCCGACAATGATTGTACCCAGGATGGGGATCGGGTATGTGACACACCCCCCCATAAAGTTGATGATTGCGGGGCCTCCAACCCGTGTGGAGGAGGGGGCAACTGGGATGATTCCCGCCGCAATTACATGAGCTATTGCGGGGGTACAACCCGATTCACTCCCGGACAAGGCGTCAGGGTGAATGCCGCCTCCTACGGGGCCGCCCGAGCCCCGTTGTTTTCTTCTGAGGGTTGTATTCCGGCCGACGAAAACCGCGAAGCTGGCATACTCCGGATTGTTTATCCTTTCCAGCAACCTCTATGTGAAGACACCTTTGAACCGATCATACGGATTAAAAATTACGGCACCCAACCCATCTCCTCCATCACTATCGAAACCTGGGTCGATGGCGCCTTATGGCAAAGCACGGTGCGCACCCCCAATCTGGCCACCGGCAACGAGGCCAATCTCACGCTGGATCCCGTCACTCTCACACCCGGAGGGCATGATATCGACTATAGGATCGCCGATATCAATGGAGGTGGTGGAGACCCTTATTCCGACAATAACCGGCTGTGTACGTATCTGTACTATGAACCTGTACAGACGGCTTTCCCCGCTTGCTGGGATTTTGAATCCGGTCAGAAACCCGAAAGCTGGGTGGTGAACGGACCGCTGATTACCGTTGCTGAATACGGACCGACCGGATGCATGGACCAGGGAGACCATTGTCTTGTATTTGAAGCCTTTAATGCCGGAGCCGGCGGAAATGGTACGCAGACTCTAATGGCGATGGTGCCTTTGGATTTGACCGGAATGACCGGAGCCGCGCTCAATTTTGATGTGGCCATGCGGCGCAATTTCTATGCGGATCACCTCGGAACCCTGGAAGTACTCGTTTCCACGGACTGCGGACAGACCCTGACCCCTGTCTATCTCCGACGAGACATCAACGGCGGCAATACGGAAAACCTGCATACGGTTCCTCATCCGGGTGCGCTCCCGACTTCGTCCTGGTTTCCCACCGATTGCAGCCATTGGAGACGGGATATCGCCGATCTCTCCGCCTTCGCCGGGCAGGAGGTTCTGGTGGCCTTCCGGTTTACCATCGCCAAGGGATTCAGTGAAAATCTTTACCTGGACAACATTTGTGTCCAATCCTGTGACGGTTTTGCCGAGATTACAGCAGAGAACGGACCGGGAGTTTGTTACCCCGACAGTGCCCATTTTACGCTCAATACCGGACCGGGCTTCGTGTACAAATGGTTCATGAACAAAAAACCGATGCCCGGCGCTCAGGATCCGGACCTTTATGTGAAGGACCCGGGACTGTATTTCGGAGTTGTGGAAGCCGAAGGATGCCGTTATTCCACCGATACATTGGAAATGCTTTATTTCCCGCAGGCCAATCCACAGATCATCGGCAACGTTTCCGTTTGCGAAGGAGACACAGCGACCATGGACGCCGGCGAACCTTACGACATTTATCTGTGGTCAACCGGAGACACCACCCGGTTTTTGCAGGTGACAGAGACAGGCACCTATACGGTTACCGTCACCAATGCCTGGGGATGCACGGGTCAGGACTGGACCCAGGTCACCCACAAGATCAAACCCAATGGGAACATCAATGGCAATCCCAATTTCTGCGAAGGAGGCAGCACGACCTTGTCGGTCAGCATTTTCGCCAACGATGTACTGTGGAGCACAGGGGACACCACCACGAGCATTCAAGTGACGGCTACAGGCACCTACAGTGTCACGGTGACCAACACCAACGGATGTTCGGATACCCAGGAGATTTTAGTTACCGAAAGAATTCCCCAACCACCGCAGATCTCCGGTGTCCTGGCGATCTGCTCCGGTACGGCCACCCAACTCGATGCCGGGTCCGGATATGCCTCGTACAAATGGAGCAACGGGCCCATCACACGCACCAATATCGTCACTGCAGCAGGAAATTACAGCGTTACGGTTACGGACCAATGGGGCTGTATATCTTCGGCCAGTGTGGATATCGCCGAACACCCCAAGCCCACGCCGACAATAACAGGCGGCACTTCTTTCTGTGAAGGCACCGCACATCCTTTGGATGCCGGTGGCGGCTATGCCGAATATCATTGGTCCAATGGGGAAACAACCCCCCAGATCCTGGTGACTTCATCGGGCATTTACCAGGTCACTGTCACGAGCGCCGAAGGTTGCACGGGGGCCACACAGATCACCGTCACCGAACTTCCCTCTCCCCAGCCCCAGATAACCGGGGATACGGACCTCTGTGAAGGTGAGACCTCCACGTTGAATGCCGGCAACAATTTCTTTTCCTACGAATGGTCAACAGGTGCCTCCGGACAAACGCTCGTCGTGCAGGCATCCGGGACCTATATAGTGACAGTGACCAATTCCATTGGATGTCCGGGAACAGACACGATTGACGTGACGGTGCACCCTTTGCCCGCTCCGGTCATCACGGGTGTGCCTGCCATATGCGCGGGTGAACAAACCGTCCTGGATGCCGGCCCTGGATTTGCTTCCTATTTGTGGACCGGAGGACAAAGCAGTCAGACCCTCACCGTTACGGCGGGTGGAATATACACGGTGACCGTCTCGCTGGCCGCCGGTTGTTCGGGTTCCGCTTCGGTTACGGTAACGGAAAGTCCCAATCCCCAGCCTCAGATCGCCGGGTTGACGGCGTGGTGTCAAGGGGAAACCAATGTCCTGGACGCCGGTGCGGGTTATGCCACCTATTTATGGTCAGGCGGTCAGAGTTCACCCACCCTGTCCGTGGCCCAGTCAGGGTCCTATTCGGTGACGGTCACCAATAACGCAGGTTGTTCGGGAACGGATACCCACACAGTCACCGTTCATCCGTTGCCACAGGTGGAGGTAACGGGAATCCTTGAATTTTGTGAAGGTTCGGCAACGACCCTGACAGCCGGCGGGCCTGCAGGTTCTTATTTGTGGTCCACCGGTGAGACCAGTGCGCAAATTGCGGTGACACTACCCGGGAATTACTCGGTGACACTGACCGATGCCAACGGTTGCCGAAATTCCGCTTCCACGACGGTCACCCAGCAATCATTGGTATCGCCCTCCGTGGTGAGTATTCCGGCAACTGTTTGCCCGGGAGCCCAGGTCCAATTGGTGGCGTCCGGCGGAACGGAATACCTGTGGTTGGAGGGGGCTGCCATGCTCAATGACCCGACCATTGCCAATCCTGCACTCGTGGTCAATGAAACGGTAACCCTCTCCGTGGAGGTATCCAACAGTTGCAATGCGGAAGTCGTATCCATTACCCTGGATGTAAAAACACCCTTAGGTATGGCCGGACCTGATCTGAATGTGCTCCAGGGCAGGGAAGTGACGCTTTCTGCCACCGGAGGCGTGCAATACCTTTGGGACGGCCCCTTTGAGCTGTCCTGTACCCAATGCCCCGAGCCCCGGACCACACCCGGCGCCAGCGGCACCTTCTACGTAACCATTACGGACATTCAGGGCTGTGAGACCACGGATTCGGTCTTTGTGGAGGTGTACGATGATCTTGATCTCGTCCTTGATCTGGTCAATACCATCACACCCAACGGGGATGGCTTCAATGACCTTTTGATCATCAAGGGACTTGAGTCCTTCGATGCCAACAGCCTGACCATTTACAACCGATGGGGAGAGCAGATTTTCCATCAGGACAATTATCAAAACACTTTCGATGGCACCATCAAGGGGAAGCGGTTGCCCACGGGTACCTATTACTACGTGCTCCGGCTTTGGCCAGGCGACCGAATTGTCAAATCCGTATTAGTTGTACTCCATGAAGACGAGTGAAACCACGTGTTGGATCCGTACAGGACTGATCCTTTCTGCGATTTGGATGGCATGGGGCGTGCATGCGCAACAGATTCCACTGCCTGGCGTGATCCGGACTACGGATCACCTGTGGAATCCGGCCCTGACCGGACAGCCCGGCGCATGGGGGGCACATGCCACCTACAGCCAACAATGGTTGGGATTTGACGGTGCCCCGCTAACAGGAATTGCCGGGGGGCACAGGAATTTCAGCAAGGACCGCATGGCTCTGGCGGCTGATCTGATGTTTGACGGTACGGGTCCGCTGTCTTTTACCGGCTTGTCAGTCGCCTATAAATACCAGATCAATCCGGGTCTGTTTGATGACGATGACCGGCTTTCCTTCGGTTTGTCAGGGTTGGCCGGGCAACGGCGATATGATGCGACCAAGGCGAAAGTCAGTGATAGTGTTGACCCTTTGCTGAACAGCGAAGCGACCAGTACATTTGACCTGAATGCCGGTGCCGGAATTTTGTATCGTTCCGTGTCGGACAACCGGCTCCACAAATCTCATTTTTATGCCGGGTTGGGCGCTTCACGACTGGTGCCCAACCGGGTTGATCTGGAGAATGCGCCACTTCGCAACCGGATTCACGCCAATGCCGTCCTGGGGTGGCGCCACGCCCGGTACCTTTATCTCGACCATACGCTGTGGCTCAATTATGCCCATGAAGAATTGTACAATCTCGGGTACCAGTTTCGCATTGAAAATCCGGATGTGTTCTGGGCAGGGTTGAATCTCAATACCAATTTCACCATCGGATTGGAAAGCGGAATGATCCTGGAAGGGGATTGGTTGCGTGCCGAACAACTCCGGGTAGGCGCTATGGCGGCGTATAATGTGGGGAGGTTGGGTTACCACCAGGGATTCAGTTTTGGCATCAACCTCGAGATCGTCAAGGATTTCTGAGATCGGTCCCGGGTCTTCATGAGGTGATTGCCGGCATACCTTTACCTTTGGCCCGCCCAAAGTGCGTGTTTGCGCGCCCTCAAAATACCCACCATGAAACGGATTATCAAAACGGACCTGGCACCCAAAGCCATCGGCCCCTATCAACAGGCTGTCATCGCTCAGGGATTGTTGTTCACTTCCGGTCAGATCGCCCTGGATCCGGCTACCGGAGAACTCCGGCAGGGCACGCTTGAAGAAGAGACGCACCAGGTGATGCGCAACCTGGGTGGTCTGCTGGAAGCCGCCGGCGCCACTTTCCACGACGTGGTGAAGTGTACGGTTTATGTCAGGGACATGCATGCCTATGCGCGGATCAACGCTGTTTATGCCGAATATTTTGATGCCGACCACGCTCCGGCACGGGAATTGGTGGAGGTGTCCAATCTGCCCCGGTTTGTCAATATCGAGATTTCGCTGATCGCCCGGATCCCCGGCTAAACACTGCGCCATGACTTCCCGAAAACGCGTTCTTTCCGGTATTCAACCTACCGGTGACATCCATCTCGGCAACTATTTTGGCGCCGTCAAAGCATGGGTGGACATGCAAACAGAATTCGACTGTGTCTTTGGCGTGGTGGATTACCATGCGATGACCATGCCGTACAAGCCGGATCGCCTCAGGGAAGCCACATGGACGATGACTTTTCAGCTCCTGGCCTGCGGCGTGGAACCCGATTTTCTGTTTATCCAGTCCCTGGTCCCGGAACACGCTGAACTGGCATGGATACTGGGGTGTATGACTTCATATGGCGAAGTCACCCGGATGACCCAGTTCAAGGACAAATCCCTGCAGGTCCAGGACAAGGACAAGGACGCCTTCATATCGGCAGGATTATTTTTTTACCCCATTCTGCAAGCTGCCGACATCCTGATATACAAGGCCGATTATGTCCCGGTGGGCAAGGATCAGGAACAACATCTGGAGCTGACCCGCAATATTGCCGAACGATTCAACCGGCAGTTCGGCAAAGACTATTTCCCTCTGCCTGCCCCTTATTTCACCCAAACGCCCAAGGTGCTCAGCCCGGCTGATCCCACCCGCAAGATGAGCAAAAGCCTGGGAGAAAAACACGTCATCAACCTTTTTGGGGAGGAAGAGAAAATGCGCAAACAGATTCGCTCGGCGGTCACCGATACCGGAGACACCCCTGAGGGAGAAATGAGCCCGGGGGTCGCCAATCTTTTCACTTTGTTGAAGGCTTCCGGTGGCGTCGATGCATCTCGTCTGCTGATGGATGAGCATGTCCGTGGCACTTTGCGCTACACAGACCTGAAGGAGGTGGTGGCTGATGCCCTGGGCGACATGATGGGCCCCATTCAGGAAAGATACAAGGACATCCTCGCCAACAAAAGAACCTGGAAAAAGAGGGTGCAGGAGGCCTCGGCCCAAATCCGCGAACGTGCCCGGGACACGCTCCGTGAGGTGCATGAAATCACCGGACTCGGCGCATTGCGCTAAACCCGGAACGGGACCGCTATCACAGCATGGTCCCATAGAAAGCGGAAAAAAATGTCGCCGGCCGGTAAGCCGGATTCTGTCACCGGACCGAAGTCCGGCGCCCTGTCATTTATCTGCTCCCGTCTTCGCAGACGGGATGTATCTGCCTACCCCTCCCGGCTCCGCCGGAGCGGAACAGACCGGGCCAATCTGCCTCTTGACCGGGATGTACATGGCATTTCAACCCACAAGGTTTATCCCTTTCCGTCGTTGCCGGCGGAAAGCGTGCGCTCTTACCACACGATTTCACCCTTACCCCGGAGGGCGGTATGTTTCTGTGACCCTTTCTGTGTCCCGCCACCTTCGCGGCAGAACCCCAGCCGTTAGCTGGTGTGGCGCCCTGCGTTGTCCGGACTTTCCTCCACCGCCCTGAAAGGGCGAAGGCGACAGGGAGGCCGGCGACCTTCAAAGGTACACCATATGACCGGCTTCCAATGGCTTGGCTGAGGTGACTTTAAGGCATAACCCAAGGGTAAAGGGCCGAAGCGTTTAACTTTGCCCTTCAACCCGTGCCATGGAACCCCGAACCATTCGCAATGCTCTAGTCTCGGTCTTCGACAAGAACGGACTGGAGCCCATTGTCCGAAAACTCCACGATCTGGGTGTAACCCTGTATTCCACCGGAGGAACCATGGATTATCTGGAAGGCCTTGGCCTTCCCGTCAGCAGCGTGGAATCCCTGACCGGTTATCCTTCCATTCTCGACGGAAGGGTCAAAACCTTGCACCCCAAGGTCTTTGGCGGAATCCTCGCCCGTCGGGAAGCGGGACACCTCGAAGAGCTCCGGCAGTTCGAAATCCCTGTATTCGACCTGGTTATGGTGGATCTGTACCCTTTTGAAGAAACAGTCAGACAAACCGGCGACGAATCGGCCATTATCGAAAAGATCGACATCGGAGGTGTATCCCTTATCCGGGCAGCGGCCAAGAATTACCGGGATGTAGTGATTGTTCCTTGCCGCGAGGCATATCCGGCGCTCGCCACCCTCCTGGACAGTAGCGGCGCATCCTCCACGCTGCCTCAGCGCAAAGCGTTGGCCATCCAGGCCTTTGGTGTCACTTCCGCCTACGATGCCGCCATCCACCGATGGTTTTCCCAGGGTGATTCCCGGGCCTCCTTCCGAATCGAAGGGACGCCGGAGCGGACGCTTCGGTATGGCGAGAATCCACACCAGCGCGGGTGGTACTACGGCTTGCTCGACCATACCCTCCGGCAAATGCACGGCAAGGAATTGTCCTACAACAACCTGGTAGACGCTGAAGCGGCTCTTTTGCTGATCCAGGAATTCAAAGAAGCAGATCCCACCACGGTAGTCATCAAGCATACGAATGCCTGTGGCGTGGCGACCCGGGGCGATCTCCTGGCCAGTTGGGAGGCTGCCTTGGCTGCCGACCCTGTGTCTGCCTTCGGAGGTATCATTGCCGTCAACAGGGAGTTGGATATCCGTACCGCCCGCGCCATCGATGCGATTTTCTACGAAGTCCTGCTGGCGCCCGGATACACCGGAGAAGCCTTGCAGTTGCTTTCCGCCAAGAAAAACAGGATTCTGTTGTCCTATCCGGCTTCCTGGACGCCACCTTCCACCCAATTCCGCAGTATGTTTGGCGGCATCCTTGTCCAGGATTACGACCACATCCGGGAATCCGAAAGCGACCTCAAAACCGCGACCCGCCGTGCCCCCGACCCCAGACAAACCCGGGATTTGTTGTTTGCCAACATCTGTGTCAAACATTTGAAATCCAACGGCATTGCCCTCGTACGTGACCAGCAGTTGCTCGGCATGGGTTGTGGACAAACATCCCGCGTGGATGCTTTGCGCCAGGCCATTGCCAAAGCCGGGGCATTCGGTTTTGGACTGGAAGGGGCTGTCATGGCTTCCGATGCGTTTTTCCCCTTCCCCGATTGCGTCGAAATCGCCCACGAAGCGGGTATTACGGCCGTTATTCACCCTGGAGGCAGCGTGCGTGACCAGGACAGTATCGATTACTGTGATACCATGGATATGGCCATGGTCCTCACTGGCAACCGGCATTTCCGTCACGGATGAACCTGGTACTCGACATCGGAAATACCCGGATCAAAGCCGGTTTGTTCGATGGTGATAAACTGGTGCGCAAATCGTGGTCGCAACAACCTACCCGGGAATGGTTGGCTGGCTTTATCCAGAAAGACCATGTGCAGTCAACCTTGTTTTGCGCTTCCGGCCTGGAGCCGGAATGGTTGCCGGCATTCCTGACCCCCATCTCCCCTTGGCGGGCACTTGATCACAGGATGGCCCTCCCTTTTGTCAACAAGTATGAAACGCCGGAAACTTTGGGTAGAGATCGCATTGCCGCGGTGGCCGGGGCATTGAGCATGGGACTGAAGCCTCCGCTTCTCGTCATTGATGCCGGTACCTGCATCACTGTGAATTTCCTGGACCGGCATCTTGCCTTTGCCGGAGGCAGTATTTCACCCGGCATTGGTATGCGGGCCAAAGCCATGCATGCTTTTACCCAGCGGTTGCCTCAAATTGACTGGAAGCCTGAACCAGTGCTGACGGGAGCCAACACATCAACCTCGCTCAATGCAGGCGTTTTCATGGGGGCCGTGTGTGAAATCGAAGGCATGATTGCCCGGTACAAAAAGAGGGCGCACCGGTTACAGATCTGTATGACAGGCGGCGACGGACCGGATTTGGCCAATGCCCTCAAATACCCCATATTTGCAGTCCCCGACCTCGTACTTTTGGGGCTCAACCACATATTACGTCAACATGCGGCAGACGATTAGCCGGTTTTGGACGGCAGGGGCCTGCCTGCTCATGGCCTTAGCAGCCACAGCTCAGCCCAAAGACAATTCACCGGTGTCACGATATGGCGTTGGCGACCTGTATCGCGGTGATTTCAACCAAACCGGTGGAACCGGAGGGTTGTTTGGCGCCTGGACAGATCCCTACCGGGTCAATCCGGTCAATCCGGCCAGCCTGTCTTTTCTCCAGTCCACATCGCTGGAAGTAGGTTTTTTCGGCAAGATGAATGACTTTCAGCGGAACAGCGCCAAACAAAGAGTATGGTCAGGCAATCTTGATTATCTCTCTCTGGCTTTTCCACTGAGATCCAGGATCAATGAGCTTATGGAGCCTGGCACTTCACCGTGGGAGTACGCCACCGGTGTACATGTAGCGCCTTACAGTCTTGTCGGTTACGATGTTGAATTCGAACAGTACATCCCCGACGTAGATACCATCCGGAACATCTTTCAAGGGAGCGGAGGGCTCACCCAGGCAGCATGGTCTGCCGGGGTCAAATACCGTGACTTTTCGGCTGGCGTACAGGTCAGTTATGTATTCGGATCCCTCTACAACAATTACCAACTCGATTTGCAAACGGTCCAATCGCCGTATTCCACCCGGAGTTTCACCACAACCAGTCTGCGGGCATTCCCGTGGATGGCCGGGGTGATATACCGCCTTCCCCTGGATCCGGCTTCCAAAGACAACACGCTGGACCGCCGGCGACGCTGGGTTCAGTTTGGTCTTTACGGCGGAAGTCAGGTGCGTTACCATTCCCTGACCGATCAATTGATCGAACGCGTCAATGCCGATTATTCCTCCGGTGGTGCTCCCCTTGCCAGAGATACCATCCGGCACATTACCGAGGACAAAGGGAATGGCTTCTTGCCGGGAAGAGTTGGCGCCGGGGTGACTTACCGCAAAGGCGACTTTTTCCAGGTCGGTATCAATGCCGAATATCGCAACTGGTCGGTCTTCGGACTACCGGATACGGATGTCACCAACCTCTCCTATCGAAATACCTGGCGGTGGAGTGCCGGTGGTGAATGGACGCCAGACCCAACGGCATTCCGAAAGTACCTCCGCAAAGTGAGCTACCGGGCGGGACTGTTTTACGAGCAGGACGCGCGGGTCATTGATGGCGAAAACCTCAATGGATATGGGCTTCAGGCCGGAATGGGCTTCCCTGTCATCCTGCCTCGCCAACAGGTTTCGTTTCTGGAACTCGCCGTCGAGATCGGGCGCCGCGGCGTCACGCAGGTCCAGCAGGACAATTACATTCGTCTGCGGGTTGCTGCAACATTGAACGACAATTCGTGGTTTTTTCAGAGAAAGTACCAATAACCTACCTGTCCAGCTTATGCTCAGGATTCTTGCCATTGCCTTTTCATTGTCTCTGCCCATGCCTTCCTCTGCGCAGTGCGGCACATGGGTGGACAAGCCCAATGAAGAGGACCTGAAACAGGACCATGTCATTTACAAGGGATTTCTCAAAGACGGGAAATTCGAGGAGGCTTTTCCTTACTGGGAGAGGTTGTTTGCTGCCGCCCCCTATGCGGATGGCAAACGCACGGATCACTTTTACGACGGGCAACAGTTCTATATCCGGAAGTTTGAAAAAGCGACCACCGAGGCCGAAAAAGAAACCTATCGCAACAAGGCACTGGCCTTATTTGATCAGGAGGCGTCCTGTACCGGGCGCTCCGGATCTGCCATGGCGCGGAAGGGGTATTATATGTTCTACCATCTTCTCACACCCTACCCCGACACGTACAAAGTGCTCAAATCCGCCCTCGACACGGATGGTCTCAACACCGAATATGTGGCTCTGACCCCGTTGGCCTATGTCCTTGTCGATCAGTTTCAAAACAACCGGATCAGCGAACAGGAGGCGCGGGACGTTTTTACCCGTATGGTGGCCGTGGCCGATCATCAGGTCACGCAGCAAGGACCCTACCAGGCTTATTATCAGCAAAGCAGGGATGCGATGATGCCCACGCTGGCCCAGATCGAAGGCAAGCTCTTTGATTGCCAATGGTTCAAGGGCCGGCTGGAACCGTCCTATCGGGCGAATCCCGATGACGGCGAAAAAATCAAGGAAATTTATCTGAAGCTGGCCGCCCAGGGTTGCCCGGACGAGGATCCGCTGATGGTGGAATTGAAGTCAAAATACGAAGCTTATGCCGCCGAAGTAAATGCCAAATTACTGGCCGAATATCATGAAAAAAACCCGGGCGCCCATGCCAAGTACCTATATGACGAAGGCCGGTATGCCGAGGCAATTGATCGGTACAAGGTAGCTCTGGAACAGGAAACGGACAACGACAAGAAGGCGGATTATTACCAGGCGCTGGCATCCATTGAATTCCGCCAGATGGAACGCTATACCACAGCCAGGGACTATGCCCGCAAGGCTTTGAAGATTCGTCCCAATTGGGGACAGCCTCTATTGCTGATCGGCGACATGTATGCCCGCTCGTACCGCAGTTGTGGCGCCACGGATTTTGAGCAACGATGTGTCATCCTGGCGGCTATCGAGAAGTACCAGGAGGCCAAAGCCGTTGACCCGGATGTCGCTTCCCAGGCCAATGAACGCATCGCCCGCTACTCCGGTTCAAGGCCATCCTATGAGGACGGCCACATGCTGGGAAAGGCCGAAGGCGAACCGTACCAGATCGGATGCTGGATCGGTGAAACGGTCACCCTGCGCTTCAACAAATAACCTGCCTTCCACGCAAGGTTGATCAACCACTGTTCCGTTTGTCCAGCCATGGGGTTACAGGTTCAGAGTGTCGGTCAGGAGGACCGGAATCATTCCTGTAATTTGGAACCATAGGCCAGATCACCGGCATCGCCGAGTCCCGGCACGATAAAAGCTTTGGCGGTCAGTTCTTCGTCGATCGCACCGATCCAGAAACGGGCATCCGGCAACAAACGCCGGGCATAATCCAGACCCTCCCGCGCGGCAATGACGGCAGCCACATGGATGGACTCCGGCTGACCAAACCGCAGCAAGGCTTCTACCGATTTTACGACAGAACTTCCGGTAGCCAGCATGGGGTCGGCGAGGATAAGAGTTTTGCCATCCAGGGAGGGACATGAAACATATTCGACTTTGATGTCAAAAGTGCCATCCTTGTGGTGTTTGCGGTAGGCCGACACGAAGGCATTGGAGGCACGATCGAGTATACGCAACATACCCTGATGGAATGGCAGACCGGCCCTGAGAATACAGGCCAGGATAATGCCTGCCTCCGGATCGCGCACTTCTGCAATGCCAAGCGGTGTTTCGACCTCACGGGCACGGTATGTCAGCGTCTTGCTGATCTCGTAGGCCATGAGTTCACCCATCCGCTCCAGATTGGTCCTGAATCGCATGGGGTCCGACTGCTGCCGGACGCATCTGAGCTCCCCGATCAGCGAGTGGATAATGCTGGGCTGGTCTGAAAAAGTATGCACCATAATGCGACCCGGATTGGTCGGACAAGATACGCCAAACCGCTGTACCGCACCAGGACTGGAGGGGTTTGACCCTTCGGAATGTTCAACGTGGCCGAAACAGGTACTCCCAGCCTGCCCAAAGGGGGTCTTCCCGGTCATGTACGTGGGCCAGCGTGACCCAGGTCCCTCCGCCGGGAAGGGCGTGGGTCCAAAGCCGGTCCAGCCATGCATTCCCGGATTCCGGCGTCAGCTTCATGTAAAGATGAAGAGTGACATCCATGGCCACCAGCGGTACGACCTTGAGGTGGGTTTGGCAATTCCGTTGGAGATCGAACCACATGAAAGGATGGGCGGTTCCGGCCCGGTAACCTGCCTGGTCGGCATAACCCATTGACCAATCTTCTTTGATGCCAGCGGCTTCGAGATGGCGATATGTTTCCGGCAGCCGGAATCTGAGAAAATGCTGGCGGGACCGCTCCGGCAAGACACCGGTTATCTGTTGGTAGCGATCCATCTCCCGGTGAAGAGCATTCGGATCAAAGGCTGCGGCATAGGAGGGATGCAGGCCTGCCTGGTCGCTTCGGGCATAGCGCCGTATCAGCTCCCGGTAAGCCGGATGTCGGCTGTCAAATGCCTGATCATGAGGACCCTTGTCCCCGAGTGGGAAAAACAATCGGGATCTGCCATTACCCCATTCTTCCTGGCGGTCATACGGATCAAGACCACGCATGAAGGCATTCCCGGCATTATGCATTGCCCGGACAAGGCCCAACCTGCGGATGTCGCCGCCAAAGGCGCGAAGGAAAGCCGGGATGGATCGATGACGATATCGCCAGGGCATATCCACATCCCACGAGGGCACATGCTGAAGCAGGGGCCGGGCATGGATCAGCCCCGGATAGGCGGCTTCGAGCCGGTCCCGTAGAAGAATGGTCCACTGGTCGGCTACTGGCTGGTCGAGAAATTTTTCCCGGGCCGACAAACTCGACGAAGCCGGGAATCGGCCATGTTGGTCGGAATCGCTCGTCGTGTATTCTTCCACGCGCGACAACATCCAGAATACCGAGGCCGGCAGATCGAAGGGAATGCCGGAGGAATGCGGAACCGGAAATAGCCCCGGTCCCTCCGCCCCCCGGTAAACTTCAGGGGTTCCTATATGTTTATTCCAAGGATGATTGATCTGGGTTTCGGGTAACCAGACTGCTCCGGACACCGGCTGGGGCGTATAGGCAATGGCCGGGCCCGGCCAAGCCGCCAGATCGGCGGGATCTGTGGTCCAATGCACCTGTTTCCATCCCAGGATGTTGCCCATCCATGAAAAGGTATATGTCACCCATGGGGCGGTTCGGGATACGAGTACAAGGATTTCCGCGTTCATACGAGGATATGGGCCGTCAAAATTGGCGAAATGCGGGGAATGTCCTACTTTTATAAAGGAATGATACCAATGGGTCCACCTTTCTCCCTGCTTCGCCGTCGAATCATCATCGGGATAGTAGCTGTCCTTCCTGTATCCGGAATGGGCCAGGTGACGCTGGAACCCAAACCTGTCCAGCCTCTTGAAGCCGGAATTGTGTACAACGAAGAAAGGGCAATGACAATCCGCGCGATGCCAAGGGGGCTTTCTTTGGGGTATTACAAGGCCGACATTCAGACCTATTACCGTTCTTCCCTCTACTATGGGGAACTGGGGTATCTCAAGCATCATAAGGAAGTCCGGCAATCCAACGAGATTGCCGCCATACTCGGTGGCGAAGAATCACCCCGACCATACATTTACGGCAAGAGAAACAGCCTGTACACGCTTCGTGGCGGATACGGCATCAAGCGATATTACTCGGAGAAAGCCCGCCGCAGAGGATTGGCCGTTGGTGTTATATATCAGGGGGGTGTGACTGTCGGTATTCTCAAACCTTATTATCTGCGTTTGATCAAGAGGCTGGACAACAACGCTTACACGATTTCCACTGAGAAGTACAGCGACAGCAACCGGGAATTGTATCTTGATCCCTTCAGCATCTATGGCGGTGGCCCTTTCACTGCCGGTTTTCGAGAAATCGGGTTTATCCCCGGCATCCATGGCATGGCGGCCGTTCACTTCGGATTCGGAGCCTTTGACGAATACGTCATGGCACTGGATGCGGGCTTGATGGTAGATGTTTTTCCCCGGCGTGTTCCGGTGATGGTCGAAAACAATCAGGCCTACTTCCTTAACCTGTTCCTAACTTTGCATATCGGCAAACGGAAATGACCTATGCTTGAATTGCCTGTTGTAGAACCTCGCCGGAAGAAGCCCGACTGGTTGCGCGTCAAATTACCTACCGGTGACAACTACAAGATGGTGCGCGAGATTGTGGACGGGCACAAGCTTCACACGATCTGCCAGAGCGGCAACTGTCCCAACATGGGCGAGTGTTGGGGTGCCGGCACGGCCACCTTCATGATCCTCGGCAATACCTGTACCCGGTCATGCTCCTTTTGCGCTGTCAAGACCGGACGTCCCAATGAATACGATGAAGATGAGCCCCGGCGTGTGGCTGAAGCCATCCGGTTGATGGGTGTCAGGCATGCCGTCATCACTTCCGTCAATCGGGACGAACTCAAAGACCGGGGTGCCGAGATCTGGTATCAGACCGTTAGGAGCGTCAAAGAAGAGTCGCCCTCCACCACCATTGAAACCTTGATTCCCGATGTCAAAGGGACCTGGGATGCCCTGGATCGCATGATCAGTGCCGGCCAGGAGGTGGTCAGCCACAACATGGAAACCGTGCAGCGGCTATATCGGTTGGTGCGGCCACAAGCCCGATACGAGCGCAGCCTGGAGCAGATCCGACGGACCCGTGACTACGGCAAACGGACCAAATCGGGGATTATGGTCGGCCTGGGCGAAACGCCCGAGGAAGTCTATGCCATCATGGATGATCTGGTGGCCCATGGTTGCGAGATCCTGACCATCGGTCAATATTTGCAACCCACCAAAATGCATTTGGACGTGGCGGCATTCATCCATCCCGACCAATTTGCCGAATACCGGGAGGTCGGCCTTGCCAAAGGTTTTCTGTATGTGGAAAGCGGCCCTCTTGTCCGGTCCAGCTACCACGCCGAGCGGCATCTCCTCTGATCAGGCATCCTTTTGTCCATTCTTCGCGGATGGCAATCCTTTCCCGGAGGAGCCCTTTCACCAACCCATCAGGGCGCGAATTTTGCCGTAAATCGCCGTATTCTCGTAAATACCGGAGAACAATTCCGCCCCGGTACCAAAGGCAAATACAGGGATCAACGTGCCGGTGTGACCGGTGGTGGTAAAACCGAATTTCAGTTCTTGCCAGGTGGATTCCGGTTGAATGGCACACCCCCCTGCTTCGTGGTCGGCCGTTACCAGCAGCAACGTACCCGGATGGCGGCGGGTGAATGCCAGGGCGGCCGCAATGGCTATTTCGAAGTCCTGCATTTCTGCGACCAGGTACTGCCCGTTGTTGGCATGACCACCCCAATCGATCTGGGCACCTTCAATCATGGCAAAAAATCCTTTGTCTGACCTGTTGGCGAGGAATTCCAAACCTCGCGTTGTCGCCATGGCCAGGTAATCCCGGCCGCTCTCGGCCGTCAAAGGGTCTTCATAGGCCGTAAAAAATCCGAAGGGGAAGGCCGTATCCGGATGAATTTGGGCAAAATCATCGGAAAAATAGGTGGCGATGATGTGACCACGGGCCTCCATCTCCGCCAGCAGATCGCGATCGTCCGAGGCCCGGTTTCTGAAGTAACGCAATCCGCCCCCGACGTAATAGTCCAACCCGCAGTCGGCGAAGTCCTCTGCGATGGCTTCGTAATTGGCCCTATGGGCATTGTGGGCCACAAATGCTGCCGGCGTAGCATGGACCAGGGTGGAAGTGGTGATCATGCCGGTTGCATATCCCAAATCGCGGACTTCCTCCAGCAGGGTTTTGCAGGGCAGCGTGTCCTTGTCCACCCCGATAGCGTGATTGTAGGTTTTGATGCCGCAAGCGAAGGCGGTGGCTCCTGCAGCGGAATCGGTGACCAGGTGACTTTGTGAATATGGTTTGTGAAGGCCTATGGTCCGGAATTGTTCCAGGACCGACCGGTTGCCGCCGGCATACATCCCCGCACTGATTTGGGTGAGGCCCATGCCGTCGCCGATCATGAGGATCACGTTGCGTACGGGACCGGAGGCGGGACCGGGGGTCAAAACCTGATGGAGGGAAGGAGGGGCCTGGGCGTGTGCGACCAGTCCTTGAGCCATCATGATGCCAATGAATGGGAATACGGACCATTTCATGCGGCAAAATTAGGAGGTGTTCCGGCACGTGCGAATGGTGTAGCGAAGATTAACCCGGAATTGACACTCCGGGCGCCAGTGCATACCGCTTTCCCGGCAGGGTATGGACAATGCCTTTGAATTCCATACGAAGGAGAAGGGCGGAGACGTTGCCCGGCGTCATCCGGAGCTTG
This sequence comes from uncultured Saprospiraceae bacterium, assembly GCA_964471595.1. Taxonomy (GTDB): domain Bacteria; phylum Bacteroidota; class Bacteroidia; order Chitinophagales; family Saprospiraceae; genus JAGNXB01. Next base: position 71,688 of record CAYYGN010000004.1, read on the forward strand.
AAGCCGAGATCGTCGATCAACCACTCCGGGTTTTCGCGGAGCAGTTGGACCATTTTCTCTTCATCCTCTTCCAGATCGTGAAAAAGGCGGCCTTGCGCCGTACGTCCGGCATGGTCATCGACAGGGTCCCACCGCATGAAAAGGGCGAGGTCTTCCGTGGATTCTATGAGATGGGCCTTGTGGGATTTTATCAGGAGATTGCATCCCCTGGAGCAAGGATCCTGGATTCTGCCGGGCACGGCGAACACGTCCTTGTTGAAGCGATTGGCGAATTCGGCAGTGATCATGGATCCGCCTTTCTCTCTGCTCTCTACGACAACCAAGGCATCGCTCATGGCGGCAATGACGCGATTGCGCATCGGAAAATTCTCTTTGTCCGGACGGGTATTCCAGGAAAATTCAGTCAGCAAGCCGCTGTCTCCCGACATACGGCTGGCGAGATGGCGGTGGGCGGCCGGATACAGGGTATGAAAACCATGTCCCAAGATGCCAATGGTAGGCAAACTTTCCTGCAGGGCGGCATGATGTGCATAACTGTCCACGCCGTGTGCCATCCCGGAAACCACGAGGACACCATAGGGCTTCAATCCTTTGACCAACTCCTCGGTAAACATTTTGCCCTGTGCCGTGGGCGTACGGGTGCCGATGACACCCACTGTCCTGGCAGCCTGCAGGTCTGGTTGACCACGGACATACAGCAGCAAGGGGCTCTCTTCGAAATGACGGAGACGAGATGGATAAGCAGGATCAAGATAAGTGATGGCCCGGATCCCCTCTTTTTCAAGGGTCCGCCATTCTTGTTCCGCTTCGCGGTGGACGGTAGGATCCCTGAGGTTTCGGGCAATGGTTTCCCCGATTTGAGGAATGCGGGAAAGTTGGGGAAGGGATTGCCGGAAGACGGCTTCGGGACTTCCGCAATAACTGATCAGTATCCGGCCGAGGACCGGTCCAACCATGGGTACCCGACTGAGGGCCATGAGTGAAAGGAGCGCGCCATCCATCCCTCAAAAATACATCTTTCAAACAAAATGTTTGAAAGTATTTCCCATCAAGTCGTGCAAAAACGCTTTAACCCTAAAAATGCAATAGCATTTTTTGCGCGATGCGTGCCGACGCAGCGTTGCTTGTCAGCATCCAACGGCCGATTGAGCGTGAATGAATTATCCGCATTATGTAATGGAAGAAATTCATTCACGCTCAATGTCTGGGGAGAGACGATGGCGCTCAAAGCGCCATGTCTCCCTCCCGGATTAACCCGGATCGGGGAGGAAGACCAAAGCGTCTTCCCAAACCCGCCTGTGGAGCTGGTTTCGTCCGCTCCTGGATCCAGACAAGCATGCTTTGTCTGGACCGGAGGGCAGAACGTGCATTGCTAATGCCCGTTCTGGGTTCAAAGAAATACCGGGAGTCGGGCTCAGCGGTTCAAGCGGGCAAATACAAGACCTGCGACCAGGCTCTGGCCAAATCCGTAAGCCACCCAGGTGAAAACCATTCCGGGGGGCACATCGATCGCACTGAAGGTGATCCACATGATGGGAATGATGGCCACGATGAGGTAAATGAAGCCCAACTCAACAGCCCGCCGGACCCAGTGACCACTGAAGATGGCGCGGAAGCGATGCCAGAACCACCCCAGCGCAAAGCTCAGAATGAAAGGGTGCAGATAGAACATCCAATTGCGGTCGTCTTCCGCACGGAACACCGGATTGTAGTATTCTTCCGCCAAATGAGGAAAGAAACTGACCAGCAGATAGAGTACCGCGACACTGACGCCAAGCAGCAGGAAACCGGAAACCACACTGGACAGGACATACTTGTTCATCGCGCAGGAATTTCAACGAATGTACCGGTTTCTCATGGATTGCCTTTCGGATGGAGAAGAAGATTTCGGACCTTCCATCATCCGGCTTCTGCGCCGCTGTGACCATGACGATGACCATGGAGGATCCTATGAAAAACGAAGATGGGTCATTCTCCCTTTCTCTCTTCGGGCACGGCGCCGGGAAGGAGGAAGAGTTGGCACCTGCCATTGGCTTCGTGCCCAGTGGTTTGCAAGCGGAAGCGATATGCTTATTGGGAACGGAGGAAGTCACTTGCAGAAGGACAAGTTCCGGAATGGCGATGGGCAACTTGTCCGAAGAGGGACTGAATTGCCTATCTTTACGCTCCAATAACTCAGGTATTATGGCATTTGAAATCACCGGCAAGCTTCACCGGATATTTCCCATTGAAGAGAAATCAAGTTCATTCCGTACGCGGGACATCGTTCTGGAGGTGCAGGACGGCAATTTCATGCAGTACGTCAAATTTCAGTTGACGCAAGACCGCTGTGCATTGGCGGATGCTTTCCGTGAAGGGGAGGAAGTACGTGTGTCCTTCAATCTGAGGGGCCGGGAATGGCAGGGCAAATATTTCACGAATCTGGATGCCTGGCGGATAGAGGCGGTTCAGGCAGGAGCGTCTGCCATGGGAGCATCCAACGACGATCCCTTTGCCGGTGTTCCTTTCCCGGAGTCCGTTCCGGAAGCCACCGGGTCGGATCAGGGTGTCGACGACGATCTTCCCTTCTGAACCCCATCACGCATGCGTCTGCTTCCCCTGGTTCTCGGCCTTTTAACCTTCCACGCCTCGGTTGTTGCCCAGCAGCTCGGTGGGATCTACACGCGATTCGAGGATGACCTGCGGGAGTGGATCATTACTGACCCGGAAGGTCAGGAGATCGGATTTTTGCGGATGCGGTGGATGCTCAACAATGACATCACCCAATGGGATTACCGGGTTGGCGAGCAACAGGGGGAAATCCGCGCCCGCTGGAGGGACAACTTCAGTGAATGGGAGGTACACGGTGGCGGACAGATCATCACGGTCCGGCAAATCTGGCGGGATGTACCAACGGAATGGCGGCTCACCAATGACGAAGGCCTTACCGTCCAGTGGGTGACACGCTGGGCCAACACACCTGAAGAATGGGAACTCAGGGAAAAGCGGGAATTCGGCCGTTTTGAACAATTCACGGCATGGGAGGGGGATCCCAGAGACTGGGTCGTCATCGATGAATTACCCGACGACTTTCCGCTTCCCTTGCGAATGGGAATGGTCTTCCTGCCGGTCCTGTTGGTCGTATTGCCCTGACCGGATCAGGCATCAAGGATCTGGTCGGCATGTTCCTTGGTGTCGACCTTGTCAATGACTCTTTCAATGTGCCCTTTTTCATCGATGATAAAGGTCGTGCGCAACACGCCCATATATTCCTTGCCCATGAATTTCTTGAGGCCCCATACGCCATAGGCCTTCAGGATATTTGCCTCGGGATCGGCAAGAAGCGAAAAAGGAAGGTTGTATTTCTCGATGAATTTCTGGTGTTTTATTTCGCTGTCGGGTGAAACGCCCAGGATGGCATAGCCCTTCTTGAGAAACCGGGAATAATGGTCTCGCAGACTACAGGCCTCCGCCGTACAACCGGGTGTGTCGTCCTTGGGATAGAAATACAGGACCAGTTTTTTTCCTTTGAATTGTTGTAGGGTCAATATTTCTCCGTTCTCGTTGGGTGCGGAGAAGTCGGGGGCTTTGTCACCTGGTTTCAACATGCGTAAAGGTGGTTTATGCTCACAACGGGACGGCGAAGGAATGGTTCACGACCTTAGAGGGTATCCCGTAGCAAGACATGGTTGCCCCTCTCGTCCCTCACGCGCAATTCCAGGAAACGTTTGCCGGCATTCGCTTTTGATGGCGGATAAAAAGACAGAATTCTGTCGCCATGATTCCAGGAACCGGGCACCCATTGGCCATCCACGTGGATATCCCAGAAGACATTTCTCCCGCCATGTGCGTCTGACACGTCATCCTGGAGGACAAATCGCCAGGGTCCGGCACGGACATGACCGGCGGAAGTGATGGACCGGATGACCGGAGCCAGCGTATCGGCATACAACCTGTATGTATCCAGCCGACGGGTACGAAAGGAAAGATATCCATCCTGATACCTGCCACCACATGACATCCAACGGTCGCCATCTTTGTATGCTCCCACCCAGATTTCGGGATTTTCGCGGGCTTTTTCAGGAAGGAGCAGGGATACTTTCATGTCCTTGTGCAGTGGAAGACCAGGATGGTGGAGTTTGTATTCCACCAGGCCTGCTGCCGATTCCAGACGTGCATATTCAAAATAGGTGGTCTCATAGAGGGCGCCTGCCGGAATGTGCCAGGAAATATCGCTTTCCTCATGGGAAAAATCTTCTCCAAACGGGATTCGGAACTGGTATAGTCGGGGAAGCGGCTCGTCCATTTTTTCATCCCGCCGGATCCAAAACCTGAGTTGTGACGACCGCCCCGCCTGGTCGGTTACAGCAATGGTTACCTCTCTTTTTTCCCATTGACTGAGGGTGATCACACCTGCTTTTTTCAGGACCGGAAACATCGGCAACCGATTTCCCTGCAGCGGATAGCAACGGTACACCTTACGCCTTTTGAATATCCATTCGGCATGGTCCCAATGGGCATTGTTATACCTCGTCAACCGGAGGTCCAGGCTGTCGGAGCGCCATTCAAACACGGTTTCCCGATCCACATCCACGCGAAGTATGCGGATACCGGTCCTAAACCGGTTGCCGGCCACCGGGTCATGGGCGGCGATACCCAGTCCTACCCTCCAGGCGCCGATCCGGAGGGTATCACCCTTGACTTTGTACACCGATCCTTTTTTCAACAGGGGGACATTGATGTCGAAAAGTGGCAGCAGTTTGTCATCGAGGCCATAGACTTTCAATCCCGTCAGGACAGGGGGCTCGTTGTCCGGAAACCGGATACCCGCACGGGCCGGATCCAGGGCATGGAATCCATCCCTTTCCCGGAGTTCGAAATGAAGATGAACGCCTGTGGATCGACCGGTAGTGCCCATCAGTCCCAGCAACTGGCCCTGGCGCACCGGAAACTGGGTTTTGTCCAGCACCAGGTCGATTTCCTCCTTGTGCCAGGCAAAGCGGATGGTATCCACCCAGGCTTGCAAAGCGGGATTGAACCGGTCGAGATGGGCATAAACCGAGGTGCGACCGTCGGGATGGCGCACATGGATCGCACGACCGTAACCGTCATGGGAAATGATGATCCGGCACACATAACCGGCGGCCACCGATATCACCGGATCACCGGCTTTACCACCGGAGGACCGGAGATCCACTCCAGCGTGAAAATGGTCTTCACGCAACTCGCAAAACGATCCGGTCAGGACCATGGGATGCCTGACGGGAGGCTTATACGTCTGGGCCGGGGCGGTCCAACTCATCAAGCATGCCACGACCAACAAAGGAATCCTGGGCGACATGCCTGCAAGATACGACCTGAACAAGGGCTCGTCTTCCCCGGCGGGAATCAGCCGGATGATTTATTTGACCCGGTCACCTCTGCATAGAGGGCTACATATCTCCGGACCGCGTCCTCCAGGGGAAAGCTCCGGGGAGACGAAACCGTCCAGGCGTCCTGATGGGCTGCCACCAGCGCCTTGTACACGGCCGCTTCCGTCAGGTTGTCCAGGGTAATGGTTTTTCCCCCGGCCACTTCGGCCAGTGCGGCCCGGCCGCTGTGGACCACCGGAACACCCATGGCTACTGCTTCAGCCGCCACAAAACAAAATCCTTCACTATAGGAGGGGATTACCACGCAGGAAGAATGCGCCACAAGGCGAAACAGCCGGTCGGGATCCAGGTCGTGCCAGAGTTCAATGCGGCCGGTATGAACCGAGGATTGGATCTGGCGAAGGATACGTTTGTACAACGGACGAGGATAGGTAGGAATGATACAGCGAAACCGGGCATCCGGGTGGACTTCCAAAAAGCGCAGCGCGGCCGGGACAAGCACATCCAGACCTTTGGAATAACCCAGACGTCCGAAATAAGTGAAGATAAAGGACCCGGGGGGTTGATGGCCATACGCGGCCCACGGGAATTCCGGGAGGCCATTGTAGATCAGCGTAACAGCTTTCGGGCTTTTGCCTGCGTGGATCAGCGACCGGGCGGTGGCCCGGGAAACGGCGACGAAGCGGTGAAATGGCAGCAGGAGGATCCATTGTTCCCAACACCAATACGCCAGCCTCATAGGTATCGGGATCCATGGCAATTGCCACCAAAGGCGACCCCAAACCTCATGGAAGGTGATGACGGCAGGCATCCGGCGTATGAAAGCGACGATCCATGCCGGTAGCGCGGCATTGTAGGATGTCGTTTGAATGAGGTCATAGGCGCCGGCGACTTTCCAGACCCTGGACAAACTGAAAAAGGAAAAAAGAAACCGGTTATGGCAGGTTACCCGGTGGATGGTAATGCCATCCATTATTTCGACATCGGGCAGGTCGGAACGAAAACGTGTCGTCACCACCCCTACCCCATGTCCCTGCGCCACCAGCTCCCGGGCGAGGGAGAGAAACAGGCTTTCCGCCCCTCCGATATAGGGGTGAAAATGTTCCAGTACGAAAAGAATTCTCACGGATGCTTTTCCTTGGCATTTTCTTCCAGCGCCAGCTTTCTGGTCAGTCGGGTAAGGGCCGACTGTTGCTCTTTAATCATGAAAAAGAGCTTGTACTGGAAAAAAAAGATCAACCCCAGACAAAAGAAAATGATGGCGTTGATATTGCTTTTAATGCCGAAAATGCGGGCGATCAGGTTGGAAATGGTGTCCGGAAAAATGGCCACCAGAATGACCCCCAACCAAAAACCGACCCCCAGGAGCGTTTCCTGCCAGCCGGCTCGCGACAAAGCAAAGCGCCGAAGCATGTTCATGATGAACACCAATCCGATCAGGGGTACGATCAATTGATAGATTTCGAAATCCATGGTTTTAATTTTTCGGGGTGAACACCAGTTTCCAAATCAAATTAATGGCCGTGATGACACCGGTGTGGAGGTTTTGGCCTTTGCTCATCGAATAGGCTGTATATGAAACGGAGATCGGTATTTCCGCCACTTTCAGGTTCAGCATTTCGGCTTGAATGATCATTTCCGAGCAATACCCGAATCCGTCGATATGCAACTCCAACCGCTCAATGGCATGGCGGTTGAGCAACCGGAATCCCGATTGGGTATCCGAGTACCAGCGGCGGCAAAACCAGTTGGTGAAAACGTTGGAAATCTGATTATACAAAACGCGGATCCAGGGTACATCGCCCTTTTTTTCCACGAACCGGCTACCGATGACGATGTCGCAATCCTCTTTGGCCATGCGGGTCATCATCCTGGCCAGATCTTCCGGGTGATGCTGCCCGTCGGCATCCATTTGTGCCACATACCGAATGCCTTTTTTTCGCGCATAGTACAACCCGGTCTGAGCTACGGCACCTGCGCCCCGGTTGACCAGATGGCGGATGACCATGGCCCCGCCCAGCTCGGCCTGGGCAGCCGTATCATCCGTACTGCCGTCATCGACCACAAGGATATTCGGATACCCGCATTGCCGGACATTTGCCACCACCCCGCGAATGACAGGTCCTTCGTTGAAAGCGGGAATGATGACCCATATGTCCTCCGGTCTAATGATGGCGGGCATTTTTTACAGCAATTCAAAAAGTATATAGGAACCCTGTAGCGTATTCACCCCCCCGATACCCGGCTTGCCAGGTACACGCACCTTGCCCACCTGGGTGAACGGCACGGCAGGATCCTGGATGAAATTGTCCGTCAGGATCGGACGCGCCATAGGCGAGTTGGCCAGCGTGAGGAAGAAATCATTGGCTTTTTTGGTCAGGCTTTTATCGGGTGTGCGGTCGATCTGGGTCGTATTCAAATCATAGAGGACATATTTGAATCCTTCCTCTTTCAGAAGCCGGACAAAATCGTCCTTGCGCCGAAGCACGGAAACCGTTTGTTCGTAGACGCCCAATTGGTTGTCCTCCAGGACACGCCGGTCATTGCGGACAATGTGGTAATTGAAAAAGGTGCCGACCCGGTATACCTTGGCCGTTGGGTCTGCATTGAGCAATCGGACCACTTCCTCCATGTAGGGCATTGTAGCGGCATAGGTATCCCTGAGATCGGCCGGTCCCGACGCGAACTGCAAAAACGGATGGTTGTACCACATACCGGGCTGCTCCCTGGATTGCGGCTGACCCGAAACGAAAAACAGGAACAACGACAGGATTCCATACACCACAATTGCGCCCCGCCACCAAGTGCGAGCCATGGAAGCCGGGATTCCCTGACCAAGGGCATCCTGTTGGTCGAAATACCAGGCAAACGCCACAAAAAGCAGGGCGAACATCGGGAACCCGTACCAGACAATGGCATTGCCCAACAAGACCCACAACAATCCGAAGGTGATCCCGAAGGCTCCCAAATACCGCATGTTGTCGGGCATGTGGTGACCTTTTTCACGAAGCAACCACCAGGCTCCGGCACCCAATAACAGGATCAGACAGAAAACCGCGTAAAACGGAAGGCCGGACAGAAAGGCATAAACGCCATGGGTCAGCCGGCCGGCTTCCACAAATCCCGTTTGTACCCTTTCGAAAACAGCACCTGTGAAGGATCCTTCTTCCGAGGGCATCAAACCCTGTTGCCATTGCAGTTTTTCCGCTACGAACGCCGGGTCTGGTGGTGCGCTCCCTTCCGAATAAAGGGAATACACTGAGATGGTCCAGATCAGCAGGCTGCCGAGAATGACCAACATGTTGCGCCACAGGCCGGTCCCCCAGAAAAGGAAAGGCAGGACAAGGAGCAGGAGGAAGGATATGTCGAGGTACCTGGAAAAAGGCACCTGGGTATTCATGGTCATGTCGTAAGGGAGAGAAAGGAAGAGGGGAAGACCGGGTTCGTATCCGATATAGCGTTTGATTTCTTCCTGCTGGACACCACCGAACAAAGAGGTGCGATACAGGGCACGGTCAACGCCTCGACGCACTTCTCCTTTGCGGACACCTTCAAAGAGAGACTTTTGATCCGGAGAAAGGACCTGTTCAAAAATTTCGTCACGCAGGCCCATCAGTCCCATGCGATCTCCCTGGCGGATTTTTCCCTCAGCGTGGTAGGTCCGGAGCAATTGCATCAAATGTTCCTTTTGCGCATTGTCCAGTTCAAAACCACGCCGGGACATCATTTGATTGAGAATGTCGAAGGTGGTCGAGAGGTCATCCGCCAATTCTCCGGTGTCCGAAGGAGTCTTCGCCATCCTGGCCCGTGCCGTCTGGCGTTGCTCATCATCCAGTATCTCGTCTATGGCCTTGTTGCGGGCATCCATGAGTTGGTCCATCCTGCTGCCAGGTGTTGCCTCTTTATTCAAGTCCAATTGAGCGGCCAGGACGGCCAACCTGGATAACTGGTCAGGTCGAAGCTCCACCCCCAGGTTTCTGAGACTTTGCTCCAGGATGAATTCCGGCTGACCCGCCTGTGTTTCTTCCTTCGCCAAAAATGCCTGCACATCCAAACGGGGTGACACCGGTTTGCCCTGCACGAGATGCGAGATGGCAAACCGCCCCTGTTCACGGAGATGTTTGGCCATCCAGGGCGAAAAACACAGCAAGGCAGCGACCACGAAGATCAGGGTGGACCTGACCATGGGTATCCAGGCTTCCGGGTGCCTGCGCCATCCGGCGACAAGCAGAGCCATTCCGGGCAACAAACATGTCAGGGCAAAGGCCCACCCGGGCGTTTCCCCCAATTCCAGATAACCGAATCGATTGATCCCGGCCAGGAAAAGGAGGCCGAGGGCGGACAGCAGAACCCCGGCGGCCCCACGACCCCGCAGGTAACGGTACGCCATCAGAGACAGCATTCCGACGATGACCAGCAATCCGGTGTATTTGATACCAAAGGCAAATCCACTCAGCCATCCGGCCAGGGCCCACAATACTGTGGTTGAAGGGACTTGCCGGCGCCCAACCCGAATGGTTCCACCGTCGGCCTCTTTCCGACCACCACGGGTGGGATCGTATTCAAGAATAAGGAGCAACATGGCCAGGGACACGAACAGAAATCCGAGGTCCACCTTTTCATCAAACAGGGCATGAAAAGCGAAGGCGGGATTGAGATACATCAAAGCCATGGCCAGCCAGGAGCCGCTCCGGGAAAGGACAAGACGAGCCACCCTGTAAATGGCCCACATGCACAGGAGCATGGCGCCATGGGATAATTGAATGGAGACAGCCACACGGCGGAAGAGGACCTCCCCGAGGCTCATGAACAGTTCCCAGTTGTAGCTCTGCCCGATCCGCGGCAAAAATCCCCGGTCGGCCAGGATATGAGTGGTATTCATGTATAACAGGGCTCCGTCGAAGCCCACCGGGAATGCCTTGATCACACCTACCTGCACGATGGCCATAGCGATACCCACGACAAACAAGGGCAGTAAACGCCAGGAGGCCTCCCCTTTCAGCGACACGGGAGCCAAAAACAAATCCCGCAGAAAATCCCGGATAGTGCGGTAACGCCAGATGGACACCAGCGCAACGACCGGCCAGACTACCCAGGTCTTCAATTGACCGAAGGCGCCTGCGGCAAAAAGGAACAAAGACATGACACTGATCCCGACGGCGAGACTGATCAGGTAATACGTTGACGTCGAATATCCGGCGCGAATGGGTTTCAATAACCAGGTTCCCAGGCCGATATGAAAGACCAGGATAAAAAGGAATGCCGCATGGATTCCGATGCTGTAGGCAGTAAAATAGGAAAGGTGTCGGGCCACTCCATCCGGAAAAACACGGTATGCCGATGCGTACATACCCAGAACGATCAAACTGAGAAGGAGGACCCAGGCATACACCATCCATCCGCGGACTATCGCTTGCGTGCGGGTCAGAAAGTACCAGACACCACCGGATATCAACATCAGGGTCAGGATCAGTCCCGCATTCGGCCATTGGGTAATGGCTACGGCATAATACGGATGGAAAGCCCAATAGCCCAGCAGTACGAGGAATGTCCATCCGGCGGCCCAGACGGGCCATATCCTGTGATTAATCGGCGTGGGCATGATGTAACGGATTTGGGATGAGAGTGATACGCATTTTCATACGGGCATGTTACGGACCTTGTCATGGCCGGAAGGCCGTGATGCAGATGGGCTTTCGGGCTCAGGGTCCGGCATCCCCCTCTCTATCCGGCCGACGGCATCCAGCCAATCCCGGGCGTGATCAGTCCAGTTGAACAAAGCGGCCCTTTGTCGCCCTTCCTGTTGGAGGCGTTTATAATCGTCTGCCGGCAACTGTCCCATTTGGAGCATGGCCCTGGTCAATGCCTGAGTGTCCATGGGATCGACATACCAGGCCGTATCCCCACCCACTTCAGGAAGACTGGACACCCCCGAGCAAATGACCGGACAACCACAGGACAGGGCCTCCAGGACGGGCAACCCGAATCCTTCATATTCGGAGGGGTAAACCAGGGCGCGAGCATGGGTGTACAGTGCACTCAGTACGGAATCGGGAACGAAGCCGGCCAGATGGATGTCTGCCCGGTACGGATGTTCGTCCAGCGCCCGGTAGAAGGATTCGGATTTCCACCCTTGTTGACCCACGACAAGAAGAGGAAGCCCTTCCTTTTCTGCCATTCGGTAGGCCGCATAAGCTTCCAACAGCCGGACCAGGTTTTTTCTGGGCTCAATGGTACCGACCGACAACCAGTATGGAAGGCGGATACCGGATTGTTCGAGCCAGGTCATGTCGGCGTTTGGCTGCATGTCCGGGTCGCATCCCAAGGGGATGGTCGTGATCCGCGAGGCTACCTCCGGGAAAAAAGTCCGGATATCGGCGGCCGTATGCGCGGAATTGGCGAGGATCAGAGATGCCCTCCGCAAAATGCCCCGCAAAAAGATGCGTTGCAACCACTGGCTGTGAAACCGGTGATATTGGGGAAACAACAAGGGCGTCATGTCGTGGATCATGGTGACCCTTCGGATGCGTGCAGGCAGGTTGAAGGGTCCGAAATGAGCCGGTTCAAACACCACATCCACTTTGTGCCACCACAGGACAAGGGGCACCACGAAAAACAACCGCAAGGCCGCCAGACCGAGTCCGATCCGGATATTGGGGATGACGATCTGCCTGGCCCCGGACAAAGAAGGATCTTTTCGTTCGCGAATCAGGATCCACTCGTGCCCTACACCGGCCTGCAGAAGATGGCGCACCAATTCCCGCGTGTAGACGTGGACCCCGCCTTTCTGGTTGTCGATCGGGTCAGCGATGATGGCAATCCTCATGACGGGTGCAAAGTTTGGGTGCCGGCATTGGTCAAGGGGTGCGGTGCCGGGTCTCTTTGGCGCCGGATGACGGATTCATACACACAGAGCGTATCAAAGGCCGTCCGCAGCCATGAAAAACGGCGGGATTGCCATACGGCTTTCCGGGCCAGTTCGTTTCTCAACCCGGCATCCTGCCAGAGCCTTTCCATTTGTTTTTGGATGTCATCCACATCCCGGGAATCGGCGGCCAGACCGGCCTCGCCGACGACCTCCGGCAATGCGCTGTTGTTGCCGTAAATGACCGGTGTCCCACACCGCATGGCCTCCAGAGGCGGCAGGCCAAATCCCTCATAATGGGCCACGTAACACATGGCAAGGGCACGGCTGTACAGCCAGGGCAAATCTTCATCCAGCACGTGACCCGTGAAGTGGATGCGCTCCGAACCAGCCTGGCCGGCAGAAAAAACCTCTTCGGTTCGCCACCCTTTGCGCCCGCAAATCAACAAAAGCGGCCCTTCCCCTTGTTGCCGGCTACTGAACCGGAGGAATGCCTCGACCACATGGCGGAGATTTTTGCGCGGCTCCAGCGTGGAAAGGCTGATGAAATAAGGCTGGTCAGGGATCTGATACCTTTCGCGCACCATCCTCCAGGTTTCCTCTCCTGACATGGGTTTGAAACGGTCGCCATTGGCGGCTTCATGGATCACGGTGGTGCGTGCTTCGAGCTCCGGGCATTGGTCCAGCAAATCGCGACGGGTGGAAGAGGATACGGCAATGACGGCAGCGGCATGTTCTCGCAAAAAAGTCATGCCTTTTGCGGCCAGATGCACATTCCCCGGTTCATGGTACTCCGGAAACAACTGATGCGTCATGTCGTGAACCGTAAAAACGGAAGGCAATGTCATCTGCTCTACATAGAGGTAATTCTGAGGCAATGGCACGTGCACCAATTCATGATATGCACTGGCCTGGCGCCAGGCCCTGACATAGCGTTCCTGGACCGACTCCCCTCTTATCCAGGCCAGGATTCGCCGAACGGGTAAGGCCCTGTACACAGGACTCAATCGGTCATAAACGGCCGTCGGGAGGATTTGGCGGATCCTCATTTTGAAACTCAGGAGGTAGTGCTCCCAGTCCTTGTGGACGGGTTTGCGAATGCCGAATTGTTGGCGTTCCTGTTCCCGTCTTTCCTCGATCCGGTGATAGTATTGGGGCAGGGGTGTGATTTGCCCGTGGGTCAAAACGTCGATCCGCCACTTTTCCGGCTGCCGGCGCTGAAAAGCCACCAGGCTGTACATCAATTCCTCCACATAGCGACGGATGCCGTCCATGTGGGCATCTTCGGTTTTGTTGCCTTCGATCAGGATTCGGTAAGGCTCGCGAGATGTCTCCCGGTGCTCTTGCAGCCAGGCCTCTCCGATAGGGCCCAACTCGTAACCCAGAGCCAGCATTTGCTCTCCGTGCAGCTCCCAGAACAGACGCTCCAGTTCCGGAGGCATTTCATCCTTCCAGGCCCCGGTCTTTCCCCTTCTGAAATTTTTCCGGGCCATATCGGCCACTTCCTGATCATCCAGGATCTTGCGACCGGCCCCATATTGGGGGGTGCCAAACTTCAGGTCGGCAAATGACGGCAGTTTCTCCTTCCTGGGAGGTGGCAGGTCCATGACGGTCCGCAACTTTTCCACCTCCCGGATGGGGTCAGCAATCAGATCCTCAAACCGGATGATCACATCCGCCGCTTCCGTCCATTGCCGCACATTCTCCGACCAACCACCGAAAAAACTGCCGTCCATGGCAAGGATGGCCTCCAGCAAATTGAGATAATAATCGGAACCGGGTTCGATGATGTCTTTCCGGTGATGGGCCATGGAAACCAGAGCATCCCTGCCTTCCCGGATGATGTACACTTTGGGAATCGAAGGGTCGGAGGGCACCAACTGGGAGGGCAGCAAGTGCGTTTTGACCACCGGATACCGGTCGTACTCCTGATCAAGGGGATATTGGGGCTCCCGGTGCCATGTACTGGATTCCAGGCCGTACACCTCATACAGAACATTCCGGAAGAACGTGTTTCCGGACCGGGGGAAAGAGGCAAGCCAGATCATCTTCTATTCTTTACCCGGTTTCGGGTCCTCCGACCGACGCAATAGTACAGGCAACAGCCTTTCATTCAACGGCAGGCGGAGGGAGAACCGGCAAGGCTGGTTGTTGCAAAAAGCCCGCCAATGCCTGTCACATTCTGCAAATATTACGATTTTTTATATGAAAAGGCAATCCCGCAAGGGATTTTCCCGTATATCGGTTTGAACGGCCCTTCCCACCAACCATGGAGCGGGGCCGATCCGCACTTTTTTCGGCAAATGACTGTTGATGGTATGATGTTCTCCTGGTTTCGCCGGTCCCGACCCAAGGACGGTCCTCTGCGCCTGATCTCTGTCCATATTCCCAAAACGGCAGGCACTTCCTTCAGGAATACCCTCCGGCAGGTGTATGGCGCTCAGGAGGTCATCCGTTTGGACATAGGCTTGGTCCGTCAGGAGACGCGGATCAACGAGCTCATTTATGAAGCCCCCGTATTGCCGGCAGGGACTTCGGTCATTCACGGTCACTTTTCCTATCCGTTGTTGACCGGGCGGTTTGCGATCGACCCGGCCGTACCTGTCATCACCTGGTTGAGAGACCCGGTAGATCGGGTTATATCCAACTATTTTTATCTGGCCCGCCGACTGGAGGAAGAACTCGATGAGGAAGGCAAGGGTCTGAACATCCTGAAGAAAATGCAACGGTCATTGATCGAATACGCCAGATATGAACCCGCACGCAACCGGATGACCAGATTTTTGGAAGGCCTCCAATTGGAGGACCTTCGGTTCGTTGGCCTGGTAGAACACTATGACGAGGATCTGAAGAGGTTGTCCGGCCTGTTGGCGTGGCCGGAATACCCGGTTTTCAGTCACAACAAAACGGAAAGAGACACCACCCTTGTTTCTGCGGCGGAAATCGAGGAGATACGCCGGCTGAATGCGGAGGATATTATGCTCTATGACAGAGCCATGAACCTGAGGGAGAAAGGCCATTGGATGCCATGATCGAATTGCTGTCCATCCACATCCCGAAAACGGCGGGAACCTCCTTTCACGATATCCTTGTGCAGGTATACGGTGAAGCGGTATCTGCGTCACTAAAGCGGCGGGATGTGCTGGCCAATGAAAAGGACTCCTCCGACGGACGCTTGCGGTTTGACGATGGCTTGCGGGTGATTCATGGTCATTTCAAGTTCAGGGAAATTGCTCATTTGCGGGTCCCCGGCGAGACGCGGCTGATTTGCTGGCTGCGGCATCCTGTCCTGCGGGTCGTATCCAATTGGCTATTTTTCCAGGATGGTCTGCGGCATCCGCAAAGGAATCCAGAACAATTCCGACGGAACGCTCACCGGCAGGGGGAGTCCCTCCTGACTTATGCCCGTGAGGAGGAAAATCGCAATCGCATCTCGGATTTTCTGGCTGGCGCCACACCTGAAGATTTCTTCTTTATCGGCATTCAGGAGCATTTCGGGGAGGATATCCAACGGCTGGGAGGTATGCTCGGTTGGCCGGAAGTACGCGTCCTGGGCCTCAACAAAAATATGCGGGTCTCCGACCCAAGCCCTGCAGAGTGGGCCGAAATCAGCCGTCTGAACAGCGATGACCTCGTCTGGTACGAACAAGCCCTGCAGTGGCGTTCACGCACATTCAACCGCGTCGAATCCTGATGGTACACAAACGACGCGTCCTGTTTCACCGCACCTGGACCAAACCCAACGGGGGCACCAGCGGGGGGCAAATGAAGGTAAGGGATGCCTTCGAGCATTTTCGTCATTCGCCTCATTTTGAACCATTTGTATTTTTTCCGAAAGAAACGGTCTGGCACCCCAATCCCGGCAATGTGTGGTGGCCTTACAGGGATCAGGCATTGCCCGAATGGGATATCCGCCCTTCTGATGTGTTGTTTCTTGCCGGAACGGACTGGCTGGTCATGACCTCTTCCGTGCGCGAACATCCACCTGTCCCCGTATTGAATATTGTCCATCCCCGACACACCAGGCCGGAGGATCCAAGACATGCTTTTCTGCGCCATCCGGCCATACGGATTGCCAAAAGTTCGGCCGGCATGGAGATCCTCCGGGAATACGGGGTCAACGGCCCGCTATTCCTGATCCCGGATGCCATTGACCTCGATCTTTTGCCCGCTCCCAATCCTCACCCCGACCTGGACATCCTTATCGCGGGCTTGAAAAACGAACCGCTGGCCCTTTCCCTGTACCAATCCCTTAAAAGGCGACTGCCCCATGCCCGTATTGAGGTGCAGGTTCGCCCCCCCCTGCCTACCAGATCAGATTTTCTCCATTTGCTCAACCGTACCCGCATTGCCGTCTTGCTGCCGCTCCCGGCGGACAAAGGGGCAGAGGGATTCTATCTGCCTGCCCTCGAAGCCATGGCCCTGAAAAAGCTGGTTGTTTGCCCTTACGCGGTGGGCAATGCCGATTTTTGTTTGCCCGGCGTCACTTGCCTGCAGCCCGATTACAATGAGGCGTCTTTGTCGGAGGCCATCATTAATGCCTTGGCCATGACGGATGCTGCGCGGGCATCTTTGATCCGTAACGGGTGGGAAATCAGCCGCCGTCATGGTCTGGAACAGGAACGACAGGCGTATTTATCACTCTTAAACCAAATCGATGAGCTTTGGCAGCAACCGGCTCTTTTCCGCTCCTAGGCGTATCCCGACCGGAGAGGACATTTTACTGACCGGCGTGCCCCGCTCCGGAACTACGCTGGCATGTCGGCTGCTCAATCAAGTGTCGGATGTCGTGGCGCTCAACGAGCCATTGGAGCCCGCCATTTTCGCGGATCGTTCAAGCGCATTGGATAATCTGGAAGGTGCCCTTTCATCCATCAGAAAAGAACTTGGCCGAACGGGAGAAGCGCCTTCGAGACACAGGGAAGGTCGATTCACCGACAATAATTTCAGTTCCGGACCCGGCCCCAGGGAGCTTATCGTCAAAAGGTCAATGCTTTCATTCGGACCTCCCCGCCCAGGTCCCTTCACCCTTGTACTCAAGCATAATGCAGAATTTACCCAACTTTTACCAGAGCTCTCCCGGCGGTATTCCGTTTTTGCCCTGATCCGAAATCCCCTGGCGGTTTGGATTTCCTGGTGTACCGTCTCCATTGCCGCATCAAGGGGGCAACTCTCCAAATCGGACCGCCTGTCTCCGGACCTTCATTCCTCCCTTCAAAAAATACCTGATCTCACGGCCCGGCAGCAATTTATTCTCGATTGGTATTTCCGTCAATTTCAATACCTGCCTTCCGATCATATTCTTCGTTATGAGGATCTGATGGAGACCGGCGGAACCTGTCTGGAACAAGTCGTCGGACAGGTGGTACCCCGAGACCCTGATTTGGCGGTACACGATCAATGGCCTCCGGGAGGACCTGAAGAAGCAGCCCGGTTGCGTGATGCGTTGCTTCGTCATCCCGGAGCCTGGTCGGAACACTATACCTCCGGAGACGTAGAAAACCATTGGGCCCGCCTCCCCAAAACCTGACACATGGCTGAAGATATCATTCTGACCGGACCGCCACGGTCAGGAACTACCCTGACCTGTCACCTGCTCAACCTGTTGGACAACACGATTGCCCTTCATGAACCCATGAATCTGGTCATGTTTCCCGACAGGGAAACAGCTCTTGGCAACATTGCCTCATTTTTTGGAGAAATGAGACATTCCCTTTTGAGCGAGGGGAAAGCGCTATCCAAAGTAGCCGGGGATAAAATTCCCGACAACCCGTTTGCGACGCAAGAAGGGGGTCACAGGTCTAGCATTGTCGTCAAAAAAGCGATCACGTTTGACAAGCCGCTTTCATCCGATTTCCGATTGATCATCAAACACAACGCCCATTTCAGCCTCCTGCTCACCGACCTCGTCAAGACATATCGGTGTTTCAGCATCATTCGCCACCCTTTATCGGTGATCAGGTCCTGGAATACCATACAAGCACCTGTTGCGGAGGGTAAGATCACGGTCTTCAAAACCCTGGCTCCTGAAAAATACCGGGAGATTGAAGCCATCCCCCGTCTCCTCGACCGTCAGATCCGTCTTTTGGATTACCTGTTTTCATGCTATGTGGGTCTGCCCGGATTGACCATCATCAAATACGAGGATCTGATTGCCACCCAAGGATCTGCCCTGGAGAGCATGGTGCCGGAGGCGCGCCGACTGAACGAGCCTCTGCAAAATCGCAATCGAAGTCCCTTGTACGATCCCCGGGAGGAGGAAGTCGTACGGCGTGCCATCCTGGATTATCCCGGAGCCTGGGAGTCTTTTTATTCCCGGGATTCCATCGCCCAGCTCTGAGCCCATGAGGTTTTTCAAGCCTAAAACAATGGCACTGGCCACGGTCACCACACCCGGATTCATGCCGGGTACTATGGTCATGCTACATTCCTTTTTGAATAACAATCCATGGTTCAAGGGTGATATCATGATCATTCATGACCAGCTGCCTGAGGTGCACCAGTCATTATTGCGCCGACTTTACCCGGTCAGGTTTGTCCAGACGGGCGGGGATCTGCTCCAACGGGTACAAAACTTAATTCCCGATTATGCCGATTTTGAACGAAGGAAGGCGCAGTTCTACTCGCTGGAAGCATTTCGATTCAGGGAATATAATCAATTGATCTTCATGGACAGCGATATGCTTGTTCTGGGTTCCCTGGAGGAGTTGACTTTGCGCCCTGAACCCATGCTGGCATGTGGCACCGTAAAATATTACCGACCCGGAGATGATGACGGTGATCCCTTTCAGGTAGAGCAGTTTAATGCCGGGATGATGCGTATCGACGGAAAGTTGCTGGGAACCGGTGTCCGTCAAGCCCTTTTGGACAACATTTCATCCAGATTTTTCGCCCCCTTCATTGACTGGGCTGCCACGCACGAATTACCGCGTGTCGGCACGGATCAGATCATCCTGAATACCCATTTCGGGCATCAGGTCACCTATGTCCCTGCAACGTTCAATTACAGAGTCGGAATCGCAGCGGAGATAGCGGAACGAGACGGTTGTCGCCTCGAAGATGCCCGCATCATCCATTATACCGGAGGCAAAAAACCGTGGATGGCAGACAAGGTATTGCAGCACCTGTTCAAGCAATCCCGTGATCTGACCATTTTCAGACTGTGGACACAGGCATGGGCCGATCTGTTGCGGGATTTTGAACAAGGCCGAACTGATGAGTCGAATCATTAATCCATATTTAAATTGCTGTCTATCAGTATTATGGCAGCTCATAAACCATAGGTCGTGCCGGCATTGGCATATAATTTGACCCTCCCTGAAGAACCTGTCCCGTTCAAGAACCGGATCAGCCCGCCTTCTTGTCATCCCCCGATCAACCCCGTATGCCAATGACACCCCCGAAGAAGCATTTTGCGGAGAGAGACCAATCAATCCGGGGGCAGATGGCAAAATGGGCATTGCTTGCCGGGCAGCTTGCTGCGGCAATCGCAGTGGTCCACATTTATGATCTGGAAACGGATCTGCATTTGCGGGATGTGCTTTTATTGACCGCGCTGGGCCTTGTTGGCCAGACCCTTATTCCAAGGAAATGGTGGCCTGTCACCCTGGCAACGATCAGTTTGGCCGGACTGTACGGGTTTGCAGGACCTGCCAATGCGTCTGTCACTTTGATGCTGGGGACAGGTATTCTGTTTCTCGCCAACCTGAGGAGCAAATGGGTTCGATGGACTAGCCTACTCCTGGTATTCGGTTCATTGGCAACCGTATATGTTCTCCTCCCGGAATGGGCACAACCATTCACGCCGGCCATGACGACCCTGGGTGTCATGTTCATGTACAGATTGCTCATTTTTCTTTATGATCGTCATCAGGCTCCGTCGACGCCATTGGATGCGACGGACTTTACTTACTTCTTTCTTTTGCCGAATATGGCCATGTCGCTGTTTCCAGCTGTAGATTACCGTCATTTTCGTCAACCTGTTGATCATGCCCGACGAATTCTGGTGTGGAAAAAGGGAATGTTTTGGGTGGTCACAGGCGTATTCCATTTGGTCATCTATCGCTGGGTGTATCACCACCTGCTCCTGCCTGCTGGTGAGGTGAGAGACCTGTTGGGACTGGCCCGTTATTCCTTTTTCAATTATGCCCTGATCCTTAGACTGTCCGGGTTATTTCATTTGGCGGTTGGTGTATTGTGTCTGTTGGGCTTTGACCTTCCAAGAGTATTTCACCATTATTTTCTCTCAACGGGATTCAGCGACCTGTGGCGCAGAATAAATATTTATTTCAGGGATTTTCTGGTCAAGGTGTTTTATTATCCCATTTATTTCCGGCTCAGGTCATGGGGAAATGTCAGGGCCGTCCCTGTCGCCATTTTACTCCTTTTTGTCATCACCTGGTTCCTTCATTCTGTGCAATGGTTCTGGATCAAAGGACAGTTTCCGCTTCGTATCCAGGATGGCATTTTTTGGGGGTTGTTTGGTGTCCTGGTAGCCATCAATGCCTGGTGGGAGATCAAATACAGGACCTCCCATACCCGGACCGTCCATCTGCCGACAAGGGCATTCGCCCAGGTGACCCGTATCGTTGGCATGCTGGTCTTCATGAGTCTTTTATGGTCCCTGTGGACGGCCCCTTCCCTGGATGAATGGTGGCTCCGTATCCGAACCGGCCTGATGTCACCTGTCAGCCAATACGTAGCCCTTTCGTTGACGCTGGTCAGCCTCGTGGTTGCAGGGATATTGGCCTGGCTGGTCGTGCATCACTTTCGGCTTGCGCGTTGGCTCGACCCGGAACCATCATCTACTGTGGCCACCTTCTGGTCTGCTATCCTTTTGATGCTGCTTTTGGCATTTCCATGGGTAGCGCCCGCTCTCCAGCGTTCAACAGATATCTCTATGGCCGGAATACTGACAGAAAAACTAAATGATGCTGATGAAATACGTCGCATTGAAGGCTATTACAATCATATTCTCACGGGGCATCAATTGACGGATCCTCTTGCCGGCCGTAAAAATCTGCTCCCGGACACGGAGAATGACGCCAGAATCTATACCGGTGACTTCCGGCACATCAGTAAAAAACCGGATATGTCGATTTTGCTGAAAGGCCAACCCTTCACGACCAATGCATGGGGCATGCGTGATGATCCTTTGACCAAAGAAAAACCGGAAGGCACTGTAAGGATCCTGCTTATGGGAGGGTCCTTTGTTGTCGGATCCGGAGTGGCTGATCATGAAGTGTTTGACCGTCGTCTTGAAGATCTGCTCCATCCAACCAATGGCACATTGCAGTATGAGTTCATCAATACCGCCACTGCCTCTTACGACCTGGTGGATTGCATCCTCCAGTTTGAAGTGGAGGAATTTCACAAGTTCCACCCGGATATATTGATGTTCTTTACGCATGGCATAGACGGATCCAAGACCATCCGTGACATGGTGCGTCAGTACAAGGCGGGTGTACGGATGCCCTATTTGTTCATGGACGTGTACATCCGGCGTGCAGGTCTGCGACGGGAGATGAGTGAAGAAGAAATGGTCCTTCTTCTGGAGCCTTTTACCAGGGATATACTTAAAGATGGTTACCGGAAGTTGCGCGAAGTTTGCGATACCCATCATATCCGACCCGTTTGGGTGTTCTGGCCTCCCATCGCGCGGGCCGAAGCCGCATTGGAGGAAAAAGAGTTGAGCAAGCAAATCGCCAGGGATTTGGGTTTTGAACTTATTGACCTGGAGCCGTTGTACAAGGGATTGGACCCGGAATCATTGACGGTCAGCCGGTTTGATATGCATCCCAATGCCCTGGCCCATTCCCTGATGGCGGACACCCTGGCCAAAGTCCTTGTCCAACGCTCCTTATTGCCAAATCCCCAATAACCCCTTCTTCCCAGGCATGAACCCCATGACCGGGCTTGGCATGAAATTTGGCTTTTCCATCATATGTAATGGTAACTATTCTCGCCTCTCATCCTACAACCGGCTCCCCGCGACTGCTCCGGGGCTTTCAACGCCATAAAGGTGTTGGCCAGCCTGTTCGTAACCAAACGGTGGTGTGGAAAACCGCCTTCACAACCGTCGACTTCCAACCATCATGACCGGCCGCACCTTTCCTTCCCTGATGACTTGTTTTCGCCCGGAGGCAAATGGTCAATCAGAGCGTTACCTGGCATTTGCTTTCCTGCTGGTACAATTGGGCGCCGGGATATGGCTCATCAAGTCCTTTGACATCGAACCCACGCTCCATCTTTACCGATTGAGCCTTCTTGTGGCCGGTGGATTCGTGATTCATGTCTTTTTGCCACTTCCCCTACGGCCATATTGGTTCCTTGCCCTGGGTTTTGCCGCTCTCTTCATGACACTGGGATCAATAGATGCCTTGCTGGTGGCCGTTACAGGTGGATTAATATTTGGCATCGCCCGATATGTAAGGCCACGTGCCCTGGGATACTGGATGCTTGTCCTGTTACTGACCGGTATGGCCGGCGCGGTAATTTCCGGCTGGGAATGGGTGCAAAATCATTTTGCCGCCGTCTCGACGATTGGTGTCATGTTTATCTATCGACTATGGATATACATGCATGAAATGACCATCCAGAAGGAACCGGCACCCTGGGTGAAGGATGCATCCTACTTCTTTTTACTGCCCAATATGCCGGTATTTCTGTTTCCGGCGGTAGATTACAAGTCTTTCCTCCAGCGATATCTGAATGATTACGATTTGCTCATCTACAAAAAAGGAGTACAGTGGATCATTCTAGGGATATTTCACCTTTTGATTTACCGGATTCTTTATTACTACCTATTGGTTCCCCTTGGGCAGACCAATGACCTCTATGGTTTTCTCGTGCATGCCACCACCAATTATATGCTGGTCATCCGCTTGTCCGGAATATTCCATCTGGTTGTCGGCATGTTATGCCTTTTCGGATTCAATCTGCCACGCACATTTGACAACTACTTTCTGGCTGCCGGATTCAGCGACTTATGGCGGAGGCTGAATGCCTATTTCAGGGATTTCATGGTCAAAGTATTTTACTATCCATTGTTTTTCCGGTTCCGGCACTGGGGTACCCTCACTGCCATGGTCGTGACCATCCTGTTGCTCTACAACATCTCATGGCTGCTTCATTCCCTTCAATGGTTGTGGCTGAAAGGAGATTTCCCCATCAAAACGGGAGATGCCCTTTATTGGAACATTTTCGGAATTCTGGTGGCTGCCACATCCGTATATGAACTGAAAATCAGAAGGGCCCGTCCTTTGACCCTGACCTGGTCCCATGCCCTGAAACGGGCGGCCTACATTCTGTTCACATTCGTGGTTATGAGCATACTATGGTCGCTCTGGTCGGCGGCCGATGCCGGTGAATGGATCAAGTATGCCGGAAAGGCCGTCAAGAGCCCGGTAAATCAATACCTGGCTATGGGCGCCACTCTGCTCGCCATCATTGTGATGGGAGGCCTGTTGCTGAAGTGGCATGACAAGCAGCCCTTTGATCGGGTCTTCGATCCTGCCCCTCCTACCAAAATGGCATCGTTCTGGTCTCTCGCCATGATTGCCGGGCTCGGCATTTTCCAGATTCCGGCCGTCTCCAAATCAGTGAGTGAAAAATACGCGCTATCCCTTGACGGGTTCCTGACGGCCAAACTTACCGAAGCCGATGAAGAACAACAGATCGAAGGCTACTATAGGGACATTCTTTTTGGCACCAACCTGACCAATCCTCTGGCCGATATGGCTACCGCCAAAGCCCATCAGTTCAAGAACACGGAAGGGGCTATCCAGATTTTTGATTACCGGGGATTGATGATGCGTCCAAACACGTCTTATCTGTTCAAGAACAAAAGGTTTACCATCAATCGCTGGGGAGGACGTGACAAGGATTACTCCCTCAATCCGCCGCCAAATACCATACGCAGCCTATTTACCGGGGCGTCATTCATCACAGGATCCGGCGTCCATGATGAGGAAGTTTTTGATCCGATTTTGGAAAATAAAATGAATGCCCTGTCGGACACCATACAGTACGAATTCCTCAACTTCAGTTGCCCAAGCTATGACCTGGTCGACGTGCTCATTCAATTTGAAGACCAAGAATTGGCGAGGTTCAGGCCTGATTACCTCTTCTATTTTTCCCAGGGAAAAGACCTGATCAAGAATACGAGAGACCTGGCCCATTGTCTTGCCCACAACATTCCAGTCCCCTTCGAATTTCTGGAACAAATAGTCCGGAAAAGCGGCCTGACCATGGACATGTCAGAGCCGGAAATGTTGGCTCTGCTCGAGCCCTTTGAAGAGGAAATCCTGCAATTTGGATATGATCAACTAAACCGCCTTTGCCGGGAGAACGGGATTGTTCCTGTTTGGGTATACTGGCCCACCATAGTCATGCGCCCTGACATTCTGGCTGAGAAAGAAAAGGTAAAAGCCATTGCCGAAAAGGCGGGATTCATAATCATAGACATGGTCCACATATATGACCAGTACCCTCCTGAGGAATTGAAAGTAAGCCACCAGGATCAGCATCCGAATGCTCTGGGGCACCGACTCGCTGCAGAAGAACTATTTCGTGTCCTGACCCGGGACATCATTCTTCAATCCCAACATGGAGGCCGAACCCTTTGAACGCAGATCGTCCATGAAAAGAAGTCTGTCCACTTTTTTCATGCCCGTAAAAACAGGTATACCCGGCATCCTTCCTGTCCATGGATTTCTGGTAACCCACCTCATCCTGCTGGTGGCCGTTGTCCACCTTTACGATCTCGAGCCTTCTCTTCATCTCAAAGAAATACTTATCACGCTCCTGGGCGCATTCCTGATCCAGCCCTGGGTGCCGGGAATGCTGAGGCCTCACTTTTTTGTATTAGCCGGCTGGGTAGCCCTCCTTCTTATTACCGGATTACCCAATACCCTTATTGTCATCACAGCCGGCCTTCTTCCTGTCCTGATCACGGTCTATGTCCAACCAAAGAAACTCCGATATCTTTTACTGGGAATATGGGGTGTTGCATTGATTACTGCCATGGCCTCCGGCTGGGAAGGGATTCAACCTCACCTGGCAGCCATTTCCATACTTGGCTCCATGTTCATGTTCCGCTTGACCGTCTTTCTGTATGACAAACCCCATCAAAAAGAAAAACCGGCCTTGATTCGGGATATTAGTTATTTCTTCATGCTTCCCAATTATGGTCTCCTTCTTTTTCCGGTAGTCGATTACCGGACATTCCTGAACAGCCATACGGGAGATTCCGGATGGGTGGTATACAAAAAAGGGATACAATGGCTCACACTGGGGCTGTTTCACCTGGTGGTTTACCGGTTCTTTTACTCACACCTTCTGACACCGGTCAACGAGGTCAAAGACTTGTTGAGCTTCATGACTTATGCCGCTACCAATTATCTGTTGATTATTCGGCTTTCAGGCATTTTTCACACATCTGTCGGCATACTATGTTTGTGCGGTTATGATCTTCCGCCTGTATTCAACAATTATTTCCTGGCTTCAGGATTCAGTGATCTTTGGCGCCGGATCAACATTTATTTCAGAGAGTACCTCATCAAAGTATTCTATTATCCCGTGTATTTCAGGCTTCGCCATTGGGGTAATTCCAAAGCCGTCGTTTTGACCATACTGGTGTTGTTTGTCATCACCTGGCTGCTTCATTCCTTCCAGTGGTTCTGGCTGAAAGGCCGGTTTCCGGTGCGCATTGTCGACATTATGTTTTGGGGCATTTTCGGATTGCTTGTGGCTACAAATGCCTGGATGGATCTGCAAAAAAAGCGGGCTAAGACACCATCGTCACATTGGGTGGATGCCTACACGAACACGGCCAGGATACTGGGCATGTTTCTTTTCATGAGTGTCCTGTGGTCATTATGGTCAGCCGGAAATCTGTCAGAATGGCTATCTCCAGTGCGTCTTGCATGGCAAAGTCCGGCCAAACAGTATGCCCTTTTGGCTGTCCTGCTGTTGATGACCTGGGTTATGGGAGGTCTTATTTACCGAGCTGCGGTCAAAGGACAGTGGAGCCGATGGGTAAACCCTACCCCTCCGTCCGCCATGGCTACATTTTGGGCATTGTTGATGACAGGTTCGATGCTTCTTGTGGCCGTCCCGGCTGTTCACAAATGGCTTGACCGTCATACCCCTCTGGAGATGTCATCCATACTTACCAGTCGTCTGAACACCGCAGACGAACAGAAAATGATTGAAGGATACTACACGGAGATATTGATCGGCAACGAATTGACCAACCCGCTGGCCCAAATGGCCACGCCCCAAAGGGAGCAATTCCGCTATACGGAAGGGGCTCTTGAAGTGGACGATTTCCGGCAGATTATCCACAAACCAGGGGTGAAAATGCTATTCAAAGGCAAACCATACCGTATCAATTCATCCGGATTGCGGGACAGGGAATACCCCACTATTCCAGCGCCCGGTACCATCAGAACGATTTTCCTTGGAGGCTCATTTGTCAGTGGATCCGGTGTGGGCGATGATGAAGTCTTTGACGAGGTAATGGAACAACTGTCTATTTCATCCCCAACGGAGACGCCCCTGGAATTCATCAATGCCGGCAGCTCGGGATATGATCTGATCGATGCGGTCGTTCATTTCGACAAATTGCACCTTGGCGATAGCCAGGCTGACTATGCCGCCTACATTTCCCATGGTGTTGACATGCAGAAATGCCTCAAAGACATAGCACTGGCCACCCGAAAAGGAATACCGATGCCCTACCCTTTCCTTGAGGACATCGTGGCCCGTGCGGGAATCCGACCGGACATGTCCGAGTTCGCGATTATGAAAGCCCTCGAACCTTTCGCGAGAGAAGTCCTCGAAAATGGCTACCGCTTGTTCCATCAACGATGCATACAGCATGGAATCCGTCCGGTTTGGATCTATTGGCCTACCATCGGACTCCGGCCCACCCTCAACCAGGAAGTGGGCTTTATCAAACCTATGGTCACGCAAATGGGCTATCGGGTCATCGATCTCACCGGCATATATGATGGACGAAATCCACAAAGTTTGTATGTGGCTCCCAATGACCGGCATCCGAATGCCGAAGGTCACAGATTGTTTGCCAGAGCGCTGCTCGACACTCTCCTGAATGACACCAGTTTTATCGATCGCAGGTAAAAGATGGCATATCAGGAAACAACGGTCATTACACGCCACACGGATCCGGACCTGGCCCACACCGACCAAAAGTCCAGGATTCGCAACAGTGATTATGCGACGTTCCTTCTGCTCCTCGGCGGACTGACTGCATTAGTTCACCTCTACCATGTCGAAGAACACCTGGCGCTACCCAAAGTGATGCTCATCATCCTGGTCGCTGCAGCCGTCCAGGCCCTGTTGCCTCTTTTCTGGCGACTACCTCTCCTCATTTCCGCTACGATCACCGCGGCCTTCCTCGTGACAGGACCCATGGCCGGAGCCATATTGATCGCGACGGCCTTCGCCATCATCAGCATCACATTTTTGCCCTTGAATAGCGTTTCCAAAGCCGTCATCCTTGGCATCCTAACGGCCATATTGGTCGCCGCCCGGGCCGGATGGATTCCCTTTCCGCAAGCACGCATCGTACTGCCCTATATTGGCTCCTTTTTCATGTTTCGGATGCTGCTTTATGGGTATGAAATCCGAACCGGACAATCCGGAGGCAACAGCCTGCAGCGGATTCATTATTTTTTCATGTTACCCAACCTGGCATTCACCATCTTCCCGGTTATTGATCTCGCCACCTACTAAAAAAGCTACTATGCCCGCCCCGCGTACCAGATATATACCAAAGGGATTCGGATGGTGGCCAATGGAATCCTCCACCTTTTGCTCTACCGCTGGATTTACTCCTATTTGTTGCCGGCCCCAACCGAAGTGCATGATCTGACATCACTGACCCGGTTTATGGTCTTTTCGTATGCCCTCATCGTACGGCTGGCCGGTCTTTTTCACTTTTCAGCCGGGGTCATTTGTCTGTTCGGATTTGATTTGCCTGCCGTCTTCCATCATTATTTCTTTGCCCGCAATTTTTCGGATATCTGGCGACGCATCAATATTTACTGGCGCGACTTCATGACCAAAGTATTTTATTACCCGATATTCTTCCGGATCAAATCCATGGGCACCCTGAAGGCCATGATTGTTGCCATTCTGGTTGTCTTTGGGATCAATTGGTTTCTTCATGCCTGGCAGTGGTTCTGGATCCGGGGCAGCTTTCCACTCACCCTTCAGGACATCCTTTTCTGGGCCTTTTTTGGCATTGCGGTAGCCCTGAACACCTGGTGGCAGGCGCGCCATCCGATACGCCGACCACCATCTGTATTCAACCAGGCCATTGCCTGGAAGACGAGCTTCCAGGTGATCGGGATGTTTTTGATCATGGCGACATTGTGGTCATGGTGGACCAGTGATTCACCGCAGGACTGGTGGATCCTTGTTGGACATGCCAGGCAGACTTCAGTTTCAGACATCGGCATATTGGCAGCCTTTGTCCTTGCTTTGGCTGCCCTGGGAACCCTTTATCAATGGTATGCCTTCCACTCACCCGGCCTGGCATTAACGAAAATCGGGCGCCACCCACTCCTTCCACCCATGGCAATGATGGGAATTTTGTTCCTGACAGCGCATCCCTCCTTCCGGGAATCCTTGAGCCGTATTTCCGGTATGGACATATCTCCTGTATACCGCACACAATTGAATGCCTATGATCGCGAACGGCAATTCAAAGGGTATTACGAAAATCTGCTGGGAAGCAGCAACCTGCAATCCCCCTTGGAAGACCTGGAAAGAAGAAAAACGGAAGATTCGCAACAACTCGGTTTTTCGGGGGCAGGCATTCGACGGGAGGACATCATGCTCAAGGAATTAAAACCCAACCAGCGGTTGTCCTTCAAAGGGGGGGAGTTCACCACCAACAGCATGGGCCTGCGCGACCGGGAATACACCCTGGAAAAACCTCCGCGCACGATTCGCATCGCATTGATGGGTGGCTCCATTGAAATGGGCGTTGGCGTGGATACCAAAAATACCTACGAGAATTTGGCAGAGAATTGGATCAACACTTCCGGTCTTTTTGGTGAAGATGTCAAGGTGGAGATACTGAATTACGGCATCTCCGGCAATCATTTGTTCCAAAATGTCGCCATGTTTGAACAAAAAGCCATTCCGGCCAAGCCGGATGTCTTGCTGTATGCCGCACATGCCAATGAGACACACCGGATTTTGTACAATATTTACAAGGCCTACGCCACAGGGAGGGATCTGAGATATCCTTATCTGAAGGATCTGATGAAGCAAAACGGTCTCAAAAGGGCCATGCGTGAAACGGAATTCATGGCCACACTCCAACCGATGGGCGATTCCATTGCCCGCCAGGGTTACAGGATTCTACATGAAATGGCCACAACGGCAGGCGCCTTGCCCGTCTGGATGTACGTGCCCACGCTGGAGGACAACGAAATACCCGGAGAAGCAGAAAGGTTGGAAGCAGAAGCCAGATCATTGGGCTATCACACCTTTCGCATGGACAAAGCCTTCAGAGGTCATGACCCAGGACAATTGATGCTGGCAGAATGGGATACCCATCCCAACAATTTGGGTCATGAACTTTTGGCCCGTGAATGGGTGCGAAAATGGAAGGAAAATCCCGAATGGCTGAAGGCCGTACGCCGCCATACAGGTATAGAGTAAATCACATCTCGAACTCCCGAATCCGTCGAAGGCGACTTTCCCGGGTGAATTCATCCAAGCCTTTCAGGCAATTTTCAATATAATATTCCAGACCTGCTGCTGCATCCGGCGAATCATAGATGACTTTTCCGTGATCGAGAATGATGACTCTGTTGGCCACATTCATCACCTTGCTGATCCTGTTGGTCACGTAAATGACTGCCCTATGCCCCTCTTTGACATAATCCTGAAGATGTTCGTAACATTTTGCCTTGAATACGGCATCCCCGACAGCCAATGCTTCATCGATGATGAACAGGTCGGGCTGGGTGGCAATGGCTACGGCATAAGCCAGACGCGCCCGCATACCGGATGAATAGTGACCCACAGGGGTATGAAGGAATTCTTCCAGTTCCGAAAATCGGATAATGAAATCCTTTTTACGGTCTATTTCCTCGCGGCTCATTCCGAACATCGCGCCCTTGAGATAAATATTTTCCATCCCGGTAAACAGTGGGTTGAGTCCGGCATTCAGGGCAAATATCGACGTCACTCTTCCGCCGCCCCGGATTTCGATTTGCCCCCGGTCAACCGAGTATATTCCTGAAATCAGACGCATCATGGTCGTTTTGCCCGAACCATTGGCGCCGATGAAAGCGACAATTTGGCCCGGGAAAATATCCAATTGGACATCCTGAAGCGCAAAAAATTCATATGGGCGCAAAGGACCCTGGCCTACAGGCAATCCCAATGCCTGTCGAAGCATGTCCACAATCCCGTAATACATGTTGAACCTGAGGTCGGCACAAAATTTCTTGGATACCCCTCTGATGGAAACCAATGGCGCCTGTTGTTCTTGGGTCATCATTCAGACGATGGTCAGGCGCTCCAGCACCCGTTTGGCGGTGACATGAAAAAAGGCGGCCGCCAACAGGAAGATTGCCAGCGCAACCACTACCGTAACCGCCCATTTGTCCGGTTCATAAAATTGACCCGTAGTCAACAGGTCGCGGCTAAACCCAATCAGGTAGGTCAGCGGGTTCCAGGCAATCACCGGTGAAAGCCAGGATGGCGTCGCCCCGGCCGTATATACCACCGGTGTCACATACATGACCAATTTCATCCCTTCATCCACAATGGTGGCAAAATCCACAGCCACTACTCGAAATATAGCAATGACCATTCCCATCCCCAGCCCCAGGGCCAGGAGAGGAAGCAGGGAGGGAAGAAACATGAGTGCGGAAGCGTGAAATTGAATGCCGAAAGCCACAAGGACAATAATGTTGATGGCCAGAGGAACCAGAAAATGAATCATCTGCTCCACCACTTTGGCGAGGACCAGGATTTCGGCAGGGAAATCTTTCATGACGAGCAGGCGACCATTTTGCACCATTACCTGCGATACGGATTTGTATATTTCAAGAAAAAAACCCCATACCGAAGTGCTGAGCAATACATACACGGGATAGGGCACTTGGCCGGTATCGCCGGCCTGGACAATGCCGGCACGTTGCAGCAGAATCCATACCAGCACGGCCAAAATGGGAATGATGAACATCCATGCCATACCGATAAAAGACTTCTTGTAGTTCCCCAGCATGGAGGTTCGGACCAATTGCCAAACGAGGAACTGGTAGTTCCGCAATTCCCTGAAAAGAACCTGAATGGATGCAAAAAACCTCAGCATGCCGGCAGATTTAAGGCCTAATGCCCACCTTAAAATACGAGGGATGAGCCTGAAAGTTGCTTCATGCCACCTCCACACTCAGCAAATGTGGTGGGTTTCCCTCTACATATCCGAATGAAGCCCTATGTAATACCGGCCTTCCGTATCTGACCAACAATACCCTCTTCCATCACCTGGCCGTAACGGGATTCATTCCTGCCCAATGTTGCCTCCGCCGGCAGGTCGTACAGGACGGCACAACAAATCCTACCCGCATCTCCCGGCAAGCGGGCATACCTGCATAGATATTGGCACTACCCTGTCATCAATGACACCAAGCGAATACAACAAAAGCGGCGACCCGGAAACCGGATCGCCGCTTTACATTCATCCAAATATTTTTAATTGATCAGGCTGACATCTCCTTTCACCGTGACAACTCTGCCGTCAATCAATCTGACTCTGGCATAGTAAACCATCACGTTGGGATTGAGCGGTTGTCCCTGATGCAGACCATTCCATCCGAAATTCTCGTCATTGGGTTGGAAATGCTCAGCATAAAAGACTCTCTCGCCCCATCGGGTAAACACTTCAAAGAGCTCTACTTCCTCGATCCCCAGGTCCCCGGTGAAAATCATCAGTTTGTCATTGTTGCCATCCAGGTTGTAAGGCGAGAAGGCACTTGGCACATAAATGTTCGGGTCCTTCACCACGATCTTGAATTGATTGCGGGCTTCACATCCGAACGTATCCACCACCGTGATGAAATACGGCGTGGTGATGAAGGGATCCGCGGTTACGACCAAAGAATCCGTACGGTCAAGTCCGTAAGCCGGATACCATTCGATGGAACGGAGTTTGCCCGGGTCAAAATTCAATTGAGCTTCCAGACGGACACGCTCACCGAGTTTGATCGTGATTTCGGGTTCGATGTGTACCAACAACTGGTTGACTTCAGGTATTTCGTAGGCATCCTTGATCTCACATCCCTTGGCATCGCGCACCACAATTTGATAAAGTCCGGAAGTAAGATTCCTGAACCGCGGGTTGTATTGGAAGGTCTGTCCGCCGTTGATGGAATACTGGTAGGGATACAATCCTCCCTGGACATTGAAGATCTCCATCGTTCCGGGATCTTCATAACAAATGGGATCCGAAAGCTGGACTTCCGCACTGCTCAGGTAATCCGCCTCAATGGTCACCTGGTCGATGGCAGTACATCCATTGCGGGTATCCGTCACCACGAGGAAGTACGTACCGGCTTCCTGGGTATAGGGGGTCTGATCGTTCAGGAAGTAGGCAGGGCCGCCCAGATTCTGATACCAGTCATACGTATAGCTCGTACCCGTTGAGGACTTGCTGCCATCCAACAGGACAGAGTCACCCAGGCAATAGATCTCCTCGGGATTGCCGGCGTCTGCTTTGGGGACCACCTTGTCTTCTACCACGATGACACTGCCGAATCCCTGACAACCATTCGTGGAATTCAGGGAACTCAGGGAATACTGGCCCGGGGCGTTGACCACTGGTGTCACGGTGTTCTGACCGCTGACAATATTGCCTCCGGTGGTGGACCACGTGAAAGTGACCGAAGAGTTGAAATCGGAATTGGAAGCATCCAGGGTGATCTGGCCCACCGTGCAGGTCAATTTGCCGGGGTCGGCAATCTGAACGGTAGGTATCTTGAAGTCACCCGTGACGATGGTGAAACTTTCTGCTGTGCAGCCATTCAGATCATCCGTTACGATAAGGGTATATACACCTTGCTTGTTGACCGTCGGATTGAGGGAGTTGGCACCGGAAAGGATATTGCCGTCCGGCGTCGTCCATTGGTAGGAAGTAAATGGCTGGTTGGTGGAATTCGTACCGTCCAGAACGGTTTGCGGATTAGAGCAATTGATGTCCGCAGGCGGGCCGGCAAAGGCTACCGGGGGTACCGTATCAATGGCCACCTGAACGGATTCAAAAGTTTGACACCCGTTCTCGGTATTGACAACCGTAAGCAGGTAGAAAGCCGCACCATTGGCCGTTGTGTTGATCTGCGTAGGATCCCCGGTGATGTTGCCGTTGAGGGTCGTCCACAAATAGGTGTATTCCGGTCCCGTGGAAGAACCGTAACCCAGGAGTTCCACTTCTTTGGTATCGCAGGTGATCAGGCCTGAAACACCGGCCGAGGCTACAGGTGCCACTTTATCCTCCAACACCGTGATGGAAGCCTGCTCCGAACACCCTGTTTGGGTATTGGTGACCATGAGATTATAGGTACCCGGTTGGTTGACCGTGGCTGTGGGAGTGGAACTGCCACTGGTAATGTTTCCGCCCGAGGTTGTCCAGGCATAGGTATAAGGTGCACCACCGGGTGTTCCGCTACTGACCAATTGCACAGTGGTGTTGTCACAGGTCAGTACCAGTGGCACCGCAATATTCACCGGTGGTTTTTGCGTGTTTTCGGCAATGGTCACCTCTTGTACGGTCACGCAATTGTTGGCCTGATTGACCAGGGTGAGGACGTACAGACCCGGGGCGTTGACCGTGGGATTCAAGGTATTGCCGCCGGAAACAATGTTGCCGTTTTGGGTGGACCAGGTGGGCATAATCCCGGGACCGCTGGTAGAACCTGAAGCGTCAATCACCACCTGGCTGATTGCACAGGTAATGGTATCCGGATTAGCTATGGCTGCCGTCGGTGCGTTCAGATCGGGGTGGACCTGGACGGTGGATGTGGAAACACATCCATTGACCTGGTCAATCACCTGCAACTGATAAATGCCCGGCAAGCCAATGATCGGGTATAACGTTGTTTCCCCGTTGAGAATCTGCCCGGAGGTTGTTGTCCACAAGTAGGAATACTGAGCCCCCTGGGAAGATCCAGATCCGTCAAGCTGGAGGGAAGTCACACTACAGGTGAGGGTGTCGGCTGGTCCTGCCAAAGCCACCGGTGCCAACGTATCAAACGGTATGTCTACAGTAGTCACCGTCACACATCCGGCATTGTCGGTCACGGTCACCTGGTGAGGCCCCCCTGCCAATCCGGAAGGATTCTGCTGGTTGCCGCCATTCCCTGACCAGGCAAACTGATAGGGCGGCGTACCGGCCGACACATCCAATTGGGCCGATCCGCCATTGGGATTACCGCATGTAGCCGGTGTACCCGGCGCGGCGACCGCCACCGGGGCATCCGAGGCGATGATGTTGAAAGAAGCGTAGGATTCACATCCCCGGCTGTCGGTCACGGTCACATCGTTGAGACCTGCCGGCAGATTACTGGGATTTTGCTGGGTGCTGCCATTGCTCCACAGGTAAGTGTACGGGGCCAATCCTCCGTTGATGAACAAACTTACCGAACCGGTGGCACTGAAGCATTCCGTGTCACCCGTTACTACGCCCTGGATTTGGATATCCGAAGGGGAAGAAATGACCACACTATCTCGCCGGGTACAGCCAATGGCATCCGTGATGGTTACATAATAGGTGCCTATACCGATCGGGTCGAGAAGGTCCGTCCATTCCCAACCGCCGGACCAGTAAAACTCGTAAGGCGCATAAAGTCCCGTGGCGATGGCCTGGATGGCTCCGTCATCCTGTCCCTGACAAGATACAGGTGTGATCAGATAAAAGACCTCCACTTTGTCCTCTTCGATATAGTCGTCACCTTCGACTGTGCCTGTGCACTCGGGATTGAAGACGTCCACAAGCCCGATGTATCCGGGTCGTTTGACCTTGAAGGTGAAGGGATTCTGGGTGATATTGTTGAACGTGAAATACTCCCCGTCCAGCACATAGGTGAAACTCCAGGGTCCGGAGTTGGCCGGTTCGAAAGTAACGGTGACATCCACCGTAGAATTGGTATCACCAGCACAGAGGATCCCTTCGGCATCAATGGTGGCTTTAGGCCTCGGGAGTACCGTAATATTGGAAACTGCTTCCACCTCCTGGCCGCACTCATCCGTCACAGTAACCGTATAAGCGCCGGATTGTGTGGGATAAATGGCAATGTTGGGATCCGTGGCTCCTGTATTCCAGAGGTAGTCGAAGGCGGGAACCCCACCTGACACCAACACGGACAGATCCACGCCTTCCTCTTCACAAACGGTGAAGTCTTCCAATTCGGCGGTTATGGGCGGAGTGTCCGCGATCTGGATCACCACGAACGGATTTTCACAGGAACACGGCAGCTCTAGCGCCAGATTGATGAGTTCGACACCTTCATTGATCAGGTCGAAATACACATCCATCTGGTACTGGATACACTGCTCGCCGGCCGGAATGAAGAAACTGGTGGGCAGGGGCGCGTAATCCACTCCGGGAGTGGCCGTACTGGATGGATGCACGGTAAAGTTGAGCGTCACATCGTCATCAATATCATTGGGGCTGGATTTACAGATCGTGATGATACCGTCATTGCAGGCTTCATACACGAGGTTGGTGCCCGTTGTCGGAGCCTCAAAGGCCATCTCCGCTTTACCGCCGGCATTGAAACTGTTGGCTTCGAGAAATACGGCGGAATCGAAAATGGCATCTCCGGCATCAGCAACAACCAGCTTGATGTGATAAGTCCCGCAGATCTGTGTATTTGCCACCGCCTGGAAAACAGTGGTCCATCCGTCATACTGCAACTCGGCACCGCCTGTGTTGTCCACATAATATTGGGAATAATTGAGTGATCCCTTACCCGAACAGTTGGCCGCATTTCCGAAGGCACCGGGCACACCCGGGTTTACCGTATTGATACCTACAGGTACTACTGTACCCGGAATCCATGCAATGTTCTCCGATTGATTGCTGAAACCACCTACGATGCCGGGACCGTTAACAAAGAATCCGAATACGTCATTGAAAATGGCGCAGACGTATTCCGGATATTCCTCGGAGGCGAAGACGTAGTTGAAGGTAACCTGATTGATGGTGGGCCGGAAGTCAAACTCGATACCCGTGGCATCAAAAGTGGTCTGGCCGGAGATCAGGTTGAGATCCGGATCGCCGCTCTCGCCCAAACTGTTGCCGGCCCCGCCCTGGTTGTTGGGGCCTATTGAATTGGTCACGTTTCCCGATGCCATGATGACCCCGTGGTCGATACCCAAAGGCCCTCCGTCACTAAACTCGCCGAGACCGGCCGAGTTGCCGATCACGGACACTCCGCTGACATCAAAACAGCCGCCACCAATGAATACCTCGCGAATCAGGTAATCGGCATCGCCGTTGGGGGAAACGGAATACCGCAATCCGCCCTCGTCCTTTTTCTTGCAGGACAGACAGAATCCGGACATCCAGACATTCATGGATTTCAACGGCTGGAGGCAGTCAACCGAGAGCTCCAGCCGGACACACTCCTCCTGAGCTTTGAAAGACATCGGATTGCCAACCCCCATTTGGGAGGTGTTGCCGTTGATGATGAGGATATCCCCCAAACACATATCGGCCGCCATCCCGCGAAACATGAAGCCATACGACTCCCCGGGTGTCAGTCCGCACCATTCGATGGTATGGACACCCTCAGTCAGGGTGATTTCGGCGCGCAAAGCGGTCTCAACCATCTGGACCTGCGTCTCCTGCGCTTTCAGGGTCAGGGAAAGCGATAGAAAACCGAGCATCCAGGCAACAGAGAGAGTAATATTCATTCTCATAACCGTAAAGGTTGGTGAAAGAGGCGTTAAGTTATGAAAAAAAATTGGAATGCACGCAATATACCTTCCAACTTATAAGTAAAGAGTATCATTTCATGGGAATCGATGCCTGAAATCACCTATTTCAGCAAAAAAATCTCACCGGACCAGGACATTTCGACTCCACCCCCCACCAGGGCTTCCAGGTGATAAACATACAACCCCGGGTCCAACCCGTCGCCCGCTTTCGTACCGTCCCACGAAGGAGGATCCGGACTTTCCCCCACCCATTCATACAGCAGTCCGCCCCAGCGGTCGTAAATGGCCAGACGGCGGAATGCGGTTACCACCCCGGATGCCGGAAAGGGCCTGAAAACATCGTTGACCCCATCCCCGTTGGGGGAGAAAGCCCCGGGGACATAGAGCACATTTCCCGTCGTGAAGGACACCGTCACAGAATCACAAACCGTGCAATCCGAGGGCAGTTCGACACAAAGGCGCAGGAGTGCTTCTCCCCACCCCGACACTTCGACCTCCGGACATGTCAGACAATCCACCTGCAAGCCTTCCGAAGTCCAGGAAAAAGCCTTCACCTCTTCGGGTAAAAAATTGAATTGTGGTTGCACCAGGATGGAGGCCCCCGCCTCGGCAGACAATCCTTCCGGAAGGGTGACCAGCGGTTGGAGGCCGGGTGGCATTACAATCGGCAAGGCAGTTTGACACCCATCAGCATCGGTGACATGAAGGGTGTAATGGCCGCCGGTCAACCCGGTAAAAGGCCCGGCCCCGGTCCATTCTCCCCCTGAAGAGTCCGTCAATACCATTTCCAGCGGCATTTCGGCATTGCCCACACCAAGCAGTTCAACGACCCCGTTGTCCGTTAGACAAACCGGTTGGGTAATGACCACCTCCACAGGCCCGATTTGCCTCCTTTCGTCATGAACGATCACGGAATCCCGTGCGGTACAGCCGTTGGCCGGATCCTTGACCTCCAGAATGTACATACCCGGGAAAGTAACTGCCGGAACGGACGTTCCGTCAGGGATCGGAGTAGCACCCGGAGGTACGGACCATTGATAAAGCAAACCGGGATCAGGCACCCCCGCCTGCATCCAGACTGTATCTGCCAGACAGGTCAGTGCCAGATCCAGGCCGGCGTCCACCTGAGGCGCATCATTATTTACAATTACCTGTACATCAATCATTTGCACACATGACCCTTTCGGATTGGAAAGCGTCCATGCGACCGAGTACATGCCCCCTTTGCTTACCTCAACGGCAGGTAAGTCTCCTCCGGGGAGAGGTTGACCATCCGGGCCAAACCAACGGAAAGACTGCCCGGCTCCGGTCCAGCCCGCAAACGCTTCCAGTCGGACGATGGTGTCCTGGCAGGTCAGCGTATCCGGTGTCTTGATGCCCAGGCCTGGGTCAATGAC
Organism: uncultured Saprospiraceae bacterium; assembly: GCA_964471595.1. Taxonomy (GTDB): domain Bacteria; phylum Bacteroidota; class Bacteroidia; order Chitinophagales; family Saprospiraceae; genus JAGNXB01. Next base: position 110,288 of record CAYYGN010000004.1, read on the forward strand.
CTCCAGCTCGATCCTGACCAGGGAATCACAACCGGCCTCATCGGGGAAAGCCCAGATGCCCGATGTCGGGACGTTAAAAATCTGGCCGGCCGCTTCGAGGACCTGACCCTTGCAAAGAAGGGTGTCCACCACGGTCTCCCTCAATGGCTGATGCCTGACAAATACCGTATCATCCGCGGTGCAGTACTGGATCATCACGATGTCGTCCAGGGCAAAATCGTTGCCGCTGTTGGAGCCGTTCAGGTTGCGGATACAGACCTGGGCAGAGGTTTGCATGCCCGCCGTCCAGGACAGCGTGGCTTCCTTCCATACACACAGGTCGGGCCCGGGCACCAATGGAGCGGTCAGGTTTTGGCCGTCTATCCGGAAGACCAATTCCGGCAGTTCGTTTTCCGTCAGGGCCAATGCCCAAAAAGACAATTCATACACCCCCGATGGTTCCACGGCCACGGATTGGCACCAGACATCCCGGTTGGAAAATATGTTGCCGTTGGACGCCAGCATCCTCCCCGTACCCGTGGTATGGTCCTGACAAGGCAAAAAATCGGGATGGATGGAAGCGGGGTCGGTCGTAATGGCATATGTGGAGGGTGGAATGAGGGTGAAAGGGCTGTGAATCAGGTCGGAAGAAAATCCGGTGTTCCCCTGGCTGAAGTCGCCGTTCAGGATGAGGTTGGGACTTCGCAATGCCGCCATTGCCCTTACCCAGCCCGTACTTGTGGTAGTGACGGATACCGAGGCCGAATCCAGGATGACGGCTCCCGGACCCGGCAGCCATTGGAGGGACAACACCTCCCAGACACTGTTGGCCCGTATGGTCATCTGGGTGTCCGGAAAGCAAAGCACCGTATCCTGCCCGAGGGAGAAGGCGGCCTGACACCCCTGGTATTGGGCCATCAGGCCGTTTACGTATCCGATAAGTGCGGCAAGGGCAAGAATTCGTTTCATGAGGCAATGGCGGATGCCGAAGATACATGCTTCCTCCGATCGGACCCCGATTTCCTACCTTTACCGCATGCCGTCCACTGCCGAAACCACTCCGCTTTTCTCGGTCATTACGGTGTGCTTCAATGCCCGGGAAGCCCTTGAGAAGACAGTGGAGGCCATGCGCGGTCAATCCTGGACCGATTACGAGCACATAGTGGTGGACGGAGCCTCCGGCGACGGCACCGCGGCGTGGCTCCGGCAACTGCAAATACCCCGGCTGCGCTGGATGTCGGAGCCCGACAAAGGTCTTTATGATGCCATGAACAAAGGCATGCGTATGGCCACCGGGCGATACCTCTGGTTTGTCAATGCCGGCGACACGCCGGAATCTCCGGACACGCTCGAAGGCCTGGCCGTCCTTGCCCGGGAGGAAGTACCGGATGTCCTGTATGGTGAAGTCCATCTCGTGGATGCCAGTGGCCGGGTGGCAGGCACCCGAAGCGCTCTCACTACCCAAAAATTGCCGGCCCGTCTTACGTGGAAGAGCCTGCGTTGGGGCATGGTCGTATCCCACCAGGGATTTATCGTGAAACGCACATTGGCGCCGGAGTACCTATCCGGAAATCTGTGCGCCGATATTGATTGGGTCATTCGATGTCTCAAAAATGCCCGCTCCGTCCGCCATACGGGATTGGTCCTCGCCCGTTTCGAGATGGGAGGCCTTTCCCGACAGCGTCATCGACAGTCTCTGTCGGATCGCTACCGGGTCATGCAGCATCATTACGGGCGGATTAACAACCTGCTGGCGCACGGCTGGATTTTGGTCCGGGGTCTTTGGCACCGGATGACGCGCAAAAGGGACGAGCGATACTGAACCCAGGCGGCCGGGCTATTCGTCACCGTAAATGGCTACCTCGCGGGTTCCCGGACGGGCATATCCCCGGTACATCCCGGGGGTATTGAAGGGCATCGCCATCTGGCCCGCTGTATCGAGGGCAATGAGACCGCCCAATCCACCGGCACGCAACAATTCCCCCATAATCAACGAATCGGCAGCTGCACGCAGGGAGGCCCGTCCATGCCGCACACGGGCAGCGAGATCGTGGGCCACCGCATACCGGATGAAATATTCGCCATGTCCGGTACAGGATACCGCACAAGCGCGGTTGTCGGCATAGGTGCCGGCGCCGATGACCGGTGCGTCACCGATCCGGTTCCATCGCTTGAGAGTCATTCCTCCGGTCGATGTGGCAGCAGCCAAATTACCCGCCCGGTCCAGGGCCACAGCGCCAACCGTCCCGTACTTGGTTTCTCCGCCGAGGCCCGGAAGAGAAGAGGTACCTGCCTCCTTGCGCCGGGCTTTTTCCAGCGCCTCCCAGCGCTCCGGCGTAAAAAAATAAGCCGGACCTACGGTATCCAAACCCTGGCTTTCGGCAAAGGCATCGGCGCCTGCCCCCGACAGGAAAACATGTTCCGAAGCGGTCATGACGGCATATGCCGCCAGGACCGGGTTTTTGATTCGGGTCATCCCGGTGACCGCCCCGGCGGCCAGATCATCACCGCGCATGATGGCGGCATCCAACTCATTGCGGCCATCGGCTGTAAAGACAGCACCGCGGCCGGCATTGAACAGCGGGGAATTTTCCATGTAAACGACAACCGCCATAACGGCATCCTCTGATGGACCACCAGCATGGAGCACGGCCTCTCCGGCATCGAGCGCCTCGTGAAGGGCCTGCCTGTACAGACTGTCACGTTCGGGCGTCATCCGGTCTCTTTCGATCGTCCCGGCCCCTCCATGAATCACAAGTGCCCATTCCGGCCTGCCTGCCCCGCGTGCCACCTCTTCCGACACAGGTTTGCAGGAAATCCAACAGGCCAAGAAAACCAGAACGGCAGGGAATTTAAGAGGCATGACGACGGCATTAACGCCTCAAAGGAACGCAATAGACGACACCTTTACCCGCCCCGGCCGGTGAGGAATGGCTATTTTTGCCGCCCAACCTACCCCCAATGGCCTTCAAGGTCCTCGTGATCAGCAATTACCGGAGCATCAACAGCACCCGACCCGAGGCCGAGATGTTCATCGGTCTGGCCCGCCGGGGCGTACAGGTGGACATCATGACCTACCCGGATGCAGAGAGCAATATCAGGCGGTTCAGGGAGGCCGGTATCCGTGTCATCCCGTGGCATCCTCGCTCCAAATGGTCATTCGGCGCCATCGCCCGCATCCGCCGCGTCCTGAAGGAAGGAAATTATGATTTCATGCACCTGTACAACAGCCGGGCCATGCTCAACGGATTGCCGGCCGCAATCGGCCTGCCCGTCAAGGTGCTCTTGTACCGCGGGTATGCCGGGAATATTCACGCCACTGATCCGGTCGCCTATCTCAAATACCTGCATCCCCGAGCGGACAGCGTCATTTGCATCACCGAGGAAATAAAGGCCCTGGTGGACCGCGAAAACTGGTATCGCCAACCGATGGCCGTATGCATACCCAAAGGGCATGATCCCGCCTGGTACGCGGATGTACAACCTGCCGATCTGAAGGCATACGGCATTCCTCCGGAGGCTTTTACCGTGGTGTGCATGGCCAACAACCGCACCTTCAAGGACATCCCGACGTTGCTACGGGCATGGGTGCGTCTGGAAGGGAGGCCGGATATCCACCTGTTGCTCATCGGAAGGGATATGGATCACCCTGCCAACCGGTTGATCCTGAAGGGAACACCGGCTTATCCGCAAGTTCATTTTGCCGGTTATTGCCCGGATCCGTTGCCTTTGCTGAAAGCATCCCAAGTCATTGCCTTGAGTTCTGTCAAAGGGGAAGCGATCACCAAGTCGGTCCTGGAAGGAATGTCACTCGGACTGGCTCCGGTCATTACCGATATCCCGGGCAACCGCCATCTGGTCAAAGCCGGTGTCAGCGGATTGCTGGTGCCTCCCGGAGATCCCGCCGCTTTTGCGGGAGCGATTCAACAACTCGCTGACGATCGTTCCCTTTGTCAACGCATGGGCCAGGTGGCCCGGCGCTTCATGCAAACCGAAATGCATATCGACAAGACGATCGATTTGACAATGGCCTGGTACGAGCGATGGCATTCAGGAACGGGACGCCAGGATGGCGGTCACGCCAGGTAACGCTTTGCCTTCCAGCAATTCCAGCATCGCACCACCTCCGGTGGACACAAAACTCACCCGGTCGGCCAGGCCCATCTGGTTGACGGCTGTAACGGAATCCCCGCCGCCGACGAGACTGAACGCGCCCTGATCGGTGGCTTGTGCGACCGCCAGGGCCACCTGACGGGTGCCGGAGGCGAAGGCCGGCATTTCAAAGACGCCCATCGGACCGTTCCATAGAATCGTACGCGCCTCCAGGATGGCCTTCCTAAAGCTTTCACACGCCGCAGGACCGATGTCCAGACCCATCCAATCCTCCGGGATGGACCGGCTTGGCGCTATCCGTGTAGCAGCATCCGGGGCAAACCGGTCGGCCACCACCGAATCTTCCGGAAGCAGCATCCGCACTCCCCGAGCCATCGCTTTGTCCAGGATGGAGGAGGCCAGACCGAGCCGGTCGGTTTCCACCAGCGAACGTCCGATTTGGCCACCCTGCGCCCGCAAAAACGTATAGGCCATCCCCCCGCCGATCAGCAGTGTGTCCACCTTTTCCAAAAGGTTCTCCAGCAACAGGATCTTGTCCGATACTTTGGCACCACCCACTATGGCGGCCAATGGCCGTTCCGGGTGATCCATCGTACGGGCGGCGTTGTCGAGTTCGGCCTGCATGAGAAATCCGAAAGCCCTCTTTTCCGGCGGGAAAAAAGAAGCGATCACGGCGGTCGAGGCATGGGCCCGATGGGCCGTCCCAAAGGCGTCATTGACATAAACCGACCCGAGGGCTGCCATCCGGCGAGCCAATTCCGGATCACCTTTCTCTTCTCCGGCATGGAAGCGCGTGTTTTCCAGCAACAAAACATCGCCGGGTCTCAGCGAAGCTGCCAAAGCTTCCGCCTCGGGTCCGACACAGTCGGAGGCAAATCCTACCGGACGACCGAGCAGACCGGACAAATGGTCCACCACATGCCGAAGGGTGAAAGCCCGGGTGTCGGGACGGCCGTCCGGAAGCAGTTTTTTGAGGGGACGCCCCAAATGAGAAAGGAGGATGACCGCCGCGCCTCCGGCCAACAAATGCCGGATAGTGGGCAAGGCCGCCCGGATGCGGGTATCATCCGTAATCTTGTGGGCCCCATCCATGGGCACATTGAAGTCCACACGGACCAGGACTTTTTCACCGTTGACCTTCAGGTCCTTCATTCAGGGGCAGGTTTGTGGTAAAGTTAAGGTGTCCGGCAGTACCCGTCAGGCGCCCAGGCACCTGATCGCCATGTCCGCCAAACGCGTGGCGTATCCCGTTTCGTTGTCGTACCAGGCCACTACACGCGCCAGGTCATCCTGGAGATGGGTCAGCAATCCATCCACAATGGCGGAATGGGGATTACCCACGATATCGCTGCTGACCAACGGAGCTTCGGTGTACTGAATGATGCCTTTCATCGGACCCTCAGCCGCCTCCCGGAAGGCTTCATTGATCTGCACCCTGTTTCCGGCCCGTTCCAGGCGCACATGGAGGTCAATCAGGGATCCCGTGATAACCGGCACCCTGAATGCTACAGCATTCAGTTTGCCGGCGGCGGGAGGATATACGGATGACAGGGCGCGTGCCGCACCGGTGCTGGTGGGCACGATGTTCATCGCGGCAGCCCGGGCCCGTCTGAGGTCGGCATGTGGAGCATCCTGGAGTCGCTGGTCGGCCGTGTAGGCATGTGTGGTGGTCACATTGCCGTAGTGGATGCCGAAATGTTCGTCCAACACCTTGACCACCGGCGCCAGACAATTGGTTGTACAAGATGCATTGGAAAGAAGGACGGTATCCGGTGTCAGCCGATGTTCATTGACGCCAAGGACGAACATGGGGACATCCCCACCCTTGGGCGGTGCACTGAGCAAAACCTTTCGGGCTCCGGCCCGGAGATGCCTATCCATGGATTCGGCATTGGTAAACACGCCCGTGCACTCCAGCACCAGGTCAATCCCCATCTCCCCCCAGGGCAGTTTTTCCGGTTCACGAAGCGCCGTGATACGCGTCCTTCGGTTTCCGGCGTGCAACACGTCGCCTTCCAGCTGAAGCGGTAGGTCAAAGGGTCCATGGGCGGTGTCATACTGCAGCAGATGGGCCATAACGGCCGGATCGGCCAGATCGTTGACGGCTACAACCTCCGCCGCATCGCTTCGGGACAGTATCCGGTACACCAGTCTGCCGATACGCCCGAATCCGTTGATGGCAATTCGCTTCATTCCTCCCGTGTCGTAAGGGCGAAGGTAATGCCTTGCGGCCACCCGGACCGGCCGACCGGCCACCGTAGCCGGAAAATTTTTCCAAGCGTTTTGGGCAATTGTATAAAGGTCGTATATTTGCCCTGCTTTTGAAGAAAGCCTTTCCAAGGCCCGTTCGTCTAGGGGTTAGGACGCAAGATTTTCATTCTTGTAACACGGGTTCGATTCCCGTACGGGCTACCAGGCCGCTCCCTCCGGAGCGGCTTTTTTTATGCGCCCCGGAGCGTATATTCAAAGGACATGGGCCAATGCGCCACGGCTAAGTTCACGTTCATTCGTCCGGCCGGCAGGCGGTTGATGCTTTCCACGAAAAAAATGCTAACTTTAGGGGTTCAATTATAATCCCTGATGACGCGGTATGCCTTTGTACTGGGTTTAATAGTCTGTCTCGTGCCTTTGCAGGCCCAGCAACTCCTGACACCGGGTCCCGTACCGGTCGTGACCTGCACCCCACCCGATACTGAGACTGCCCGCGCGGAGGATATCCGCTCCGGCCGGGTTCCCCGGTTTGCCCTTCCCACCGGACAGTCCGTTTCCGCCGTCGAACATGGGGCTTGGACCGCTTTGCCCAATGGCGGTTACGTTTGGCGGATAGCCGTTACCTCACCCGGCGCACATTCGTTGATCCTGCTGGTTTCCGACATTTCCCTGGACCCCGGGGCTTACCTGCTCGTCCGGGACCGCGAAGGCCGTCAGGTGGAATCCTATTTTCCCCGCCGGGACCGTTCCGGTGCACCATTGACCATCGGCCCTGTCGCCGGCGATCGCGTCGAACTCGAGTATTTCCATCCCGAGGCTCCCGCTGCACTGAACATTGACGATGTCTATCACGGGTTTACCCCGGATTTCCACGCCCTCCCCACCCCGGAGCCCTCGCCGGAGCAAGCGCTTCAATCCCAATGCCTGGGATTCGGCTGCTCATTGCCCTGCCAGGTCAATGTCAACTGCCTGCAGACACCGGCCGTACAGCGCTCACGGCAAAGCGTGGTTCGCATGTTGCTGATCTTTCAGGAAGGCGCTTCCTGGTGTTCCGGCGCCCTCGTCAACAACCAGCGCCAGGATGGAACGCCATACATCCTCAGCGCCTTTCATTGCCAATACGGCTATAACCCCAACTACCAATTCTGGGCGTATTTTTTCCGGTACGAGACCCAGGGTTGTCCCAACCCGGTGACGGAACCGAACGCCTTCAAAGTGACCGGATCCCAGCTTCGGGCCAAGTGGTCGGACAGCGATTTTCTGCTCCTGGAGATCACAGCCGGTTTGCCCCAGGTCACAGACCTCACCTATGCCGGGTGGAATCGTACAGACCAATACAAGCCCTTCCCCACCTACTTCCTGCATCATCCCAGTGCCGACATCCTCAAGGTATCCGTGGATTCGCAGGCCGCCACCATCTGGCTCACCCAGGTACAATGGAGCAACGGCATCACCACGCCAGGCAATCACCATTACCGCATGTACTTCGACTTGGGAACTTCCGAACCCGGCAGCTCCGGAGGCCCGCTCTTCGACATGAACGGTCACATCATCGGCCAATTGAATGGCGGGTCGGCCAACTGCCAGTCCAATGCCCTTTGGTTTGGCCGCTTCCAGAGGTCATGGAACGGAGGAGGTACCAAGGAAACCCGTCTGCGCGACTGGCTGGACCCCGATCAAACCGGGATCACATCGCTCAATGAAAAGCTGACGGAAGGTCTGACCAGTGTCCGTGTATCCGGGAAGGTGCTGACCCCGACCGGTACGCCCGTTCCCGGCGCGCAGATCCACCTGAGCGGCAATTCCGTACAAACCGTCATCTCCGATGCCTCGGGCCATTTCGAGTTTCCCGAGGTGGAAGCCGGATTTTCTTATGTCCTGACCGCCAACCGCGAAGGACCTCACGCGCAAGGCATCAGTGTGTCCGACCTGGTCCTGTTCAACAAGTACCTCGTCGGGAGCAGCGGTCTTCCGACCCTTTATTCCAGCATCGCCGCCGATGTCAACGCCAGCGGCACGCTATCCATCGGCGACCTGATCCTGATCCGCCGGATCCTTATCGGCGATATATCTTCCTTCCCGAACGTGCCATCCTGGGCCATGTTCCGATCCGGACTACCCGTCACCGGCGCCTGGGAAATCAACAACCTGCTCGACGACCTGGACAATGTCCAGTTTGTCGGGGTCAAAATGGGAGATATCAATCACTCGGTCCAGCCCTGATCAGAGATCAGGTATCCGTCTGGGCCTCCGCCAAATCATTCTGCCTTCAATCCCGGCGTCAAGGCAGGCGCCGTCATTGCCCGTCTCCGGGCCTTCGCTACCACCCCCCATCAAAAAGCCCGGCCGGATGATTCCGGGCCGGGCTTTCTGTACGTCAATCGGTCTTTGCGTCAGGAATCAATCCTGTCCTGTTTTGACCAGCGGCAGGGTGACTGCCTTGGGATGAACGTCGAGATGGAGGAAATACATGCCGGGGCCAATGTCCTGTCCCAGCCATTGGCCGGATGTCCATTGTCCTTCCCGTACGAGCCGTCCGGCAGCGTCACGAAGCTGGAAGGGGATGCGTTCACCGCCCAGGCCTTCCGGTACAGCCAACTGAAATCCGTCTCTGGACGGGTTGGGATAGATCCGGAAGCCTCCCGCGACACCCGAAGGGGGTTCCGTGCTGACGACGCCTTCCTCCGTCACCCGGAATCCGTCCAAACCGCATTCCAAAATGTGACCGGAGCCGATCTGATCCTCGGCATCGAAACGCACACGGAGGGTATCCCATTCCTGCAGATAGTCGGAAACCAGCATGGAGTCCTCCACCCAGGCATGGGTAGAACTTGTATATGCACGGACCTGCACTTCGGTACCGTTGCCAATGAGCCAAACCTTCAAGGTGTCATTGGGTACACCGTTGCCGCCGGTATTGACAAACCAGTAATGAAAACGGATCATGGGATCCTGATAATCCATGAGATACATTTCGGGTGAAAGCAGGGAGGATTTGCCGTCGTCGAGATCGTGGTCACCCGCCGAGCTGCCCGCCAACAGACCCGTGGCATAGCAACTTCTGCCCCAGCCATTGTCCAGTGCCGGGGCCGGATTGACCGGCAATCCGCCCAACTGAGTCTCTTCGGGGATCCCCCATTGCCAATGACCGCGGGAAGCATTGCCCGACACCGTCCAATCGTAGTCGAACAGGAATTCGTCCCAATAGGCTTTTTCCAGCTCAACAGTTTGTGTGGCCGGACCGAGCAGATTGACGGGCTGGGTCTGATAGGCATAACCCCAGGCCCCTCCGGTCAGGTTGTAGGCGCCCAGGAAGATGGAATCAAACACATATTCGCCCTCCGCATTGGCAATCGTGTCAAAGTAAACGGCATCGTCTCCTACCGACTGGTACAGGACATGGGCATTCGCCACCGGCGTTCCCGTCTCTGCTTCCTCTACCAGTCCCGATACGGTGGTGGTCTGGAAGGGCAACAATTCGATCACGATCTCCGTCACCTCCCCACTGGTCAGATCCACCTCCAGGTTGGCGGGTTGGTAGCCGGTTCGTTCGGCATGTACCATCAATAAACCGGATTGGTTGCTTCCGGTTTTGAAGCTGCCGTCGGGTCCGCTGGTTTCTTCATTGGGTTGACCGCCCGCGATGACGATTGTGGCGCCCTGAAGTGGCGCTTTGGTCACGGCATCAATGACCGTGCCTTCGAGATAGGAAGCGCGGGAATAGTTGACATCGAAGACCCACAGGCACGTGTTGATATCCGAAGCGAGCAGTCGGCCGCTGGGCAGAAACGGGTAGGCGCCCCAACACCCCTGGAATCCCATCTGGGTGCCCAGATAGGTGTCGTAGTTGGCCACCTGGACGAGATTGTCCGGCTTGTGGGAATCCACCACGATGACCCCGTCGGTGTACCAGGAAACGACATTGTAGCCCTTGTAATAATGGGTGTTGTGCGGAATGACACCGGTCAAACGGGTATCCGACGGCTGGAAACGGTCGGTCATGAAAATGTTGGCGTGGTCGCTGATATCGTAGGCATCGATAAAGGCGTTGGGCCGTTCGTCGGTGGTAAAGAGGTAATTGCCGTCATCCGACAACCACACATTATGGGTAAAATTGAAGGAGGTCTGCCGGGTAGCCAGTGTAATGGGATCTTCCTTGTCTGTCACGTCGGTGATATAAAACCCGGCCGACAGGTTGGCGCTGTAAACCGTATCCCCCCGTGTATAATTGTCATGGGAATAGACGGGCTCCACATGCCCGACCAGGTTGGGGAAACCGGGGGTGGAGTGCACATCGAAAATGATGACGCCTCCGCTGTTGAGCGGGGAGCATCCGGACAGGTAGGCATAACCGTTTTCGTCAATGTAAATATTATGGCAGCGCTGCATGACAGCCGTTGTACCATTCACGGTGAGTTCGGGTTTCCAGTACCGCCAGGTCACGGTATCGGGCAGGCCGGACATGTCGATGATCAGAAGCCCGTCATTGCCGGCATCGGCGGTGACATAGGCAAAATGGCCCCATGTTTTCATGTCCCGCCATGTGGAAAAGGAACCGGGGATATAGGCGACCTCCTCGGGCTGGGTGGGGTCGGCCAGGCTGAGTATGGCTGTTGCCTGACGGGTACCCAGAATCGCGTATTCTGTCCCTTCGTCATCGACATAGCCCCAAATGTCGTTGCAGCCCTCCGTATAGGGTACATTGGACAGCAAATTCATGTTCCAGTTGGTCTGGGCCATGGAAGTGGAGGACCAGGCCATGCAGGCCAGTGTCCAAAGGATGATTCTCATGCGCATGATGGTGTGGAAAGGGTAAAATTGAGCCGTCAAAGATACGGAAATTCCGGTTGGAAAGAAACCGGCGCTTCCCCGGAAATCATGGGATACGTCGTCTTACCGCCAAAAGAACGAACTTTGGGGCATGAAGAACATCCTGGACCTGATGGGTCGCGTGTTCATTTCGGTCATTTTTCTTTTTGACGCCTACGACTCTGTCCGTTATTTCAAGGAGACCAAGGTGCAAATGACGGAACACGGCCTGATCTGGCAACAGGACCTGTTGCTGGGAGCGGCCATATTCACACTCCTTCTGGGTGGCACCCTGATCCTCATCGGATACCGGACCACATTCGGCGCTTTGCTCCTTTTGCTGTATTGGGTACCGGTCACGTTGCTCGTGCATGATTTCTGGAACAAGCCCCATGGAGAATTGCGTCTGGATTCCATATTGTTCATGAAGAACCTGGCCATCACGGGCGGACTTCTGATCATCCTGGTCAACGGGAGCGGGCGGTACAGCGTCAGACGGCTGCTGGCCACCACCCGGGTACGCTAAACCGGAAAATGCTCCTGGGGATTGAGGAGATTGCCGCACTTGTGACAAAAGGCAGCATCGGGCACATGCCCCTCTTCCATGCAAAACGGACAGGTCTGCGTAGTGGTATCCATGTGGTGAGAGCGCCCGAACTCCGAAGTGACGATACCGGTAGGCACCGCGATGATGGAATAACCGAGGATCATCACCACAGAGGCAATCATCTGTCCGAGCGAAGTGACCGGCGTGATGTCGCCATAGCCTACCGTTGTCAGGGTAATAATGGCCCAGTATATGGCCCGGGGAATGCTGTCGAACCCTTCGTTGACCTGGCCTTCCACGACATACATGAGGGTGCCAAGCAGAATGACCAGCAAACTGATGGTCATGAGAAAGACCGTGATCTTGCGTCGGCTGTTGCGCAATGCGATGAGGATCAGGTAACTGTCTTTGACGTATTTGGCCATTTTCATGACCCTGAAAATCCGGAGCAACCGAAGGATCCTGATGATTTGGAGGTAATGGGTGACCGGAAACAGCAGGCTCAGATAGGCGGGCAGGAGGGAAAGCAAATCGATGACTCCGAAAAAACTGGTGGTGTATTTGAACGGCTTCTCCACAATCCAGAGCCTGAGGATGTATTCGAGGGTGAACAGGACCGTCACTGTCCATTCAATCCACAGGAAGAGGGTGGCAAACCGGTCATGCAAAGGCTGCACGCTTTCCAGGATGACCGCAAAGAAGCTGACCACTATGGCAGCCAGCAACAGGAGATCAAACAATTTGCCTTCGGGCGTATCCGCTTCGAAGATGATTTCGTGAAGCCGGTTCTTCATTCCGGACAGCGAAGGTTTTCTGGTCGTCATGGCCGATGGCTAAGGTAAGCTGACTGTCCGGATTGTGCCCTATCCCCAAATTCATACCTTTGGCGCAAAGCCCCAATACCGTGATACGCGCTGTGATCGTCGACGACGAATTGTACGGCCGGGAGAACCTGAAAACCCTGCTATCCAAATACTGTCCGGAAGTGGACGTCATCGCCGAAGCCGCCTCGGTGGAGGAAGGGGTGCGGGTTTTGCGCGATCCGGAATTACAACCGGATGTCGCTTTTCTGGATATCAATCTACAGGACGGTCTGGTCTTCCAGTTGCTCAACGAGTTGGAGGAAAGGCCCTTTGAAATCATTTTCGTGACCGCTTACGAGCAGTTTGCCGTCAAGGCCTTCAAATACAGCGCCATTGACTACGTCCTCAAACCCATCGACCCGGATGCGCTGCGGGAAGCGGTATCCCAGATCCGGCCCGGCCGCCTCAACCGCATCGCTCAGCGTCTGGAGGTGTTGCAAGGCGCCATGGCCCACCCTCAAAAGGTGGAGAAACTGACCGTCTCGGCGGCCGACGGGATTTACTTCCTCAATCTCAAGGACATCGTGCGGTTTGAAGCCGATGACAACTACACCCAGATCTTCATGCACAATGGCGACCGTCTGATGGCCTCCAAAAACATCAAGATCTACGAGGAATTGCTCTCCCACCTCCACTTCTTCCGGGTCCACAAGCGGCACATGATCAACATGAACTTCATCCGCAAATTTGTCAAGGGCGACGGGGGTTTTGTGGTCATGGAAGACGGCAAGGAAATCGATGTTAGCCGCAGGCGGAGGGCCGAATTCCTCGAAAAGATCGGCAAGATGCAGGAGGAACTCTAAGCGAATGGTTTTTATCTTTTCGTTGTCAGGGAACTATATTCTTCAAAACTGTCTTATATTTGCTGACCAACCCACTGAAATGACGAAGTTCATCCATTCCGTGATCAACCTTTTCGTCATGAAAAAGAAGAAGGACCAGAGTCTTGAAAGGCTCAAATCCGAATTGCAGGTCCTTTCCAAAGAAGAGATGCACCGCATCCGCGGAGGCAGCCGGGAGCCGAGGTTCAACCCCAAGTGGTTCCATCGGTGTGAGGGGCGAATGCCCCAGTAAGTACACCAATTTTCCCGGGGACCGCGCCAGGCTTTGTCCATGGCGGGGACGTATCGTATCTTTACCTCATGAGTCCCGAAGCCCTGCCGGAGGTCAGGAAAGAAACCGAATTGCAAAACCGTTGGGTGGAGGCTCCGGCAGGTGCCGAACGGCATCGCTGGGCCGATGAATTGTTGTCTTGTCTGCTTTACACCCGCCCTCTGGAAGCCGACCGGTTCCTGGCGGAATCCGGGGGCAACGGAGGGCTTTCTCCTTTTGCCGTATGGAAGGCCAAGGCCGTGATCGCCAGCCGTAAAGGGGACTACGCTCAGGCCCATTACGCCCTCTCCGAATCCCTTTCCGCCGCCGAATTCGACGGTCCTCCCGGCCAAGCGGCCGACATCCTGCTGGAATGGGCCGGTGTCGAAATGAACCGCGGCAGGTATACCGAAGCGGAAGCCCTCCTGGACAAAGCCTCCCGACAGCTCAAATCTTATCCCCGGCCCGCCCTGCAGTACCGCCTCCATATCCGCCAGGGCTGGCTGCACCTCCACCTCCGGCAAGGACCTCAGGCGCTGACAGCCTTCAGCCAGGCCGAACGGCTCCTCACTGTCCTCGGCACCCCTCTGTCCTGGGAGGATATTGATCATATGTCTTTGCTCTACAGCGGATTGGGAGAGGTGCACACCGCCTCCGGCGACCGTGAAACCGCCCGGCAGTATTATCATCGCGTGGTGGACCTGTGCCGGCATTACGGGCTTGTCACCCGTCTGGACTGGCACTACCTTCATGCCGGAACGTCCAGTATGGCCCTCGAACGCTGGGAGGAGGCTGCTTCCGCCTTTCGCCAGTCCATCCAGGCTTCAGGCGGCGATCTCACCGGCGCCGAACCCGCCGCCTGGGCCAACCTCGGATTCACCCTCCTGCAATTACAGGACGACAAAGGCGCCGCCCTCGCCCTCGACAAAGCCGAGCAAGGTTTTATGGGCGCCCAAACCGACAAACGCAACCTCGCCACCGTCTACAACTGGAAGGCCCGGTTGGCCATGCGACAAGGCAACCATCAGCAGGTCATGGGACTTTTCATCCGCGCTACCGATTATGCCCGCGATATCCGGGACAACGGCTTGCTCGCCCATATCTGCAAAGACATTTCCGCCTATTTCGGGCAGTCTCACGACTATCGCAACGCCTGGGAATACCTCCAGCTTTACGACGAACTCAACGAGCGGGCCCGCGAAGAGGAACAGGCACGCCGCCTCATGGAAGTCCAGGTAAGATACGAGACGGAAAAAGTAGAGCGGGAAGCAGAAGCCCTCAAAGCACAGGCCGTGGAACTCCGCCTGCAGGCCATGCGCGCGCAAATGAACCCGCACTTCCTTTTCAACGCTCTCAACGGGATCCAGAACTTCATCCACGCCGAAGACGCCGACAAAGCCTCCCGGTATCTTGCCAAATTTGCCGGCCTCGTCCGGCAATCGCTCAACCTTTCCAATACCGAGCTCATCACCCTGGAGGACGAATTGGCCTTTATCCGCGACTACCTGTTCATCAATCAAAAGCTCCGTTTTGACGGTCGCCTGTCCTTTTCCGTAACGATCGACGATGACATTGAAGAAGACCGCACCATGATTCCGCCCATGATGATCCAGCCTTTCGTGGAAAATGCCATCGAACACGGCTTTATCAAGCGGGAAAAGGGCACCGTAAAGGTGCATATCGGGACTTCCGGAGAAGATATGATCTGTTGTACGATCCAGGATGACGGTATCGGACGCAAGGCGGCGATTGCTTTGAGAAGCAAGGAACCGCACCGGGAAAGCCATCAATCCCTCGGCATAGGGATTACGGCGGAAAGACTGGAGTTGCTCAACCGTAGCGGCCACCCGGGCCATCAGTTGGAGATCCAGGATCTCGCTGATGCCGAAGGGCATCCACTTGGCACCAAAGTTGCCTTGTATTTTCCGGTCCGGCGCAAACGAGTCTGATCCGGATTGCCGTATCCTCACCCAAACCGACCGTTCCCTGGCCGGGAGGCTCCGTTTCCTCGAATCCACTTGTGTCATGCGGGATCTGCCTCGATCTTCGTACCGGTTTTCTCATAGTATGTTTGTTGGGTCCTACACCTGCTTCCCCCGGGTGTAGGATTTTTTTTGGCCCCGTTGCCGCCCACACTTCATTCCGCCACCACAAAGGATCTCCGGAGTTGCCGGCCCTGATCATCGGTCAGCACCAGCAGGTGCAGACCAACGGCCGGGACCAGGGTGCGCACGTGCTGGCCGGAAGTAGCCCCCAGATAGTGTTCATCCATATGCCAGTATATGGTGGCCGCGGATTCCCGGTGAGTGGCCTGAAAGACCACTGGTTGTCGCCGGCCGTCCAGATCTTTGGCGATCACCAATCGGGTGTCCGGTGTCGGGAAGATCAACTGGAAGGGCGATTCGTACGGATCGCCCTGGCAGCCGGGATGCCAAGCCGGAACATTTTCAAATTCCGGATCAAGAGGGGCATAATAATGAGCCTCGACAGGAGGCAAAACCAGAAAAGCCTTGTGTTCCGACAGACCGGGGGCCAGACAATCCGCCGACACCCGCAATCCGGATTCAGGGTGCAAATGGATAAGTTGGTGGTAACGACAGGCTTCCGGCCACACCGATTTGTACGGTATCATCACAGTATCCACCGGGCAATGTGGACCGGGAGGTCTTCCGGATATCCGGCATGCCGTTGTCCGGGTGAGATCTTCCCAGGGTGGGTCAAACCAGGTAGTCGCAGGCAGAAGCTCCAAAAGGTCGAAAAGCAGTGGTGCCGCCGCCCGGATCCCTGTCAGGTCGGCCCTTGGTTCGGCATCGGCGTTTCCCACCCAGACACCAATGGTATATTCGGGCATGACGGCGACGGACCACGCATCCTTGAAGCCGAAACTGGTACCCGTTTTCCAGGCCACTTTGCGCGAAGAGGCGAAATAATCCCAATTGACGGCATCTTCCGGTCTGTCCGGCAGGCTCATGGCTTCCATCATGGCCCAGATCGCTGCGGCCCGCAAGAGCGGAGCCTCCGTGCTCGAAGGGGACACATCCCCGGCCCTCGCCTCCACCGAAATGGGATCCCCCCCCGGATCCGGGTAGTGCCCGTCCTTCAGATAACCGTTGAGCCATCGTGCCAGTGCCGAGTAGGCACCGGTCAATTCCCACAGGGTCACCTCCCCGCCACCCAGCACGAGGGATAAGCCGTAATGTTCAGCCGGCCGGTTGAGGGACCGGAATCCGTGCCGGTGAAGTCGCTTCAAAAAGCGGTCTGTGCCGTATTCCCGCAGGAGCCTTACCATCGGCACATTGAGGGATGAGGCGATGGCGCGACGGGCAGGGGTCAAGCCTGACCAGGTCCGGTGAAAATTTTCCGGGCGATAAGACCCGTATTGGGTGGGGATGTCCGGGATAAGGGTCCCCGGCCAGAGGATGCCGTCCTGCAAGGCCCAGGCAAAAAGCAGCGGCTTGAGGGTACTCCCGGGGCTTCGGGGGGCCCGTACGATATCCACTTCGGCGCCTTCCATCCCACCCGCGTCCGGGGCATTGCCGGCATATGCCAGCACGGCACCTTCCCGATTGTCCACCACCACCACCGCCATGTTCCTGATCCCGTTGCCGGCCAATCGCTCGTGATGCCTCGCCATGACCTCCCTGACCCTCTCCTGCATCGTCACGTCGATGAGGGTGCCTATTCGCCCCTGGCATGTCTTCCCCATCGTATTGAGCAGCTCCGGGGCAAGACGAGGCAGAGGATGAGGGGCAGCCGGAAGGGGTTCGGCCAATGCTGTTTGCAGGGCCAGGTCATCCAGTGTTCCATCCTGATGGAGGGCGTTGAGCAGGCGGTCCCTCTTTTCGAGCAAGGTGCTGCGATTGCGTCCCGGATGGATAAGTGCCGGGCTGTTGGGCAGGACAGCGAGGGTGGCTGCTTCCGCCCAGCTCAACCGGTCGGGTGGTTTGAGGAAATAGCGCCAACACGCAGCCTCCAGGCCAACGACATTGCCGCCGAATGGCGCATGGTCGGCAAAGAGGCGCAACACCACCGGACGCGGGTAGCGGAAAACCAGCCGCACCGCCCCCCAGGCCTCCACGGCTTTCTCCGCCAACGTGCGGGGGCGTCCTTTCCGGGCCAAACGGATCACCTGCATGGGAATGGTGCTCCCTCCCTGCCGGACACGACCGGCCTTGAGATTGGTCCACACAGCCCGCGCCAGACTGAAGGGGTTGACCCCGGGATGCACGGCCAGCCAGCGGTCCTCAAACCGGATCAGCGAACGCTGCACCTTATCTGGAACCGGCCGCCCACCGGGAAAGCGCCATTGTCCGTCAGCGGCGATGCGGGCACCCAGCAGACGACCATTCCTGTCTTCCAGCACCGTGGACAGCGGATCCCCTGGCACTTTCACCGGAATGGCCAGGGCGAAAAGCAGCAGGTACCCGGCCGTGGCCAGCATCCCACCAACCATCTTTTTCCGTGAGGCCCGGTCGGCCGGAAGTTCCGTGCGGGGATTCCTGGGGACGATCTTCATTTTCCGGGACGAAAATAACACTCCCTGCCGGCCTCCATGCCCGGCCATTCCGGCCGGTATCCCTATTTTTGGCCTTCCCACCGTATGGAACACCAGATCCGCCACGCCATAGCCGACAGCCTGCTGATCCGTCAGCAAATCCTGGACAGTGAAGACTGGCTGGCGCTGATCCAACAAGTGGCGCATGTGTGGGTGGTGGCCTTCAAAGCCGGTCACCGCCTGTGGTTCTGTGGGAATGGAGGCAGTGCCGCCGATGCCCAGCATCTGGCCGCCGAACTGAGCGGCAGGTATTACCTCGACCGGGAGCCGTTGCCCGCCGAAGCCCTCCATGTCAATACTTCGTATCTCACTGCCGTCGCCAATGATTACCATTTTGACGAAGTATATGCACGGCTCCTCCGGGGGGCCGCG
Source organism: uncultured Saprospiraceae bacterium (assembly GCA_964471595.1). Classification (GTDB taxonomy): domain Bacteria; phylum Bacteroidota; class Bacteroidia; order Chitinophagales; family Saprospiraceae; genus JAGNXB01. Next base: position 128,829 of record CAYYGN010000004.1, read on the forward strand.
AGAGAAGGCGATGTCCTTGTGGCCCTTTCCACAAGCGGCCATTCGCCCAATATCCTGAAAGCCCTGGCCGAAGCCCGCCGAATGAAAATGATCACGGTCGGCTTCAGTGGTCAATCCGGCGGCAAAATGGGGCCTTTCTGCGATTTTCTGCTCCGGGTGCCTTCCGCCGATACGCCGCGCATCCAGGAAACCCACATGCTCCTCGGTCATATCCTTTGCGAAATCACCGAACAGCGGATCTTCCGGCCGGCATGAACGTTCCTTTGGCGGTCGTCGATCTGCAGGACGTCCCAGGCGATGTCCTGGATTGGTCAGTGCTATACCGGGAGGGCGTCAGGCAGGTTTGGACGCCATCAATCCATCACCCGGCCGCCTCCGGGGCCGGTCTGACCCCACACCTTCTACCCTTCCCGCATGCCCGGCGGATACCTCTCCCGCGTCCTTTGCCCGGCGGTGCATACTGGCTGTTCCGCGCTCCGTGGCCCGTGCATTGGCAGGCCCGGGCATGGGTGGAATTGCACCGATCCTTTGCCCGAAGTGGCGTGGCGGGATTGTATCGTCATACTGACCAGGCCCGGGCCGGGGATTGGCGGCTTCAATCCGGCGGGGCCCTCCGGCGCTGGTCCGAAGCCACAAGGAATGTAGCCGCCTGGATACCGGCCGGCATTTGGCTGTTGGATGGCCGAAGGGTGTCGCCCGGTCGCCGGTTGCTCACCACAACCCCCTTGCATGAAGGCATGTGCGGATATCCCCTTGCCCGGCATCGGGCCCAGGAGACACCACAGCCGGCCAGAGGACAAGGCTGGACACTGTTTCTGGACCGGGACGGCGTCATCAATACCCGGCTTCCGGGCGATTATGTGCGCAGGCCGGAAGACTTTCACTTCCTCCCGGGTGTCCCCGAAGCGATGCGCCTGCTGCGCCAGATGTTTGACCGGATGGTGGTCGTCACCAACCAACAGGGAATTGGCAAAGGGCTGATGTCCGAGGATGATCTGGATCGCGTGCACCTTCACATGCGGGTGGAATTGGAACGGTATGGTGTCAAGCTGGACAGCATCCATCATTGTCCCGGATTGGAGGCCGACCATCCGATCGGCCGCAAACCGCTGCCCGGAATGGCGTACCAGGCGATGGCCCGGTATCCCGACATTGACCTTGAACGGGCCGTCATGGTCGGCGACAGTGGCAGCGACATTGAATTCGGCCGGCGACTGGGGATGTGGACGGTCAAGGCAGGAGAGCCGGGATCCGGAGAAAATCTATGCACACCATCCCTCTTGGAACTGGCACGTCTGTGGCGGGGTCATTGAGTCTGATAAGGATTTTCCCGCCGCGCGGAACGGACCCGGGCTAACCTTCCCGGGTCCGTTCTTTGTCCGCACTTTCGGGTCTGTCCTTTCCCGCCGGTTTTTCAGCCGGCATGCGTCCGCGCTCCTGCAGCGTTCTGGTGAGGATCCACTCCACCTGGGCATTGACGCTCCGGAATTCATCAGCCGCCCACTTCTCCAACGCCGATAGGGTACGGGGATCCAGGCGCAGTACAAACTTCTTCTTGTCCATGTCGGCTCCCTTATTGATGGAGCGTACCGGTATTGACAACCGGCGTCACATCGTGGTCGCCACACAATACCACCATCAAATTGCTCACCATGGCCGCCCTGCGTTCCGGATCCAGGTCCATGAGCTGTTTTTCATTCATGAGCTTGAGGGCCTCTTCCACCATGCCCACAGCACCTTCCACGATCTTGAGCCGGGCAGCTACGATCGCTTCCGCCTGCTGACGCCGCAACATGGCGTTGGCAATTTCCGGCGCATAGGCCAGATAGCCGATCCGGGCTTCAATGACCTTGATGCCCGCAATGGCCAACCGTTCTTCCAATTCGTTTTCCAGATTGTGATTGACATCTTCCAGCCCTGAGCGCAAAGTCACTTCGGTCTGATCGTCGTCAAAATTGTCATAGGGATAGCGGGCTGCCAGTTTGCGCACGGCCGCATCCGTCTGTACTTTGACAAAACTCTCGTAATTGTCCACGTCAAAAGCCGCCCTGAACGTTTCTTCCACCCGCCAAACGAGAATGACCGAGATCAGGACAGGATTGCCCATTTTGTCGTTGACCTTCAGCCTTTCGGAATCAAAATTCCTCGCCCGCAGGGAAATGGATTTACGCGAGAAAAACGGATTGACCCAATAAAAGCCGTTTTGCCTTACCGTACCCTTGTAGGCGCCGAAAAGCGTGAGCACGACCGAACCGTTGGGATTGATGAAGAAGAAACCTCCCAACATCAACAGCCACACCAGCGCCAACGGCGCCGCCCAGGCATACATGGCCTTCATAAACAGATAAACATCCAGGCCTATACATCCAAACAGGACAACCAGCATCAGGTATCCCGACCAAGGGGAGAAAATGCTCTCTTTCATAGCGTTTAAATTTTGATAGCACAATGCTATCATAAAAACATCACAACACAATCATTTTATCGACAAACAGATCAAAAAATCCGACCAGCGCGGGCATCTTCGTGCCGGGACCAAAAAATTCGGGCCCGATGCAGCGTGCACCGGGCCCGAACAACAGGCAGCCTTCGATGACGGACTATCGACCGGCTACCATCACCGGAAATATCACAGGCGGTCGGTCGTCTTTGTGGACGGACACATAGATCCATTGCCCGGACACACCCGTGACAGGGAGGACCCATTGCCACAGAGCTTCACGGCCTACCTGAAAATCACCCATGGTCACTCCAAGGGCATTGTATATCCTTATGCGGGCCGACTGGTGCCCTTCACCCAGACGGACAAACAAATCAGAAGTGGCGGGATTGGGATAGACGAGGATGTCCTGCGTCATTTCGGGAGTGGCTTCTTCCAGGGGTTCCTGTTCGGGTCCGCAGGAGGTCACCGGTGACATGGACACACTGAGGGTCGTACTTGGATTGCCGTCGTAACCATCGGAAAGGGAAACCGTGACTGATTGGACGGTCCCGGGAATCCATACCTCAAAGGACGACACCTGATCGCCATTAAATACGCCGTAAGTCTGCGAGATGCCGTTGCCATCCACCCAGGTGACGAGGACCCGGTCAATGAATCGTTTGCTGGTACCTCCACTGGTGCGGGCATTGAGGTTGCTGACGGTAAAGAGTACGTTGGTGTTGCCGGCAGGAAACACCCGTGTGGAGGATGAGGATCCGGAACCCTTGTGGTTGAGTGGATTGGGTGAGAAATAGCTGGTCAGCGGATTCGGGCAAGGTTCACAGCCCGGTTTGGCTTCACCTTCGCATATGCATTGCGTGGTATAGACGTCATTGTCTGTGCAGTAATTGCCGTCATCGCATGGTGTACCGATCCAGTTGTTGTTGAAACCGGGGCAAAGGTCATCCTCATCACAGACCCCGTCACCGTCTTCGTCCAGGCAGGGCTCGATGGTATTGCAATAGGACACGGGAGAGAAACTGACCGACAAAGTACCCTTGTAGCCGTTGTTCAGGTCGTTGCTCAATGCGACGGTCACCGACTGGACAAACCCGGCTATGGATATCTGGACCGAAGAGGCCTGGCTGCCCAGGAAAGTACCGTAAGACTGACCCGCGCCATTGCCGTCCACAAAGGTGACCGTCACCCGGTCATTGAACCGCGAACTGTTGGAACCGCTCAGTTTGGCATTGAGGTCGGCAATGGTGAAGGCGACATCCTTGGCGCCCAAGGGAAGGGACAGGGTGGCTGTACTTTGGCCAGTCCCCGTATGTGTCAGCGGGTTGGGATCCAAGGCACCGGTCGCCGGATAGCAGTCGCAACCTCCGGGTACAAACTCGAACACCGATGAGCTTTCGTCATTGGAAGGATCCTGATCCGTTTGACCGTTGGGTTGACTGGTCCATGCCCTGAACGTGTGCCACCCGGCACTGTAGGCGATGGCAGGAAGGGGGACTTCGAGGGAAGCACCTGCCGCCAGGGATCCGTTCCAACCTGCCGAGGAGATCGGGCCGTTGTCCACCTGGTAATGGATGTTGACGAACGTCAGGGTTTCAGAACCGAAGTTGGTCAATTCAACCAGGGGCTGGAGTTGGTCCTCACAGGTTTGGCCGACGGGCTGTACCACTGTGGTAATACCCGCATCGTGGAGAATGGCCGGACCACAGTCGGAGAGGCAGGAGGCATTGTAAACGCGGTTGCGGATCCGGTCTCCGGGTTGAGGTCCGAAGCCGTTGTTCAGGTTGATGCCTACGCCGCCGATCAGGTGGCAATAGCTCATGACCGTTCCTCCGTTCTCGGGAAGAGGGGCATTGCATCCTTCGCTGTAACCGGCCTGAGGGCCGCAGCCATCAATGGCAGTATTGTTGCCATTCCAGGCACAGGCATGGGTATGGGGCGAGCCGAGATTGTGGCCGATTTCGTGGGTGAGGACCATGACCGTCCAACTGTAGGTGGGAACTTGCTGGTAACTGGCCGTTATGGCGCTGTACCCGACACCGTAATAGGAATTGCACAGTACATCCAGATAAGCGATACCACCACCGCCGTTGTAGCCGACAAGGTGAGCCAGGTCTCCGTTGTAATTGCCGTTCTGGTAATTGCGGAATTGGGTCAGGTAATTGCTGGTACTGGGACCGGTATAGGGATCTGCCACATTCCACACCAACAACTCATTGATCACGAAGTCAATGCTTTCATTGGCATACAGGATAGCCACCTGGCTGAAGGCGCCCAATACATAGTCCGCCGCCTGCTGCACGCCACCTTTGCCATTGTAGATATCGTAGTCCACCTCGACATACATACGGACACAATTGCCGGGACCTTGACGGAGGTCTGCTTCATCTTCCCCCGATCCGATGGTCAGGGATTCGTCATCGACGTGGCAATTCACGGAAGGTTGATGGCGAAGTTGCTCATCGGCGTAAAGCACATGCAGGCCGTCCATGCGTCCTTCCACTTTGCCGAACGTGTAGGACCGGCCGTTCATCCGGAGGATGCCCATCAGCTCGTCACCTGCCAAATACAGGGCGACGAGGGAGCCGGGATCTCCTTCAACCACACCCCAGTAAGCCTCTCCGGGCTGATAAGGGAAAGCTTTGTCGTTGCTGGTGGCGGTGAGAACCTGAAAGGACGGGGTAACCACGGTAGCTCGCATCAAACGGAGCACCTGGTCCTGGCGTTCCCTCACGGGAAGGGCGATCCGCAGTTCAGCGTGTTTTTCTTCGCGGAAGCGGCGCAGCGTTTCAGGCAATACGCGGTAGAAAGATGCCTCCTCCAGGGCAAGCGTCAGTCCTTCGGTGCGGACATCGGATCCAGGGAGCCATTCCGGCAGGGAGGATACCGGCATTGCTTCAAACCGGTCGGCGCGCTCCGCAATGCGGACAGCGATCCGGCTTTCCTGGCCCATCAAGTTGGCCGATACCAACAGCATCAGCAGAACGCCCAAACCGTTCCAGCCTGTTTTCCTCATTATCAGGGTGGAAGGGAAAAAGGGACCCAAAAATGTAAAGGCTGGAGGCAAGGCTACGCCATACCCCGGTGTTTGGGTAGAAGTATACATAGGGGGGATTTTAGATGAATACCCGTCAAAGCTCTGACACGAGGCCCACCTGTGCAATACTCAGATATGTTTTTTTATAATGAATAATCCAGATTTTGTGACAGGATACACATGCGTCCCGGCAAAGCCTTGGACGGTTACTGGCCGCCTTGGCTTCTTGAGGGAATTTGCATGCGGACTCATTGCCGTCAAAGGGTCCGCGCCTCAAACACGATTACGGTTTCCTGCCAGGCATCCATGGCTCCGTGACGCTTTTCCGGTGCCTGAATTCGCGGTTTTCAGGCTTGTTGGCATAGGGACACGGCGGTTGGGCCATGCGGATGAAGGGATAAAAAAAGAGCCGCACCGGGCTGCGTGCTCCCGGAACGGCTCTGTTCTGCCAAATGCAAAAGGTGGGCCCTTAGTTGTCGAACGCGTAGAAGGAACGCGCCAGATCGATTGCTTTCTGCCGGGCTTTTTTGGTGTAGGCGATCACAGCGAGATAATTATTGGCACTCAGAGTGTCCATCAGCGCGATGACGACCGCTTGCACACCGTCTTTGTCACCCTCTACATAAAAGCCGTAGAGGTCGTTCAATTCCAGTTCATGAGCATCGGTGATCTCGTCGTACTCCAGTTCGTCAGCCATGGCGATGACAGCGTCAGCCAGATCGTCCTCTGTGAAGGAGCGGTCTTTGACCGGAACGATGGAAAGGACCAGGTCATCGTTCTCCGCCGTAAAGGTCTCCCCGTCATTCTCGGTGATGACCATCCCGGGAGGAAGCCGGAATCCCAGTCCAAAATCTTCCCAGATCATATCGGTCTGGGCGGTAAGGGAAGGGAGGGCCAAAAGCCAACCCGTCAAAAGGAGGAACAGAAATTTTTTCATGTGTGGCAATTATGGCGGAAAGTTAGAAGTAATTTCGATCCAGTGACAATCGGTTCTTCAAAATGAAGGACACCTTGCGCTGCCATTTGTTGCAGCTTCATTGAAAAAGCCATCTCTCCGGATTGTGGCGTGCGATAAGGTCGTACTCCGCATCCGTCAGTCCGGCGCGGATTCCTGCATGCATGTCCTTGTCACTCCGGTGGTTGCGGACTACATAGAAATCGGTGCCGAACAATACACGCTTCGCCCTTTCGGGATGGTGCAGGGTCTCCTTCAGTAACGGGAGCACGGCGGGGGCATCGTGGAGAATATAGCTGATATCGGCATAGACACCCGGGTATTGCAGCATCATGCTGTTGATGAGGGTGTACCAGTCGGTACTGCGCCATAATTGTTCGAGTTTGGCCGGAGAAAATCCTCCTTGGCCATCCCGTGTAAAATCCACTCCCCTATCCGGGTGGGTAAACAATTGTCGGGCATATACCGCGCGGTCGGCCTCGAGAAACCGCCACCATTCATCTTCTCCTCCGAAATGGCCGAAGCAGATTTTCAGGTCGCGAAGCCCCGAAGAGACAGTCCCGGATTTCTCGTCATATCCGAAGAGTCCCCACAATGAAGGGTGCGCAGCGATCACCTGCGCCAATAGCTGCTCGTCCAGCAGACAGAGATAATTGAGCGGGTGCGTGAAATTGACCTGGAAATCCTTCCCTTTCCATTGCGGCAAAAGCAGCGGGTCATATCGGTCGCCTCCCATGGTCTGACGAAAAACGGGATGTGTGTCCCACTCCTTTTTCTTGGGTCCCCGGTAGTAGATGATGCCCCGGATGCAATGGGTCATGATTGGGAGCTTTCGCTCAGCGGCGTATTTCCAAAGGGGCAATAGCCGGAGATCAAAGGGATAATAACCCAATGCGGGGTAGATTTTGAATCCCGCAAAACCTTGCTCTTCGATGAGCGTACGGATCAGACAATCCTCCAGCGCCACCTTGCCGTTTTTCAATGACCAATTGAAAAAACCGGAATCCTCATCCATCCGGCGGGGATCCACGAAAACGAAAGGGAACACCCTATCGCGAAAGCTGGATTTCGTCTTCAGATGGACGAGCTCCCGTAACTGGTCCGCGTAGGAACTTTTGGTTTTGCCGGCGCCCATATAGGTCATGTCCATGGGGAGGATGACGAAGCGCATGTCGGGCGGATATTGACCGGCCAGGGCTTCAAAAATGTCCTGTTGCTTCCTGTACCGCGCAAAGCGGCCGATGGTTTTGTATCGCCTCCAGAGTTCCTTGTATTGCTTTCCGGGCAGACGAACAAAAAGTTTCACTGCCTGCTTGAGCAAAAACAGGAGGAGGTTGCGGCCGGATGGGAAAAAAAGAAGGAGGGTTGCGATGAGCAGGAGTTCTGTTCCGACTGTCAAACCCCCGATATGCGGCAGCCGGACACGAATGCCGTCCCAAATGTGTTGCCAGGTCATGGACGGGCCGAGGGCATCATTCTGCCACCAACCCGACACCGTACGGGCCCAACCGGGGGCTTCCTTGTCCAACCGGGAAGCGAGGATGGGCTGCAACCATCCCATCAGCGTGACAAGGACATGCACTGTCAGTCCAATTCCGGCAGCATAGTAAAGCAGGGCATTGACTTTAGAGCGATGGGTGAAGATCCGGAAGGCATAAAAAGCTTTGCGGAGGGTCTTCCACCAGGAGTAAAAGCGCCATTTGCCGGGGCCGAACTTTCCATACCAAAAACGGAAGGCCCACACCACGCCGGACAGTGGCAGCAGATAATAAAAAGGCCAGGGCACGATAGTGCGGGCCAGCCAGGGCGGCACATGATCGCCGGTGAAGATGTGGGTGTGGGCGTTGACGGGAGGTGGTGGCTTCGGCATGGGGCTGGTTGGGGAGAATGGGTTTCGAAAGATACGGAAGGGAGCGGGTATGGCATGCCGGTCTGGGGAAGTGGAGGGTGGTACTCGCAAAGACGCGAAGGGGTTCTCGCAAAGACGCAAAGACGCGAAGGGGTTCTCGCAAAGACGCAAAGGCGCGAAGGGGTTCTCGCAGAGACGCAAAGGCGCAAAGGGGTTCTCGCAGAGACGCAAAGGGGTTCTCGCAGAGACGCAAAGGCGCGAAGGGATTCTCGCAGAGACGCAAAGGCGCAAAGGGGTTCTCGCAGAGACGCAAAGACGCAAAGGGGTTCTCGCAGAGACGCAAAGACGCGAAGGGGTTCTCGCAGAGACGCAAAGACGCAAAGGATCTCTCGCAGAGACGCAAAGACGCAAAGGATCTCTCGCAAAGACGCAAAGACGCAAAGGATCTCTCGCAAAGACGCAAAGGGGTTCTCGCAGAGACGCAAAAACGCAAAGGATCTCTCGCAAAGACGCAAAGGGGTTCTCGCAGAGACGCAAAGGCGCAAAGGATCTCTCGCACAGACGCGAAGACGCAAAGGGGTTCTCGCAAAGACGCAAAGGCGCAAAGGATCTCTCGCACAGACGCGAAGGGGGGATCAGACAAGTGCCTGGTTGCTTGGAGATTATTTATTAGCTTTGGGACTACTATGAGAAACCCCGCCAGCAGGCGTGGCAAGCCTGTTTCATTTTCCGTTATTGGAATCGGAGGGATTTTGTTCCTGCCGCTTCTTTTGATCCCGAAGCATGGCTGGGGCCAGGATCCATTCTTTACCCAGTTTCACCTGGCGGAGTCCTATTTCAATCCTGCCCTGACCGGATACCGGGGGGCTTTCAGTATCATGGCCCGGTACAAAAGCCAGTGGCATCTGTCCGACGCTTCCGGATTTCAAACGACCATGGTAACTGTCGAAGAGAGTATGCCCTGCAGCCCGTTTGACTTCGGGTTACATGCCGGAATGGACCGCGAAGGGGAAGGTTTGCTGACCACTACAGATTTGGGCCTGCGGGGAGCGGGGACCCTGGCATGGGCATCCGGCCTTTCCCACCACAATCTGCGGTTTGGTCTCGCCTTGCAATGGATGCAGAAGCGCGTGGATTACACCCGGCTAATTTTCTCCGACCAACTCGACCCCCGTTACGGCACCAAAAATCAGGATGGCGTAGCCAATCCGACCAGTTTTGCCCCTTTGAACGACGGACGTTCCCTGTGGTTTTTTGCGCCTGTGGTGGGATTCACGCACCGTGTCCTGTTCAACCGGCAGCGATTTCGCTCCCCCACCCTGCATTACGGAGTTGCCTGGCACAATGCCTTTACGATGGGCAACGACCGCTACACCGGCAACATTGAGTCCATCCTCGAGCAGGACACCCGGATCCCGGCCCGGTTTCACGTGTTCGCCAGTATGGAGTTTGTCCTGCCTGCCGGCGATCGCTCTTTCCTGGGCATCCGCCCCCTCGTCACCTACCAGCGTCAGGGCCCCATCCATTATTACGAAGCCGGTACCCGTGTGTCCTTCAATCGCCATCTGGCCATCGGCGGCTATTATCATTTCCAGGGCAGACAGGTGGAGTACCCCCAACCTCATACCCACTGGTATTCCATCCAGGCGGAAGTGGGAGGCATCATCGCCCGCAACCGGCGTCTCGACCTGGGCTTCGCCTACAACGGCAATGTCTCCGGACTGCGCAACACCTTCGGACCCCTTTTTGAGGTCGCGGTGGGTTTTCACCTGGCCTCCAGCCCTACCTGCCGCCTTTGGGGCTATGGCGACGAGGTGCCTTATGGCGACCATATAAAATGTCCCACCTCCACCATAACCCCAGGACGACGCAAGATGTACGAAAGCATTTGGTACCGGTAAGCCCGCCCGACATGATCCCGAAGCCGCCCGTTTGGACCCTTACCCTCACCCTGATTTTGTCAGCCCTGCTGACGGTCCGGGCGCAGGAATGCGCATTTGACCTGTGCGCCAGTGATGATTGCGGTAGCATGAACGTCAAATTCGTTCCGGAAGGCGGGCCTGTATTTTGCGACGGAGAGGAGATCGTTTTTCAAAACATTAGCGATACCGGCTTTACATTTTTTGTGGTGGATTGGAGAGACGGCCAGGTGGACACCCTATACGATTATTCGGATTTTGTCCATATTTATCATTTGCCCGACAGCCTGCTTTGCCAGGGTGGCGATGTCGTATTTTATTCGGTTTGCTTCATGGGTGTGAGGGAATGTCCGGCGGGTACTACCTGCCAATCGGGCACCTATGCCTTCGGCATCCGGAAAAAACCCAAGGCGCTTTTCGGGAGTGGCAATGTCTGCCACGGACAGGCCTTCGAATTTGTCAATCTGAGCTGCCATGCCAAAACGGCGCAGTGGGAATTCGGCGACGGCAACGGCTCCTGGGAGGAAGAACCCTCCCATACCTATGATTCCCTGGGGGATTATTCCGTCCGGCTGATCGTCACCAACGAATGTGGCGCCGACACGGTCTATGGGGGTGTAACCGTCGTGTTGAACCCCGAAGCCGGCATCACGCGGCAATACGGCTTCAAGACCTGGTGTGACTCCCTGCCCGTAGAGGAGCTGTTCACCAATTCCTCCAATGCATACAGCCTTTACGGTCAATGGACCATTTGGCCCGCCGATTCGACCAAGTGGAAATTCACCGACACCCTGATGCATGCCTACAGCAAAAGCATCCGCATCGCATTCCTCGACACGGGTACATTCATCATCCAGTTGCGGGCATGGAACGATTGTGGCGAGAGTTTCCGGCGTGATACCATCCGGATCCTGACACCACCGGTAGCCGGCATTTATCCACCCGTGCCCCGTTGTGATTCGGTAATGGTCACGCCATTATCCCTCGGCTTTCACTTGGAAGGTCCGGTGGATTCTTGCCTGTGGATATTCGGCCACCATGACGGCCCCGACACCCTGAAAGGATTTTCATTCCCGCCGGAAAAATTTGACAGTTCCGGCACGGTCCGACTCCTGGTCATAGGTCCTTGCGGAATCCTGGATTATGAAGTGCCGATCACCGTATGGCATACGCCTCCGGTGGATTTCTCCGGGACACCTCCCCGAGTTTGTCGTGACGGTGGCCCTGTCCTATTGACTGCCTCACCCCCGGGAGGTGTATGGCAAGGCCTGGGCCAGGCGGCAGGCGCCGTAACCCCGGAAGGCATCCTCGATCCTTCCGGCCTGAACCCGGGTCATTACCTGATCTATTACGCCCAGGATTCGCTGGTATGCCCGACGGATGCCACCATCTCGATCGAGATCCTCCCGACCCCTACAGTATTTGTCAATCCCCCCTCTCCCGCCTGTGGTCATTTGTCCTACGCCCCCGATGTCGTTTATACAGGCGAGATCCAGACATGGCAATGGTATTTCCCGGGTGCCAATCCTCCTTCTTCCACCAAATCGCACCCTACATTCATCTGGTACGGCCTTCCAGGCACTTACAAGGCTTACGTGACCGCGACCGGCACCTGTGGCACGGTGTCCGATTCGGTGGTGATCCAGATCCAACCCCCTCTCAATCTGTTCATTTACCCTGCCCCGCCGCCCATCTGCACCCATAGTGACCCCTTCCTCCTGACGGCCAATATTCCGGGAGGTACCTGGTACGGTCCCGGCATCATCGATCCGGCGACCGGCCTTTTTGACCCCGGCGCCGTCCCGGGCGGGCAACCTGTTCAGATCTTTTATGCCCACGAGTCCGGTGTCTGCAAGGATACGGCCAACGCGAGCATTGAAGTGAATATTCCAGAGCCGGTCCAGGTCGCGGATTCCTTCTTCTGTCTGAATGATCCGGCCGCACTCCTCTTTGCCGACAAACCCGGAGGCACGTGGTCCGGACCGGGTATCGTCCACCCCGGTTTCGGGTTGTTTTTTCCCGCCGGCGCCGGCCTGGGCACCTGGGAAGTCGTGTACACCCGGACCGATGCCAATGGTTGTGTCGCCGCCGACAGCGCCCTCATGACCGTAGAGCCGGTACCGGTTCTTTCGGTAGCCGATACCACTTTGATCTGCTTTGTGCCTCAGTCGATAGACCTCGCGGAGGCGACGGGATTTGCGGCCGATCCTGCAGGAGGCATCACCACCTGGTCAGGCCCCGGGGTGGATCCACTGACGGGCATTCTCAATCCCGTACAAGCTGGGCTTTCTACCGGCTCCTACCTCTACACCGTACGCTATTCGCGCAACGGCTGTGAAGTGGAGGCAACCGCCGTGATCACCCTCATCCATGCCACTCCCCTTTCCCTGCCACCGGATGCGGTGGCTTGCATCTCCGAGGAAACGTTGACCCTCACCGCCACGCCGGCCGGAGGCCAATGGTCGGGTCCCGGCATTGATCCTTTCTCCGGGGTGGTCAACCTCTCCCTGGCCGGACAGGGCCAGCACGGATACACCTATGAAAAGGATCCCGGCACCTCCTGTGCCCAAAGCGGGATGGTCGAGATCACCGTGATCGATCCGGCCAAAGATGCCGATCCGGGGCCGGACATCGTCCTGTGCGAAGAACAGGGTACGCTGACGCTGGACGGCTTTTCCCCTTCGGGTGGCCTTTGGTCAGGACCCGGACTTACGGATCCCGTTGCCGGAACGGTTGACCTCAACATCCTGGTGCCCGATTCGACCTACACGTATTTGTATTGTCTTACCGATGCCCAATATCCCGGATGTCAGGCTTGTGTGCCCCGGCAGGTGACCTTGCATCCGCGGCCTTCCATTCATGTCGGCATGGAGGGCTATCCCTGTGTGGATGCTCTTTTTACCCTGCTCGATTCCTCCGTGCATGCCGATACCTATCTCTGGGATTTCGGGGATGGAACCACCAGTACGGATGCGTCACCGGGACACCTGTACACCCAGGAGGGGCCTGTATCGATCACGCTGATCGTGACTTCTCCGTTTGGCTGCCGCGACACGATGCAACAGGATTATTTTGTCACCCATCCGCCGGTAGCGGCCTTCGCTGTCCCCGCCGCAGAAGGCTGCGCCCCATTCCCCATCGAGGTCACCAACCAAAGCACGGGATACGGGATTACCGAGCTGTGGATTTTTGGCACCGATACGGTATTCGCATCTCAGCCCGGCATTTTGTGGGTGGACGGACTCCTTCAGGACTCCCTCATTCGCATCCGGTTGGAAGTCAGTAATACCTGTGGCACTGCTGTCTGGGAAGAGGATGTGTTGGTCCACCCTGTTCCGGTGGTGGATTTCGGATTTGATGTGGCGGAAGGGTGCTCCCCGCTGACCATCCAGTTTGCCAACAACAGCGCCGGAAACCCCGAACATTTTTTCTGGGACCTGGGCAATGGCACAACCACCAACGCCTTCCTGCCTCCGGCCCAGGTGTACACCACGCCGGATTCGGCGGTCACCCAATATCCGGTGACGCTGATTTCCACCAATTTTTGTGGCTCGGATACCCTCACTCAGATGGTCACAGTGTATCCGCCGGACGTGGAGGCATTCATCGGCCTGGAGGCGCCCGAAGGCTGCCAGCCGCTCGCGATATCTCCCCAGGATTTCAGCACTCCCGGTTCGGCCGTGAGCTGGCAAGTGTACAATGAAGAGGACAGTTTGTTGTATGCCAGTGTCGCAGGCAGCCCGACCTTCCTCCTGGAAGAACCGGGCTGGCACACCATCATTCTGTATGCCTCCCGATGCGGTACGGACACGGACACAGCCCGGGTATTTGTCCACCCTTCGCCTGAAGTGGGATTCACCTCACTGCCTTACGCCTGTGAAGGCAGTGAAGTGACCTTCACCAACCTGACGACCGCATCGGCAGGGCAGCTATGGGATTTCGGCGATGGTACCCAGAGCGATGCCATTTCGCCCGTCCATGTCTTCACTGCTCCCGGCGTATATACCGTCACGCTGACGGGTTATTCCACTTTTCACCTGTGTCCCAAGACCGTCACCCAGACCATTGAAATCCTTCCTGCCCCGGATGTGGATATCCAGCCTTCCGCCTGGCAGGGATGCGGTCCTTTGGAGGTACTGTTCCAACCTGGTGCACAAGGGGCGCTTCAATTTGTGTGGACCTTCGGTGACGGGTCGTCGGCCTCTTTCGAGCCTTCCCCCGTGCACGTCTTTGATACGGCCGGCGCATTTGTCGTCACTTTGACAGCCACGGATTCCATAGGATGCACTTCCTCTCCCGAACAGGTGGTCATCCAGGTATACCCTTCTCCATCCGGGCAAATCTCGAGTCCGGCAGATCCTTTGTGTACGGGCGCCGGGCCTTTTGTGTGGACCAGTAGCCACAACGATGCCGTCACCTGGCAATGGACCGTGGACGGACAGATGTACACTACCCAATCCGTAACCTGGTGGCCTGGCGGATCCGGCTTCGTGGATATTGCCCTGGTGGTGAGCAATATTTACCAGTGCCGGGATACGGTGGTATCGATGTACGAGGTATTCGATGCGCCCCGGGCTTTGGCAGAGGCAGGGGTGGTCAGCGGTTGCGAAGACCTTCGGGTGCCATTCATCAACTACAGCCAGCATGCGGATTATTTCCATTGGACTTTCGGCGATCAGACCTCTTCGGTAGAATCGGCGCCGACTCACGTCTATACGGAACCGGGCGTCTGGATGGCCCGGTTGGTGGCCTCCTCAGCCAATGGCTGCCCGCCGGACACAGCCGAAATGACAATCGTGGTCCATCCCACACCTGAAGCGGATTTTTCGATGGTCAAAGACAGGGAATGTGGCCTGCCGCAAACCGTCCAGTTGACCAATCTCACTACGGATGCGGATGCCTGGATGTGGACGTTCGATGGCGGGCAACAAACGCCGGTAGCGCATCCGGCGCATGTATTCACTTCGGCGGGCATGCACGAGATACAACTCGTTGCCTCCAATATTTACCATTGCCGGGATACGGTCCTGCAGCAACTGGAAATAAGGGACCAACCGGTGGCGGACTTCGACGCGGATGTCTTGACCGGGTGTCAGCCGCTGACGGTGCCGCTGATCAATCTGACCTCGGGGGCGCTGCAATACGAATGGTGGGTCAACGGGATGGCGTATTCGGAGGAAGCGGCGCCGGTGCTGGTATTGACCGACACCGGGCAATACGATGTCCGGCTAGTGGCCCATTACGGGGATTACTGCCATGATACGTTGGAGATTCCGTCCTGGATCCGCGTGTATCAAAGTCCGGTGGCGGGATTTACGTGGGTGGCAGACGAGTCGGAAAATGTGATTGGCGATGTGCGGTTTACCAACAGTTCGGCGGATGCCAACCGGTATTTCTGGGATTTGGGAGACGGGACCACCACGACCGAGGTTCATGTGGAACATGCCTACACCCAAAACCGCGATATCCGGGTGGTTTTGTACGCTTATCAGGACAATGGTGGGCTTCACACCTGTGTGGATTCGGTCGTGCAGTGGATCGATCCAGAGTGGATTACGACGTTCTACGCGCCTAATGCAATGAGTCCGGGTTACGGGGAGGAGGGCGTACGGGTATTCCGTCCGGTGGGTATCGGGATCGAGGAGTACGAGATCATGGTGTATTCTCCGTGGGGTGAATTGGTATGGGCTTCCACGGCGTTGGAGGACTACCGGCCGTCAGGAGCGTGGGATGGTACTTATCGGGGTGAGGATGTCCCGCAAGGCGCGTATGCGTGGGTGGCGCGGATGCGGTTTGTCAACGGCACGACCCGGGTGGTGAAGGGGACGGTGACGGTATTGCGGTAGTGGGAGTGACCTTATTAAGGTGTGAGGTCTCGCAGAGACGACTTTAATCTCTCGCAAAGGCGCAAAGGGAGTCTTCAATGCCTTTGGTGTTCTCGCAGAGACGCAAAGGCGCAAAGGGGTTCTCGCAGAGACGACTTTTTTCTCTCGCACAGACGCGAAGACGCAAAGGATCTCTCGCAAAGGCGCAGAGACGCAAAGACGCAAAGACGCAAAGGATCTCTCGCAAAGACGCAAAGACGCTAAGGGGATCTCGCAGAGATGACTTTTTTCTCTCGCAGAGGCGCAAAGGGTGAATAATAGTTTTATAAATTATTCACAATTCTGGTGACGCCATCCTTGAATAATGCTTCGTTGAAATTAATCAATAATCCCAATTTCAATCCTGTGAGTTTCAAATAGGTAAGCACTTGCTTTTTATGAACAGGTGCCAAGACTTCTACTGATTTGATTTCGACCAATACTTTTCCTTCAATGATCAAATCTGCACGAAACCCTATATTCAATTTATCATTTTTCCAGATTAAAGGTACAGGTTGCTGACGACTGAATTTCAATCCTTTCTGAGTAAATTCATAGGCCAGTATTTCTTCGTAGGCTGATTCGAGCAAACCGGGCCCCAATTCAATGTGAACCTGATAACAGGTATTAACGATGATTTCTGACAATTGGTTCTCAGTCATGGAAATCTCACATTACCAAAATTTCAAATATTCCTATAGGCTTGTTATACAAATATAAACAAGACGTTGACTTTTATGAGATTTTTCAAAACAAATTGCGCAAAGGCCTCATACGGACTATACAATTGAAAGTATTTTGAAGGACGCATTGTGATTCCTGCAGAGGCGCAAAGGGAGTGATGCCGTGGTGCTCTCGCAAAGACGCAAAGGGGTAGACGACATGGATCTCTCGCAAAGGCGCAAAGGCGCAAAGGGGTAGACGACATGGATCTCTCGCAAAGACGCAGAGACGCAAAGGGAATCTCGCAGAGACGACTTTTATCTCTCGCAAAGACGCAGAGACGCAAAGGGAATCTCGCAGAGACGACTTTTATC
>CAYYGN010000004.1:146029-148810 GCA_964471595.1 uncultured Saprospiraceae bacterium
TCTCGCAAAGACGCAGAGACGCAAAGGGGTTCTCGCTGAAACGACTTTTATCTCTCGCAAAGACGCAGAGACGCAAAGGGAGTGATGCCTTGTTGCTCTCGCAAAGATGCAAATCATTAAGCAATGCAAGCAGGCTACTGGCTCAATCCTCATCCGTGAATTCGTTCGGCTCGGTATCCGGCAATGCGGCCGCCAACAAGGGACCTGCTTCAGCTGCCGGCAGTGCCGCCACATCTTTCAATTTGCGCTGGATGGCACGGGTGCGGGGACCCATGACATCGTCCAACTGACCGAGTCCGGTCTGGATGTTTTTCTGGGCCTTTTGCAACATGCCGCCGAATTTTTCGAATTCCGTTTTGACGGCCCCGAGGATTTTCCACACTTCGCTGCTGCGCTTCTGGATGGCCAGCGTACGGAAGCCCATCTGGAGGCTGTTGAGCAAGGCAGCCAGCGTCGTCGGACCCGCCACGATCACCCGGTAATTGTCACGGAGTTGATCCACCAATGACGAACTTCGGATCACTTCCGCATAAATGCTTTCGAAAGGCAGGAACATGATGGCGAAATCCGTCGAGACCGGAGGATGGATGTATTTGTCACTGATGTCCTTGGCCATTTTCCGGATGACCTGGGTGAATCCGCGGCCCTCGCGATCAATGTCTTCCGGTGTCCCGCCTTCGTATGCCTCTACCAGTTTCTCGAAGGCCTCCTTGGGAAATTTGGCATCAATAGGGAGGTAGACAACATCCTGTTCATCTTCACTTCTGCCCGGCAATTTGATGGCGAATTCCACAACATCACCGCTGTCCTGCTTGATGCGGACATCCGCTTCGTATTGTCCGGGTGCCAGGATCTGTTCGAGAAGCATGGCGAGTTGTACCTCTCCGATCCCTCCGCGGAGTTTGACATTGCTCAACACTTTTTTCAGCCCGCCCACGTCGGTCGCCAACGCCTTCATTTCACCCAGACCCGTCTGGACCTCGGCCAATTGCTTTCCAACCTTCTCAAAGCTTTGACCCAACCGTTCGCTCAGGGTCTTGTCCAGTTTTTCTTCTACGGTGACCCGCATGGACTCCAGGCGTTTTTCCGTCATTTGGGTGAGTTCCTGGTGGCGTTTGTCCAGGGCTTCGAATTTCTCCTTCTGGAGCACTTTGAAGGCTTCCACATTACGGCTGAAGTCCTCCCCGAATTCCCGGAAGCGCTGTTGGAGGCTTTCTCGCAATTCACTGGCATCCTTTTTTGCACGTTCCGTGAGTTGGCCCAGCTTTTCCTCTACACTGCCGCGAATGGCCTCCATTCTCAGCTCCGTCGTTTTGGCAAATTCCAATTGCTGTCTCAGGAGATCTCCGAATTTTTCCTTTTGGACATCATTGAAGGAAGTCACACTTTTTTCAAAAGCCATTTTAAAACCATCGAAGGCCTCATTGATCTCCTTTCGGTTTTCCCCTTGATCCTTTCTGACTTGCTCTTCCAGCAGCCGCAATTTTTCATCCGTCCGGGTGGTCAGGCTTTCCAGCCGCTGCCCTACCTCCTCCCGGTTCATCCGGAACTCTTCTTTCATGCCCAGCTCCAGATTGCGTACCTGCTCGAACCAGGGTTGGAGGGCGCTTTGGATGGCGGCCGTGGTGGCCGTTGTACTGCCGCCCCGGATCAGGGTGATGACCAGCAGGGCAATGACGGCGGCAAGGAGCAGGAACAGAAGCAGCATTTCCATCAGGAAGGGATTTGGGTCAAAATTACGCGTGCTGATGCAGCTAATCTGCACACCGGTTCGGGACGGGTTGGGATCAGGATGATTTTGCAGGGCGACTTTGGGGGGGAGGGGCAGCCTCGGGAGGCAGCCGAACATTCACGGCTCCGGCACCCGGCAGGCGTGGCGGCTGACCAATTTCCATCCCGCATCAGAAAGGATATACACCTCCGTATAGTCCAGGATCAGGATCCAATGGTTGTCTTCCAGCGACACCTCAAACCGCCCCCGACCATTGACCACCCGGGTATCGCCATACGACCGGACCCTGGCTTCCTGCACCAGGACATCATGGTAACGCAGGCGCCCGGATCCGATGTTGTGCATCATTTCCTCCCGGTGCTCGTGCCAGCCGTTGGAGTGGACATACACCACATCATCCGCCACCAGCGCGCCCAAACGGCCGGTATCCCGCTCCATCATCCAGCGGGATGAGTGGCTCAGTATCCACTGAAATGGGTGGCTCAGTATCCACTGAAGTGGGTGGCTCAGTATCCACTGAAGTGGGTGGCTCAGTATCCACCGAAATGAGTGGCTCAGTATCCACCGAAATGGGTGGCTCAGTATCCACCGAAATGAGTGGCTCAGTATCCACCGAAATGAGTGGCTCAGTATCCACCGAAACACTCAATTTAGGAAACAGTCTTAGCCCTCACGGGCGAGGCTTTAACGCAACCAACCTTTCCTTCCTGCTCGCCGCTGCGCGGTTCACTACACATAATGTCCCCCGGACATTCACAAATTGTGATCCATCCTTCAGGTTTGGCATCCGATTCCACAACGAAATACCTGCTCGCCGCTGCGCGGTTCACTACACATAATGTCCCCCGGACATTATGTGTAGTTCATCCTACTTCATCTGG
This sequence comes from uncultured Saprospiraceae bacterium, assembly GCA_964471595.1. Lineage (GTDB taxonomy): Bacteria > Bacteroidota > Bacteroidia > Chitinophagales > Saprospiraceae > JAGNXB01. The sequence continues at coordinate 148,643 of CAYYGN010000004.1, forward strand.
ATTATTCATTCTGGGACGGGCAAAGGGAACTACATGCCGACCAATGGTCGCGTCTTAATCCTACTTCATCTGGATTATTCATTCTGGGAACCACCGAACCGGAGACTCGTGCCCTCGTGTATGTGTATTTATTCTTGTTGTTATTGATTTTTGTTTGTGGTGTTTATG
>CAYYGN010000004.1:148820-149084 GCA_964471595.1 uncultured Saprospiraceae bacterium
ATCCTACTTCATCTGGATTATTCATTCTGGGCGTACCGTATCAAGAGTCTCTCGACCTTAAAGAGCTGTCTTAATCCTACTTCATCTGGATTATTCATTCTGGGTAAAACAACCCGAACGCAAAACCAACCTAACTAAAAAGTCTTAATCCTACTTCATCTGGATTATTCATTCTGGGCGGGTGAATTGGTCCCTTGCATGGTAAATCCTGGGTCTTAATCCTACTTCATCTGTAGTATTCAATCTGGGCGCGGTAGCGAAAGG
>CAYYGN010000005.1:0-123404 GCA_964471595.1 uncultured Saprospiraceae bacterium
CGCCGGAAATTAATATTAGTATGGGGCTGACCCCTACCTGTCCTTCATTTCCCAACGGTGAACTTACAGCGGAGGTAATACAGGGCGATGGACCGTTTGCGTATTTGTGGTCAAACGGGGATTCTGGTCCGGAGGCCGACTCACTGGATCAGGGGGTATATTCGGTGACCGTTTCGGATGCATATGGGTGTACTTCCTCTTTTTACGATAGTGTTGGCTTATCCATCAACAGATATTTGAGCTATGTTCCAGGCTGCTTGTTTGGAGATCTGTCTATTGAAATCGAATCGTTTGATTCTTTTGACGCATGGCTGGATACTCTTGTTTTGGCAACAGGCATGAATCAGTTATCCATACAGCTCCAGGTGCCGGAAGGCGCTCACGTTATTCGTATTCAGACAGAGACTTGTGAAGTGACGGATACCATACATACCGAAGTGTATTCACTGGAAACACATAGTGAAGTGCTTAGTCTTCCGTGTGCGGAGGGCGAAGGGGGCTTGATCCAGACAGGTCATGAGTCAGATGCACCGGGCTCATTTTCTTATATGTGGTCAACAGGGTCTCAAGATATGTGGGTGACGGATTTATACCTGGATTCGCTATACTGTGTAACGATCAGTAATTCGGCGCACCCCTATTGCGAGGCCTTTCATTGTACTGATCCGGATACGCTATGGTATGTTGAAGTAGATAGTGTGTTGACAATTGTTAAACAGCCTTGCCGATCTGTCAACAATGGTGCTATCACACCGTATATTCACACAAATGCCCTTCAACTGGAGTACCAATGGAGTCATGGCCCTACAACGAAGAATGTGTCTGGCCTGTACCCTGGAACATATTGTTTGAGTATCACAGACATCACAGGCACATGTTTCATGACGTATTGTTTTACCCTGACCTATTACGATCCGTTTGTGTTTTACCTGAGTGAGTTGGTCAATACGACTTATTGCAGTAGCGGTTCATTTGGTGATGGGGAAATCCACATTGGGGTCTACAACTATGAGCCGACTAACCCGGTATCCATTATTTGGAGTTCAGGGGATACGACTGTTTCCATAGACGGCCTGACTGCAGGATTGTATTCAGTTACGGTTTCCAATGGCAACGGCTGTTCAATGGCGCAGAGTTACGAAGTGAATTGTTGTTATGAAATTGAGCCGAATTTACAGGTGCCTGTATTTGCATTTGATTCCATCCGCATCACGCCATTATCCCACCCCGATTCATCAGATGGTCAGTTTTGGCTGTTTGTGACAACCGATCCTCCTTACCAGTACCAGGATCTGCAAGTCGTCTGGAAAGATATGTCAACAGGGGATGTGATATCGAATGCGTTTATTGTTACCGGATTGAGTGACGGTTATTATTGTGTGGAGATCTCCAACGGCTGTGGGCAATTTGAGACGATATGCCGGTATATCAAGCATTGTCCTTCCTATTCGATGGAGGCCAATGCCACCATTGTCCGACCATGTGTGGTTGCCGATCCTTATTATATCTCTTCGGGTTCATTTGCTGTTAATCCGTCCAATGGATACGGTCAAATCGGAATTTCCTGGCACAATGATTGTCAGCTTCAGTTTAATCCCGATCCATTCACTCATCAGGCGATGGTTGCGATTCCGGCAGAATCATTGCCCAATATTAGGAAAACCGTCATATTGGAGGATATGGCAGGTTGTCGGGACACGGTTTGTATTGATCCGTCAAATCCTAATGGTGCATCGGTCATTACCAATCCGAATAACTGTACGCAACAGCTTTTGTGCAATAATGCTCCAATACCGGGGGCAGATACTTACCAGGGTGCCTGGTTGTATGCCGGTGTTGCCATGGTGGATGGCTCCGTTTGTGAAGCGGTGAAGTATTGTGAATTTTCCTCACCTTCGGAAGGAATCGTTACACAAGGCAATGTGGAATGGGGCGCCTATCAAACGCCTGTGTCAAGTCCATGTAAAGCACGGGCGTACTGCCATATCGGGAATGACAGATTGGACATGGGTTATCAGACCTATCCGTTTCCATGCTGCACATTTGATGATGTAAATACCGGTGTTCATGTCAACAAAGACGGATTTGAATACAATGATCTGGACCTCAACGAGGTGCAGGTCGATTCCTTCTGCCAGGCCCGTTTATACTGCTGGGAGGATCCATCCGGCCCTTATTATTTAGCTTCGGTAATCCCTGCACTTGACACATGCCTGTTGACCGTTTATGGCGTCCCGGGTTGTCATGGGATCGTATATTGTCACTATGATCCGTTGAGAATGGCAATACCGGGTCTGTTTATTGATGATGTGAGTCTGGTATATCAAATACCCATTGAAGAATGCGATGGCATGCCGGGGTGTGAGGCATTTTCCGGGCATCCCTCCGCATTGCAGTTTTATGATTGTCCGTCAGTTAATGAAGGACTTTTGATGGCGGGACCCGACAGTATGAGTCGTTATGCCTTTGTGATGCGATATGACCGGGAACTGAATATGGAGGACCTCTTTATCTTCAGCCCGCAAGTAAACGGCGAAACTCATTCCCTCATTTCCCCGGTGCGATTGGTAGTGGAAGCATGTGATTCCATTGCGATGGTTTACGGAACATTTCAAGGCAACTATCTGGATAGTGCACTGATTGCAGATGATGCAGATCTCTTTGAATTGGAAATGGATCTTTATCCTTTGGGTATAGCATCCGTCAGAGCTTTCGCTCAACCGGGTGATCAGAAGCTGTATGCCCGGATTGACTCGTTGTGGGTATATACGGAATACGGCGTGGCAGCACCATCAGGGCCTTCGCCAGCCATTTGTTTTGGCGTTGTCAGGGATACTGGCATGGCTTTATTGCATAGAATTGTTGAAGCGGAGCCGCTTTGGGTTGGCCGCATCGGGGAGGATATCCTTGTAAGCTATTGCCATTCAGAACATAGAGATAGCCAAGTAATTGTTCGATTTGATATAGATTTCTCCATGGTAGCATTGTCAGTTCGTGCAATACCCGACAGCCATAAGGTTGAGTTCTCACAGCGTATTGGACAGACTTTGTATCATATACAACGGGATACAAACTCAAATGAGATATGGACAGGTACGACATCACTATCTACCTTGCTGCATGATTCATCTGCTGTATTGCCGTTGGGAACCGGTGACTTTGCTCTGGCTGGACTCTATGATATCGGAGGCCTTCCGGGGCTGTTGATCCGATATGACAGCATCTCTACTGCTATTCCGGAGTTGGATGCTCCTGGCAATTCGGCACTGGTGATTTATGATACTGTCTTTTCAGAAGTATTGAATGTCATGGTAGTTGATCTCCCGGAGGCTGCTGCGGCATCTGTATTTGCACAGGATTCTGCAAATTGGTGGATCGCCGGAAGGACATCGACCGGTACCGGGATGTGGAGCGGGGTTGCGGTGGATTCGATTCTTGGCGATAACCGTGTTTTCCTTACCGGAGGAAGATGGGAGCAGGAGTTGCGGGGCGGAATCCGCAGTAATACGGAGTTGAATTTGTATTTTTATCCCAATCCTGTGATATCAGGGGATTTATTGCTTTATTCTTCCCGTTTCGACACGGCGGAAAGTGAAATCCGGGTGGAAATTTATACCATGGCAGGAGTGAAGCAGCAATCATTTTCACTGTGGGAACCATCCGGGATTTGTCCGAATATTTCCCTTCCAGCAGGCATTTACGTGATCAAATATCAGATTAACGACAACTTGTCTGGTGCCCAAAAGCTGGTGGTTCTGGATTGATGTCGTTGATCCGCCAAGGCCATTCGGGCAGGAACGCCTCGCGTTCCTCCAAAAATCCGGAAGTTTGTAGCTCCATCTACAGGGTACACCGTCGTCCATGTCGCCAAAAAACCTCCTGATCACCGGTGGAGCCGGATTCATCGGCTCCCACCTCGTGCGCCACATGGTGCACCGGTACCCGCATTACACCATCTGGAACCTCGACAAACTCACCTACGCCGGCAATCTCGAAAACCTGCGGGATGTCGAGACCATGCCCAATTACCGCTTTGTCAAAGGCGACATCCTCGACCGGGACAGCCTGCAGGCCCTGTTTGACCGCCAGACCTTCGACGGCATCATCCACCTCGCCGCCGAATCCCATGTGGACCGCTCCATCCTCGGGCCTCTCGCCTTCGTCGAGACCAACGTCACCGGCACCGTCAACCTCCTCGAGGCGGCGCGACGGCAATGGCATGGCCAATTCGCCAACAAACGCTTTTACCACATCTCCACCGACGAAGTGTACGGCAGTCTCGGGGAAACCGGATATTTTACCGAGCAGACGCCCTACGATCCCCGTTCCCCGTATTCCGCTTCCAAAGCCGCTTCCGACCATTTTGTCTCCGCCTGGCACCACACCTTCGGTCTGCCGGTAGTCATCAGCAATTGCTCCAACAACTACGGCCCGTATCAGTTTCCCGAGAAACTCATCCCGCTAATGATCCATCACATCCTCACCGACCTGCCCCTGCCGGTGTACGGAGACGGCCAAAACACCCGCGACTGGCTCTGGGTCGTCGAACACGCCGAAGCCATCGACCTCATTTACCATCAAGGACGGGTAGGGGAGACCTACAACATCGGCGGCAACAACGAATGGAAAAACATCGATCTGGTGCGGCTGCTGTGTGAGGTCATGGACGGCCTGCTGGGTCGTTCACCAGGCACCTCCGCCCGTCTCATCCATTTTGTCAAGGACAGGCCGGGCCACGACCGCCGCTATGCCATCGATGCCTCCAAACTCAACAACGAGTTGGGCTGGACACCCCGCATGACCATGAAGGAAGGACTGGAACAAACGGCGCGGTGGTATCTCGACAACAACGAATGGCTCGAGCATGTCACATCAGGCGCCTACCGCACCTATTACGATCAGCAATACAAAGGTCGCTGATCAGACCTCCTCGTCCTCCGGGGCCAGACGGACCACCAATCCGTCCATACCAGGCGCGATTTTCAATTGACACCCCAACCGGCTGTTGGCCTTCACGAAAAAAGCCTGATCGAGCATGTCCTCCTCGTCGCCCGTAGGTCCGGGCAAATGGTGATCCGTTTCGACATAGACATGGCAGGTCGAACAAAGCGCCATACCGCCGCACGTGCCTTTGACAGGTAATCCGGAGGCCTTGCACAACTCCATGATGTTGAGATTCATGTCGGTGGGCGCCTCGATCGGGTGGGGGTCTCCTTTCCGGTCGATGATGGTGACGAGGATAGTATCGTGCATGGAAGAAGCCGGCGGGGACTCAAAGGCCGTCAATGCCGGTGACGGTCGTGTATTTGAAGGAAATTTTCTTGTCGGGGAAGGCATGTTTGAACGCCGATTGGACACACAGGGTTGCCTCGTGGAATCCACAAAGGATCAGTTTCAGTTTGCCGGGATAAGTATTGATGTCGCCAATGGCGAATATGCCCGGCACATTGGTCTGGTAGTCAAAAGTGTCCACTTCGATGGCGGATTTGTCGATCTGCAGACCCCACTCCGCGATGGGTCCGAGTTTGGGAGAAAGCCCGAAAAGTGGAAGAAAGGCGTCCGCCTGCAGATCAACGGGCGACGCACCGTCCACATCTATGTGGATGTTTTGGAGCCGGCCATTGCCGCTCAATCCGGTCACCTGGGCGTTGGTCAGGAGGCGCACCTTGCCTTGTGACGCCAGCTCCATCACCTTCTCCACCGAATCGGGTGCGCCCCGGAATTCGGTGCGGCGATGCACGAGGACCAGTTCGGCCGCCAGTTCGGCAAGGTAAATGGTCCAGTCCAGGGCACTGTCGCCCCCTCCGGCAATGACCAGGCGTTGGCCGGCAAAAGCCTGGGGGTCGCGGACGATGTAATGGACACCTTTCTCCTCGAATTCGGCAATGTTCCCGATGGGCGGCTTGCGGGGCTCGAAACACCCCAAACCACCGGCAATGGCAATCGCCGGGGCGAGGTGGACCGTTCCCCGGTCCGTCACGACACGAAAGCGCCCGTCTCCCGTTTTTTCCAGCGTTTCGGCCCGCTCACCAAGGGTGAACCCGGGACGGAAAGGAGCGATTTGGCTCATTAGGTTCCGGACCAAATCTCCGGCAAGGATGGAAGGCAGACCGGGTATGTCGTAGATCGGCTTTTTGGGATAGATTTCGGTGAGTTGGCCGCCGGGTTGTGGAAGGTAGTCGATGAGGTGGCACCGCATCTTGAGCAGTCCCGCCTCAAACACGGCAAAGAGACCCGTCGGACCGGCGCCGATGATCAGGAGGTCCGTTTCAATCGTTGTTCCTTCCATGTGAATTGGCAAAAAGACACCCGGGGTGGCGAAAGGTTCAATGGCCCGTGAAATTCGGTTTGCGTTTTTCGATGAAAGCCTGTGCGCCCTCCCTGAAATCCCGGGTCCCGGTCGTGTACCCGAACGACTCCACTTCGAAATGGAATCCGTCCGTGGATTCCGTAAAGTAGGCGTTGACAGCTTCGATGACCTTGCGGATCGCCACGGGACCTTTGGACAGAATTTTTTCCAGGATCTCGCGGGCTTTGGCCACTTCCTCACCGGCGGCAACGACATGGTTGACCAGTCCGAGGCGCAACGCCTCGGAGGCCGGAATCATGTCTGCGGTCAGCAAAAGCTCCATGGCTTTGCCTTTGCCGACATACTGGATGAGGCGCTGCGTACCGCCATAACCGGGAATGAGGCCGAGGTTGACTTCCGGCTGCCCGAATTTGGCGTGCTCTCCGGCAACGCGGAGATGGCAGGCCATGGCGAGCTCGCATCCCCCTCCCAGGGCAAAACCATTCACGGCTGCGATGACCGGGATGGGCGACTGTTCGATCAGAAAAAACGTCTCGTGGCCCGCCGCGGCGAGGTCCCTCCCCTCCTGCGGGGTCAACCCCTGGAATTCCTTGATGTCAGCACCTGCGGCAAAGGCCTTTGGGCCCGCCCCCGTGAGAATGACGCCCCGGATATCATCCCTGTCAGGCAGCCATTGACTGAACAATAGGCGCAGGGAGCGCATGGTAGCCATGTTGAGCGCATTGAGCGCCGGCTCGCGATCGAGGGTGACCAGCAGGATAGGGCCATCGGTTTCCAGACGCAGATTGTCGAATTCCATCGGGCATCGGTTTAGGCCGCAAAGTTACGCAATGAAGGCTCCATCCCTGCTGACGGTCGTCACGGAAAGGGGAAACCATCAACGTCCCGGACCGGTGAACGGTCGCGCCAGGGCACGGATCAATGGGGGGATGTCCTCGGAAATCCGGCCGTAGAGCCCGATCACGACAAAGCCTGCACCCGTCATGGCACTGCGTAGGATCAGATTGATCCAGGGGGAGCCGGTGTCCAAATCAAAGGCGCTGACCACCATCGCCAGGGCCGTCGCATAGAGGACCAGCCGTCCCAGTCCGGCGGTGAACGGATGCACGTGAAACCGGCGCCACACCGCAATACCTTTGTAAGCATTGTAAGCCCCATAGGCCACCAGGGTTGCCAGGGCGGCTCCGGTGATGCCGTACAGGCTGATAAGCCAGAAGTTGAGCCCGATGTTGACCAAAGACAGCAATACAACCGCCACCAGATGCCGGCGATACAGATCCGTGTAAATCATGATTTCCGAGTTGACCCCGGTGGCGAGATTGACGATGAAGGCGAGACCCAGCAGCAGTATGGCCATCCGGTTTTCAGCGATGACGGCTGAATTGGGCATGATCCCGTAGAGATCATCCAGGTTGAGCCATATGAGCAGGAAGATCAGCAATCCGGGAGCGAGGGCATTGACCGCCGATTTGCGGTAGAAATTGTGGATGCCGGCCAGATCCTGCTCCTTCCAGGATTTGGTCAACAGGGGCGCCGCCAGCAAACTGATGGCGATATGGGGGCGGTTGATCAGATTGGCCATGATGGAAGCTATGCCATAGACGCCGGTAGCCCCCGGACTGATCATGGTGCCGATCATGAACAGGTCGATATTGACCGCCAGGGTGGAGCTGATCGTCCCCAGAAAACCGTAGATTCCGTACACCTTCATCTCCTTCATAACCGGCCCTCGAAAAGCTTGCCAGCGAATGCGCAAAGACCACTGCCCCAACTGGATCAGATACAAAATGAGTCCGGCCAATACCACGGCAAAATGGGCTACGAGGGCAATCACCAATTCGCGGTATCCCCACCAGCCCTTGTGCAGGAACAGGATGAACATCGGCAGGGATATTTTGAACAGCAGGTCGTTGAGGATGCTGGGCACGACAATGCGGTGGAAATTGCTGATGTAAGTGACCAGCAGCTGGATGACGCCACGCAAAAGCAGAATGGGCAGGAAAAAAACGAGATATTGCTCGTAAAGAGGAGAAACCGTAGAGTAATATTCCAAAACGGGATCCCAGACCATCCATGCAACGGCCAGGGTCAATAGTGCACCGGCCAGGGCGAGGAGCAGCAACCACCCCAAAAAGCCCTGGTGCCCGTTGGCGCGGTCCTCGAAGTGCGGAAAAAACCGCACCGGCAGGACGTTGGAACCGAGCAGGGAAAACGGGATGAAGAGGATGACGCTATCCGCCAGAAAACGCGCCAGGCCATAGGCCTCCGTCTGGAGGGGATAAATGAATAGCATGGAGATGACACCGACACCCGCCCCGATGTAGTTGACGATGGAATGTCGGATGCCCTGGCGAATGACGACGCCCATTGGCGAGCGGTTTCAGGTGATCAGCAAATACGTGCCCGCAAGCGTCAGTGCTTCTTGCGGCCGGTCGTCTTCCGGGAGGCGGGCGGTTCAGGAGCCTGTTCGGGCAATTGCCTCGGATCAGGCAGCCCGTGGCCCCGGAAATAGGTCAGCAACCCGCCGAGCAGAATGAGCAGCCCCACCAGCGAACCCGCAAGGGCAATCTTTTTGCCCGTGTACACCGATTCGGGGTGGAAGACCATGCGGATGGTCCGGTTTTCGCCCGGGGGCACCTTCAATCCGCGCAACAGGTAATTGACCTTGATGAAATCATCGAAGGGCTGGTCGTCCAGATAAACCTTCCATCCTTTGGAGGGTGGGTAGTAGATCTCCGAAAAAACGATGAAGGCCTCGTTTTTGGCGGAGTACATGTAGGTCATCGTATCCGGATGATAAGACGTCAGCACAACCCGGTCTTCGGTGGTTTGCATGTAACGTCCCGGCCAACCTTCGGGCAGGTTTTGAGGCTGTACGAGGGCCGTCCCCCGGAGGGTGGTTTTTTTCAGGTTCTCCAGTTCGGTGTCGCCGTCCGCCACGGCTTTCAACTCCTGCACAAACCAGGCATTGCCATATCCTTCGCGGGTGGGAACCGCCAGGGTGACCTCATCCCGGGGCTGGATAATGTACTTGGTATTGAGCATGCCCAGGATGTCGGTATTGTTGCCGGGGTCCGAAAGATAGGTTTCAATCAGTTCTTGGTAACGCATCAGTTTGGCGGCGTGATACCCCCCGATGCTTTTGTGGTACAGACTGGTCTGGGCGTTGGTAAAGGGATTGCCCCGCAGGTCCAGGACACGGAAGTGAATATCCGGATCCTCCAAGATGATACGGTCGGCTTCCTGCGGAGGGGGTGGGGTGTTGGCCTTGGCGGCCGGTTCGTATTTCTCGGGAAAAAGAATTCGCTGGTCGATCATCCATACATCGGCAATCACCAGCACACCCAGCAACACCACGGCAGCTGCGGAGGGAAGCCTTCGTTGGATCCATATCCATACCGTCCCGGCCGCCAACAGGATGAACAACAGACTGCGAAGGGCATCGGCGCGCAGGATGGATAGCCGGTCGGCACGCAACAGGGCTGCCAGATCCTGCCCGACCTGAGCGTCATTGGGACCCTCCAGCGAAATGGCCGATCCCGCCAACAGCCCGAGCAGGGTCAGGCCTCCCGTCAATCCCGCTGCGTAGTAAAGCCCTTTCAGCGCTTTGCGGCGATCCGTCGCCCCGGCGACTGCCTGGATGCCCAGCATGGCCAGGATGACTACACACAAATGGCTGAGCCCCAGCGCCATGGAGACCGCCCTGAATTTGTTGAAAAAGGGGAAGTAATCGAATAGGAGATTGTTCAGGAAGAAGTGTTTGCCCCAGGAGATAGTGAGCGCCAGCAAGGCCCCGGAAAGCAGCCACCATCGCAGGGGTCCGGTCGCAAGGAAAGCACCGAGAACAAACAGGAAGACCAGCGCTGCCCCGAAGTAAATGGCGACCCCGACAAAAGGCTGCCCGCCGTGATAGAATAGCGCCGCCACCTGCTGTTCGGCGGCGCGCCTGGCTTCATCCGCCGGATATCCCTGCTGGGTCAGGTTGTTGAAGACATTGGGATATACCCGTCGGTAGGTGTCAGTGCCTCTGAATGTCTGGCTGGCACCGCCACCCATGTAGTTGGGAACGAGCAGGGTCATGGATTCTCCGATGCCGTAACTCCAACCGAAGGCGTATTCCCGGTCGAGTCCGGATCCTTTGTCCGCCTTGGCTTTGAGTTCCGACTCTCCCCGTATGGTTTCTTTCGAGTACTCATAGGAAGGCCAGAGCAGGGACATATTGCTCGCTACACTCACACCCACACCGAGTGCCATCATGCCGAGGGCTATCAGGAAATCCCTGGCCGAACCCGTGCGGAAGGCGCGCACGCCATAAAAGATCAACCCGACCCCGAGCAACAGGAAAGTGTAATAGGTGATTTGCAGGTGATTGGCCAGGATCTGCAGGCTGGTGAACAGGGCCAACAATCCCGTCCCCAGCAACAGGTGCCTGCGCAGGATGAGGAGGGCGCTCGCCCAAATGGCCGGCGTGAAAGCCATGGCCAGCATCTTGGTACTGTGACCCGCCTCAGCCAGATCCACAAAATAGGTGGATATCCCGTAACTGATACCGCCCATCAGGGACAATCGCCAGTCAAGCCCCATGATCAACATGCCCAGATAAGCCATCAGCATGGCCAGCCACACGACATAATGCGGCATGGTGATATCCTGCCACCACAATGTCGTCCAAAGGATGGGAAAATACAGACTGCCGAAGGCCGTGTGCCGGATCATGTAAGTGGGCATGCCGGAAAACATGCTGTTCGTCCATAGCGGCGTATGGCCGTCCTTGGCCTCGTATTTCATCATTTCCGTCTGCATGGCCCGGGCCCGCTGGTTGTCCGGTTGGGACAGCACCTTGTCCTCCAGTACGTAGGGACGAAAAAGCAGGAAGGCGGCGCAAGCCATCAGGGTATAGGCCAGCAAATGAGGCCAGAGGCGGTTCCAAACCATCATGGACGGGTATTTTGTTGGCCAAAAGTAGAGATTAAGCCTCATTGTGACGTTTTCCGATGGTCACGCCCGTCCATGTTCCGCAGGTGTCCGGCAAGGCTTCGGGAAGATCACTACCTTGGCGCTGAAAATCGGGTCAGATGAAGCCATACATTGCTCCTTCCCTCCTGGCGGCAGATTTCACGCGCCTGGACCGTGAGATCGGCATGGTGAATGCCTCCGAAGCGGATTGGTTGCACCTCGATGTCATGGACGGTCGGTTTGTGCCCAACATCACCTTCGGGATGCTGATGGTGGAAGCTGCCAAAAGATTGTGCACCAAACCGCTGGATGTACACCTCATGATCGTCGAGCCTGAGAAATACATCGAAGCTTTTCGCGAGGCGGGGGCGGAAGTCATTACGGTCCATCAGGAAGCATGCCCCCATCTGCATCGCACCCTTCAGCAAATTCGCGCTACCGGCGCCCGGGCCGGCGTGGCCATCAACCCATCCACACCAGTAGATACCCTGGACGATGTGCTGGAAGACCTCGATCTGGTGTGTGTCATGTCCGTCAATCCGGGATTCGGCGGGCAAAAGTTCATCTACCGGACGCTTCTCAAAGTCCAACAGCTCAAAAACCGGCTGACGGAGCGCAACCTGTCTGCTCTTATCGAGATTGACGGCGGCGTGGGCCCGCAAAATGCAGAGGTCCTTGTCCGGGCCGGCGCCCATGTGCTTGTGGCGGGTTCTTCGGTATTCGGCGCTGCCGACCCGCTCAAAGCGGTGTCCATCCTGAAAAATGCCGGTCAGGAATCCTTGTTGGTATGAGTTTCGCCAACCGCTGACCGTATGCGCCTCCTTGCCCTGATTATCGCCGTCCTTGTGGCCGGCGTCGTGACCCTCTCCGGCCAGCGGACCGAGATCTACGGTCTGGTACGTGACCAGGACACCGGTGAGCCCGTGGAGTTTGCCACCATCTATGCCGAGGGTACCACGGTAGCGGCCGAGTCGGGTGAAGAGGGCCGGTACCGGCTGGAAATAGCCCCGGGAGAGCGGTGGTTGATCCGCTGTACCCGCATCGGATACAAACAGGCGGAATACATCCTGACCCCTCTCGGTTCGGGGAGCAGGCAACGGATCGATTTTTACCTCGTCCCTTCGGATTCCCGCCTTGAGGTGGTGGTTCAGGAAAGCCGCATAGAGGAAAAAGGCATGATCAGGGAGGACGTGGAAAGCCTCAAGCTCCTCCCGACGGCTTCGGGCAATTTCGAAAGCATCCTTCCCGCTATAGCCCTGGGTGCTTCGGCCGGTAGCGGCGGTGAGTTGACGTCCCAATACAATGTGCGGGGAGGCAATTATGACGAAAACCTCGTATATGTCAATGATTTCGAGATCTACCGGCCTCAGTTGATCCGGGCCGGCCAGCAGGAGGGACTGTCTTTTCCCAATATTGATCTCATCCGGGACATCTCGTTTTCGTCCGGTGGATTTGAAGCGCGATATGGCGACAAACTTTCATCTGTCCTCGATATCCGGTACAAACGGCCCGACAGTCTGCGGGGATCCTTTTCCGCCAGCGCTCTGGGGGCCACGGGCCACGTGGAAGGCAGTTTCAAAGCCGGACCGCACGCGGTTCATCGTTTCCGGTACCTCGTCGGCGCCAGGTACAAAACCAACCGCTACCTCCTCAATTCCCTGGATGTCCAGGGCGAATATGTACCCAATTTTACGGACCTGCAGGGTTATTTCACCTATGATCTCAGCCGCAGTTGGCAGATAGGGCTTTTGGCCAATTTCAATCAAAGCATTTATCAGTACCGCCCGGTATCCCGGTCCACCGCTTTCGGATTTGTCACCTATGCCCTGCGGTTGTTTTCCGTCTTCGAAGGACAGGAAGACGACCGTTTTACCACCGCCATGACCGGCGTATCCCTCACCTATCTGCCGGAGGCCGGGCGACGGCCCCTGTTTCTCAAGTTTCTGGCATCCACCCATAATTCCCGCGAAACCGAAGGGATCGACATCATCGGGCAATACCGTCTCAGCGAGATCGACATCAACCCCGGCTCGGAGGATTTCGAACAGGAGATCGCTGTCCTCGGGACGGGGACCCAACACCTGTACGTGCGCAATCGTCTGGCCTTCCAGGTCACGCGTCTCGAACACAAGGGTGGTTTGGAATGGCCTTCCTGGATGAGTCCCGGAGGGCGGAGTGCGCATTTCCTCCAATGGGGGGTACAGGTGGCCGATGAATGGATCCAGGACCGGTTGAACGAATGGGAGCGCCTCGATTCAGCCGGCTACAGCCTCCCCTACGATCCGGATAGCGTCCGCATCAGTCAGGTCATCAAGGGCCGCAACGAATTGCGCTCGGTCAAGGCCAGTGCCTATGCCCAGCATACCTGGACCTGGGCAGATCCCGACCGCCACGAGATCCGGGTCACCACCGGGGTCCGCACGGGACATTGGACCTTGTCGGGCGAGACCTGGGTCACACCCCGGCTTCAGGCCCTATGGCAGCCCCTCGGAGGGCGCCGTCGCCATACTTTCCGTCTGGCAGCAGGCGCTTATTACCAGCCTCCTTTCTACCGGGAATTACGGAAGCCCGACGGATACGTGAATACCGGCGTGCGCAGCCAGAAATCCTGGCATATCGTGGGCGGGCTGACCCGTGATTTTTTCCTGGGGAAAGACAAACGAATGCCGTTCCATCTGACGGTGGAAGCGTATTACAAACGGCTTTGGGACCTGGTGTCCTATGACATCGACAACGTGCGGATCCGGTATTCGGGGACCAATGACGCCGCCGGCTATGTGACCGGGGTCGATCTCAGGATCAATGGGGAGTTTGTCCCCGGTGCCGAATCCTGGGTCAACCTATCCTTCCTGAGGGCCCGGGAAGCATTGAGCGGAGTGGGTCATCTGGTCAGGGAGATCGGTGATCCGGAGGCCAGGCCGGTGGCCGATGTGCCTCGTCCATCCGATCAGCTCATGTCCCTGTCCATGTTCTTTCAGGACTATCTGCCGCGCAACAACAATATACGGGCTCACGTGCTTTTGGCGGTCGGCACGGGATTGCCCTTCGGCATTCCCAACGACAACATCGTGTACCGCAATACCTACCGCTTTTCGCCGTATCACCGTCTCGATGCCGGGTTTTCGGTCCGTTTGTGGGCGCCGGAATGGCAGGAGAAACGACCGCGCCATCCGTTGCGTTTTTGCCGGAGCGCCTGGGTGAGTCTGGAAGTTTTCAACATGTTCGGGGTCCGGAATGAAGCTTCCTACACCTGGATCAAAACGGTGTACGATGACCAGTACGGCGTGCCCAATTACCTTACCGGGCGCCGTTTAAACCTCCGGCTCCGGTTTGATTTCTGACCTTTCCAGGACGGCGTAGTAGAATCCGTCGTAGCCAAAATCGTCGGGCAGGAATTGTCCTTCCTGCAAGAGGATGAATCCGGTATGCTCCGCCAGAAAGTTCCTGATCTGGTCCTGGTTTTCCTCGGGCAGGATACTGCAGGTGGCATAGACCATCCGCCCCCCCGGCCGGCAAATGCCCGCGTATTGCCGCAAAATCTGGTGCTGGATCGCCATGCATTTCTGCAGGACTTCCTCGCCGAGTTTCCATTTGGTATCCGGATTGCGACGGAGCACACCGGTGCCGGTACAAGGCACATCCAGCAGCAAGCGGTCGGCCGAGGCCGACAATCGCCGAATGACCCGCGTGTGATCGATCAGCCGGGTCTCGATATTGTGCGCACCCGCTCTGGCAGCCCGGTGTTTGAGTTCGGCGAGTTTGGGCGCCTCGGTATCCAGGGCAATGATTTGTCCTTTGTTGGCGGCCAGGGCGGCGAGATGGAGGGTTTTCCCGCCGGCGCCGGCACAGGCATCCACGATGCGCTGACCGGGCTTGATGTCCAGCAAAGGGGCGATCTGCTGACTGGCCAGGTCCTGCACTTCAAACCATCCTTCCCGGAAAGCGGCACTCTGGAATACATTGATCCGTTCGGCGAGCTCCAGGGCCCAGGGCCCGACGGGTTGTGTGCCAATGCCTTCCCCGGCCAGTCGTTGTCGGGCCTCTTCCAGCCCGGTTTTGAGGGCATTGATGCGCAATACCACCTTTGCGGGCCGGTTGAGAGCGTGGAGCAGGCTGGGCCACCGGTCCCCATAGGCCGCTCTCCCTTTCCGGTCCAGCCAGTCGGTGATGGATTCCACGACGGCCAGAGGCGCATCGTTGAGTTGGACGGGGCAGTGGGGCAGTTGCCGCCATTCCGGCCAATCAGGCAGCAGGATGCCTTTGGCCTGCAGATGCCAACCGATGAGCGTCCACCATTCCGTCCGGCCACCGATGCGCTCAGTGTAATGACGCAAATAACGGAGGAGATCATAGGTCGTCTCTGCGATAAAAGCACGGTCGCGGGAACCCCACTTGGGATTTGCCTTGAACAACCTTCCGAGGACTTTGTCTGCGGGATGCCGGCCGACCAGGGTATCGGTCAAGGCTTGTTCGACGGCGGCAACAAGGTTGGGGTACAAGCGGGTGGAGGAGGGATCGGAATCGGCCATGCGGGGGCGAAATATCGCCGTTCTGGAAGGTCAAAGGTAGGTTTTTCCCGCTTTTTCCGCAGCATGATGGCTTTGATAAACTATTTTGATTACCTTTGCACCCGCTTTATGCCCTGCGGTCCGTTTACCGGATGAAGCAGGGATGGTCGGACAAATTTGTGCTCAACAAATGGCAGTTAAAATCAGATTGCAGCGCCACGGACGCAAGCAAAATCCGTATTACAAAATCGTAGTGGCCGATGCCCGCTCTCCCAGGGACGGCAAATTTATCGAGCGATTGGGTTTTTACAACCCGATGACCGTACCCGCCACGATCGAGATCGACCGGGACAAAGCCCTGGAATGGCTTCAGAAAGGGGCCCAGCCGACGGATACCGTCCGGGCCATTCTCCGCTTCAAAGGCGTTTTGTTCCGCAAACACCTGTTGCGCGGCATCGCCAAAGGGGCGCTGACCCAGGAACAGGCAGACGCTCAATGGGCCACCTTCATTCAGGAGAAAGAAACCCGGGTGGAGTTGCGCCGTACCAAAACTGCCGAGCAGAAGCGCGCCTATCACGCCCAGGTGTCCGGTAGCCCCAAACCAGCACCTGCCCCGGTCGTAGAAGAATCGCCTGCTCCGGCCGAGGTCGCCGAAGAAGCATCCGCAGTGACGCCGGTCGAGGAGACTACACCGGCTGAACCGGTTGAAGAGACACCCGTAGTAGCCGAGACCTCGGAAGAGGCCCCTGCCGCAGAAACCGCCGGAGCGGAGGAAGTTGCATCGACTTCCGAAGAAGCCCCAGCCGACGAAACGACCGCCGAAGAATCCGCGGAAGAAACCTCCGGGGAGGATCCTTCCCAGGAAGGCTAACCCCTTGAACCGGCTCGGCCGTCAACCTGTCTTGCAGGCGAGATGAACCGAGTGGGAAATATGGTTACCTTCGCATCAAGTTGGTATCCCAGGAAGCCTGACCATCCGCCGGATTGTCAGGCTTCCATTTTTATCCGAGAAATAAATCAATCAAAATGCTCCCCTTAGATCCCTCCTATCGCGCACAAGTGGATGAGCTTATGGAACTCGTGCAGGAAGCAGACGAGTTGGCCGCCTGGCAGGAAAACGAAGAAGAAAGTGATTATGCCGCCCTCCGGGAAGGATACGAGTCCGGGATCGCCGAGCTCTACCGGGAAGTAGCCGAAAAGGATCCGCTCCAACTTCCCGCGCTGGAAGAGTCCCTCCTCGACGACCGCTTTGAAGGGCTGTTCCTGCCGAGACTGCTCGGATTTACCGTCCTGCGCGGTCCCGTCAACGAACACATTCAGTTTCATTACCCTCAGGAGCCATTCCGCAAAGTCCTGCTGACGATTTGCGCCTCCTCCAATTTTGACGAGATCCGCAAACGCATCGGCCAAACCGTTCAGATCGGCTTCGCCCTTAGTTCCCACATCTGGGTCACCAATCTCCTGGAGGAAGTCGAAAACCGGCAGATCCGTCAGTGGCTGCAATCCCAGGTGCTGGAAAAATACCACGACCCCGAACAAAGGCGACTGGCTTATCAGCGATACGCCCTGCAATTCCGCGACGAGGTCTATTTCACCACCGACCTCCCGGTCGATCTGCCCGAGCTTCGCCGGACTTTTCCCGCCATCCGGATGTTTCTCGAAAGGCGCGTCAAGCTGGGCCTGGACAACACCTCCTTCCTCGCGCCGCTGACCCGGCTCGTCATGCAAAAGGAACTCGTCGGATCCTATGAACACCGGTACCTGACCGTTCTTTTCATTCACTTCTTTGACCCTCCTGCCAAGGAAGCCAAACAAATCGGCCAACTGTTGAATACTCTGCGCAAGGAGCAGTCCGATTTTGCCGATGCCTACTTCCGAATCCTGGCCGAATTGCACCACGGCGATTACCGGATCGATGCCGCCTGTGACAAGCGGGTAGGGGCTCTCGTAGACATGAAGGTGGAAGACGACTTGTCGGCCTATTACACCCTCACCGGCACCATCCACGGAAAAGGCTACATCCACAAGGACGCCATCGATGAGGTAGGCCGGTTTTACAGCCGCCACAAAGGGGTGAGCGTGGTCAATGAATGTGTGCGCCTGACCGTTTACCAATACCTCCGGCAGTTTCTCCAAAACATCAGTGAAGAGGATTACACGGAATGGTTTGATATCAGCAAGACATACTCCGCCTATTTCCTGATCTTCGACAACGAACATTTCAAGCAGGATATCGAGGCGCTCAATAGTGCCTACCTTCAGCGTCTCCTCAAAACCTACACCGACAAAAGAGGCAAGGACTACCAGGACATCAAGCGATTTGTCCAAACGGTATTCGTGGACCTCGGCTTTTTTACCGATAAAGAAGTCGTCGAAGTATTCAAAACACGCCGGAAGAAAAAGGCCGAGCAAGCCTGATTCTGTACGGGATATCCGAATTTCGGGCATGTATCCCTCCTTCTGCACGCTGGATAGTCCATTGGGGATCCTGGTGATCCGCGGTGATGCGGAAGGCATTGCTTCCATTGGGTTTGGGAGAGAGAAAACGGACCCTCCGGCACCGGTGCCACCCCTCCTTGAAGAAGCGGCCCGGCAGCTGTCCGAGTATTTTGCCTCCGCCCGACAATCCTTTGACCTGCCACTGCATTGGCACGGTACGCCGTTTGATACCATAGTCTGGCAATACCTCCTTACCATCCCTTATGGAGAGACCCGAACCTATGGGCAACTGGCCGGCAGCCTTGGCACCCCCGGCAGTGCGAGAGCCGTCGGAACCGCCAACGGCCGCAATCCATTGGCCATCGTCGTACCCTGCCATCGGGTGGTGGGAACAGGTGGAAAATTGACCGGATATGCCGGTGGGCTGTGGCGCAAGGAATGGCTTTTGCGCCATGAAAATCCTCCGGTCCAAACCAGTCTTTTCGACGGGTTGGAGGGTCAGGAACGCCGCGATTTCCTCAAATAACGCAGAATGCCGGCCACACTCATCCAGGGCGGATTGGCAAAGGCGTATTGCTTCCGGATGGCCGCATCCATGGAGGGTGGATAAAAGGAATGCTCGATGAAATCCGTAAACGCCAGTACCAGATCTTCCGGCTCCGCGGTATCGGGCTGGTCCCGGAAGAAATTCATCCAGGATGAAAGCCCCTCCTCCAGTTGGAGGAAATGATGTCCGATGTCCAGGACGGGTCCAAAGTGCGTCAATACCAGTTCCCGGACATCCAGGTGACGCATCCGGGCAAGCGACTGCGCCCACAATTCCGGATCAAACTCGGGAGGAGGGCAGGGCGGGGCGACCACCCCGCTGCCGATGCGGATGCCCGCCACGTCCCCGGTAAACAGGATGTCTCCCGTTTGCCAGGCAATGTGATGGGAGGCATGGCCCGGAGTGTGATGCGCCGTGAAAGTGACACCGCCGATGTCCAGCACAGCCTGATCGGCGACACTGTGCAGCAAGGATGGGGAAACAGGGTGCATCTCTCCCCACAACGCATCCATCTCTGCCCCGTAAATCCGTTTTGCCGAGGCCATGAGTCGGGACGGATCGGCCAGATGGTCCCTTCCGAAAGGGTGAACGTGTACCTGCGCACCTTCGGCAGCCAATGCCCAGGCAGCGCCGGCATGATCGAGGTGAATATGGGTCAGGAGTACATGGCGGATATCACGGGGCTTCAACCCCCGCTCCGCCAATGCCTTGACAAGGGCATCCCAGCACGAATACGGGCCGCTTTCCACCAGGACCCAGCCCTCGGCCGTAGGAAGGAGAAAAGCGCCGATGACCCCCGGCAAGCCCTGGAACCGCAGATCGAGAACGGCATAGGGCGGTGAAGTGGTGCGCGTGTTTTCCTTCATGACGGTTCGGCAGTGGGTGATGGAGATGGACAAATACCCGCCAAGCCATCCGGGCGATTGAGACCGTGGAGGAATTCCCTGATGTCCATTCTTTTGCGCCCCTCCATCTGTACGTCTTCCAACGATACCCTTCCGTCGGCTACCACCAGAAAAAGGTGGGGATAGGCCACGATCCATTGTCCGGGCAGGTCTCCGGGCTGTATGGGATGGAGCGTGACCCGGTAGATTTTGAGTTTTCGTTCGTCAAGCACCGCCCAGGCAACTGGATGGGGATTCATGCCGGCCACCCATCGCCGTACTTTTTCAGCAGGCCAGGAAGGATCGATGGCAGCGAGATGGGGGTGAATTTTGGGCGCATGGGAGGGTGCAACGGCAGGTTGCGGTGACCGGCTATGATCACCAGCCTGGATATGCGCGACGGCCCGGCTGAGGGCACGGGCTCCAATGGCTTTCATACGGTCGTGGAGGCTGCCCGTGGTTTCTTCAGGACTTATGGGGATATGTTCCCGCCAAATGACATCCCCCGTATCGATTTCCTGCCTCAGAAAGAAAACAGTGACCCCGGTCTCGCGCTCCCCGTTCAGAATGCTCCAATGGATGGGCGCGGCACCCCGGTAGGCAGGCAACAGACTGCCGTGCAGGTTGATCGTGCCTTTGGGCGGCATCCGCCATATGACTTCGGGCAACATACGGAAAGCGACTACCACAAACAGTTCGGCCTCAAGCCGGGCCAACGATTCGAGAAATACGGGGTCGCGCAACCGTTCGGGCTGGAGCAAAACGAGATCCCTGGCACGGGCATAACGGGCCACCTCACTGGACAGGACCTCCTTGCGACCCCGGCCACCCGGTTTGTCCGTGGCTGTCACGACCGCAACCACATCATGCCCTTCCCGGATCAGCGCATCCAGGGCATCAACGGCAAATTCGGGGGTTCCCATGAATACCAGACGCATACCTCCCAATTGGCTTCAAAGGTACACATACCGCTTCCGTCATCCCGGTTCCGGGCTTCCCCTTACCTTTAAGCCTCCAACGTCAAATGTCATGTCAGAAAATGCTACCGTCCTTGATCGCTTTCTCCGCTACGTTCGCATTGATACCCAATCGGACCCTTTTTCGGAGACATGCCCGAGTACTTCCAAGCAAATGAACCTGGGTAAGCTATTGGTCGGGGAATTGCAGGAATTGGGGCTGTCGGATGCCCACATGGATGAGCACGGTTATGTGTATGCCACTCTCGAAGCCAATGTGGACCGACCGGTGCCCGTTATCTGTTTCTGCTCCCATATGGACACATCGCCCGATTGTTCCGGCACCGATGTCCGTCCGCTGGTGCATCGCAATTATCAGGGAGGGGCGATCGTGTTGCCGGATGACACCAATCAGGTTATCAGGCCGGAAGACCATCCCGAATTGGCGGGCAAAATCGGCCATGACATCATCACGGCCAGCGGAACCACCCTCCTTGGCGCCGACAACAAAGCCGGTATTGCAGCCATCATGGATGCAGTATCCCGGTTTGTCCGGCATCCGGAATGGAAGCATGGGCGCCTGCGCATCCTCTTCACCCCGGACGAGGAAATCGGGCGGGGCGTGGACAAGGTGGACATGAAAAAGTTGGCGGCGGATTTCGGTTATACCGTTGACGGCGAGAGAGTCGGTTCCCTGGAGGATGAGACATTCAGCGCTGATGGCGCCACCCTGACCGTGCATGGCGTGTCGGCCCATCCGGGTTTCGGTTTGGGCAAACTGGTCAATGCCATCAAATTGGCCGCAGAAATCCTGGATGCCCTGCCCAAAGACCGGTTGAGTCCCGAGACCACTTCGGGACGCGAAGGTTTCATCCATCCCGTCCACATGACCGGAAATGCTGAAAAGGCCGTAGTGCAGTTCATCCTGCGCGACTTTACGCGGCAGGGTCTGGCCGCCCATGCAGACCTGTTGAGGGAAGTCTGCGCATCCGTCATGAAGCGTCACCCCAAAGGATCCTTCGAGCTGGAAGTCAAAGAACAGTACCGCAACATGAAGGAAGTTCTCGACCGGCATCCCGAAGTGGCCGATTATGCCGAGGAGGCCATCCGCCGAGCCGGTCTGACCCCGCATCGTTCCAGCATTCGCGGTGGAACGGATGGTTCACGCCTTTCCTTCATGGGGCTGCCCTGTCCCAACATTTTCGCCGGAGAGCACGCCTTCCATTCCAGGCAGGAGTGGTGTACCGTTCAGGATATGGAGGCATCCTCCAACACCATCGTCCATCTGGCCCGGATTTGGGCCGGACATGGTCGTTAAGAACCCTGGATGCGGATATGGTGCACGCCCGGTCCGTAGGAGGCACCAATCAACCGCAGCATTTCCTGATAGTAACCGTCATCGTTCTGGAAATCGGCATCCTGCAGATCGAAGATCAAAACCGGAATTTGGGACTCACTCCGGAAATATTCAAAATACAGGTCCTGCAGTTGCTGCAGGTATTCAGCCTTTATCTCTTTTTCGTAGGACCGGCCCCTTTGCCGGATCAGGGATAGCAAAACCTCCACAGGTCTATGGAGGTAAACCAGCAACTGGGGCTTGGGCAATCCGGCCTCAAGGACCATCCAAAGCTTCTGAAAGATCCGGAATTCATCGGCCGGCAAATTGTTGCGGGCAAACAGAAGGGTCTTGACAAAAGCGTAATCGGCGATGAACAAATGATGAAACAGGTCGCCCTGGATGCCCAGCGTCTGTAACTGTTTGTAGCGCTCTGTCATGAAGAAAAGTTCCAGCGGAAAGGCGTACCGCAGCGGATCCCGGTAGAAGTAGGGGAGAAAGGGGTTGTCGGCAAATTGCTCCAGCAACAGATTGCAGGGCATTTCCTGGCCCAATCGCTCCGTGAATGTGGTCTTGCCGGAGCCGATGTTGCCCTCAATGGCGATGTAGGAATAAGGAAATTCTTCGTACGTCATCCGTGAAACATCAAATGAGGCATACCTCATGCCGGTCGGGGCTGTGAAGGTAATGTTCTTCCATGGTCAACCCGGTGCCGGGATGGACAAAATCGGGAGCGATCTCCATCAGCGGGATCAGCACAAAATTGCGTTCCACCAACCGGGGATGCGGTATCTCCAGATCGTTGTCCCGGATGATCCGGTCGCCATAAAAGAGAATGTCCAGATCGATGGGCCTGGGTGCATTGGGTGCACTGCGCCGCCTGCCCAGGTCTTGTTCGATGTCCAGAAGCACAGCCATAAGGACTTCAGGCTCGAGTCGGGTCAGAACACCGGCTGCCTGATTGTGAAACCAGGGCGGAGGTGCTCCACCCCAGGGTTCGGAAACATAGACCGAGGAGACAGATTCAATTTTGCCGACACGAGCGCTGATTGCCTGCAGGGCCTTTTGCAGTTGGGCGGGCGGGTCGCCGGTATTGGCGCCCAGCCCGATATAGACCAGGACGGGATCATTGCTCATGGTGCAGTCGTAGCAGGTTGCCAAAGATAGCGGATATTTGTCGCCGATGATGGATGCCCAGGACCCGGGAGCCTCCGCCCGAAAAACCCGCCCTGATCAGGAAGTCAGGCCGTTGCCGGCTCTTCAATGGATAGGATGGATATTGAAGAGAGTGGGCTTTTTCAGCCCGGTTCTGGCTGCCCGTTGGTTGATCTGGGTATTCAGCTTCCCCGGTCGCAAAGCACGCCATTACAGAGAAGATCATTTGCTCCGGTCGGCCAGGCGATTCCTGGTGGAGACCCCCTTCGGCCGAATACGCACCTATACGTGGGGCCACGGTGAACGCCGCGTGCTCCTCCTCCACGGATGGCAATCAAGGGGTACGGCGCTCCGTTACGTGGTTCCCGCCCTGATGGAAGCCGGATTCTGTGTGGTAGCCATGGATGCACCGGGCCACGGCGAATCCTCCGGATGCCGGATGTCCCTGGATACCTATGCCGGAGCTATCCGCGACATTGACCGCGCTCAAGGTCCGTTTGAGGCCGCTGTGACCCATTCGTTTGGCGCCCGGGCGCTGGCATTTGCCATTGCTTTTTTGCCCCATTCGTGGCAAATACACCGCATCGTCATGCTATCGGTACCCGCTTCCGTCACGGATATTTTCGAGGATTTCTTTCGCCAGACAAAGGTGTCCTCCGCCATAGTTGCCGAGGCCCGCAAACTGGCCCGGAAGAAACTGGGACGGCCGCTGGAAGAAACGGAGATCCACCGGATGGGCAACCGGCTGGGTGCCCGGGTACTGATCATCCATGACGAAATGGACGATGTCGTCCCGATCTCCGAAGCCGAACGCATCGCCGGTGCATTGCCCGAAGCCTCCCTGATCAGGACATCGGGGTTTGGTCATTATCGACTGGTCAAAGATGCCCGAGTCTGGCAATGGATCACCGATTTCCTGCGCGGCTCCTGATCACATGCCTTAGGCCGTAAACAGCGCTACCGGCTCTCCACCCTCCGTATGGCATCCATATATCGCCTTACCTCCTTCTTGACCTCCGGGGCGAGGATGACCAGACCAATGATGTTGGGGAACACCATGGCGAAGATCATCGCATCGGAAAATCCGACAACGGCGCCCAAACTTGCCGCAGAGCCCACCACCACGAATATCAGGAACAAACTCTTGTAGACCATGGCATTCCTGCGGGTACGGCCAAAGAGGAAAAGCCAGGACTGCAACCCGTAATAGGACCAGGAGATCATGGTCGAAAAAGCGAACAACGTCACCGCGAGGGTCAGGATGTAGGAAAAGTGCGGGATGACGGAATCAAAGGCCGTAGCGGTCAAGCTGACCCCGTTGAGACCCGTACCGTCGCCATAGGTGAGAAAACCTCCGTCAATATTGGTAATCACAATGACCAGTGCCGTCATGGTACAGACCACAACGGTATCAATGAACGGCTCCATCAGGGATACCATCCCTTCGCTGGCAGGATACCGGGTTTTGACGGCAGAGTGGGCGATAGCAGCAGATCCCACGCCCGCTTCATTGGAGAAAGCTGCCCTTCGGAAACCCTGGATTAACACACCAACAATGCCGCCGGCTATCCCCATCGGAGCAAAGGCGCCCTCGAAGATAAGTTCGAATGCCCGCGGGATGTCCGTGTACTTGGCGACCAGGATAATCAATGCCGCCACCACATAAATCCCGACCATGAAAGGAACGATCTTTTCGGTCCAGGCGGCGATGCGTTTGATGCCTCCGATGATCACGATGGCCACGAGGATGGCCAGTATCAGGCCAATGACCAGACCCGAGCTTCCCGATGAAACTTCAAAGGTGCTGACCAGCATTTGGGTCGCCTGGTTGGCCTGGAACATGTTGCCGCCGCCAAAAGAACCCCCGACACACATGATGGCAAAAAAGATGGCAAAAAACTTGCCCAGGCCCGCCATTTTCTTCTCGGCCAATCCCCGGTACAAATAATACATAGGGCCTCCGTACACCGTGCCATCCGGACTGATGTCCCGGTATTTGACCCCCAGCGTACATTCGGTGAATTTGGAAGCCATGCCCATGAATCCGGCCAGGATCATCCAGAAAGTGGCCCCCGGTCCACCAATGGCAATGGCAATGGCAACTCCGGCGATATTGCCGAGTCCGACCGTAGCGGACAAGGCGGCCGTGAGCGCCTGGAAATGGCTGACTTCTCCCGAGTGACCTTCAATCCGTGCCGTGTCCGGAATGTCCCCGTTGACTTTGTTGATCTCTGCGGGGAGTACCTCCGTCACCGGTCCTTCAATGGTCGCGTATTTGCCCCTAATGATCCACAGGGAAGTCATGAAATACCGTATATTCGGGAATCCGAAAAAGATCGTGAAATAAGCGGCGCCGGCGATCAGGATGATCAAAACGATGGGTACCGAAAATTCGGTTCCTCCCGCCGTGAAAGTGATCGGAAAGAAGACAAATGTCTCGATCCAGTTGGTGGCCGGCTGGACCCAGTTGTTGATTTTTTCATCCCATCCCTCTGCCCGGACAGGGGAGGGGAAAAAGCTGAACAAGGCGGCCGCCAACAAAAGCAAACAGGGTGTTTTTTTCCACATGGGGTAGAATTTGGTCGTCAAAAACGCCATAAGGTATTAACATTCCGAGATTCCTTGCGCCGTACTTATCCATGGACATGGCATGACCGGGACAGTTCCGGTCTTTCAGGAAGAGGACGGCTCCGACATGCGGATGCGCCAGTGAGCCGGGTACAAATTATTGATACGCCCCGGAATCCCCTTGACCCATCCGAGACCGCTATTCAGGTATCGGGCCAGACAGAAGCCGGCCACTCCTTCGCGGGGGGGAAGCCCGTCCCGCCGCAGGTAGGCCAATGCTTCTTCCAGCGTCAGTTCGAGGGCCGGGACGTCGGGCGACAAGTCCACACTGAGGGCGAGATCATGAGCGGGTTGAAAAAGGGTCCCTTTTCGCCACAAACCGGCCTCAAGCCCTTGCCGGACGATCAGCGGGTGCCCCGCCAGATCCATGAAATGGGTGGCAAGCCGCTGTGGAAAGATGAATTGGCGTCCGTCCTTCCGGGTGTGGTATTCAAATGAATCAGGGGCAACCAGGTAATCCCGGCTCCAGAAAGGCAAATCCGGCAACCTTGGCCGGGAATCCTTGCGCTGGAATCGGGAGTCCCGGGACATGCGCTCATGGCTCTCGTTCTTGCGGAGCACGCAGAGGTAAAACCCTTCGCCCCGGACCCGGTGAGGCCAGGCCCTGATCCCGGGGGAGACGCTTTGCAGGCCCCATTCCGGAGGGAGGGATATCGCCACCTCTTCCAGGGGATATCGGGCGAGCAGCCGGGACATTTGATCTTCGTTTTCCCTGGTGTTCAGTGTGCAGGTACTGTAAACCAGAAAGCCACCCGGCGCGAGCAGCCGGAAGGCATGGTCGAGAATATCCGCCTGGCGAAGGACGCATTGATCCACCTGTGCGGATGACCATTCCCGGATGGCACCCGGGTCCTTCCTGAACATCCCCTCTCCCGAGCAGGGAGCATCGGTCAATACCAGATCAAACCGCTCGGGCCAGGCCTTGGCCAGTGCATGGGGAGCCTGCCGGGTAAGGGCAAATCCGGCCCGACCCTGCCGGATCATGTTTTCTTCCAAAATGCGATATCGGCCGGGATGGATCTCGTTGGCCACCAAGAGATCGCCATCGGCCAGCAGGTGTAGCAAATGCACGGCCTTGCCCCCGGGTGCGGCACACAAGTCCAGCGCCGCACGAGGCCGATCAGAGGGACCAATGGCTGCCAGGGCGGGTTCCAACAGCATGCTGCTGGCCTCCTGAACGTAATAAGCCCCGGCGTGAAACAAGGGGTCGAGCGTGAATACCGGCCGTTCTTGCAGGTAATATCCCGTCTGGCACCAGGGCACCCGTTCGACACCCGAGGCAAATGCAGAGGCCTTTTTCGGGTGTAAACGGATACTCACAGGCGGGGTCTCCTCCAGACTTTGCAGGAATGCGGAGTATTCCGGCCCCAGTCGGGTAGCCATGTCCCGGAGGAAGTCAGCGGGGTAGACAGTCATTAACGGGAGGGTCCGGCCAGCAAATCATGAAGCGGTCCCCCGGAGGCGAAATAGGTGTCTACCTTACGGCTGACGGCAGGATCGGTTTCCAGAGGTGGAGCGTGATGAGGCTTGGTTCGGGCATCGAGGATCAGAGCGCCCCGGCAGCCCCAGTGTTTATGGTCGGTAAAGGCATCCACCCCATGGATGTCATGGGAGGGATTGACCCTCGTAAAAGTGGTCCACAGGAAATTGGAGAGGTTGGCGGCGCTGAAGGCGGCGTCATCCTGCAGCACCACCAGCGGCCAGCGGGCGGGATCAAGTCGGCGCAGGGCTTCCAGCAATGGGCGGAGATGCGCGGTGAGGTCATTGTATCCCGGGAAAGGAGCGCCCGAAAGGCAAAGCACGCCGGGCATCGCCACCCGGGCTTGGGACCAACCGTCCATTCCGTCCAGCGCGGGAAGCGCGTTCTCCAATTGGCGGACCACCGGCCCCCGGCAGGCCATGACCACCTTGGACCCGGCATTCCACCCGGTCCCGGAATAATCCAGCGTATCCATGGTCGTACAGGTATGAAAATGGAGGTCTCTCTCCCAACGGATCCGCTCCAGTACATGGTGTAGAAACCGGCCGATGTCGTGGGTAGACAGAGAAGGGTCGTCCAGCGCATCGGCAATGATCAGGAATTTGGCAAGTGACGTTTGCCCTTTACCGAGCAAATGAAGGGCCTGGGTCAGGATCTCCTCCGGTACGGGTTCCCGGAAAGGCATGTAACGTTCGGACCCGATAGCCAGAAGCAAAGGGTGAACCCCGGCCGCATCGACGGCATTGACCTCGCGGACACCCGGAAATTCGGAGGGCAGCAAGTCGCCGACAATGTCGTGGATGAGCTGA
The DNA here is from genome assembly GCA_964471595.1 of uncultured Saprospiraceae bacterium. GTDB lineage: Bacteria > Bacteroidota > Bacteroidia > Chitinophagales > Saprospiraceae > JAGNXB01. Next base: position 28,009 of record CAYYGN010000005.1, read on the forward strand.
CCGAAATAGGTGTCTTCCTGGGGTGGCCGCCCAACCACGGTGAAATGCCAGATCGCACCCTTTCGATGCCATACCCTATCGACCTCCATGACCGGAAAATCATGGGTCAGACTGTAATAACCGAGGTGGTCTCCGAAGGGGCCCTCCGGCTTGAGGCCCTCTTTGCGGATGGTCCCGGTGAGGCAGAAATCCGCTTCATTGGCCATGAAGTAGCCGTCCCTGAAATGATAAGGAAACCGGTGCCCTTCCAGCATGCCGGCAAAGGTCAGTTCGGAAAGGCCTTCCGGCAACGGCATGATGGCCGCAAAAGCATTCGCGGGCGGTCCCCCGACCGCAATGGTGACACGAAAGGGCTCTTTACTGGTTTTGTACTGGGTGTGATGGATGCCGATACCTCTGTGGATCTGATAGTGCAGACCGATTTCTTTATCTTGGGCATAGTCGTTGCCGTCGAGTTGGATGCGATACATGCCGACATTCGATTGCATGACCTGACGGGATCCGGGGGGGAAAGTGATGACCTGGGGCAGGGTGATGAAGGCGCCCCCATCCATGGGCCAGCTTTTGATGCGCGGGAGTTGGGAGATGGTCGTGGTACCATGAAGAACGGGAGCTGAAGACCGTTTGACCGGCAATCCCCGAAGGGCTGTAAAAGGAGTTTTCCAATAACGGGACGGGGCACGCAGAAGACGAGAGGGATCGGCTTTTAATTGGATGACCTGGTCCAACCCGCGCAAGGTGTCCCGGAAGAGGAATCGCGTCCGGTCACGGGTTCCGTACAAATTGGACAAAGCCGGGAAAGGGGAGCCTTTGACACGCTCGAAGAGCAGGGCAGGCCCCCCCGCTTCAAAGACCCGGCGATGGATTTCCGCCATTTCCAGATCGGGATCGGTTTCAAAACGGATACGGAATAGTTGACTGGTGGCTTCGAGATCACGGACACACGCCTGGAGGCTGCGGTAAGTCATGGATGGATTTTGGATGGATAACAGACCAATAGGCAGGCAGTTCGTAGCTTTGGGCAAACCGGACACCATGCGCCAATACCACGACCTACTCCGGCACATTCTCGATAAAGGTACACCGAAAAGCGATCGCACCGGGACCGGCACTTTAAGTGTATTCGGCTACCAGATGCGCTTCGACTTGGAAGAAGGCTTCCCGCTCGTCACCACCAAAAAACTGCATCTCCGTTCCATCATATATGAGTTGCTCTGGTTTTTGCAGGGAGATACGAACGTGCGGTACCTCCAGGACAAAGGGGTGAGGATATGGAACGAATGGGCCGATGAACAAGGCAATCTGGGTCCGGTATACGGACACCAATGGCGATCCTGGCAAGGTGCGGATGGCCGGACACATGATCAGATAGCCGAACTCTTGCACACCATTCGCCACCAACCGGATTCCAGGCGGATGGTGGTATCCGCCTGGAATGTAGGCGACCTCGACCAAATGGCGCTCAGCCCGTGTCATTGCCTGTTCCAGTTTTATGTCGCCGAAGGACGGCTCTCTTGTCAACTCTACCAGAGATCGGCGGACGCTTTTCTCGGAGTGCCGTTCAATATTGCCAGCTATGCCTTGCTGACCCTCATGATCGCCAGGGTGACCAACCTCCGTCCGGGGGAATTCATCCATACGTTCGGCGACCTCCATCTGTACAGCAATCACTTGGAACAAGCCAGGGAACAACTCACGCGTCAACCGCGCACCCTGCCCCACATGCACCTGGACCCCTCCGTGACGGATCTCTTTGATTTCCGGTTCGAACATTTCGAGTTGCGCAACTATGACCCGCATCCCCATATCAAAGCCGAGGTTTCCGTGTAGTTATTTAGAACACATCTAAATAGCCTTCCCCTTTCGGCTTTTCATTTGCTCAGGTGAGACCTAATTGTATTTTTGCCGTGACGAAAAACTGACAATCCCCTGCTATGGTGAATAAGTGCTTGTTATTCAGCTTTTTAATCGCTGTAGTTTCGCTTTGGTCTTCTACCGCCCTGCTCGCACAACCATCCGTAACCGCGGGCAAGGATTTGTTTAAGGCCAACTGTGCCCAATGCCACAACCGCAACATGAAGGACAAGCTCACGGGTCCTGCTTTGGGCGGAACACAGGAGCGTTGGGCGGGCAGAGAAGATTTGCTTTACGCCTGGATCCGCAACAGTCAGGCCGTCATCGCCAGTGGGGACCCCTATGCCGTTGCCCTTTACAACGAATGGAACAAGGTCTTGATGAACCCGTTCCCCAACCTTACCGATGATGACATCGCTTCCATCCTCCTCTATGTCGATGCGGTTTACACGGGGACGGAAGGTGGCACTCCCACTCCGGCCGGAGATGCCGTTGCCGTGGCCGAAAAGCCCAAGACCAATTATTTCCTGATTTATGCCGTTTTGGCCGGTCTTCTGGCCATCATTGCGGTCGTCCTGGCCAGGATCATTGCCAATCTCGACCATATGAACAAGGTGGCCGCCGGCGATTTTGATGCCCCGCGCCGCACCCTTGCCCAAATCCTGACTTCCCGCTCGGTCATAGCTTTCGTGATCTTCGCCCTCATCGTACTCGGCGGCTATACCACCGTCAACAACGCCATTGCCTTCGGACGTCAGCAGAACTACGCCCCTGAGCAACCGGTCAAGTTTTCTCATGCCACCCACGCCGGCGTCCATAAAATTGATTGCCAATACTGCCATGACGGGGCTCGCAGGAGCAAACACGCCGTCATCCCCGCCACCAATACCTGCATGAATTGTCACAAGGCCATCAAGAAGGGCACAACCTACGGAACCGCCGAATTGACCAAGATTTTCGCTTCCGTGGGGTACAATCCCAATACCGACACCTATATCGACAACTACGAGACCATGTCCCGCGAAGAGGTGGAGACGATATACAAGAAGTGGATCGCCGACAATTATGTCGCCGACAACGAATTGGTATCCCTGGACAACAAAGGGGAAAAAGTGGTCAAAGAACAATGGGAGCATGTGGTTGCCTCCCTGACCAACGAGCAAAAAACCTCATTGGCTGGCCCGATCGAATGGGTGCGGATCCACAACCTTCCGGATCATGTCTATTTCAACCATGCCCAACATGTCGCAGTGGGCAAGGTGGCCTGTCAGGATTGCCACGGCAAAGTCGAGGAGATGAGTGTGGTCAAACAGTACGCCACCCTTTCCATGGGTTGGTGTATCAATTGCCACCGGGAGACCGAAGTCAAATTCGGTGAGAATCCCTACTACCAGTCCTACGAGCGGTATCATCGGGAAATGGCCTCCGGCCAACGCCAGAAAGTAACCGTCGAGGACATCGGGGGCACGGAATGCCAGAAGTGCCATTATTGATTGTGACAAAAATCCTATTCCTACTTCCCATACTTCCCTGTTTATGAAGCAGCCCAGCAAGGAGATTTGGATCAGCGCGCAGGATCTGCGCAATGACCCTGAGGTACTGGAAGCCGCACACCGTGAATTCCCGGAAGAATCCCTTCTGGAGACCCTTTCCGGTGACGGCGCCATGGAACGCGTGGAATCCTCCAGGCGAGACTTCCTCAAATTCCTCGGTTTCAGTCTCGGTGCAGCGACCGTTGCCGCCAGTTGCGAAATACCCGTCAAGAAAGCCATCCCTTATGTCATCAAACCGGATGCGATCGTTCCTGGCGTCGCTACCTATTACGCCAGTGCCTGGGTGGATGGGGGAGATGTGGTCCCTGTCCTGGTCAAGACCCGGGAAGGACGGCCTATCAAAGTGGAAGGCAACGCACTGGCCCCGCTGACGCGCGGTGGCACCAATGCCCGGTCCCAGGCTTCCGTCCTCTCCCTCTATGACACCAACCGGCTTCAGGATGCCGGTCGCGTGCAGGATGGCAAGGTCGCCTATGCCTCCTGGGACGAACTCGACAAAGAAGTTGGCCAGGCGCTTGCAGCCGCAACATCCATCCGGTTGGTCTCCCGCACGGTTGCCAGTCCCGCTGCCCGGGCAGCCATCCAGGCTTTCGTCAATGCGCGTCCCGGCGCTTCCTGGATACAGTATGATCCCGTGTCGGCATCCGGACTGCTGGATGCCCAGGAAATGTGCTTCGGCAAACGTGTTTTGCCGTCCTACCATTTTGACAAAGCCAAAGTGATTGTCAGCTTTGGTGCCGACTTTCTCGGCACCTGGATTTCCCCGGTCGAATATGCCCGCGACTATGCTGCCGGACGCCGCATCACCGACACAGCCAATCCCGCCATGTCCCGCCACTATCAGGTGGAGAGTTATATGTCGCTGACGGGTTCCAATGCCGATCACCGCATTCTGATCAAACCGTCCGAACAAGGAGCCGCCATCGCGGCCCTATATAATGCCATTGCCCGCGCCCGCGGGCTGGCCACCATCACGCCGCCAACGGTCAATGACAGTGCCGCCCGGGCCTTGTCACGGGTCGCTGAAGAACTCCTATCCGTCAACGGCATGGCCCTTGTGGTCAGTGACTCCAACAATCCGGCCGAACAAGCCTTGATCGCCCGGATGAACGAAGCGCTCGGGGCTCATGACACGACCATCACTTTTTCCGATTACTCCCTCCAAAGACAGGGCAGTGACCGGGCCATGAAATCCCTCGTGGATGACATGCATTCCGGAAAGGTGGATGCGTTGGTGGTCCTGGATGGGAATCCGGTTTTTGATGCAGCATTCGGCAAGGCATTCGCCGAGGGCATGCAAAAAGTCAAGACAAGGGTATCATGCAGCCTGACCCTCGATGAGACAGCCGCTTTGTGCCAGTGGGTGGCCCCCGCCTCCCATGGACTTGAGTCCTGGGGTGATGCCCAGCCCAAAGCGAATCAGGTTTATCTGATGCAGCCCACGATCGCCCCCTTGTTCAAAACGCGGCAATGGGAAGAAAGCCTGCTCGTGTGGGGGAGCAGCGATCAATTGGACCGGACCACGGAACAGCCCTACTACGAATTCCTGAAAAAGTACTGGCAGGAACAGTTGTTTCCGGCACAAAGCCAATTCGCCAGTTTTACCGCTTTCTGGGAAAGCAGTCTCCACGATGGACTCTTTACACCTGCTGTGTTGGGTGCTGCGCCTTCCTGCAGTGTCGATGTCACTACCCTGTCCGGTCAGATCACCCAGCCGGGATCCGGGGAAGAACTGATTTGTTTCGAAACTGTCAACATGGGGGCCGGTCAGTTTGCCGGCAATCCCTGGCTGCAGGAGATGCCTGATCCGGTGACCCGCTGCGTGTGGGGCAATTATCTGTTTGTCCCTATCGGCTGGGATGGCGGCAATGCCTACACCATGTTCAAAGGGTTGCAGGATGGCGACAAGGTTCTGTTAACGGCCAATGGTATCGAAAGAGAAGTCACCATCGTTCATCAGTTTGGTCTGGCCCCGGGCACTTATGCCCTGGCTCTGGGTTATGGTCGCGAAATGGTAGGCGCCACCGGACTACAGGTAGGAACGGATACGAGGGGATGGACCCATGCTTCCGGGGATGGGTATTCCCGTTCTTTTGTCAGTGAAGTACAGGTGTCCGGCAAGTCCGGACGCGACAAGGAATTTGCCTGCGTCCAGCATCACCACACCATGGGGGTAAAGGGGCAGGAGAAGAACGGAGAGACTATCAATGTGGACGAAAAGACCGTCGCCACGATCGGGGAGGGGTATCAGGGTTCGTTGGTGGATCGCTCCATTATTTTCCAGGGCACCCTTGAAGAGGTCAGAGGACTTGAGACCAGGATCAAGGAAAAGCGCACCGCTTTCCAGGGCCTGAATGAAAAGACCCTTTATCCCGACTACTCGGACATCTATCAGCTGGGCCACCACTGGGGAATGCACATCGACCTTTCAGCTTGTATAGGTTGCGGTGCCTGCACGGTGGCCTGTATGGCAGAAAACAACGTGCCTGTCGTCGGCAAAAAAGAAGTGTTCCGTCACCATGAAATGACCTGGTTGCGCATTGACCGCTATTTCTATGGCGATCTGGAAAACCCGAATGTGGTTTATCAGCCCATGTTGTGCCAACATTGTGACAACGCCCCTTGCGAGAACGTTTGTCCGGTTTCGGCGACCAACCACAGCTCGGAAGGGCTCAACCAAATGGCCTACAACCGCTGTATAGGTACCCGTTACTGTGCCAACAACTGTCCTTACAAAGTCCGGCGCTTCAACTGGCTGGATTACACCAAGGCCGACATCTTCCCGGTCAATGAGCCTCGACTCGGTCAGGAGGAACTGCCTTTCGGCGCCGACAACCTTACGCGCATGGTCCTCAATCCTGATGTGACCGTTCGGTCACGGGGCGTCATGGAAAAGTGCAGCTTCTGCGTCCAGCGCATCCAGGAAGGAAAGCTGACCGCCAAGAAGGAAGGTCGCCCACTCCGGGATGGGGATGTCAAATCTGCCTGTATGACGGCGTGCCCGACCGGTGCCATCACCTTCGGAGACCTCAACGACAAGGAAGGAAGGCTCCATAGCGAATTGGAGTCTCCTCTTGTCTATCAGGTTCTTGAGGAGGTCAATACGAGACCATCGGTGAATTACAGGGCCAAAGTGCTCAACCGTCATGCATCACTGGAAAGCTGATTCCATTAAACACGCAAAAGCCCAAGCGATATGCATACCCCAATCGCTCCCGTGCGGGAGCCTTTGATCGAAGGAGGGAAGACCTACCATGATATCTCGGAGGACCTTTGCGGCCCTACCGAAAAAGCCCCCAGTTTGTCCTGGATCATCGCCTTTATGGTTTCCGGGGCGGTCATGACCTTCGGTTTCTTTTCCATCGCCTGGACCATCTGGTTCGGGATCGGTAGCTGGAACCTCAACAGAACCATCGGTTGGGGCTACGATATCACCAACTTTGTCTGGTGGATCGGTATCGGCCATGCCGGTACCCTTATTTCCGCCATCCTTTTGCTGTTCCGCCAGAAATGGCGCACAGGGGTCAACCGCGCGGCAGAAGCCATGACCATATTCGCCGTCATGTGTGCCGGCCTCTTCCCGGCCATTCACACCGGCCGGCCATGGTTTGACTTCTTCATGTTCCCCTATCCCAATACACGCGGTCCGCTTTGGGTCAATTTCAATTCCCCGCTGCTCTGGGACATTTTCGCCATCAGTACTTACTTCACCGTATCACTGCTCTTCTGGTACACAGGGCTGGTACCCGATTTCGCTACCGTTCGCGACAGGGCCTCCGGTTTTCGCAAGAAGATGTACAACCTGCTCTCCTTCGGGTGGACGGGTTCGGCCAAACACTGGCAGCGCTGGGAATCCCTCTCCCTTATCCTGGCAGGGTTGGCCACGCCCCTCGTTCTTTCCGTACACACCATTGTGAGCTTTGACTTTGCCACCTCTGTCATCCCGGGTTGGCATACCACCATTTTTCCGCCTTACTTCGTTGCCGGTGCCATCTTCTCGGGCTTTGCCATGGTGCAGACCCTGATGCTGATCACGCGAAAACTGCTCAAACTCGAACAGTACATCACTATCAATCATATCGAGTCGATGAACAAGGTGATCCTCCTGACGGGGACCATCGTCGGCGTCGCCTATCTCACCGAGCTGTTCATTGCCTGGTATTCCGGGTATATCTATGAGCAGTTCGCCTTTTTCAATCGCGCCTTCGGGATCTATTGGTGGTCCTATTTCGGCATGATGGCCTGCAATGTGCTCTCTCCCCAGATATTCTGGTTCAAAAAGATCCGCCGGTCCATCTTCTGGACATTCCTGATGAGCATCTTTGTCAATATAGGAATGTGGTTTGAGCGTTTTGTCATTATCGCCACCACGCTGGCGCGTGATTACCTGCCTTCAAGCTGGAGTTATTACACACCCACCTGGGTGGAAATCGGTATTTATGTAGGGTCCATCGGACTCTTTTTCACCCTTTATCTCCTGTTCACCCGCGTGGCGCCCGTAGTGGCCATCGCCGAGGTCAAGCATATCCTCAAGACCGCCGGCGACCAGTATATCGGTGCCAAAGCCAAGGGCGGACACAATAAGGAAGAAACCGTTCAGGAATCCGCTCACTGATCACTCGTCTGTAGAATCTCACCTATGAAAAAGCAACATAAAGAGGTCGTTTTTGGACTGTACAACGACGAGGAAATCCTGATGAAGGCCGTCAAAGAGGCACATCACCAGCATCTCGATATCATGGATGTGTACACGCCGTTTCCTGTCCATGGGCTCGACAAAGCCTTGCATCTGGAGGAATCCCGCTTGCATATTGCCGGGTTTGTATTTGGCGCTTTGGGCACATTGACCGCTTTTTTGGGCATGACCTGGATATTTACCCGTGACTGGCCCATCATTTTTGGTGGCAAGCCCTATTGGTCCGTTCCCTCTTTCATCCCCATTACCTTTGAATTGACGGTCTTGTTTGCAGCAATAGGTATGGTGGTGTCCTTCTATACGGTGTGCGGCCTGGGACCAGGTGTGACCAATCCCGTCCTCGACGACCGTATCACGGATGACAAATTCTGCATCGCATTCGATGCGGATCATCGCGCTCCGGAAGAGATCCAGCGCCTTCGCGATTTCCTGACCAGGACCGGAGCGGAAGAAATCCATGCCAAATCCCTTTAATTCCCGACCCATGCGCAGATACATGTCTTTGATTTTTTGCACCACCGGGGCCCTTGCCCTGGCCTTCATGTCATCCTGCTCTCCGGCGGAGGGCGATCGCACAGGGCGCGAATTCATGCCCGATATGGCACATTCCGTAGCCTACGAAGCCAATGTGGCCTTTGATTACGGCCTCAATACCTGGGATGAAGAAAGTGTCATCAAACGCCGCGTCCTCGCTCAACCCCGGCTTCCGGTCCATGGAACCATCGCCCGGGGCTACGCGGGAGCACAGGCCTCCGATGTCGCCTCCAATCCGAATGACTTTTCTTTGCCACCCAATGGCTCCGTGCCTTACCCATATGTAGATACGGAAGAGTCCCGCGCCCTGGCGATGGCTGAGATACGCACCAATCCATTCCCGATCACCGATAGCGGCATCGCACGCGGCAAGGAACTCTACACCATTTATTGCGGCATATGCCATGGAGAGAAAGCGGATGGCGCCGGATATCTGGTTCGCGACGACGGCGGAGTGTATCCTGCCCAGCCGGCCAATTTGGTTTCCGATGATTTCATTGCTGCTACCGAAGGGCGCTTCTATCACAGCATCATGTATGGCAAAAATGTAATGGGCGGTTATGCCGACAAACTCTCCTATGAAGAGAGGTGGCAGGTCATTCATTATATCCGCTCCCTTCAGGCGGCAGTAGCCAAAAAGACCTACAACGAATCCGAAAATACGCTGACCGGTTCTGCTGCCACCGCCAATGCTCCGGCAGGAGACCAAGCCCAGCAATGATCCTCAAAGTCAATTAGTCAAACCACTCACCATGGCGATGCATACCGGAGACCTTACTTTCACCATGACGAAACGCGAGCGTTCGGTCCTCTTCGGATTTATGGGCCTGGGCGTTTTGTGCATGGTCATCACCTTCCTGGGGGATGACGCCTTGCACTCCCGCTTCTGGTCCAATTACCTGATGAATGCTGTGTTTTTTACCGGCATTTCCTTTGTGGCGCTTTTTGTACTCGCCGCATTTACAACGGCTTATGCCGGATGGCACACCGTTGTCAAAAGGCTGTGGGAAAGTTACTCCTTGTTTTTGTTGGCGGGTTTGGGCCTTTTGCTCGTGGTCATTGCAGGGCTATGGGGACATTTGCACCATCTATACCATTGGTCGGACACAGAAGCGGTAAAGGCCGATCCGGTGCTTTCCGGTAAGGCCGGATTCCTCAACAAATACTGGTACACCTTCGGCACCTTGCTGATCGTCGGCATCTGGTATTTCCTTTTCGCCCGGCCCATGCGCAAATTGTCGATCAGCGAGGACAACAATGGGGACGCGTCCTTCAGACAGTACCGCACCTATAAAAAGTATGCCGCCATCTTTCTCCCGGTCGGAGGTTTCACCAGTGCAGCCCTGATCTGGCAATGGGTGATGTCCGTCGACTCTCACTGGTACAGTACCCTCTTTGCCTGGTACACGACCGCAAGTTGGTTTGTAGCATTTATGGCTCTGACCATCCTTATGATCATCTACCTCCACGCCAGGGGGGTCATGCTTTTTGTGACTACCGAACACTTGCATGATCTCGGCAAGTACCTCTTTGCCTTCAGCATTTTCTGGACATACCTGTGGTTTTCCCAATACATGCTGATCTGGTACGGCAACGTCGGGGAGGAAACGGTATATTTCCATACCAGGATCAACGATTACCCCGTCTTGTTCTATGGCAATCTGGTCATCAATTTCCTCCTTCCTTTCTTTGTCCTGATGCGCAATGACACCAAAAGGAAGGTGGGCACTTTGTTCTTTGTTGCCCTGGCGGTACTACTCGGGCGTTTTCTGGATTTTTTCCAGATGATCAAACCCGGTGTTCTCCACACCACTCATGAAGTGCTGGCCCATCATGGAGCGGATGGCGGCGCTGCTGATGCCGCTCATCACCACAGCGATTTTGCAGCCGGGTTTACCATTCCCGGCCTGTTGGAATGGGGCACCTTCCTGGGCTTTTTGGCCTTTTTCATCTGGTTTGTCTTCACCCGGCTGGAAAAAGCGCCACTCCTCCCCAAAAACGACCCATTCCTGGCTGAAAGCTTACACCATCACGTTCAATAATCTGGTAAATGACCGCTTTACTCATCTTCATATGCCTCATCCTGATCACGATCGTCATTGTACAGATCGGGAAGGTGACGGAACTGGCTTCCTCCATCCGTGGAGAGGAAGACGCCCAGATAGAAACAAACAAATGGAACGGGATGCTCTCCGTGATTTTCATGGTGGTCTTCCTGGGCGGATGTATCTGGTCATCGCTTTATTACAAGAACTGGATGCTGGGATTCGGCCCTCACCAGGCAGCTTCCGAACACGGTGGGTCCATTGATTTTCTCTTCAATATCACCTTGTTCTTCACAGGTATCGTTTTCGTCATTACCCACATTGCCCTCTTCTGGTTTGCCTGGAAATATCGGGGCCGGCGCGGACGCAAAGCCGACTTCATCGCCCACAATGACAAGCTGGAGCTTGTGTGGACCATTATTCCCGCTGTCGTCATGGCTCTGCTGGTCATTGGAGGCCTCGATGCCTGGAATGAGATCATGGCCGATGTGGGCGAAGACGAAGAGCATATCGAGATCGAAGCCACAGGTGTCCAATTCAACTGGCTGCTGCGCTATCCCGGGGAAGACGGCAAACTCGGCGCCCGGAATTACAAGCTCATTACCGGCCTCAATCCGGTTGGCCAGGATTGGACCGACGTAAAAAATCACGATGACTTTCAGCCCTCCGAACTTGTCCTGCCCGTCGGCAAAAAAGTTCGTGTCAGAATCATTGCGCGGGATGTCTTGCACAACTTCTATCTCCCGCATTTCCGTGTCAAAATGGATGCAGTGCCGGGTATCCCTACCTATTTTGTGTTTACACCGACCAAAACGACCGAGGAATACCGCAAGGAATTGAGCAAGTATCCGGAATACCAGGTGCCAGCAGACCCGGAAGACCCTGCCGGACCTCAGAAATGGGAGAAATTCGATTATGAACTCGCTTGTGCAGAGTTGTGTGGCAGCGGCCACTTTTCCATGCGGCGTATTGTCCGGATTGTCAGCGAGGAGGAATACCAGGATTGGTTGAAACAACAGTCCTCCTATTATTTGGGCAATATCAGAAATGGAGAGGAAGATCCGCTCAAAGGAAGGATTCTCGAAATCGAGGTCAAGGCACGCGCCGCCGAGTTCGGTACCAGCCTGAAAGAAGTCCTTCAGACGGAAGACTTCGCCAGCAAAACCCTGCCTCTCCGCTATGTCAACTACGAAACCGGATCGGCTACCCTTACCGCCGACAGCCGGTATGAGCTGGATCTACTCGTCGGTGCCCTCAAGGAAAATCCTGCCCTTCGCATCAGCATTGAAGGACATACCGATAATGTAGGCGACGAAGCCGCCAATCAAACCCTGTCCCGGCAAAGGGCCGAAGCAGTTGTTCAATACCTCGTGTCCCAGGGCATCCTTGCCGATCGCCTCACCGCTGAGGGATTTGGCAGTGCCCGGCCTTTGTCGGCCAATGATACGGAAGAAGGGAGGGCGGCCAACCGCCGGACGGAATTCCGTGTTATCAACAAATAATTCAAGACCTAAACCGGGAAAACATGGCAACCCTCAAAACCTGGGATGAAGAAGTCCTGCTTAAGGAAAATGGCTTTGATGACCATTTTCATGAGCACCATCATGGGGACAAGTATCAAACCAGCTTCATTACCCATTATGTCTTCAGCCAGGATCACAAGATGATCGCCCGCCAGTTTCTGCTCACCGGCATGTTCTGGGGATTGGTCGGAGCGTTCATGTCCGTGATCTTCCGTCTTCAACTCGGTTTCCCCGAGGAAAGCCTGGCATGGCTCAAACCTCTCCTGGGCAAATGGATCACGGTCAATGCCGAGGGAATTGGAACACTGGCTCCGGAATTCTACTATGCGTTGGTCACCATGCACGGTACGATCATCGTATTCTTCGTATTGACCGCCGGCCTTTCGGGAACCTTCAGCAACCTTCTGATTCCCTTCCAGTTGGGCGCCCGTGATATGGCGTCACCCTTGCTCAACATGTTTTCCTACTGGTTCTTTTTCCTGGCCAGTGTGGTCATGTTCTTGTCCCTGTTCCTCAGTACCGGTCCCTTCTCGGGAGGCTGGACCGCCTACCCGCCACTGAGCATCCTTCCACAGGCCTCATCTGGTTCCGGTGCCGGCATGACCATGTGGACTTTGAGTCTGGTCCTGTTTGTGGTTTCCGTCCTGTTGGGGGGGATCAACTACATCACCACGGTGCTCAACCTGCGCACCAAAGGGATGAACATGTGGCGCATGCCGCTGACCATTTGGGCTTTTTTCATTACGGCTATACTCGGACTGCTTTCCTTCCCGGTAGTGGCAGCCGCCTTCTTCCTGGTCATCTTTGACCGTAGCCTGGGAACCAGCTTTTTCCTCAGCGAAATTTTTATTGGAGGTCAGGCCCTGGAGAATGTCGGGGGTAGTCCGATTCTGTACCAACACCTGTTCTGGTTCCTCGGACATCCGGAAGTATATATCATCATTCTGCCGGCCATGGGCCTGGTGTCGGAAGTGCTTTCGGTCCACTCCAGGAAGCCGATTTTCGGATACAAAGCCATGGTCTATTCCATGCTCGCCATCGGTTTCCTTTCCTTTATCGTGTGGGCCCATCACATGTTCATGTCCGGTGTGAATCCCTTCCTGTCCAATTTCTTTGTCTTGTTCACCCTGATCATTGCCGTACCGTCCGCCGTCAAAGTGTTCAACTGGATTGGCACCCTCTACCGGGGCAACATCCGGTTCAATGCCGCCAGTTTGTTTGCCATCGGATTTGTTTCCATGTTCATTTCAGGTGGCCTTACCGGTATATTCCTGGGCAATTCGACCCTGGACATCCAGTTGCATGACACTTATTTCGTTGTGGCCCACTTCCATATCGTCATGGGGGTTGCCGCCTTCTTCGGGATGTTTGCCGGGATTTACCACTGGTTCCCCCGGATGTTTGGCCGCTTCATGAATGAAACGATCGGGCAGATCCATTTTTGGGGCACCATGTTGGCCGCTTATCTGATCTTTTGGCCCATGCATTATCTGGGTATGGCCGGTGTGCCGAGGCGTTATTACTCGTTCGACAACTTCGACGCTTTCTCCCACTTCGCCGATATGAACAAGTTCATCACAGTGGCGGCCATTTTGGCCTTTGCCCTCCAGGTGCTCTTTGTCATCAACTTCATTTACAGCATCTTCAAAGGCAAATTGCAGACCACCAAAAACCCCTGGAAGGCGACAACTCTGGAATGGACGGCCCCTATCGACCCACCTCACGGCAACTGGCCCGGCAATCTCCCTGTCGTGCATCGGTGGCCCTATGATTATGGTAAGGATGGCCATGAATTCATCCCGCAGATCGTGCCCATGGCCGAGGGTGAAAAAGATCACGGATATTAACCCGGCCTACCGCGATTCATGAATATGGCCAAAATCAAATCCAACCCGCCTGTTGCTGCTGCCTGGATGAACGAACATTCATCCCTGTGGAGCGCATTTTCGGCGTTGGTGAAAATGCGGCTCACATTGTTTGTCGTGTTTTCTTCCTTTATGGGGTATGTTTTGGGTGCTACCCATTTCTCGCCGGCCATCGCATCGTTGGTTTTGGCCGGTGGCCTGTTGGTGACGTTCGCGGCCAATGCCATGAACCAGGTCCTGGAAAAGGATTTCGACCGGTTGATGGAGCGCACAGCCCGGCGCCCCCTGGTGACAGGCCGGTTTACGGTCTCTCAGGTGGTTCTGTTCGCCGGAATTTCCTGCCTCGCCGGTGTTTTTCTCCTGGCCGCCATCAATGTATGGGCAGCTTTGCTGGGGATGGTGTCATTCATCCTGTATGCCTTTGTCTATACACCCCTCAAACGCATTCACCCGATCGCCGTACTGGTGGGCGCGATACCCGGCGCCATGCCTGTTTTCATTGGGTGGGTCAGCGGGAGCGGGTCGCTCACCCACGAGGGCCTTTTTGTCTTTTCCCTGCAGTTTTTTTGGCAGTTCCCGCATTTCTGGGCTATCGCCTGGCTGGGATTTGAGGATTACCGCCGTGCCGGATTTCGCATGTTGCCTGAAGCCGATGGCATCCCGGGCCGTCATACCGCACGCCAATCCACCCTTTATGCCGGCATGCTGATAGTTCTTCCCCTGATGCAATATGCCTATGGATTCATCGGTGGGGCAGGGATGGCATTGCTGATCTTAGCCGCGCTTCACTACACCTGGTGCGGATGGAAATTGCTCCAGCAACAAAACAGGGCCTCGGCACGCAGCCTGCTGTTTGCTTCTTTTGTTTACCTCCCGGTGGCGCTTTCTGCGCTCTATCTGGACAAATGGTTGGGTCAATGAACGAAGCCATCACCTGGCCGGAAAAAAGCGATCAATCCCGGGTATTCCAATCCCGGAGATTTGCGCTGCTGTTGGCCATTGCCAGCATGGTCATGATGTTCGCCGCCTTTACATCCGCCTATGTCGTGCGCAAATCCGCCGGCAATTGGCTGGAATTCCGGCTTCCGGACCTCTTTTTTGTCTCCACCGTTTTCCTGGTAGCCAGCAGTCTGACCGCTGAGGCGGCCAGAAGAGCTTTTGCACGCCGTCGCGCCATGGCACTCAAGGGTTGGCTGTTCGCCACCCTCGGCCTGGGAATGGTTTTCATTGCCCTTCAGTACATGGGCTGGCTGGCCCTTGTGGATATCGGCATACCGCTCAACGGTAATCCATCCGGATCCTTCGTTTATGTCATCAGCGGCTTTCACGCCATGCATGTCCTGGGTGGGTTGGCTGCCTGGATGCTCACGCTTGATGGTACTATCCGTGGTCGTGGTTTTACGCCAAGGCGGAAACTCTACCTGGATTTGTCTGCGACCTACTGGCATTTTGTAGATGCTCTTTGGGTCTATTTGTTGATCTTTCTTATTCTCCAATAAACTCTGAATCTCCTTTGGCTATGGATACAGCAGTAGTCGGCGCTCATGCCACTGAAAACGATCAGAACCTGTGGGAAGGGGGAAAAGCACCATTTCGGGCCAGCTACGGCAAGTTGATGATGTGGTATTTTCTCCTGTCTGATGCCTTTACCTTTGCCGGGTTTCTGATCGCTTACGGGGCCTTGCGATTCAGCAGCCCGACATGGCCCGTGCCTGATTTCGTATTTTCATCACTCCCGGGCGGTATCCATGGAGCCCCACTGATCTTCGTGACCATCATGACCTTTGTCCTGATTGCTTCCTCGGTCACCATGGTGCGCGCGGTGCAGGAAGGTCACAGGGAAAACCGGAGAGGGGTAGTCTTCTGGATGGGCATGACCATCCTGGGAGGACTCGCCTTCCTGGGATGTCAGGCATGGGAATGGACAACGTTGATCAAAACGGAGAACATGTCCGTCACCGTCAACCCATTCGGTACCCACACCTCCGATGGCCAATATTTGGTAGATGCACACGGCCATCCCTATGAAGCCGGTCAGGAGGTCGAAACATTCACCGCAGGCCAGAGCTATTTGATCCACAAGGACCACGACTCAGGTCAGTGGATCCAAAGAAAGTATCAAACTTCTGATGGCCAGGTGCTGCAACAGGAATTCGGTCCCAAGGCATTCGGTGCCCTTTTCTTTTTCATCACAGGATTCCACGGATTCCACGTCTTTTCCGGCGTTGTCTTCCTGTTGATTATCATGATCAATGCCGCCAGTGGTTTGTATGCCGCCCGGAAGAACGGGTACGAAATGGTAGAGAAAATTGGACTCTACTGGCATTTCGTGGACCTGGTATGGGTGTTTGTCTTCCTGGTATTCTATCTCCTGTAATCCCTAAACGCTGTTTCCAATGGAACATCACAATATCGAAGAGGCCAAAAAAGTCGTTTTCAAAGGTCTTATCCTGCTCGGAATCATCACGATTGTTGAGGTATTGATCGCGTTGCTGGGTAACGGCCATTTGGTGCACGGGTTTTCCATGCCCAAATGGATCATGTACCCATTGATGATCGGGATGAGTCTTTACAAGGCCTACTTCATCATTTACGAGTTTATGCACATGCGCTATGAAGTCAAAGGCCTGGTGTACAGCGTACTTCTCCCTACCATGCTGCTGATATGGGCCATCATTGCCTTCTTCAACGAAGGCAACCACTGGAAGAACAACCGGAAAGTGGTCCAGGAACGGGACCGCATTGAGGCCAGTGCCCTGCCCGTGTCTGCACCTGCTGCGACGGAATCCGACGCATCCGGGCACAACCATTGATGATGTATGGTGTTTCATTCGCGTAACCTGCGCGCTGCATGAATCCATCCAACGCTGATGAAAGGCCGCCCAGGTCAAGGGTGGCCTTTCAGCTAATAGCGCTTTTCCTGTTACTGGTCCTTACACCGGCGGTTTCCTGGTTCTATCTGAGAGAAGGCTTGGCCTACCGCAAAGACCATCTCGACCAGTTGTCCCGTTTGGGGCCCCCACCAGTCAAATCCTGGGTTCCGGATACGGACGCCGGGGACGGTACTGCTTCATTTATGGGACAAGTAACCCTGGTTGCCCTCGTCAAGGATTCCATCCTTCAACGGGAGGCAGACCGTATTTTCCGATTGCTGCATCATCAGTTCGACGATCGGGAAGACGTCAAATTTTACACCTATGTGTCCGGGAGTGCCCGTCAACATCCCATTCCTCAGGATTCCGCGCAATGGAAGGTATTCCCAATACCTGACAGCCTGATGAGCAGTTGGTCAGCCTTGTGGAAAGCACCCGGTGCAGAAACAGCACCCGACATGATCCTTATTGATCCAAAGGGTGAAATGCGGCGTCACATGAACCTGGATACGACCGTCGTCCTCAAGAAACTCGTAGCGGAAATGGCTGTATTACTCCCTCCCAAAAAGGTAAGTAAGCCTCAACTGAAAAGAGAAGCCGAAAAATGAGCACCCCCGAGCAAAATGTCAGGAAATGGGACCGGCTTGCATGGGTCATCAGTGGCATTGTATTGGTTGCTGTTGTACTCATGCGGAAGATCAAATGGGATACGGATATTGACTTTTCCTTTCTCCCGCCGATACACGCCTCCCTCAACGCAGTAGCTTTTCTGTGTCTGCTGATGGGTTACCGTGCCATCAAATCCGGCCGAAGATCGGTGCATCAGCGATGGATGACCCTGGCCCTTGGCTTGTCAGGTCTCTTTTTATTGTCCTATGTCGTTTACCATCTGACCACCCCTGAGACCCGTTATGGGGGAGAAGGCATACTCAGGGTCATCTACTTCATCCTTTTGATCACCCATGTGATTTTGGCAGCCATCATCCTTCCCTTCATTCTGTTTACCTTTATAAGGGGATATGCCGGCCTTGTAGAGCGGCATAAACGGCTGGCCCGTTGGGTTTTCCCGGTGTGGCTCTACGTCACAGCAACGGGCCCTTTGTGTTATTTGATGCTAATGCCTTATTATGCGTAAGTGGATGCTCATATTGATCCTCGTCGGCGGTATTGTCCTTGCCACCGGTATTTCGAACGAGATTTGGGCACAGTGTCCGATGTGCAAAATGTCGGCGGAATCCAATATGAGAGCGGGAGGTTCGGCCGGCAAAGGCCTCAATGCCGGTATTCTGTATATGCTGGCTATGCCTTACCTGCTGGTAGGTACCATGGCATGGCTTTGGTGGAAGAACAAACGTTCAGCAGGAGAACAGGAAGAGGAATGATGAGTGTACGGGTGACTTCGTAGTGGATGGTGCTTAATAAAAACGGGGCCACCGAAATGGCGGCCCCGTTAAGTGGACATTGGGCGGTTATTGGTCTGCCTTCAGCCTCAATCGTGTGCCTTTCGGTCATCAGGCTGCTGCCATTCAGAAGGTGAAGCGGATGCCGCTGGTCAGATTGAACCCGTAAGGGTAAAGGCGGATATCCACGATCGGGGTATTCAGCATATCGGTGAATCCCTGTTGATAGCTACCCTGGATGAAGACCATGGCCGGGCCGGTTTGAAGACGAAGACCCAATCCCGCGACACCACTTACACCCCAACGATTGTAAATGTCATCCTTGAGATCAAGGTCTTCGCGGCCGAGGTCAAAAGTGAGAATGGCCCGGGCTTTAAAGTCCATATACCCGTCAACGGCATAGCCAAATTGAGGTCCGGCAAAAACATAAGGCTGGATGATGCCTTCTCCATACGTGTAGGTGACCAAAAGCGGGGCCTCCAGATATTGGAGCCGGGGAATGGCCTCCACACCAGCTGCAACGGGAATGTCTCCCAGCTGAAAATCGTCCGTCGAAAGGGAGACGCGGAATCCTTTTTCCATATACATCAAACCCGGTTGAAAGCTGAATCCGTTCTGCAGGGGTATGTCGAGGTACACTCCCCCCTGGAAGGTGGTAAGGGATTGATGGTTGGGTTTCCATTCCTCAGCAATACCCCGGATAAGGACCTTGTTGGTATGGATGCCGGCATGAACGCCCATGGATATTTGGGCATGAGAGACGATTGGTGCCGCAAAAAGGGAGAGTAGAAGGACAGGAAGGCGTTTCATGGCTTCAGGTTTAAAAGTTTCCTGTTCAACCTGAAAGACAGCCTCAGGACATTTAAGAAAATGTCAATACCTCTTACCGTATCAATAATGTTTCCGCGTCCAACCTGACGGCCTTGGTAAACAATCGGTTCGTTCCTTGAGGACCGTCTAGCGGCTGCTGAGAACCTGATTGACCAGGTCAGCAGCCTCCTGAAGCAAAATGGCGGAATATACCTTCAGGCCAGACTCCTCAATGATCTTTTTGGCGATGTCTGCATTGGTGCCCTGGAGACGTACAATTATCGGTACATGAATGTTGCCGATGTTGCGATAGGCATCAACCACGCCTTGTGCTACCCGGTCACAGCGGACGATCCCGCCAAAGATGTTGATCAGTATGGCTTTTACGTTGTCGTCTCTGAGAATGATCCGGAACGCCTGTTCCACCCGCTGGGCATCGGCGGTGCCACCCACGTCCAGGAAATTGGCCGGTTCCCCACCCGATAATTTGATGATATCCATGGTTGACATGGCCAGGCCGGCTCCATTGACCATGCAGCCCACGTTTCCCTCCAGTTTGACGTAGTTGAGATGATGTTGTCTGGCTTCGACTTCCGTTGGATCTTCCTCCTCCGTATCTCTCCAGCCTGCGAGGTCCGGGTGACGGAACAAGGCATTGTCATCAAGGACAACTTTGGCATCAACGGCAATGACCTTGTCATCGCTGGTTTTCAAACATGGATTGATTTCAAAAAGGGAAGCATCCGACTTGATGAAAGCCTCATAAAGATGGCGGATGAATTCCCGCATCTGTTTGAAGGACGGACCTTCCAATCCCAAATTGAAGGCAATTTTGTTGATCTGGAATGGCTGCAGGCCATGGGCCGGATCTATGAATTCCTTGTGAACCAGATGCGGGGTGTGCTCGGCGACCGATTCGATGTCCATACCACCTTCTGTCGAATAGATAATGACATTGCATTGACGCCCCCGGTCGGTCAGTATGGAGATATAGAATTCCTTGGGTTCGGAGGTTCCCGGATAATAGACATCCTGGGCTATCAGGACTTTCCTGACGAGTTTGCCCTCGCGGGAAGTTTGAGGTGTGACAAGCCGCATGCCCAGGATGTTGCCGGCATGCTCCCTGACCTGATCTTCATTCTTGGCCAGTTTGATCCCTCCTCCCTTTCCGCGCCCACCCGCATGGACCTGGGCTTTGACGACACACCAATCAGAGCCAAAATCGGACTTCACTTTCCGGGCAGCCGCCAAGGCTTCATCCACCGTAGTTGCGAGAATGCCTTCCTGGGTCTGTACCCCAAACCGACGCAGCAATTCCTTTCCCTGGTATTCGTGCAGATTCATAGGTTGGATTTTAGGGGATCAAAGGTAAAAGTTTCCGAGAGGTCGGTCATTGAGTGATACCACCGCAACCTTCTCAAAAGCAAAAGCGCCGTCATGCTTTCATGACGGCGCTTTGCTCAAATTATAATCCCATGAACAATGTCGTAATCGTAACGGCGCTCTTTGTCAGATTGTTATCGGTTTAAGAGCACCTTAACAGCCGTGGGTCGGTGAGGCGCCGGACAATAACTTTTTACTGTCCGGCGCCAGCCTAATTATAATCCCATGAACAAATTCGACTGTTTGTATGATCATCTTTCGATCACGATACAAAAATGAACATAGCGGCTTGCCCCCACAAATACAAAAAAACGAAATTGTGAATGGACATTTTAATATATGGTATTTATATAATAGATAAAATGCAGAAATACAATAATATATGACATTAATTTGATCTATTTATAGACATTTGTGAAAACAATATGGCCCATGGGGGTCTCTTCAGGCCTGATTGGACTCAATTTTTTTCAATTTCGCACAACGGAATACCCATTATGGATACACCAGGCACCGTAATTTGGATAGGCATACGCCCCGGGAGGAAGATGCCGCTCATCTCCCTGCTGGAAGCAGACGCTATCGCCGGTTCCGGTTTGGCAGGTGACCATTACCATTCACCGGATGGCAAACGCCAGATCACACTGATTCGGGAAGAGGATCTCGAAGGGGCAGGAAAGGCCTTGTCCCGTGGCCCGGTGGATCCCGGTCTGACCAGAAGGAATCTGGTGGTTCGCGGGTTGCCGGGGATTCTTCCCGAAGGAAGCCGTCTTCACCTGGGAACCTGCTTGTTGCAAATCACTGGCCCTTGCCATCCTTGTCACCGAATGGAGGAAAACCTGGGTGAGGGAGGTTTGAAAGCCCTTGCAGGCAAGGGAGGCATGACGGCCCGAATCATCAGTGGAGGTCCTATTAAGGTAGGCGATCCGGTGAGATGGGGCGACCCAAGCAGCTGAATCCGGACCAGGTGATCCATAAAGAAAAGCCCGAGTAGACAACAACCGCTCGTTCACCTGTGTTACACCATCATCTGTTTCGAACAGGTATTTCCTCTTTGGACAGGGGAATACCGATTACATGTCTTAAGTTACTGACAGGTGAAACGCATATCCTTACCCCTATTGTTCCTGGCAGGCTTTCAATTGGCGTCATGCAGTCAACAGCCGGGCGAAGGTGCTTCATATACCGTTAATGATCAAAATCTCGCCAAAACCATGGATATGGATACACAGGGACTTCAAGTGGCTACGTTGGGTGGAGGCTGTTTTTGGTGTCTGGAAGCAGTTTTTCAAGAGCTGAAAGGTGTATTAAAGGTAGAATCCGGCTATGCCGGAGGTGAAACATCCAATCCCACCTACAAGACCGTATGTTCCGGGACTACCGGACATGCAGAGGTTGTTCAGGTGCACTTTGATCCCCAAACGATACCTTTTTCCGTCATTTTGGAAGTCTTCTGGTCGGCCCATGACCCGACTACGCTCAATCGGCAAGGAGCTGATCGGGGTACCCAATACAGGTCCATTATCCTGTGGCATGACGATGAGCAACGTCAAACGGCAGAAACTTCCGCCAGAAATGTGGCCGCTGCGCTTTGGGACGATCCTGTCGTAACGGAAATCGCACCCTTTGAGCGTTTCTATCCGGCTGAGGCTTACCATCAGGATTATTACCGTCTGAATACGGGAGCTCCCTATTGTCAGGCGGTCATCTCCCCCAAACTGTCCAAATTCAGGGAGCGATTTCAACACCTTCTGAAATAAGCCAGGGCCACCTGGGTGCCGGATGGAATGAGCAGATGATTCTTGCGTCTTGCGTTATGGAACACATCCGGAGCTCCTACCGTTGGATCCTGCGTTTTTCCATGACGGCTGAGCGTACATACAGCGCGGCCTTCGACGCCTTCCTCTATGCCATATCCCGGCCTTCCCTCGTTGTACCGAAGGCGGGACACGCCAATGCTGACCCCATACCTGTACGCCGAAGGCGGGTCAGGCAGGATTGCCAACAGCGAAATCGGCATACTTGACGATCGAAGTCCCGGATGGGTGAGGACGAGGACCGAAAATGGTGGATCGGGTACTCCTCAAAGACCGTAATGCCTTGTCATTACGTAAAACCTGTACCGAAGGCGGGACTTCCCGCATACGCGCCACGCTGACGGTGGCGGTAATGCGGGACACGCCAATGCTGACCCCATACCTGTACGCCGAAGGCGGGTCAGGCAGGATTGCCAACAGCGAAATCGGCATACTTGACGATCGAAGTCCCGGATGGGTGAGGACGAGGACCGAAAATGGTGGATCGGGTACTCCTCAAAGACCGTAATGCCTTGTCATTACGTAAAACCTGTACCGAAGGCGGGACTCGAACCCGCACGCCATTGCTGACACTAGATTTTGAGTCTAGCGCGTCTACCATTCCGCCACTTCGGCTGCTTAGGAAGTGCAAATATGGCTTATTTCCCCGATTCCTGAAACCTGACCGTGTGTGGTGGCTCCATTTCATTTTTCCCGGCCATGGTCCGGATGAAATTCGGAGTTCCAGGCCGATGGCAGATGGCCACCGCTGAAAACGATCTTGTCCAGGTATAAACGGTACTGGACAATAAGACATGAAACCTTGAAGGATCAGAGGGTGGGATGGGATTTTCGAATCCGCTCGAGATACCTTGTTTTGAGGTAATAATCCCGGATCACGGACAGATCGGAGGATTGTCCGTCATCGTACCTGTCCATAAACGGTTGGATTTCCTTGCGCAGAGAATCCTGAAGGTGGTCGATTTGGGCCATTACTTCAAGCAGGTCTTCAGCACTGGATGTTTGTTCTCCCAGAATTTCCTGCCATTCCATGACTTCAGCCAAAAATTCTGCGGGAAGTCGCGCTTGGCCTTCTTCCGGCATAAATCCTTCCAATTCAAGAATATAGACCAGCCGGCGGTGAAAATCGCTCAATGTGTGATAGGCCTGGTTGTTGAAAGCGGACCAGGCTTCGACCTTTTCCTGAAGTGCCTTTAGTCCTTGTTGATGAAGATCCGGATGGAAATCCCGGCTGCGAGCCACAAAACGACGACGGAGGTCAGCGGAATCAATGGAGAATCGACGGTCTATACCAAAATAAGCAAAGTAGTCCATGGGTCATTTCTGAAACAAGCGCAGTACGTCAAGACCGTTGGCATACAACACAAGACCAATGACGAAGATGAAACCGGCCAATGTGGCATATTCCATTACTTTGTCACTTACCTTTCGACCGGTCACCACTTCCCATAGCAAGAAGAGGACATGTCCTCCATCCAGGGCAGGGATGGGCAACAAATTCATGAAGGCAAGGATGAGGGAAAGAATGGCCGTCATCTGCCAGAAGTCCACCCAACTCCAATAGGACGGGAACATGTCTCCGATGGTGATGAATCCGCCCAAGCTGTCAGAAGGATTGATCTTTCCGCTGAACATCTGGCCGAAGGCACGCAATTGGGTGACCAGAAACTGCCAGCCGCGTGTCACCCCGGCAGGCAAAGCCTGAACGAGACTGTATTGCTGCGTTTCCACCTGCATATAATGATCTTCCCGATACGGGGCAACACCAATGGTCCCCTCCGGCGTAGTCGTCATTTCCAGCACGAGAGCCTCCTGGCCTCTTCGGATGCCTACCTGAATCTTTTGACCGGGCATCTGCCGGACGCGTTGCTGGAAATCCTGAAAATACGGAGTAGGCTCTCCATTGAGGTCGATGATCTCATCGTTGACCAGCAGACCGGAGGAAGCGGCAGGACTACCCTCAACCAAAGCAGCCACCTTGAAAGGTATCCGTACGGAGAATAAGGGTGATTTCTGTTTGGCAAAACCGGCCAGGCGAGCCGGGGCATCTTCGGGAAGGGGTATCTCGATCACCGAACCCGATCTTTCAACCGTCAGTGTACGGGCATTGTGAATCAGGATTTCCTTCAAAACGATACCGTCGTTGAACTTGTCGAAAGAGAGATCGCCTACCTTCAAAACCTTGTCTCCATCCATCAATCCCAATTCCCGGGCCATTTCCGAAGTGGCAATGCCATAGCGGGCTTCTTTGGCCGGCAGATATTGCTCCCCCCATACATATAGCATCAAACCGAATATGAGGAAGCCGAGCAGGAAGTTGACGGTCACGCCTCCCAGCATGATGACAAGCCTTTGCCAGGCGGGTTTGGAGCGAAATTCCCAGGGTTGCGGTTCCCCTTTCATTTGCTCTTTGTCCATACTCTCGTCAATCATGCCGGAGATCTTGACATAACCTCCCAGGGGAATCCAGCCTATGCCGTATTCGGTATCCCCTACCTTTTTCTTGGCGAGTGAAAACCAGGGATCGAAAAACAAGTAGAATTTCTCTACACGGGTCCTGAACCAGCGTGCCGGGAGGAAGTGTCCCAGTTCGTGAAGTACTATAAGAAGTGAAAGACTGGCGAGCAGTTGGGTGACCTTGATCAGAATTTCCATTGCCTAGGACTCAGCCGGACAGCCCGGCAGCGCAAAGGTAGGGTTTTCAAAGGTGCCCGAAAGACCTTTCCTGTACGTCAGTCGTACCCGGAATCCGTTAATTTGCAGAAAAACCGACATGACATTGGTCTATTGCCCGGATGTTCATGACAGTTTGGCTTTTCCCGATCCTGACGAATCCCGGCACTTGACCCAGGTACTTCGCAAGAGGAAGGGCGACAAGGTTGGGGTTACCGATGGAAAGGGTAACGGCTGGGTGGCCGTGTTGGAAGATACGGGACGTAACAAGGTAGTACTTCGGTTGACAGAAACTGTCGATCCACCACAGCATTGGGGGTTCCATTTGCATGTGGCGGTGGCTCCTCCCAAACAAGGGGCTCGCCTGGACTGGATGCTGGAGAAATTGACGGAAACCGGAGTTGACCGGATTACCCTGTTGCGTTGTGCCAGAAGTGAACGTACACATTGGCGACACGACCGGCTGCAACGCCTCCTTGTTTCGGCCATGAAACAGTCCATCCAATTCCGACTGCCTCACCTTGACGCCGTTGAGAGGTCCTTTGAGGACTTCCTGGCTGAGCCAATCTTGCCCACCACCCTTAAGCTGCTGCCTACTTGTGATTGGGGCAACTTACCCATTCTCTCATCCGTTTATAAACGTGCACCGGCGACAGTTGTGCTTATCGGTCCCGAAGGTGATTTTTCTCCCCAGGAAGTGGAGGCTGCCCAAAATGCCGGCTTCCAACCCGTTTTGCTGGGTAACAACCGGTTGAGGACGGAAACGGCAGGGCTCGTTGCTTGTGTCCAAATCCATACATTGCATGAGGCAGTATCTTAACGTTGTTGGGCTTCTCGCCATAACACTCTTCGGTATCATTGGCGCCACCCGGGCACAAACGCCGGCAGGAATGAAACTTGCCCTCCTCAAATACAGGGGTGGGGGAGATTGGTACGCCAATCCATCAGCTCTGACCAATTTGGCCGGTTTTTGCAACCGCGAATTGGGGACTGCGCTTGATACGGACTATGCTACGGTTGATGTAGGTAGTGTGGAAATCTTCAACTATCCGTTTTTGCATATGACCGGACACGGGAATGTGGTCTTCAGCGAATCGGATGCCCAAAATCTGAAGCGGTACCTCCAGGCTGGCGGGTTCCTGCATGTGGACGACAACTATGGTATGGATCTTTTTGTGAGACCCGCTCTCAAACTGGTTTTCCCTGATCAGGAACTGGTAGAACTTCCCTTTGACCATCCCGTGTATAAAGCGGCTTTCCCGTTCTCGTCGGGATTGCCCAAAATTCACAAGCATGACGACAAGCCCCCGCAGGGATTCGGCCTGTTTTGGGAGGGTCGATTGGTTGTTTTCTATTCGTATGAATGTGATTTGGGAGACGGGTGGGAGGATCCGGAGGTCCACAACGACCCTCCCGATGTAAGGCGTTCAGCCCTTCAAATGGGGGCCAATCTCGTGAAATATGCTTTCCACCAATAGGTCCTGGTCAGGAGGTCCGATCAAACCAACCGGAAGTCGTTCATCGCAAGCTAATCGTGGAGGTGCAGAGCGCCCCGTCTGACATAGGGGCGAAGGTTAAGCCAAAACCACACAAACAAATAGAGTATCAGTGATGACCCCATCGTCACGAACGAGAGGTAAATGAAATATACGCGCACTCTTCCGGCGGCAATGCCGGCTTTTTCACCAATGTAGGAGCATACCCCAAACGCGGACCTTTCAAGAAGGGCTCTGAAATCCATAAGGCGCACAATAACGTGTAAAAGTAACATGTCCGGTCGTAATCAGGTTCCCGTCCGGAATGAAACCCGGTGGTCAGGCGGGAGGAACCAACGGGGCTTGAACATCCTCAGCGGATTCTGAGGTTTCCGGGACTGGGCCGGATGCAGGGGAATGGACGTTGCCATCCGGTTGAACGGATGGTACGGTTTTGGGATGGCCCCGGTCAGGAGCAGGGACCGGAGGGCCAATGGGGGGATGGCCTCTATCCCGTCAGGCAGGATAGGGTGAAGATGGTTTCTGTCGCATAGGACATGTCAACCATTAAACATCCTGATTACGAAGAGTCAACGAGCCGGAAAGCAGACTAAGCCCGCCCGACGGACCAGGCAGGCTTAGTCAAATTGGTGTTTCCATCCGGCTTCACCGGGGGTTTACAGAGATACCATGAGGCCAATCAGACCGATGCCCATGATAAACATGACGGCGATGCGGTCCTTGATCTTCTGAACCTGGGTAGATTCCAGATCTGCCAGGATTCTCTGTACTTCCTGGGGAGTCGGCTCTGGGTAAATGTCAAGATGAACCATGTTCATGGGATTTGGTTCGAAAAAGGGATTACAATCGATGCCAGGATGCCAAAAGCCAATCATCCTTACAACAACACAAATATAGGGTGAATATATATAAGTACAAAATCAATCCGTAAAAAAGATGGAAAAAATTTCTATTCAATCATTAAACAAATGTAATACCTTGATAAATAGCAAAATATGAAATAATTTTGCCTTACATGCTATCTGGTCTTATGTGTTTACATATGTTGGAAAGTGGAGCGTCGGGGCATATTTCGCCCCGTTCAGGTGCCATCATCCACCGCCTTGATACTAAAAAGGCCACCCCCCAGGGGTGGCCTTTTCTATAGGATATTCAACCGGGAGACGGGATCAGTGCCGGCGCGGAGGCCTGCGATCACCGTTGCCTCGGTGAGGGGGTCTGTCCCTGTCGCCTTCCCTCCGGGGTTCGGGCATGCCTTCCGGACGCTCCAAAAGGGCTTTGGCACTCAACCGGAATTTGCCGGTTCGCTCGTCGATTTCGATCAATTTGACACGTATCGAATCCCCTTCCTTCAGCACATCCTCTACTTTCTCCACCCTGGCATAGGAAATCTCGGAAATGTGCAAGAGTCCGCTTTTTCCGGAAAATTCGACGAAGGCACCATATGGTTGTAGTGAAACGACCTTGGCGTCGAACACATCTCCGACTTCAGGCTGGTAAGCGATGCTTTTGATCCGGGCAACGGCCTTGTCGATATCCTCCTTGTTGCTGGAGGCGATTTGGACATATCCCTTGCCATCTTTTTCCTCGATGTTGATGATCGTTTTGGTGATCTCCTGCATCTCCTGGATGATCTTGCCACCCGGACCGATCACCGCTCCGATGAAGGATTTGTCAATGATCAACTCGACAATCCTCGGAGCATGCGGCTTGAGATCCTCACGCGGAGCATCCAATGTCTTGGCCATTTCCCGCAGGATGTGCAAGCGTCCTTCCCGGGCTTGTCCAAGGGCTTTCTCCAATTGTTCGTAGGGCAATCCATCAATTTTGATGTCCATCTGGCAGCCGGTGATGCCCTTCTCCGTTCCGGTCACTTTGAAATCCATGTCCCCCAGGGCATCTTCATCACCCAGAATGTCGGAAAGGATGGCCACTTTGCCCTCTTCGGCAATCATACCCATGGCAATGCCTGCCACCGGCCGCACAATAGGAACACCGCCGTCCATCAATGCCAGGCATCCGCTGCAAACAGTGGCCATCGAAGAGCTTCCGTTGGATTCAAGGATATCGGACACGATGCGCACGGTATAAGGGAAGTCGGAAGGCATGATCTTCTTGAGGGAACGCCCTGCCAGGTTGGCATGACCGACTTCACGGCGGCCCGGTCCTCTGCTGGGTTTGACCTCACCTACGGAGTATCCCGGGAAGTTGTAGTGCAGTAAAAAATTGGAAAAGCCCAACTCCTGGGCCGTGTCAATCATGGCCTGGTCGGATTTGGTACCCAAAGTCAGGGAAGCGAGGGCTTGGGTTTCTCCGCGGGTGAATATGGACGATCCGTGGGCCGAGGGTAAAAAATCCACTTCCGCCCAAATCGGCCGGATTTCATCAAACTTGCGCCCGTCCAATCGTACGTGATCCTCCAGAATGGCCTTCCGGGACATTTGTTTCCGGAGTTTTTCAAAATACTTGGCGATCAGGCTGTCCTTTTCAACCGCATATTCCTCACCTTTTTCTCCGGCTACTTTCAGTTTGAAGTTCTTCAACAGATCCTTGTATCGCTGGGCCCTTTCCTTTTTGGGCAGGGCGCCCAGGACAATTTTCCGGATCTCTTCACGGGCGAAAGATTCGAGTTCAGCCTGAAGATCAGCATCCCCTTCCGGGGTCGGCATTTCTCTTTTGACAAGGGCTTTGTCACCCACCAACCGGGCAAGATCCAGTTGCGCCCTGATCTGAACGCGAATCGCCTCGTGGGCGATCTTGATGGCTTCGACCAGTTCATGCTCCGAGCACTCATTGGCTTCGCCTTCCACCATCATGACATCGCGTTCGGTAGCCGCTACGATCAAGTCGAGGGTGGCGTTCTTCAGTTCGCTGTGATTGGGATTGATCCGGTATTCTCCCTGAATCTTGGCAACACGTACTTCAGATATCGGGCCGCCAAAGGGAATGTCGGATACGGCAAGGGCAGCGGAGGCGGCCAATGCCGCAAAGGCATCCGGAGGAACATCCAGGTCGGTGGAAACCAGATTGATGATGACCTGGGTTTCATTCATGTAATCGTCAGGGAAAAGCGGACGAATAGCGCGGTCCACCAAACGGCTGATCAGAATCTCGTAGTCGCTCAGCTTGGTTTCCCGTCTGAAGAAATTACCGGGAATGCGGCCGGCCGCCGCGAATTTTTCCTGGTAATCCACAGAAAGAGGGAAGAAGGACTGGTCAGGCTTGGGCTCGGCCGAAGAAACCACTACGGCAAAAAGCATGGTTTTTCCACACCGCACAACCACCGAACCATCGGCCAAAGCGGCCAGTTTGCCGGTTTCAATGATCACTTCCCTGCCATCAGGCAGTTGAAAGGAGGTCTTTAAAGGAGTTTGCATCCCCATGGAGATAAGCGTTTTGATGTCAATGAAAAGGTCCCCTCGAACGAAGGAACAGCCGGGCAGAAACGGGGATTTGCGTTGATTGGGGAGCCGTTGATGGGAAAAGTGCCCGGCAAAACTTCGTTCTATTGAACAGATGAAGAAGCGCCCTCCTGTGGGAGGGCGCTTGTGCGGTTAACGGCGTATGCCGAGTTGGTCACAGATGTTACGGTAACGGTTGATGTCCTTCTTCATCAGATAGGCAAGCACCCGCTTCCGCTGGCCGACCAGATGCAAAAGCGCCCGTCGGCAGGAATGATCTTTCTTGTTGGTTTTGAGATGGTCCGAAAGACTGTTGATTCTGTAGGTGAACAGCGCTACCTGACCTTCAATAGAGCCGGTATTCTGTGCCGAACCTCCATGGGTGGCGAATATCTCGGCCTTCTTTTCCTTGCTTAAATAAACACTCATTTTTTTGATTGTGTGTGAGTTACCAAATGAGATTACGAAAATCGTCTTTAGCGGGGGCAAAGGTACAGTTAATCTTTTAATTATCAAATACCTGTAAGTCGGTCATTGGCATCCTGCAAGAGGAGAAGGATCGCCCCTGGCTCCTGACTCGTTACCGTGTCCAACCACATCGCCGCAGAGATCATCGGCCAACCTGCCCGCCAAACGGTCCGCCCGGCCCCATCATGCGCTGCATGTTCTGACCCTTGCTCATAGTGTGCATGAACTTGCGCATTTCATCAAACTGGCGGATGAAATGGTTGATTTCATGCACCTTCATACCACAGCCACGCGCAATCCGCTCCTTTCGACTCATGTTGAGCAACTCGGGATTTGCCCTTTCCTTGGGTGTCATGGAAAAAATAATGGCCTCCACCTTGTTGAACGCCTTGTCATCGATATCCAGGTTCTTGGTCATCTTGCCCATCCCCGGGATCATGTTGAGCAGGTTTTTGATGTCGCCCATTTTGCGAATCTGGCTGATTTGACTAAGAAAATCATTGAAGTCGAATTTGTTCTTCCTGATCTTTTTCTCCAGCCGCTTGGCCTCCTCTTCGTCAAATTGTTCCTGGGCCTTTTCAACAAAGGACACAATGTCACCCATACCCAGAATCCGCTGGGCCATCCTTTCCGGAAAGAAGACATCCAGGGTGTCCATCTTCTCCCCGGTACTGACGAATTTGATCGGTTTGCCGACGGTATATCGGATGGAAAGGGCAGCGCCACCCCGCGTATCTCCGTCCAGTTTGGTCAAAACAACCCCGTCGTAACGGATACGCTCATGAAAGGCAAGGGCCGTATTGACGGCATCCTGGCCGGTCATGGCATCCACCACAAAAAGGGTTTCACCGGGATCCAGAGCTTCTTTGAGCCGCGCGATTTCGGCCATCATGTCCTCATCCACCGCCAGGCGTCCAGCTGTGTCCACGATGACCACATCGCGTCCCGAACGACGGGCTTCCTCAACCGCCAACCGGGCAATACTTACAGGGTCCTTGCTGTCGGCCTGTTGGAAAACCGGTACACCAATCTGTTCGCCGAGCACCTGGAGTTGGTTAATGGCCGCAGGTCGATACACGTCACAGGCCGCCAGCATAGGGCGTTTGCCTTTTTTCGTGAGCAGGTGATGGGCCAGTTTGCCGGAAAAGGTGGTTTTGCCGCTTCCCTGCAAACCGGCGATCAGGATGATGGAAGGGTTGCCCTTGAGCTGGATGCCGGCCGATTGGCCTCCCATTAGTTCCACCAGCTCATCCATCACGATTTTGACCATGAGCTCACCCGGCTTCACGGCTTTCAGGACGTTTTCGGTGCCCAACGCCTTCTCCTTGACCTTGTCCGTGAATTCCTTGGCAATCTTGTAATTCACGTCAGCGGCCACCAGCGCCCTGCGAATCTCCTTGACCGACTCGGCAATATTGATCTCGGTCAGGCGGCCTTCGCCCTTCAGCCCCTTGAGGGCCAGTTCAAGTTTGTCGGACAGTTGTTCGAACATAATGCATGTCCCCGGTTGAATGAAGCCGCAAAAATAATGAAAACCGTCGCCCCGGGGCCGGTAACCCGAAACAATGAAATGGGAGGGCTGTTTAGGCAATATGACGCCTACGACGCCTTCCCCATCCATATCTACGTTAGGAGAACTCAGAGCTTCCGGATATCAATCCCGTTCGGTCCGTGATGAAATGAGGGAAAATCTGATCGCGGCCCTCAGGGAGAAAAGGCAGGTATTCAGCGGAATTTTGGGGTTTGAACAAACGGTAATCCCCGATCTGGAGCGCGCCATCCTGTCCAGACACCATATCCTTCTTCTGGGTTTGCGGGGCCAGGCCAAAACCCGCATTGCCCGGACCCTGACCGCATTACTCGATGAATGGATCCCTGTCCTTCAAGGCGTAGAGCTCCCTGAAGACCCTTTGCAGCCCATTACACGAGAAGCCAAGGAATTGATCGAGGAGAAAGGGGAGTTGGCACCGGTTGGTTGGCTCCATCGCGATGAACGCTATGTGGAAAAACTGGCAACACCAGATGTCAGCATTGCCGATCTTATCGGAGATGTGGATCCCATCAAGGCCGCCAGCATGAAGTTATCCTATGCCGACGAGCGTGTCATCCATTACGGTCTCGTGCCACGTGCACACAGGGGGCTGTTCGTGATCAACGAATTGCCGGATTTACAACCCCGCATTCAGGTCGCTTTGTTCAACATCCTGCAGGAAGGAGACATTCAGATCCGGGGATTTCACAAACGGCTGCAACTGGATGTTGCCTTCCTCTTTACCGCCAATCCGGAGGATTATACCCACAGGGGCAGTATCATCACGCCACTCAAGGACAGGATAGACGCTCAGATACTCACCCATTATCCTCCGGATACAGCAACCAGTCAGGCCATCACCCTGCAGGAGGTGCGCATGCCCGATGAGCAATCCGCACGGGTAACCATCGGACCTTTGGTGCTTGAAGTACTGGACCAGATCGCCTTTGAGGCCCGCGAAAGTGCGTATATAGATCCGAAAAGCGGTGTTTCCGCCCGGCTCAATATTTCCGCCTACGAATTGCTCGCCAGCGCGGTAGAAAGAAGGACCCTTATGCATCGGGAAGATCAGGGGGAAGCCCGATTCACGGATCTTTGGGGGGTGATACCCGCCATTACGGGCAAGGTGGAACTGGTTTATGAAGGCGAACAAGAAGGGATGCAGGCCGTCGCCCATCATTTGATGGATATGGCTTTCAAAACCGTTTTCCTGCGATATTTTCCCCATCCGGACAAAAAAAACTCCCGGGATGACAAAGACCCTTATGGCGTTGTCCTCACCTGGTTTTCAGCAGGGAATACCCTGACCATGACCCCGGATATGGCCGAATCAGCCCATGTCCGGACCCTGGAGTCCGTGCCCGGTCTGAGAAAACTTGCCGCCGCGCGGATGGCGACGCCCCATCATGAAGGGACCGGTATGGAACTGATACTCCATGGATTGGCAGCCTTTCACAAAATCAGCAAAATAGCAGAAGGTCCCGGGATCCGGTTCAGGGATGAATTGGCCGGTGCCCTGGACGATATCGACATGAATGGTGACGATGGTGACCCATGAACCCTGATTCAGATGCGTTCCTGATCACCAGGTTACCTTAAAAATGTCGGCATCCATACCGTGTGGCCATTCGGCTCGTTGATATTCGGTTTGATTGCAGAACTTTGCCGGCCTTATGTCCAAGTATCCTTTCCCTATCCCATGCAAATCGTGTTTCTTTGCCTTCTTCCTGCTGGCCGCCAGCGCCTTGGGTGCCCAGAATGGCGTCATCCGGGGAACGGTCATCGATGAAGGTTCCGGCGATCCCGTGCCATTTGCCACCGTCCGCATCCAGGGTACAACATTGGGTGTGAACACGGATCTGGACGGTATTTTTGCCCTCACCGGCCTTGCCCCAGGTACCTACACCATCGTCGCCAGCTTTTTGGGCTATGATTCCCTGCAACTGGAGATCACTCTCGGTGCGGGAGAAATCGTTTCCCGAAGGATATTGCTCAAGGAATCGGGCATTCAACTACAGACGGTGGATGTCTCCGGGGCCCGCGAAGCCGCAAGGACCGATGTACAGGTGTCCAAAACCATGGTCACCCCCCGGCAGATCAAATCCCTGCCTTCAACGGGCGGCGTCCCTGATATAGCCCAGTATTTGCCGGTGATTCCGGGTATCGTATTCACCGGTGACCAGGGAGGCCAACTCTATATCCGGGGAGGATCGCCCGTCCAGAACAAAATCCTGCTCGACGGAATGACAATCTACAACCCCTTCCACTCCATAGGACTGTTTTCCGTTTTCGAAACGGAAGCCATTCGGAACATAGATGTGATGACCGGTGGATTTGGCGCTGATTACGGTGGACGCGTCAGCGCTATTGTGGATATCACGACCCGGGAGGGGAATATGAAGCGATTCGGCGGCATGGCCGGTATCAATCCCTTTCAGGCCAACCTCCTCCTCGAAGGCCCCATCCAAAAATTGAGGGATGACAAGCCTACCAGTTCCTCCTTCCTGCTGACCGCCAAGCAAGGATATCTGGACAGAACGGGAAAATCGCTGTACCCCTATGCCGTCAATGACAGCCTGGGCCTGCCCTTTTCCTATCGCGACCTCTACGGAAAGCTTTCGTTCATGGCCGGAAGCGCCAGCCGGATCAGCCTTTTCGGCTTCAGTTTTGAAGATGCGGTCGATTACGGGCAAACAGCCCGGTTGAACTGGGAAAACCAGGGTGGGGGTATGCGGGTTTCTGTCGTACCGGGCAATTCCAATGCCGTTATTGGCGCCCAAATCAGTTATACCGATTACCGGATTCGATTGGCTCAGGCGGACAACCGCCCCCGTAACAGCCGGATATCATCCTTCAATATCGCCTTTGATTTCACCTTCTTCGGTCTGGATAGTGAAACCAAATACGGCTTTGACATCCAGGGTTTCAATACGGATTTCACCTACACCAACTTCCTCAATTACCGCGTCCAACAGGAATCGTTCAATACGGATATCGCCGGCTTCTTCCGATACAAGAAACGATGGGGCAATGTGATCCTCGAACCCTCCATTCGATTGAATTACTACTCCGCTCTCAATGACATGGAGCTGGAGCCCCGTATCGGAATGAAATACAATGCCTCCGAATACCTTCGGTTCAAGCTGGCTGGTGGTTTTTACTCCCAGAATCTGATCAGCTCCGTCAATGAACTGGATGTGGTCAATCTCTTTGTCGGGTTTCTGGGTGGACCGGACGAACAGTTTTTTCAACCTGGTTCAACCGAGCGTGTGGACCATCGGCTACAGAAAGCCATCCATGGCATTGCCGGCGTGGAGATTGACCTCATGAAAAACCTCACCCTGAATGTCGAGCCCTATTACAAGCGGTTTACGCAATTGATCGCGCTCAACCGCAACAAAAGAAAAATCAGCGATCCCAACTACCAGGCAGAGACCGGTGATGCCTATGGCATTGACTTTTCCCTGCAGTATGGTTTCCGTCAACTCAGTTTTTGGGGAACCTATTCATTGGCCTGGGTGACAAGAAACGACGGCGTACAGGAATATCCCCCCATATTTGACCGCAGGCACAACATCAATGCCTTGTTGACCTATTCATTCGGTAAAAAGCAGGAATGGGAAGCCGCCCTTCGCTGGAATTTCGGCTCGGGCTTTCCCTTCACCCTTACCCAGGGTTTTTACGGCAACTACAACCTGTCTGATGGTATCAATGCCGATATTTTGACGGGCAATAGCGATTTGGGGATCATCTACGATGAGAAAAGGAACGCTGGACGGCTTCCATCTTACCACAGGATGGACCTTTCCTTGAAATATACCTGGAAACTGACTAAATTTACCAGTCTGGAAGCCAATGCCAGTGTGACCAATGCCTATAATCGCGACAATATCTTTTTCTTCGACCGCGTCAATTATTCCCGTGTAGATCAGTTGCCCATCCTGCCCTCGGCAGGACTTACGTTCAAATTCTGACCTCATGCGCCTGTTGTTCCTGATTTTCCTGTTCATCGCCGGAAGCAGCCTCCCCGGTAGAGGTCAGGACCTTCCGAGATTCCTGACAGAAGCCGAAAAGGAGTTGTTGGGAGCTTATGTACCTCCTTCCGTGGCATCCCTTTCCTCGCCCCGACCCGAGAGTCGCTCCGGTTCATTCCGCGCCATGGCCGAATGGGAGGAATTGCAGGCAGTGGTCATCACCTGGGCTTCCCAGCAGGCCATTCTGGCAGAGATCGTCAGAGCCCTCCAGAAAGAATGCAGGGTGATCATCGTCTGCAACAACGAAGGGTCGGTTAAAAATTACCTTACCGGTAAGAATGTGGACTGGACCGATAACATCACGTTTGTCCAGGGTCCCTATAATTCCATTTGGGTACGGGATTACGGACCCAACCCGGTTTACCAGAATGATGTGGACTCTCTGTACCTCGTGGACTGGATATACAACCGGCCTAGACCCAACGATGATCTGGTCTCTTACCTGGTTGGGGATGTGTTGGCGTTGCCCGTCATGGCCACACAGGAGGCACCGGAAGACCTTGTCCATACCGGGGGCAATTTCATGAGTGATGGTTTGGGCACAGGGTTCTCTTCCCATTTGGTCCTGGACGAAAACGGACCGTTCAACCAGTTTGGTACCAGCAATCATGATGAAACTGCGATCAATGGAATCATGCAGGCTTTCATGGGCATTGACGTGTATCCCAAAATGGTCAACCTGCCCTTTGACGGCATCCATCACATCGACATGCACATGAAATTGCTGGATGAAGAGACGTTGCTGGTCGGTCAATACCCGGAGGGTGTCGCTGACGGGCCCCAGATCGAAGCCAATCTTCAGTACATTCTCAATGCTATCACAACGCGATTCGGTACACCATTCAAGGTCATCCGCATGCCCATGCCCCCTGATGCGACGGGCAAGTATCCCCATCAGGGCGGCCATTACCGCACATATACCAATAGCCTGATTGCCAATCGCACCGTTATAGTGCCGACCTATACGCCTTCGGTAGACAGTACGGCATTACGGATTTATGCGGAAGCCATGCCCGGGTATCAGATTGTGGGTATCAACTGCAATGCCATTATCCCTTCCGGTGGTGCCCTGCACTGTATCACCAAGGAAATCGGTGTCAACGATCCCTTGAGAATCGTCCATCAGCCTTTGAAGGAATGGGAGCAGGGCATTTCATCCCTACCGTTCAGGGCCCTCGTCCAGCACAGGGACGGAATCCAGCAGGTCAATCTCTTTTGGACTACAGATACCACCCAAGGTTTCACTGCTCTGGCCATGGCCCCCGGCGCTGAACCAGACATGTGGGAGGTCGATTTTCCCGCCCTGAATGAGGAGGCTGAGATACGGTACTATATCGAAGCCACCTCCCTGTCGGGCAAAGTCCACCGTCGCCCTATGACGGCCCCTTCCGGTCATTGGACTTTTCTGATGCCCGGTCAGCCCACGAAGGTGGATTTGCCTTCCTTGCCCGGCATTCACCTCGAAGAGGTTTTTCCCAATCCCGCGTCCGCCATCACCTGTATTCCGGTTGATTTTGGCCAATATCAAGGGGGGGTGGACATCTCGCTTACGAATGTTATGGGCCGAACCATCCCGATATTCCGGGGAGATGTTTCAGGAGGCCGCCGACAGTTCTTTTTCGATGCCGGTGGCTATCCTGCCGGTACATATGCCCTTCGTGTCAGGGCAGGTGTCTTCACCCAAGCCCGGACGGTCCTGGTCCATTAAAATATTGCTCCGAAGGGATACCTGCATTTAAGGGTCCGGGATCAATCGTCCAGGTCCTTGAAAGCATCAATGAGACGCCTTTCCTTCTTGGTGGGACGGCCCGAGCCTTTTTCCCTGAATTCCGGTTTACCGGTTTTTGCCGCAAACCAGCTCTCGAATTTGCGCAATTCCTCCTCGGGAGTAAGGTCAAGAAAACACTCCTGAGCGACAGGAGCGCCAACTCTTTTATCCAGAAGCCGAACGATTTCGATGATGTGGTGAATGCCGTTTTTCCTGACCGTGAGGATATCTCCCGGTTTGACCTGGTGGGAAGCTTTCAGGTGGAGGTCTGCCATGAGGATATCGCCAGCTTTGCAGGCGTCGGTGGCTTGCGTCCGCGTTTTGAACAACCTGACGGCCCACAACCACTTGTCCACACGTACCTTGCCGGCTCCTTCAATCATGACGTGGTACGGGTAGGACGGGCCGCTGGGGATCCATGGCTTTGAGGGTGTCGTAAACGACTTTGGTGGCGCAGTAATTGCGGTACCATTCGTCATCGGCGGGAATCACATGCCAGGGAATGACACTCTTGTTGAGCACGTCCTCGTAACAAGCCATGTACGTACCCCATTGTTTGCGCTCCTCCCAATCGCCGGCATTGTGTTTCCATTGTTTCTTGGGATTGACCAGTCTTTCACGCAGCTTTTCACCTTGTCTTTTTTCACTGATGTTCAGGAAAAACTTGATGATCGTTGTATGGGCATCAAAACTGAGGAGTTCCTCGAACGCATTGATGGCCTTGAACCGCAACTCAAAATGCTCCTCGGGGAACCAACGATGTACGCGTTGAATCAATACATCCTCGTAATAGGACCTGTTGAATATTTTGATGTACCCCTTCTCGGGAGTGTGGACATGCGCCCGCCAAAGGAAGTCATGAGCCAGTTCAAGGGGTGTAGGTTTCTTGAAGGAATATGCGCTGATCCCATGAGGCACACACCAGCGGAAAACGGCTCCTGCCGTACCGTCTTTGCCCGCAGCATCCATTCCCTGGAATATGACCAGCAAACTTCGCTTGGCTTCAGCATACAATAGCCTTTGCATCTCGCCGATGGCATCGGCCATTTCTTTCGTTTCCTTTTCAACGTCATTCTTCTTCAACCCTTGGGGTGCTTCGCAAGGGAGATCACTGATTTTGACCGGCTTGTACATGACGGCGGGGTTTTGGTCAGCTCAAAATACAAGGTATGCCCCAAACGGGAACGGAGCTGGGCGTACAATCATTCTTTCTTCTTGCCAAAGGGATCCCATTTCCGGATCTTTTCTTTCAGTTTATCCGCCTCCTGTTTGGCTTTGTCGCCGCCCACCTCTTCGATCTTTTTAGCCGCTTCGTCACCGATTTTTTTGGCGGCTTCCTCTTTGGCCTTTACCAGGGCCGAATCTACCTGAGATTCTGCCTGGCGTTTGAGGGAGTCCATCCGGGCCTCTGCTTGTTTGCTGAGTTCCTCGGCTTTCCGGCGGGCAACATCCTGGATGGTGTCTTTCAGGGATTCGGCGGTCTTTTCAAGCGTGGCCTGGATGTTTCCACCGGCCGCATCCGTTCCTCCTTCTCCTTCCGTACCCAATACCTTGAGGGAATAAGTGGGCTTGGCCATGGTACCCCCTATGCCTACAGCGATTCTGACAAATTCCCCGACGGAGAGCGGTATGCCAAGCTTTCCGGCCTCGGCTTCCAGCCATTTCATTCCTGTGTTGGCTTGTGCGGTGATGCCGGTTTGGTCGAGGTATTTCCTGGGGATCTTTGCCTTCACTGTGTAATCCATCTGCCCCCCCAATTGATGCCGGCCACCCACGGACATGTCTATATCCTGATGGCGGAAGTCAAATTCCTGAAGTTCTACGGTCCCGTTCCTGATCTCAAACCCGGTTTTGGAATCCTTCAG
The DNA here is from genome assembly GCA_964471595.1 of uncultured Saprospiraceae bacterium. Taxonomy (GTDB): domain Bacteria; phylum Bacteroidota; class Bacteroidia; order Chitinophagales; family Saprospiraceae; genus JAGNXB01. The sequence goes on from CAYYGN010000005.1 coordinate 67,598, forward strand.
CGACATTTTTTTCAATCCGGGAATGCGGAGCTTGTCGGCCAAGCCGTCCACAGGAGCAAACCCCTGTATGACCGCCTGGAAAGTTTCGATCATACCGGTCGCCTGGAGAGTTGTCAGGTCGGGATTCATCCCGGCATCCATGGCTCCGTCCATGACCAGGCGAGACGAAAATCGCCCATCCAGGTATTTGCCGACAGGCGTCAGCTGCCGGAAGGTATTGACCTTGTTGAATACCTGACGGAAATCCAACTGTTCAACATCATACTTGAAATGAAATTCGGGTCTGGACAGATCCTGAGCTACATAGGTGCCTTCCAGTTGAATGTTGCCCCCAAATCCCTGCGCCTTCCAATCCCGCATCCATACGGTCTGGTTGCCGATGGCCATACTCCCGGATACTTCTTTGAGAGTCATGTCGGTATAAATAAGTTCGCCCACGCGCAGATCGCCGGTAATCTCCACATCATCGGGTACAGGTATGGCAGACGTTGGGCTTGCCTGACCGGATCCGCTGTCCGGCGCGTCCGGCATGAAAGCATTCAGGTCAAGCCGCTGACTGGACAGAGAGAAATGCCCGCGCAAAATGCCCTGATCCAACATCCAGTCGAACAGGTTTTCGAGATGGCCGGTTAATTTGAAATCGGAGGTCCCCATGCGCCCCGAGATTTCATGGGCCCTGAGAGAGGAGGGGCCCGCTTCTCCCCGAATGACGAGATCCCGGATTTCCAAATCCGGCGCTTTCACCGTACCGGCTTTGGCATCCAGGGCGAGATCGAATTGTTCGGCAGGCAAACCAACCGCCTTTTCCTCTTCCTCAGGCACCGACGTGACCGGAGTCTCGACGGTTCCCGTTTCCACCCATTCCGTGAGGTCGATCAATTGACTGCGCATGGTCAGCTTCCCCTTGAGTGTGCGGTCGGGATGCAGAAAGGCAAGGATATTGTCAATACGCCCGTCCAGGGCAATGTCTGTTCGACCCGCCCGAATCTGTACGGCCCTCACTTCGGCAAAGGACGGGCTGAATACCATTTCACCCTGATCAATCGCCATCATTGGTTGGTCAGGCCCCTGGTATTTGATGCGATCGGCCTGAAGCGTGCCCCTGATGTCCACATCGTGATATCGCCCTTCGTCAAGGGCCGACATTCGCCCGGCCAGAAATACGTCGGCGCGGATGGCCCCTTCCAGGGTTGTCGCCTCTACAGGGAAGGCTTGTCGCAGGTGGCCGAGATCCAACGTACCTTTCAATTCCGCCTTGACATCAGGATCCGTCCAAACGTCCCTTACGGCCATTTGTCCCCGTACCTCCTGATCCTGGATGCGAAAACGGAACGCGGGCAGATCAACTTCCAGCGCATCCAACCGGTCACCCGGCTGTCGCACCTGCAGATTCATGGCGATCTGTTCGATCGGGTAGGGGAGGTCCGGGTATTGGACGCGGCCATCCTTGATGGAGCTTGTCAGTTCAAAAGCCGGTATCCGATCCTCATTATACACTCCCTTGGTCCAAAAGCCAAGGGTGAATGTCCCCTCGGTCTTCAGCCCGGCATAATCGTCGGTATATGCCCCGGGAAGCAGCGACCAAAGTTCTCGAAGATCATTGGAGGGGGCTTCCACCTTGATGTCCACGTCAATATCCTCTCCGGGCATGCGGATGACACCCTGGCCTGTCAGGGCAAGAGCATTGAGCAGCATCCTGTTGTCTTTCAGGGTAAAGGCCATCGCCTCCATGTCCACCCCCAACAATACATCCCATTCCAGCCGGGCCTTGTTGAAATAAGCTGTTCCGTCGTAGGTGAAGTCAAGGCTGTCCACGAGGGTTTCGGTCTCCAGGTCAAATCGCACCTCCGAAAAATCTCCCTTTCCCTGGTGGTGGAGGCCTTTCATGTCCAGGATTACCGGCATGGAGCGGTCTTCATACCGGATCCGGCCATTGTTGATGCGGTAATCCCGAAGGGACAAACGAAATGTGGAGGGAGGTCTGTCCGCCTGGGTTGTGTCCGGTAAGGTGATGTCGTAATTGGCCTTGCCGTTCTCCAGGATCAGGATCTGCATTTCCGGGTTGGTGAGATAGAGCTTTCGTATGTCGAAAGGAGCGTCTTTGCGGAACAGGTCCCATACCGAAACGGCTAACTCCAGATTCGGTGCCCTAAGAAGCGGCATACCCTCAAACTCCTCCTTGCCGGTGAGTGAAAGAGAATCCATCCGTATGGAAAGAAGAGGGAATTGTCGGAAGAGAGAAAGATGCAGATCATGAAAATCCAGGGTGGCCTGTAGGTCACGGTTGGCTTCTTCCCGGATCACCTCAAGAAGTTCGTCCTTGTAAAGACGGGGCAGAATTACTGCTGCCGCCAGAAAAGCAGCGACCAGAATACCTGAAAAGACCAAAAGGAACTTGGCGACCTTTGCCATGGAGGGGCTGTTTACCTCCTATAACGATTACCTTTGGTCCCAACGTTTATCGCTGCATCATTTACTGATTCGCATGACAAAAAACACCCCGGGCGCCATGGAAGTCCGGTACATTCAGGAAGATGCTGACCTTAAGCCTCTTTGGACGGCATTGGACCGCGCCGAATGGTTTGGCTTCGATACGGAATTCATCGGTGAAAAAAGGGATGTACCCTTGCTATGCCTGTTGCAGGTCGTTACGCAGGATGCCGTCTGGCTGGTGGATACGCTCAGAGCAGAAGGTTGGACCCGGATGGGCATGTATATAGAGGATCCGGGTATAAGCAAGTTCACGCATGCCGGAGAAAACGACTACAGGCTTCTGTATCAACTCCTTGGCGTCCTGCCCCGTAAAGCTTTTGATCTCCAGGTGGCCGCCGGATTCATCGGTCTCCGCTATCCGTCCGGGTTGTCCTCCATTTTGCAGGAGGTGCTTTCTCTGTCTCCTCCGAAAAGTTTTACGGTAGCGGATTGGTCAGTCCGGCCATTGCCCGACAAGATGAAGCAGTACGCCGTAGAGGATGTCTGCTACCTGCCTGCCCTATTCGACCGGATCAGGGAGCGTTTGTCAGAGCTGGGCCGGGAAGCTTGGGTGTGGGAAGAAATGCAGGCCTGGGAAAAGGAGGAAACCTATTTGACGGATCCCCTCAAACGTTTGCTCCAGCAAAAGTCAATTGCCGGGTTCCACGAGAAGGAAAAGCTATTCATGCTTCGCCTGGCACGGTGGCGGGAAGGGGAGAGTCAGGCCAGGCAATGCAAATCGGAAGAAATCTTGTCCAACAAACAGTTGGTAGAAATGGCCAAGGTGATCGGGTCGGGCAGCGAAGCCCTCTTCAGAAGCCGGATACTGCCCAAATCCTTTGTCAGGGCCATGAAAGACCACCTGACGGCATGGTACCAGGAAAAGGCCAAACCGGATGAATTGACCCTGCTGTATCAATATGCACCCCGGGAAGTGATTGATCCGGCCATTGAAAGCAGGACCCAACTTGTGCTTCATTTGTTGCAGACATTTTGCCAGAAGCAAGCCATGTCCATAGACCTTGTTCTTCCGGCCTCTGAGGCCAAGAGATACCGCATCATCCCGGGATACCGGTATGAGGGATTGTATGAAGGTTGGAGAAGCCGGTTTTTACCTGTTGTCTGGAGAGAGCTGCTGGAAAACCGGGAGTCCCTTGAATTCGAACTCAGGTCGGAAGGCATTTTGCTCACCCACAAGCCCTGACGATGGATCCCCTGGTGGTCATCCGGTCACTCACGGTGAATTTGCGTGGTCAGGGTTCCACAACCCCGGTATTGGAGGACGTTCATCTCACTCTGCGACGGGGTAAAGTGACCGCCTTGACCGGTCCATCCGGCAGTGGCAAATCCACCATTGCCCAATTGCTGTTGGGCATTTGGCCGCAGGGCATGTATCAGCGGGTATCCGGCGAAATCCTTTGGCATGGAGCCCGGGGATCGGAGAATCTGATGGCTCTATCCGGGAGGCAAAGACGCCATTTCTGGCAAGGAGGCATAGGCGCCATTTTCCAGGAACCGGATGCGGCCTTCAATCCGGTCCGTTCCCTTTCTGCGCATTGGGCAGATTGGGGTGCCTCCTCAGGAGAATCGGGCCAGCGACTGGAAATGCTTTTCAGCCGGATGGGCATTGACGCCGGCGAATGGAAAGACCGGTTTCCCTGGCAATTGTCAGGAGGCCAACAGCAGCGGATCCTGCTGGCTATGGTGATGAGTAGGCAACCCGCCCTGCTGATTGCCGATGAACCTACGGCTTCGTTGGATCGCCATCACCAACGCTCCTTCCTTGAACTGCTGAAGGCTTATGCCGGGCAAGACATACGGCCTTCGGTATTGCTGATCACCCATGATCGCGAGTCGGCAGCCACCGTGGCGGATGAATGGGTTGCGTTGGAAAACGGTCGCATTCTTGCATCCAGTTCTCCGGCATCAGAACCTGTCTCCCCAACCCGTCGCCAAAGACAGGAATTGCCCGACAGCCCGCCGGTACTCCACGTTACCCATCTTCAGGGTGGTTACCAGAAAGGCAAACCCGCCATCCGCGTACCGCCTTTCAGTCTCCGGCCGGGTGAGATCCTGGGAGTGGCCGGCGCTTCCGGATCCGGCAAATCCTCCCTGCTCAGGGCGTTGTCGGGGTTGCTTCCCTGGCAGGACGTCCGCCTGCAGGTAGCCGCCAAAGACATCCCTCCGGAAGAGATGAACAGGCATTTTGCGTTGGTCTACCAGGACCCGGGACGCACCTTCAATCCGGCTTTGACCATTGGCGAAGCCTTTGATGAAATCACGCGCTTCCGCCAAGTGGAAGGGCCGGATCCCCGACAGGTGCTTGAATGGGTCTCGCTTTCCGGCGAAATGCTTCAACGGCGTCCTCATCAATTCAGCGGAGGACAGATCCAGCGGTTGGCCATGGCCCGCGCATTGCTGTGCCATCCTTCCTTCCTTTTGTTGGATGAACCCTTCTCTCGTCTGGATGCCAGCCTCCGCGAATCTTTTCTGGACCTGGTGGCTTCTGTTTGTGCCTCCAGAAATCTCCCTGCCATTCTGGTTTCCCATGATTTGCCTGCTCTTGCCCAATGGTGCCACCGCCTGTGGATCGTGCGTGATGGGACTGTTTGCTTCGAGGGCGGCGTCCGTGAACTGGAGGAATCTCAAGACCCTTATGTCATATCCCTGCGAGCCTGAATATGAGGGGCACCGGCATTCCAGGCAGGTTCATCTCAACCTCTTAAATATTTGTTAACAGCCAACGTTTGGTCGCCTAAATCCGTTCTTTGGTCTAAAACCGGTCGATAGATTTCATCCTTCCATCTAATTTTCCTTCATGAACAAGATCATCCAAAACCGCCACGCTCTTCCTTTGGCCGTTGCCGCGTTGATCATGGCATTGATTACAGCGTGGTCCCTGGCTCTTCATTCCGGACTTGATCCCCTCAACGGGATTTCCTTTACCGGAGCCGTACCCGCCGAACACGGATCCGACGTGCGTACTCCGGAGGAATTCATGACCGGTGCCTTTGAGGCCGTGTTGCGGGCCATTTTGCCTGCCGTCAGGATCTGAGGACCTGCAACCACAAGCCGGGTCTCCCATGAATTCGTTCTTGGGGATTCAGATAACGACATATACAGAAAGAGGCTGCCGAAGCAGCCTCTTTTTGTTGGTCAAACAGCGATTTTAAGGATCAGACACCATTCATTTTTTCTCCTTCGAAGGGGAGGAATCATCGGAGGAAAGTTTGAATTTGACAGGAATCTGGAGTTCTACATTGACCGGATGGCCTTCTTTGAATCCGGGACGCCAGATAATTTGTTCGTCGTTCATGGATTTGAGCACTCCCATGACCTGGGCGGCACAATCATAACCAATATCTTTCAGGGCGGACATAGCACCAATGTGGCCTTCTTTGGTGACCGTAAACGACACGATGACCGTTCCTTCAACACCGTTGGCCCTGGCTTGCTCGGGATATTTAAGCCTGCTGTACACATATTTCATCAGGCCTTGGGTGGAACAGGCTTCCTTCTCTGAGAGGGAACTCAGGTGTTCGCAACCCGGGAACCTCGGCATTTCATCCGGTTGGCCCTTGCGGACATCCTCACCCGGAGCGGAGGGTGCAGAAGGCGCTGGCGGCACTTTCGGCGCTGGTGAAGGGGGGAGCTCACCACTCATGGATGGCTGCGGAAGGGCTGGTGCTGTCGGAGCCGACGGTAATGGTGGAGGAGGAGGGGCCGGTGGCTGGGGCAAAGAGTCCGCTGATCCGGATATTCCGGCTACCAAAGCAGATGGATCGACCATTTTGGCTTGGACCAATAAAGAAAATCCGAAGGCAAGAAAGCCAAACAGGGCCAACTGCATCCATTGGATGCGTCCCCAGCGGCGAGGTGGAGCATAAATGTTCATAATGCGTTGTTTTATAGGACCTTGAATAATAGAGCTTACAGGGAGAGCCAATTCCGGCAGGATGCGGAATTGGCCGATCAATCTGACGTACTTATCACGGTCGTATTGGCGGATGACTTCCTGGTCTGCTTCGAATTCGTGGACAAGCCGGAGTTCCTTCACCAGCAAGTGAACCAAAGGGTGAAACCAGAACAGATCCCTGAGGATCAGGCTGAGGAGGATATCCGAACCGTGGTTGAGTCGCTGATGGGCCATTTCGTGTTGCAGGATCATCGCAAACGCAGTGGAGCCCTGGTCAATGTCGGCAGGCATGTATACATCGCGACCGAACTGGAACGGGGTAGGAAGACCTTCCACCCTGAATACCTGTACTCCGTTTATCACCAGGAGCTGTGCTTCTTTTCGCAGTCTGCGCAATTGACACCAACCCAGGAACTGCCGCACTACCAACCACACCACTCCGGTCAGATAAAATCCTGCCAGCAAACTGACCAAAGGGAATGTGGAGGGTGTCGGGACATCCTTGGCGCTCCCTCCCGGCATGAATTCCAGAACGGGCAGTACGATGACGCCCGGAAATTCGGTTGGCGCCGGTTTGGGTACAAATGGCAAAATCAATCCGACAGCCAAGGATCCGATCAGATACTTGCGCAAATGGGAGGGAATGCCCACTCCTTTCAATTGGAACCGGTATATCGCCCATACGACGCCCCACCATAACGTGGAGGTCAACAATACATTGAAAACGAATGCATTCATGATTGGGTCTCCTTCTTGAGGGTGGCGATAAAAGCTTCGAGTTCATCGGCGTCCAACCGGTCTTGCTCGACCAGGAAACTCACCATTTGGCTGAACGATCCATCGAAAAAATCACCGGCTATCTTGTCCAACCGGCTTTTGCTGTAAGACTCCTTGGTGACCAGCGGAAAGTACTCATAGGTACGTCCGTAAGCCTTGTGGCCTACAAACCCTTTTTTTTCCAGGATACGCACAATGGTGGAAACGGAACTGTGCGGAGGGCGAGGCTCACCCAAATCGTCCAGCAAATCACTCACCAGGCACCTTCCGCGGTTCCAGATGAGCTGCATGATTTCTTCTTCCGCTTTGGTCAGGGACGGTATGGGTTTGACGGTTTTCATGGCTTGCGATTTTCAGCAATGGTACGCGGGATGCTGTCGAAGACAAAGGTATAACGTAATATTTAGTTATGCAATGTATTTTAACAATAAATGACGTATTTTTTACAAAAAATAGTTCAATAGCTATCCAACAAGGCATCGGGTACGCTTGCCGGACCAATGCCGCACCTGACCAAGGGAAAAAAGAAACCCATCCGCCTCATGAACAAGCGGATGGGTTTTTCCTGGTTTGGGGACATCAATACTTAACGACCCGGAACATTTGTCCGCGGCCGAAAGTGTCTCTCAGCAGGATGCCATACATGCCTCCAGGCAGAACTGACATGTCCAACACCGCCTCTCCGGCAACGGAACGCCATTCTTCAACCGTTCGTCCCTGGGCATTGATGAGGGAAAGCTCCAGGGGTTCTGTCCGGGGTAGCCGGATACGGAGTACATCGGCCACCGGAACCGGGTAAAGGAGGATTTCATTCACCCAGGATGGAGCGACCCCGGAAGGAGAGATCTCAAAGGAGAAACTCCCTGTACATCCATTGTCGTCCGTAACGAGGAGGGTATAAATACCCGCTTCGACGTCAGTGAGGTCTTCGTCGGTACCCACCGGCATGCCTTGCGCATCCTCCCATGCAAAAACATAGGGGGGGACGCCACCATCAACGGTGACAAAGATGGCGGCATCCTTCTCGCCAGGTCCGGAGGGCATAAGTATGGAATCCAGCGTCCCGGCAATGGCGGGAGGCGCTTCCAACAGAACGGAATCCTCGTAAGTGCAACCAACGGAATCGATAATACTGAAGATGTACCAACCGGCGCCCAGAGAATCAGCCAGGAGACCGGAGGCGCCATGGCTCCAGGACACTTCTGCCGGACCGTTGGCCATTATTACTTCGATGAGTAACGAACCGTCTTCAGCGTCGTGGCACGAAGCATGTATGATTTCGGCCACGGAAGCTGAAAGGTTGCATCCGAAAGGCTGGATGGTAACACTTCCGGTTTCTTCACAGCCGTTGTTGTCCGTGACGGTCACCGAATAGGTGCCGGGCGCCAGATTCTGGATCAACGTGTCCATACTGCCGTTACTCCACAGATAGGAATAGGCCGGTATACCGCCGGAGGCGGAAACGCTTGCAGAACCGTCATCGGCGCCTGGAGCTGATTCATCGGACTTGGCGAGACTGATCAATAGTGCCGGTGGTTGTGCGATGATCACCGTGTCGGCCGATGTGCAGCCTATAGTGTCCGTGACGGAAACGACATACATCCCGGCAGACAAATCCATCCTGACGGCGGCCTGTGAACTGTCCGGCCACAAGAACGTGTAAGGTCCCACACCGCCGGAAGCGGACAGCCAGACTGCCCCGTCCTGGCCGTCAAAGCAGGAAACTTCTTCCAAACTGTCCACCTGAATGGCGGGAAGGGAGATTTGGGAAACCGTTACCAGGGCCGTATCCGTACAACCATTGTCCAGCCGTGTCACGACCAGGGTATAATCGCCGGGTTGGTCCACCCCAACAATGGACGAATCCTGACCATAGACAATATGGCCGTTCACCGTACTCCATGTGTAGGACTGTCCACTCATGAACCCGGCATCCATTTCCACCAGAGGTGTATGGCAGTCCAGGGTATCCGGATTGCCCAGGGTAAAGACCGGTAATTCGACATCATCCGTGACCGTAGCTTCAGCCGAAGCGGTGCAGCCGTTGCAAACGTTGGTAATGACAAGGGTATAAACGCCGGGAACGGTAACGGTGGGCTGGAATTGGAAGGACTGAAAATTGTTCGGACCTGTCCACTCGTGCTCGAAACAGGGTCCCTGGCTGGAACCGGCGGCAGACAACATGACCATGGGTTGATTACAGGTGATGGTGCCGCCCTGGACCTGGACGAGCGGTGCGTCAATATCGACTTGTATACTTGAAATGACTAGTTCGCCCGTACATCCGTTGTCATCGGTGACGGTGACAGTGACCGGCAGGTCATTGAGGTCGAGCATGGCGGTGGGGCCTGAGTCTCCGGTGGACCAATCAAAGGTGTAACCGGGAGTACCACCGGAGGCATCCACTTCTACTGTGGCCGGCATGGCACATGTGAGGGGTTCTTCCGCGGCAATGAAAGGAACGAGCGGGGCGGGTTGATTGATGATGACCGTGGCCGTGCCTGTCAGGCCGATGTCATCGGTGACGGTCACGGTATAGGATCCGGCGGGGACGTTGGTGAGGGTCATGCCGGATTGGCCGTTTGACCAATCGTACATGAAGGGGGGAGTCCCAAATTGGACGAAAGCCGACGCGGATCCATCGGATTCGCCATTGCAGGTCACATGGTTGACACCGTCAATGGTGACCTGAGGTGGCGTCGGAGCATCCAGTTGGACGGAATGGCTGCTGTTGATGATGTTATCACCCGTCGAATTGCCGTTGTTGTTCGCCATATTGGAGGCGAAGTAAAAAGTGAGGGTTTCATTGTCGGGTCCGGCTGGTGCTGTCCAGTCGAATACCCAGGAGACGGAGTTGCCGGCGTAGTTTTTGGGACCGCGATGCTCCATGTATTCCCGGCCACCGGAAGTTTCGGTACCCGTTTCGCCGGGGTTGAGGACAATGAGGTCGCCGGCATTTTGATTGGAGGCGTTGAGGGCCACGATCTGGAAGCCGCCGACGACCGGGGAGCCTGCGGTGGCTGTGGCCGTAAGGGTGATCGTGTAGGTTTGCCCGGCCATGACGGTGGACGGGAGGCCCGTGATAGCGACGTTGCCGTTGAACGAACCGCCGCTATGGCAGGCGGAGCATAAGGATTCTCCCGGGGCTCCGGTGTGCCCGTCCGGGGGATTCCCGGAGAATGCAATCAATAGCGCGGCAATAACCACCACGCCAATCAGGTTGGCTGTGTTGCGTTGTCCCATAAGGAAGAGGGGCTGATGTGAAGCCAAAAGTAATCAACCCATCGCGAAATTCCCTATTGGCTGAACAACGATTCGACGAATGCCTGTTTGTTGAAGACGTGTAACTGGTGCATTCCTTCGCCGAGACCGATGTATTTGATCGGAATCCGGAATTGGTCACTGATGCCCAGAGCAACGCCACCCTTTGCCGTTCCGTCCAATTTGGTCAGTGCGAGGGACTGGACTTCAGTAGCGGCGGAGAATTGTTTGCATTGCTCGATGGCATTTTGGCCGGTTGTGGCGTCGAGTACAAGGACCACATCGTGGGGCGCGCCAGGCATGGCCTTGTCGATAGACCTCCGGATTTTCCCCAGCTCATTCATCAGGTTGATCTTGGTGTGGAGCCGGCCTGCCGTGTCAATGATGACGACATCGTACGCTTCTTTGATGGCGTGAGCTACGCTCTCGTAGGCGACAGCGGCAGGATCCGTATTCATGCCTTTGGCATAAAAGCCGGCACCGGAGCGTTCCGCCCAGATCCGCAACTGATCCACAGCGGCCGCACGGAATGTATCCGCGGCGCCCAGGAGGACTCTGTGGCCTCTTTGCTGAAACTGGAAGGCCAGTTTGCCGATGGTGGTCGTCTTGCCGACCCCATTAACGCCGACCACCATGATGACATAAGGATGTAAGCCTTCCGGTACCAGAAAATCGGGAAGGTCTTCTGTCCGGTTTTCGGATAGCAAAGCGGCGATTTCCTCGCGCAGGAACCGGTACACCTCTTCATCCCGGGTATATTTTTCCCGGGCAACGCGGGCTTCCAGGCGGTCAATGATTTTTACGGCGGTTTCCAGCCCGATATCCGAGGTGATCAGGGCGGCTTCAATTTCATCGAGCACCTCGGTATCCACTTGGGACCTTCCGGCAATGGCCTTGGTGATCTTGTCCAAAAAGCTGGACTTCGTCTTTGAAAGGCCCTGGTCGAGTTCTTCTTTTTTATCCCTGGAGAACCAGTTTTTAAAGATGCTCATCTGGGAGGAATGGGGTAGGGTGAGTGGGAAGGGCTTAAACACGAAAGGCCTTTCCGTGAGAAAAGCCTTTCATGAAGATGTCCTCTGGAAATACAAGGCTGCTACTTCTTCTCGGCGAAGAATTCGGCCACCTTGTCTTTGTGGATCATCATTTCCTTGTAGGTGTACTTTCCGGTAACCGGATCCTTGATGCTTTTGACCACCTTGACGAAATCCTTACCGGATCCCGCATTGGCTGCCCGCTGGGCGACCCTGGCGTTCTTGGATACCTTAGCCATGGGAAATGGGGATTAGTGGGTGAAAAAATTACTTGATTTCCCGGTGTACGGTAACCCGTTTCAGAATGGGGTTGTATTTCTTCAACTCCATACGGTCCGGGGTATTCTTCCGGTTCTTTTGGGTGATGTACCGGCTTGTCCCCGGCATGCCACTGGATTTGTGTTCCGTGCACTCGAGGATGATCTGGAGCCGGTTGCCTTTGCTTTTCTTGGCCATGATGCGGTCAGATTAGAATTGGATGCCCGGGTCAATCCCCTTGGCATTGAGTTTCTTCATGTAAGTGTACAGCCCGAGTTTGTTGATTGTGCGCAAGGCCTTGGTGCTGACCTTCAGCGTCACAAATTCGCCCAACTCCGGGACAAAAACCCTTTTCTTTTGAATATTGGGAATGAAGCGCCTTTTGGTTTTCCGGTTGGAGTGGGAAACGTAATTTCCTGAAATGGGGCGCTTCCCCGTCAGCTGGCATGTCCTGGACATTGTTCCGGTTTTAGTTCAAACATTTGCTGGTGACTTCGGAAGGACTCGAACCTTCAACCTTCTGATCCGTAGTCAGATGCTCTATCCATTAAGCTACGAAGCCTGTTTTGCCTACTCAACAATACCTTCTCCCCTCAGGTTCCCGAGGAGGCCTGTCCGTAAGCGCCTGCAAAGATATGGTATTATCGAGTAATGGCCAAATTGCGGCTGAAAATCAATGGTGCACCATCAATTTGCCGGTAGAGGCCTGTTTGCCGTCGCCGGCTCTGACGATGTACATGCCCGCCGGCCAGTCATTGACAGGGATCTCGACATACTTGGGGGCGAAACTTTCCGGCAGGTAGGTCATCTCCCACAAGACTTGTCCGAGTAAATTGAATACCCGGACGGGCACAGGGATCGTTCCGGGACTCCGCAACCTGATCAACACCTGTCCATAAGCGGGGTTGGGTTCCATGCCGAGGATGGCCAATGGTCCCTCCGGACTCCCGCACCGGCCAGAATAAGAGGGAACCGCACCGAATCCCTTTTTGGACCACAGACTGAGGCGTCCACCCGTCACTGTGAGGTCGCGAAGGTCCTTCACGGGCTCCACACCTTCCAGAATGGCTGTCCGGAGAATGGATGCCGCCTGTGCAGGATCATCGAAAAGCAAATCCCGGACCTCATCACAGGGCATGGCCGCCAGCAGGCCGATGGCCCCTGTGACCATCGGCGCCGCCGCCGAGGTACCGGAAAAAATGCCGTAAGTGCCACTCGTACTCAAACGCGTCGTGAAGGACTGGAATCCCGGCGCTGCCAAATGGACAAATTCCTTGCTGTATCCCGCATTGGAGACGATTTCGTCATCCTGCGTCGTATTGGTGACACACAACAAATTGGAGGATGGACACAAACAGGGCAGATCGCCGACATTGCCAATGTCCACACCTTCATTGGGACCGGCAGCCACGACCAGTACGCCCTGCTGATGGAGGGAATCCAGAAGCGGACACATCCACGGCAGGTCGGCCGGAAACACGCTGTCGAATCCCAGAGACATATTGATGCCGGCGACATAGGCCCCTTCAGCACCCCGGGTTTCGTTGAACCGGCGCCTCCAGTCATGGACATATCTCAAGCCGGCAATGACGTCGGATTCGACCAGGGTAGGAGCAACCAGCATCAGCCCGATCTGCCAAGAAATGCCTGAAATCCCGATCCCGTTGTTCCCTCTGGCTCCGATGTATCCGGCCACCGATTGTCCGTGTGCATGAATCGGAATGTCGCCATTGTCCAATTTGGGATTGTAGGTCGAATGATCATCAGTAAATCCGTTGTTGTCATTGTCGATACCATCACCCGGGATCTCATCCGGATTCGTCCACAGATTGGGCGACAAGTCTTCGTGGCCGGCTTCAAATCCGGCATCCATCACCGCGATCACGATCGGATGTCCGCCCGGAGACATCCCTCCTGCGGTGACGTCCCATGCCCGCTCGGAACCCAGCAAGGCATGATGCCACTGATCACCGTACAACGGGTCATCAGGCCTGGTGCCGCGAAGAGAAACCGGCCGGTCCGGACCGGCATACTTGACAGCAGGGTGTGTGACCAAATACTGCGGCATTTCGCGTGTCCGAGATGCCGGTATCCGGACCCGATACAAATCGAAACCCAGTGTCTTCCACGCAGCCAGATCGCCTTGCGCGCCCACAACATCCTCCGGGGTACGCCCTTTGTGCAACCAGACCACCCAACCCGTATCCGGCACTACGGAGCCTGGATGGGATGCACAGGCTAGGGGAGGGGCCAGGGCAATGAAACAGATGGCCATCCCCAGCATAATGGCAGTGGCTGGCAGGGAAATCTGAAGAGAAGGCATTTCGGGTAGCTTGTCCATATGCAAGGCATAACGTCAAAGTCGCGGCATCGGTTTGCCTCCTTCAGGATGGCGCCTCAAGATAAGTCGAAACCGGTTTCCCCTTCCTTTTGGAGCGGCTCGCCGGGAAGGTCCTGCCACAGCCGTGCGAAGTAGGGCGGTGCCTGGAGAAGACGGCTTCCATACCAACTGAACATTTCGCCATCCACCAGGCAAAGCCGGCTTCCGGGAGCCATTCGGTGGAGTTCTTCAAAATGCTTCCGGCCAAACGGGTATGGCTCTGTAGACAGAAAAATGAATTCGGGTTGGACGGATTTGATCATGTGCTCCGACAAGACCGGATACCGGTTGAGGTGACCGATGGCATTGCGAAATCCCGCCTTTTCCAACATGACATCAATGAATGTGTCAGAGGCAGCGGCCATCCAGGGGTCTTTCCAGATCAGGTAAAGAACGCTTGGGGCCAGTCGATCCCGGGGTGGCCATGGCGAGAATGCTTTACGGATCCTGGCAGCCAGATCATTGGCGGCAACGGTCCGGCCGGTGATGTCGCCGATTTGAACCATCATTTCGAGGGCGTCGTTCCAGGACCTGACATCGCTCAGCCAAACAGGCGCCACAGGTTCGAGAGCCTCGATCAGCTCCTTGTCATTTTCCTCCTTATTGCCGATGATCAGATCGGGCTGGAGGTTGGAAATGATGGGCAGATTGAATTTTTTGGTACCTCCGACTACACGGGTACGACGTCGGGCCCGGGCAGGATGAATGCAAAATTTGGTTACGCCCAGTATGCTTCCTTCGAGTCCCAAATCAAACAGCAATTCGGTTTGGGAAGGGACCAGGGATACAATCCTGTGAGGCACTTCGGGAAGATTGATCCAGCGACCGGTCATGTCGGCACGCATAGGCATGCCTCAATGATTTTTATGCAAGGCGTCCGGGAAGGCCTTTTCCCCGGCAAGTACAGGAAAATCCAGGTGGTTTTCTGTCGGGGGAATCGGGCAATTGAAACCGTCGGAATAAGCACACAGCGGGTTGTAGGCGAGATTGAAATCGATAATCACGGTATCGGCCTGGAGGATATCACGCGGTATGTCGAGATAACGGCCACCGCCATAACTTGTGTCGCCGTTGGTAGGGTCTTTGAAGGGAAGGAAAAGGGGTGTCGAGATACGCGAAAGTCCTTTCGAAGCGTACTCATACAGCGTCAGTTGGAAAGAATCTGCGCCATACCGGCCGACAAAGCGCGCTATGGGGCGGAAGGGTTTGGTCATCCCGCTGAACGTAGGGATATTGATGGGAGTTTCATCTGTCAGGCGTTCCAGGTGTCCGGTCAAACGGAATGAGGCATCCGGTTCAAACCATGAAATGCCTTTCACAGTGATTGAATCTACGGGTTGGCGGGTGTCGGCCAGGAGGTCCCGGATTTGCATCTCCCGGTGCTGCAGCACGGTGTCTGCCCAATGCTGGGCATGCGAGAAGTTGGCAGCGGAAAGTACAAGCAAAAGAAGGATGGAGGTTTTCATGGTTGGGCGATAACAACGGCAAGGGTCCTGTGGTTCGCAACGGCTATCCGGGACATGCGGTGGATACCCATGGAAGCGAGGTCGATCCAGACCTCCCACTGAAGGTCCTTGCCTGGCCGAAAGCGCAGAATGCGGCTGTCTTGGGTCATCAGGATCGACCCGTCCTGCAGCAACGCCAAATCCTCGCTGTCTTGTGGAGCACGGACCAGAATTTCGGATCGGCGTGTTGCCGGGTCAAATCGCTTGACATAGCGGACATCGGGCAACACCTTCTGGATATATACCAGTTGGCCTTTGTCATCAAATTGGAAGGACCGGCCGGGTTCCAAACATACCAGATGGCGCATTCCGTCAGCCATATCCACCCATTCCAGCCGGTGAGGCTGTCCGACGAGGAAGAGGGCCAGGACGGTTTCACTGGCCCAGGAATAATACCCAACCTGGGGTATTTCAGGCAGGATTTTTTCGGGAGCGGCACCCGGACGATCCACGGCATACAGGAATTGGGAGGAATCAGGCTCCTGACCGACAAAAGTGACATGACGGGTGCCTGGTCTGATCCGGGGGCTGAAGGCACGGCAGGAGCTGTTGGTGTATCTGGTCCGTATGTCCTTTTGAAGGTCCAGCATCCAAATATCGGGATGTTCCGGTCTGGCTTCATCGGAGCTGATCAAAAGGACATGTGGTTGGACAAATGCGGGTTGTTGGCGATACGAACCGCCCACATTAGCCGTCAAGTGCTTGAAATGCCGGGGAATACCCGAATCCGAAAGTTCGATAAGAACCATGTCGGTAGCTGGCAACTGGGCATACAACCAGGATACTGACGGAAGTCCCGGGGCCACCAGGACAAGAGTCGTCCACAAGGACAGAAACGGCAGCCGGCAGGCTTGGGTAATCACCCTTAAATGTAGTCTTATTGCGGGATATCGAAAAAAGTCATTACCTTTTCCCGAAATATCCATCCTATGATGAACGAACCGATCTCTTCCATAATGTCCCGTGATCTGATCACACTGGGGCCGAAGGATACCCTCGACAAGGCGGATGCCATATTGAGAAACAAGCGCATCCATCATTTGCCGGTAGTGGAAAACGGAACCCTTGTCGGATTGATCACGACGTATGATTTGTTCAAGATAGAATTCGCCAAGTCGGAATATGCCTCTGTGGTTATAGAAAATGTCATGACGACCAAGCTGGCTACGCTGGAACCCAATGACAAGGTCGGTACAGCGGCCGAGATTTTCCTGGCTCATCTTTTTCACGCCATTCCGATTGTGGAAGGAAGGAAACTGGTGGGTATCATAACAACCCACGACGTTATGAAGTACTGTTTCAAAAAGGAATATTCGGGACTCCCCTGGACTTCCTGATTCCTCCGGCGCCTCTTCGTGGGAGCGCTCTTTCCGCATTGTGGATCCATCGCTCAATGCACCGTGCATGACCGGTGTTAGTTGTGGATGGCATGTCCGTATGTGGACGGAACGGCCTTTGTGCAGGCGTGTAGCCGGTGAGGAAATTATCCATCCACATTTGGTTAACGGACAGATCCTCCTATCTTGGGCCGTTTTTACCGCAATCCCTGACTATGGTAATCGGAATTTTACGCGAGCCTGAATCGAGAGTCGCTTTGGTGCCGGATGATCTGGCATCCCTTCACAAGCAAAAGGTCGCAGAGATCCTGGTGGAGAAAGGGGCCGGTGCCGGGTCGTTTATCCCGGATGAGGCCTATGTGGAGAAAGGGGCGATCATCGCGTCCCGCCAGGACGTATTGCAGCGGTCCGATCTTCTGCTGTGCATCCATGGCCCTTCGGATGCAGAATTGCGCACTGTCAAAGAGGGCGCGGTCCTTGTCGGACAATTCGCGCCCCTTCAGCAACCGGAAGTAACCCGGGGATTTGCTAACCGCAAATTGACGGTGTTCAGTCAGGAACTCATTCCCAGAACCACCAGGGCTCAGGCCATGGATGTGCTTTCCTCCATGGCGATGCTGGCGGGGTATAAGGCGGTGCTATTGGCGGCAACGGAGTTGCCCAGCATGTTCCCCATGTCCATGACAGCGGCCGGATCCATTCGTCCTGCCCGCCTGCTGGTCCTGGGGGCCGGTGTTGCTGGCTTGCAGGCCATTGCTACGGGCCGTAGGCTTGGCGCGGTCGTAGAAGCCTTCGACGTTCGAGCCGCTGCCCGCGAAGAGGTGGAAAGTCTGGGTGGCAAATTCATAGAGGTGGAGGGTGCCCGGGATGAGAAGTCGGCCGGTGGATATGCCGTAGAACAAACCGAGGAGTTCAAGCAGAAGCAGGCAGCCATGATTGCAGACCATGCCGCCAAAGCCAATGTGGTCATCTGTACGGCACAGATCCCCGGCAGGAAAGCGCCTGTCCTGGTCACGGCCGAGACCGTTCAGCGGATGAAACCCGGATCGGTAGTTGTTGACCTCGCCGCCAGCACGGGAGGCAACTGCGCAATGACCAAAAGCGGGCAGACGGAGATCGTCAACGGCGTCAAAATATTGGGTTACAGCGACCTGCCGGCCACCATTCCAGGTGATGCCAGCAAAATGCTTTCCAAGAACATGGTCAATTTCCTGGCACTGATCCTTCGCGAGGATCGCCTGGAGCTCAACTTTGAGGATGACATTGTCCAGGGCACATGTCTGACCCGGGATGGTGAAGTCGTGCACACCAGGGTCCTTTCACTTCTCAATCCGTAATTCCTTCGTCCATGTGGCAAGATATCTTTTCTTTTTTCCTGGAAAACCGGCAGTTCGTTTATGTGATCCTCCTGTCCATACTTCTGGGCATTGAAGTCATTTCCAATGTACCTGCCGTATTGCATACACCGCTCATGTCGGGGGCCAACGCCATACACGGCGTAGTCATCGTAGGAGCCATTATTGTCATGGGACATGCGGCACCGGACGATTATCTGTCTTTGACCCTCGGCTTCTTGGCGGTGATCCTCGGGACCCTCAATGTTGTCGGGGGGTTTGTGGTCACCAACCGCATGCTTTCCATGTTCAAACGGAAAAAATAATCCAATTCGATCCATCCGACCATCCATACCCTATGCAAGCATCTGCCTTTTGGCTGGAAATAGCCTACCTGATCGGATCCCTTTCCTTTATCATCGGTTTGAAGATGTTGAGTCATCCCGACTCGGCCAAGCGAGGCAATCTCTATGCCGCCGCAGGAATGGGATTGGCCATTCTGGCCACCCTTTTTTTTCACGAAAATGAAGGTCAGGGCATCCGAAACCTGCTGCTTATCCTGCTGGCCATCGCTATCGGCACCGTCATTGGCTGGTTGATGGCGATGAAGGTCAAAATGACTGCCATGCCGCAAATGGTTTCCTTTTTCAATGGGATGGGGGGAGCTTGCGCGGCCATGATCTCCCTCATTGAATACAACGGACACCACACCCAGGATCTATGGCTGATCATCGTGATCTATCTGGGCCTGGTGATTGGCAGTATTTCGTTTGCCGGCAGTATGGTGGCCTATGGCAAACTCGATGACCGGATCAAGGACATCAGGGCGGGTTGGCTGCGACTTTTGAATATGGGACTGCTGGTGCTCATCCTTGGCCTGATGGTGTTTGGCGTCATGCACCCTGATCAGCCCATGTATATCTGGATCACCCTGGTCTTGTCCCTGTTGTACGGGGTGTTGTTTGTCATGCCCATCGGCGGTGCCGACATGCCGGTTGTCATTTCCCTGCTGAATTCATTTACGGGTATGGCGGCCGCTTTTGGTGGGTTCTTGTACGACAATCAAGTCATGCTTACCGGTGGCATTCTCGTGGGATCGGCGGGCATGATTCTCACCTTCCTGATGTGTTCGGCCATGAACCGTTCCTTGTGGAATGTCCTCCTCGGCGCTTTTGGTGGCGGAGGCGCCGGCGCTGCAAGGGAAATGGGCGATCAATCCATTCGTGAGATCAGCGTGACGGATGCGGCCGTTCTCTGTGCCTATGCACGCAAGGTCTGCATCGTGCCCGGATACGGTTTGGCGGTAGCACAAGCCCAGCACGTATGCCATGATTTTGAAAAACTGCTGGAGGAAAAAGGCGTCGAGGTTTACTACGCCATTCACCCGGTTGCCGGCAGGATGCCCGGCCACATGAATGTGCTGCTCGCCGAAGCGGATGTCCCCTATCCGAAGTTGCGGGAAATGGAAGAAGCCAATGATGCCATGCCCAGTACCGATGTCTCGATCATCATCGGTGCCAACGATGTGGTCAATCCGGCGGCTGATCACGACCCTTCAAGTCCGATTTACGGCATGCCCATCATTCACGTCACCCGATCGGAAAATGTCATCGTCATGAAGCGCTCCATGGGGAAAGGATATGCCGGTATCGAGAACGAGTTGTTTTTTGCCCCCAAGACGAGAATGTTGTTCGGGGATGCCAAAGCCTCTCTTACCGCACTGGTCGGCGAATTGAAACAGATCTGACCCATTTGGAGGATTAATCTTCGGGGGGACGCCCAAAATCACCCGTGGCCAACCAATGCCGGACCAACCGGGTTACTCCGGTAGAGGCTTTCTCCTTTAAGACGGACAATCGGTTTCGGGTAGGTCCCGGCCATTCGGCGGGATGGGGATCCACATAAAACACGGGGACCTCCCTGGGACAGAACTGCAAAAGTCCGGCGGCTGGATATACGCCGAGCGATGTTCCTATGACCAACAACACATCGGCCTGTCGGAAGTGTTCACCGGCTTCTTCCATCAAAGGAACCGATTCGCCAAACCAGACTATGTGGGGCCTCAGCGGATATCCTTTTTCACACACGTCCCGGACATCAAGAGGGCCCTCCCAGGAATAGATCAACCGGGGATCGCCGGTACTGCGGACTTTCCGGAGTTCTCCATGCAGATGTATGACCTGGTTGCTCCCGGCTCTTTCGTGAAGATCGTCCACATTTTGGGTAATGATGGTCACCCGGAATGCCTGCTCGAGTTGGGCCAGGGCAAAATGGGCAGGGTTTGGCGACACCTGATGCAATTGTGCCCGACGGGCGTTGTAAAAGCGATGGACCAGCTCCGGGTTACTGTGCCAACCTTCAGGTGAGGCTACCTCTCGGATATCGTGATCTTCCCAAAGGCCTCCCGAGTCTCTGAAGGTCCGGATGCCGCTTTCGGCACTCATCCCTGCCCCGGTCAAAACGACAATATGTTTTTCAGACATGGTACCCGGGATGCAGGGTATGAAAGGCATGCCCCAAATGGTGGATGATATCACTGGCCACGAGGGCTTCACAGGCGCCGAGGGCTTTTGTGGCGAGGTCCCCGGCCCATCCATGCAGAAATACGCCCAGGATGGCGGCATGTTCGGGAGGATATCCCTGGGCCAGCAGGCCGGTCAATATGCCTGAAAGGACGTCTCCGGCTCCCGCCGTGGCCATGCCTGGGTTGCCGGTGGGATTGACAAGGATGCGACCGTCGGGCAGTGCTATACGCGTATAGGCGCCTTTGAGGACAATGATGACGCGATGTGTGACACTCATTTCTCTCAACAATGACCATTCGGTATCGCCGGAAGTGTCCTGGCCGGCAAGGCGGCGGAATTCGCCGGGATGGGGGGTCAGGATACTGCCCTTGGGCAGGAAGGTCCACCATTCGGGATGGACGGCCAGGGCATTGAGGGCGTCCGCGTCAAGCACCAATGGGCACTGGATCTCCTGCAGGGTGGATGCCAGAGCTCTTTGGCTGATCAGGTTGGTGCCGGTGCCACACCCAATGCCCAGTGCCTGAAAACCTTTTGAAACCACCGGTTCGCTCCAGCAGGAGCGATGGGGATCGGCATTCACCAGTACTTCGGGAATGCGTGTATGGAGCAAAGGCACGCCCTCTGCGGGGATGTGTACGGTCAATTTGCCGCAACCGCTGCGCAAACAGGCTTCGGCCGCCAGCATGGCCGCTCCCATCATCCCCGAACTCCCAGCCACCAGCAGGGCATGGCCCATGGTCCCCTTGTGGGCAAATCGGGAACGCTCCCGCAACAGGGGGGCAACATCCTTTTTTTCCAACAGCCAGGTATCGCAGTTCGCCAATGCCGGATAACCGGGATGAAGGCCAATATCCAGGATTTCCCATTGGCCCACGCAGGATTCGGATTCCGGCATGAAAAACGACTTTTTGGGGGCCTGGATGGCCAGGGTATGATCGGCATGAAATGCCGGTTCTCCCATGAATCTTTCACCACCGAGTCCCGTAGGGATATCAATGCTGATGCGAATGCCCTTCATCCGGTTCAGTGCTTCCACGACCCGGGTCATGGCACCATTGAGGCCAGGCCTGGCGCCGCTGCCCAACAAGGCGTCGATCACGAGTGTTCGAGGCGTCTCGGTTTCGGGCACCTCGGGGCATTGCAGGACCCGGATGGTCTTGTGGGACAAGACTTTCTGCCATTGGGCCAGATGCTCGGGCGTGCGACCTTCCATAATGAGCCAAACCGTCACATCATAACCGGCTTCGGTCAGGCGGCAAGCCAATCCCAACCCGTCACCTCCGTTGTTGCCCGGACCGACGGCGATCAGGACAGGGTGTCGGTAAGCGGGAAATCCGGCTTCGACCCGGGAAAAGAGACGACCGACAGCCCGCTCCATCAATGCCATGGAAGACACCGGTTCGTGGAGGATGGTGAAGGCGTCCCAACCCGGTATTTCTCCGGAATCCAGTATGGGAATCATCCCTTAAAGGTAAGAAAACGGTGGATGGACTCCTTCATGAAGTCAGGCAGCAACATTACCCCTGGATTCGGGATATAGGACCGTAGGAGAAGGGTGCGACGAATATTGGGTTCGTCAATTGAGAAGGTCTTGAGGCCGAAGATATTTGTCCACGAAATGGAAAAGAATGCCGAAATTGTGACATGTAATGGTAAGCGACAACAGGAACACAGAGATCTCCCTGGAGGGTGTGGCATGGTTTTGTCCTGCGGAAAAATGTGAGTGAGTTTTTATATTGCATTGTCTATCAAAGGATACTTTGTCAGTCCGGGAGGAAAAGAAAGCGGGTATTCTGATGCATTATGTTAAAATGTTAAGTATCTTTATGGCGGTTAGTCCGCTGAACTGTACAAACTGGTAAGCCTATGAACAGATGGATGACGCTGGCTGCAAGGTTGTGGATAGGACTCTTGCCTCTGGGGTTAACGGCCCAGGATCTGGATATCCACTGGTCTCAGTATTACAATGCGCCCTTTTATGTGAATCCGGCCCTGACGGGCGTATTCAGTGGCGATCACCGGATAAGCGGCAACTACCGAAACCAATGGTACAATGTTCCGGTGAAGTACGAGACGATAGCTCTTGCCTACGACCGGAAATTCTACGTGAAAGGGATGAAGAACGGCCTTTTCGGCGGAGGTATTCATTTGCTTCACGACCAGGCAGGAACTTCGCGACTTCGCACGCTCCAGGTGGCACTCGGGGCCAGTTATACCCACAAGATTGCCTCCTCGTATTATTTGACCGTGGGCGGTCAGGGAGCGTTCAACAACCGGCGATACGACACGGGAGATCTGACCTTTGATTCCCAATACGACGGCAACCAGTACCAACCGACCTGGGACCCGGGGGAGGTTTTCCTGAACACCAATTTCAGCTTTGCCACGCTGGGCACAGGGCTCAATCTCCACCAGCAGGTGTCTGCACGTACCTGGTTTGATCTGGGTGGTGGATGGTTCAACCTCAACACCCCAATGCAAAAGTTTAACGAGAATCGCGAATACGAGATGAAGTCCCGTTTGACCGGGTATCTCAATGGTGCGGTCAGGCTTGTGGGACCATTTGACCTGCTGTACCGGGGGTTGGCGATGTTCCAGGGTCCCAATTACGAGAGTTTGGGGGGGCTTGGATTGAAGTTTCATCTCAGCGAGGCAAAAACACGGGAATTTGCCTTGTCGGTCGGTGTGGATTACCGATTCAACGAGAATGATGCCTGGGCACCGGTCATCGGTGTGGACTGGCGGCGGTGGAAGGCTGGATTCAGTTGGGACGTCAACGTTTCCGACTTCCGGGCGGCCACCAATCAAAACGGAGGGCCCGAGGTCAGCATCCAATACATCATTACCACGGTCAAGCCTCTGCCGCTGGTCAAGGCATGCCCCGTCTATTAAAGCCAAGCCGATCGGTTATGAACATGCGCACACTTACCCTTACTCTATGCCTGATCATGCTGGGGGCGACGGTTGTCCACGGACAGACGAAAAGGCAATTCATCCAGGCGGCGGAGGATGCATGGGCGGAGAAGAATTACTATTCCGCCCTGATCTACTACAAGACGGTGGCTGACGCCTGGCCGGAAGATACGGAGGTACAATATCGTACGGCTGAGGCTGCCCGTCACTATCACTCTTATCTGCTCGCTGAAAAATATTATCAGGTTGTCCTGGACCAGGATTCGGTCCGGGCATGGCCGGAAGCCCGTCTGCATCTGGCGGGTATCAAACGCAATCTGGGAAAGTACGGTGAAGCGATTTCCCTTTACGAGGAATACGACCAGATCCGGGCCGACAAGACCCAGAATTGTGCCCGTCATATTGAAGCCTGCCAATATGCCATCGTAGCCAGCCGCATGCAGCTGCCGATGGAGTTGGTTCCGGTAGGTGTCAACACGGAATATGCCGATTTCGCACCGGTTCGCATTGGAGATACCCTATACTATTCCAGTATGAATGTACCTCTCGATGATCCAGAGGCGGTGTCCCAATCCCTCGTGACCCGGATTTACGAGAGTTCCAACGACATCATCGGCAAACAGTTGAGGGCCGAGATGCAGCAGGGCAACCACCACATTGCCCACGTCAGTTACAATGCGGATCAGAGCCGGATGTTTTTCTCCATTTGCCACAATATCAACCACGCCGAATACCGGTGTGAATTATACGCCGCCAAAAGAGAGGGCGGTACCTGGATGACCTCCGAGAAGTTGCCGGACCGCATCAACCAGCCCGGGTATACGGCCACCCAACCGGCTTTTGCAAGGTATGCCGATGGCAGGGAAGGATTGTTTTATGCCTCGGATGTACCAGGAGGCAAAGGCAAGATGGATATTTGGTTTTCTCAACTGGATGAAGCAGGCCGGTTCATGGATCCGGTCAATCTGGTCAGCATCAACACGCCCGAGAACGACATTACGCCGTATTACCACCATCCGTCTCAAAGGTTGTTTTTCAGTTCGGAGGGTTATCCCAATCTGGGCGGGTATGATATTTATGAATCCCGTATTACGGGAAACACTTGGTCCTCGCCGGCCGCACTTCCGATTCCGTTCAACTCGAGTTACAACGACCTTTATTTCTCCATGACGGATGACGGGTCCTACCTGTATCTGGCCTCCAACCGCGAAAGTCCGGGTGCCAAGTACATCGATGCGGAGCTCCAGTCTTGTTGCAATGATATTTTTCGGGCCCGTTATACCAAGGGAATATCGCTGCTGGCAAGGGTTTTCCGTCAGCCGGACCGCTCCCCACTCCCCGGAGCTACGGTCACCCTCGAACGGAAGAACGGGCTTGAGTGGGAAAAAGTGGAGGCCAAGTCGGATCCGGGCACCAATGAACAAACGTTCATCGTGCATCCCGGTCAGGAGTACCGTGTCATTGGTACCAAAGAATGGCATGAGCCGGATACGACCTCATTCAACACATTTAACTGGGAGCAACCGGATCCAATCACCAAAGACCTTTATTTGCGGCCTTCGGACGTATTGGTGGACGTGTACACGTTTGATGCCATCAGCCGCCAGCCGTTGGCATCCAGCAAGGTCCAGCTTTACGATGTGACGGATCCCGGGTCACCGTTGCTTGTGGACGAAGCCGAAAAAACCGGCAGCAATGAGTTCACCTTCCGGGTAAGACCCGGAAAAATTTATGAGGTCAGGGGCTCCAGCGATGGATATCAGGAAGAAACAGCCCGTATCGATACCCGTGATGCCAAACCGGATACCCGGCTGAGGCAAGACTTGTATCTGAAATACAAGTCCCTGGTCCAATACATTCCATTGTCAGTGTATTTTGACAACGATGTGCCGGGCCGACGCCAACGAACGGAAACGACCCGGATCAATTACCGGGAAACCTTACCCCCATATCTCGAGCGGGAGGCCGAATATGTCGATATCTATACCAGTGTCCTGACCGAGCAGGAGCAGACCGTCATCCGGAGCCAAATTCGTGACTTTTTCCAGGAGAAGGTACGTAAGGGCATGAGGGAACTGGACAACTTCTGTGACGCGCTTTTACGCGACCTGCAGCACGGCAGAAAGGTGGAGGTGACCATTGAGGGATATACCAGTCCGCGGGCGGAGGAATACTACAACCGCAAACTGGGTTCCCGACGGGCATCGAGCGTTCAGAATTACATCGAAGGATACCGGGATGGCGTTTTCTCCTCCTACATCCAATCCGGTCAACTGGTCTTCAAACCGGTTACATGGGGGGAAACCCAGGCACCGGAAGGCATCAGTGATGACCTTGACGATGAACGGCAGTCCATCTATTCCATTGAGGCTGCCCAGGAGCGAAGGGCGGACATCAAACACGTGAAAGTGATCCCAAACAATTAGACCGGCAGCCTTATGGATAATCGAATCAAAGCGATGAACCAGTGGTTTTGGATAGTGGTGTTCTGTTTGACGGGATGGACAGCCCAGGCTACGCACATTGTTGGGGGCTCCCTGACCTACCGCTGTCTCGGCAATGATACGTTTGAACTGGTCCTGACGCTCTACACGGATTGCCTCTTTGGTCAGGCAGATTATGACGACCCGGCCTGGGTCGGGGTTTTCAACGACCACGGATTTATCGTCGACACCATTTTCATGCGGCTTCCCACCAAAATCGACACACTGGACGGTGACGACCCTTGTTTTGAATCCATACCCAATCTGTGTGTCCGGGTAACGCAATACAAGGAAAAAATCGTGTTGCCATTATATGGCGGGGGATATTTTCTGGCGTACCAGCGTTGCTGCCGCAACGGGACCATCCAGAACATTATCGAGCCTTTGAAAGCCGGGGCCACTTATTGGACGCACATACCGGAGGCAACCTTGAAAAGCTGCAACAATGCCCCGGTTTGGCTCAAGAATCCGCCCATTTTCATTTGCGTCAACGAGCCGCTTGTCTTCGATCACAGCGCCTTTGATCCGGACGGGGATTCTCTGGCGTATGAATTGATTACGCCTTTTACGGGAGGTGAATATGTGGTTAATCCGAAGCCTACGCCTCCCTTTGGACCCAAAGGAGGGACCTATGACACCATATTGTGGAATCCACCCTACAATCTGTCCAATCTGATGGGGGGAACACCCCTGACCCTCGATCCCGTAACGGGACTGATCCAGGCCATGCCCAATACCCTTGGTCAATTCCTGATAGCGGTAAAAGTGAAAGAATACCGCAATGGAGAACTGATAGGAGAGACCTGGCGGGATTTCCAGTACAATGTGGTTCCCTGCAAGGTGACCCAAGCAATTATTGACTTGCCGGATACGACATTTTGTGACGAGTTTTTTGTCCAGTTCAAGAACGGCAGCTCCCAGGCCATGGATTTTTTGTGGGACTTTGGCGTCAACGGAGACACCAGTACGGCCTTCGAGCCTTCATACACCTATCCGGATACAGGATTTTATACAGTCACCCTGATTGTCAGTCAAGGAGATTTTTGTAGGGATACAACATCCACCACCTTGTTTTTCCAGCGCAATTCCATTGATCAATGCATGGAAGTCCGGGTGCCCATATGTCAGGATTCCATCCTTGTCGAAATGGCGGACTGCAGTACCGATTCTGTCAGTCCCATCATCTCGTGGGCATGGACTTTTGCGACCCCGGATACGCTCATACACGTGAACACACCTGCCTGGCAGCAGGTCCTGTATGCACCTGCCAATGCTATTATATCGCTTACCGTTGAGTCTTACAACGGATGTGTAGCCACGGTGTCCGACACAATCACTTTTGACATCATTGATCCGCCCCCATTGGTGCCGGATACGGTCAATCTGTGCTACCTCGAGATCGCCAATTTGAACCCGAACTTTGATCCAGACTTGGTTCACACGTGGACACCCGATACATTTCTCCTGGGATCGGCCGGTGATCCCAATCCGGATATCCTGGCCTTCGAGACCACATTGTACACGGTGGATTATACGGATGCGGAAGGATTGTGCCATGTCCAGCAAGAGGTGTTGCTGACGGTCATTGACGATCTGCCGGATGTGGAATTGGTCATCACCATTCCACAATGTGTGGATACAGCTGTCCTTTCCGCTTTAATCGTTCCCTACCCGACGGATGTCACGGTTTCCTGGGAAGTCACGACCGAAAAAGATGTATTTGTCGGGGGCGGAGAGGGTATTGAAGTGGTTCTTACCGAGAGTCAGGAAGTCATAGTCTGTGCCATGATCTCGACGGACAGTTGTAAAACGGTCCAATGTGACACCATCCAGGTCAATCTGTTGCCCCATCTCGAATTGGCAGACACGCTGGAGATCTGTGAAGGGGATACAGCCACCCTGCATCCCGGGGGTCCGGCGGAGCTCATTTATGCCTGGAGCCCGTTTGTATTCATGGATGATCCATCCTTGGTCAGTCCCAAGGTTTGGCCACCTGTCTCCCAATGGTACCATGTAGAATATACCGATACGGTCGGATTGTGCCTCGTGACGGATTCCATCTTTGTAGATGTCAATGACAGCACCATCATGATTGATTTCACATGGGAGGTGCTTTGTGACGGCCAGACCGTTGTCTTTACCAACCTGAGTGACGATGTCGTGGTCGAATTTTCCTGGGATTTTGGAGAGCCCTCTACTTCTTCGGATACCTCGACGCAGGTTCATCCGACGTGGAAGTACCCGGGACCGGGTACCTACCCGGTCCTTCTGACGACGCCTGATGCGCACATCTGTCCTCAAAACGACTCGATCACCAAGGAGTTGATCCTGGAGGAAGCGGTCAATGAAGCCGACTTTACCTACGATTTCGAGCAATGTGGCTTTCCTACTGTCATCCAATTCAACGGGTCCGCTTTTTCCACATATGGTAATGTGGATGGTTGGCAATGGACCTTTGGAACCCTTGGGGCCAGCAACGAACAAAATCCTGTGGTTACGATTACGGAGTCCATGGATCTGGAAGTTGTTCTGGTAGTCACCTGGGACAACTTGTGCGTCGATACGGTCATCAAAGTGATATCCATTGAGGTTTATGATCTTGAAATTCCGGACGGTTTTTCCTTGTGTTATGACAGTTGTACGCAGCTGTTGCCCGTTGCCGGGCCGGGTTGGGTCTTTACCTGGTCACCGGCAGACTGGGTCGATGACATCCACAGCGCCCAACCGGTCGTGTGTCCGGATTCGAGTGGCGGGCATCTTACGGTGGAAGTCATGTTGATCCAACCGGGGGGCGACACATGTATTCTGAGGGATACAGTGCTTTTCGAAATGCACCTTTGCGATTGGGATTGTGAAGACGGGGTGCCCCCTGATGTCATGTCTTGTCTCGATTCGGCCTGGATTAATGTCACCGATTGCGATGAAGAGTTGGAATTGATATGGCTGGATACCGCCGGCAATGTGATCGGGTTTGGGACGACTATTTATGTGCCCACGAACCAATGGCCTTTTGTGGTGCTGAAAAAGTCAGGGCCGTTTGGTTTTATGGATTTTGACACCATTTACATTTTCAAACTGGATTATGCGGTACCGGTGGTCGCGTCCGCAGACCCGGTTGTCATCTTCAAAGGACAGAGCAGCCAGCTTTTTGCCGATGCCCCTACGGCCATTTCGTTTAGTTGGACGCCGCCCGGCACGTTGGACAATCCGAACATTCAAGACCCTGTGGCCAATCCTATGGACTCATTGATCTACAAAGTAGTCGTTACAGATACCTTTGGATGTACAGGAGAAGATACCGTCCTCGTCGCCGTATTGGACACCATCTGCGCCTTCCCTTACATTTTCGTACCCAATACTTTCACGCCGAATGATGACGGATTGAACGATGTCCTTTATGTCCGAGGCAGCTATGTGGACCGTTTGGAGTTCTATGTCTATAACCGATGGGGTGAACTGGTCTTTGAGACGCGCGACAAGAACATTGGGTGGGATGGTACCTACAAAGGAGAATTGCTCCGGACGGATGTGTACGGGTATTACCTCAAGTGTATCTGTTACGGTCAGGAAGAGTATTTCACACGGGGCAATGTCACATTGTTGCGAAATTGACGGAACCCGACCCGGCTCAAGACGCAACCGGATTTGATTCCGGACAATATTCTATTTTTATTCGTCCATGAGGTATTCGCTCCTTTTCCTGACCCTGGCAGGCCTGTTCCTGGGATATCCCAAGGTAAGTGCCACGCACATTGTCGGTGGGGAGATGAATTACCGCTGTTTGGGCAACCAACAGTTTGAGGTCATCCTGACGGTTTATCGGGATTGTTACTACGGAGTTCCTTTCTTTGACAATCCTGCTTCTGTGGGGGTTTTTGACGCTGGTGGCAACCTTGTCAACAATCTGCTTATCCCCTTTGTCAAGGATGATACTCTTAAGCCTGTTCTGACAGGGGATTGTTTCATCCTTCCTCCCAGTGCCTGTGTCCATACCACGACCTATCGCAGCGTGGTGACCTTGCCCGTATCGCCGGGAGGATATACCCTGGCTTACCAACGTTGCTGCCGCAACCAAACTATTCTCAACATTGTGAAGCCAGACAGTACAGGGGCTACCTTCAGTATTTTCCTTTCAGAAGAGGCATTGATCGAATGCAACTCCAGCCCTGTCTTCAAGGAATGGCCCCCCATATATATCTGCGTCAATGAACCCATTGCTTTTGATCATTCGGCCATTGACATGGAAGGTGATTCCATCGTTTACCGCATATGTACCCCATTGGATGGGGGCACGCTCGGGAATCCCCAGCCCATACCTCCCGTCAAACCTCCTTATAAGGAAGTGGTTTGGCGGGATCCGCCCTACAATTTGAACAATATCATGGGTGGTGACCCGCTGACCATAGATCCGGCCAGCGGCTTTCTGACCGGCATCCCCAATACCATCGGCCAATTTGTCGTCGGGATTTGTGCCGACGAATTTCGGGAGGGAGTACTGATTTCCTCCACAAGGCGGGATTTTCAGTACAACGTCGGTATTTGCGGAATGACCGTAGCGGCTTTTTTCGCTCCCGAGGTACAGTGCGGACTGACGGTTGCTTTCCAGAATTCCAGTGCCAACGCCGATCAGTTCATTTGGTACTTCGATGTGGAAAACGATTTGTCAGCCACTTCCTCTGAGGCCAATCCCGTATTTACCTATCCGGATAGCGGGACCTATACCATCATGCTCATCGCCCAGCCCAACGACAAATGCGTGGATACCCTGATCCGCGAAATCCGGGTAGAACGCTTATCCATCCACGCAGATTTCGACTTTGCCTTCACCGAATGTGCGGATTCGTTGACCATGGTGGTCACGGACCAGTCCACGGACACCATCTCACAGATCATTCAGTGGGATTGGCGGCTTTCCGGCCCTCGTGTTTATACGAGTCAGGAACAATTTCCAACGTTCAAATTGGACACGGCGGGCGTATGGATTCTCCAGTTGATCGTGACCGCCGCCAACGGGTGCAAGGATACTTCGCGGCAGATCTTTCCGGTGCGCCTGGCCAACATCCCATGGCCGGATACCTTGGTTCGAATATGCCAGGGCGACACGATCCTGCTCAACCCACAACCCATACCGGGCGTCACCCATTTATGGAGTCCCGGCCAATACTTGTCCGGCTCCAGTATTTCCAATCCGCTGGCCTGGCCGGATACCACCATTACCTATACCCTCAAAACGATCTCCATGAACGGGCTTTGCCAGGATGAAAGGCAAATTACCGTTGATGTGGCACCGCCTTTGGTGCTCCATCCACCCGGAGATACTGTTTTGTGTGAATCTCCGGTGCAGCTTTCAGGCAATGCAGATCGTCCGGCTGAATGGACCTGGTGGGCAGATGCCGGTTTGACCCAGTTGATAGGGAGTGGAAACCCGGCCTTCCTGGAGCCGGAATCCAGTATGGTGATATGGGTTCATGTGTTGGATGAATACGGGTGTGAAGCTACTGACAGCTTCAGGGTGGAATTGCTCGCCCTCGAAATCGATATTCCCGACACCCTCGTACTATGTCCGGGAGAAGGGTATGACATCACGATCCAACTTCCGGATTCGCAGGACACGCTGGCCACCTGGTCATGGTTGCCCCCGGAATTTTTCCCGGACGGGAATAAGTCCAACCCAGCTTTGGTCCGTAAGAACGAACCCGGGTTGTACACGGTTTTTCTGGAAGCCGAAAATACCCACGGGTGCCCGGCCAGGGACAGTATCTTGTTGGCCATCATTCATCCGGATCCCGATCCTGCAGTAGTATCATGGTACACCTGTCTGGGGTATGAAGTATTTTTCCAACTGGAAACCCCCGGTGGATTTGCCTATGAATGGCATTTCGGAGATCCCCTCAACCCGGATGCGACGGCGGTCGGAGACCGTGTATCGCACAAATATGGAGGTCCCGGTACCTATAACGTCCAGATTGTCGTGATCACGGACAGTTTGTGTACCGATACCATTCTTGCCGAAATCCAAATCGATCAAGCGGCTGCCATTCCCGGAATCGGATGGAATTACCAGACTTGTTCAGACACTGCTGTCATTCAGTTGGCCGATATGACCGAGTATCTGACTTATTCCCTGACCGGCCGAACCTGGATCGTGGAAGGATTTGTGGAAGGCCACGATTCCCTTTTGTCTCTGGTGGTCAAGAGCCCCGATTCTTTCGAGGTTTGCCTGGCCCTGGAGAGTGAGGAGGGATGCAGGGATACGTTTTGCGAGCGGTTTTCCATACCCTTTGTGGATTTGGAGTTGCCCGACAGCCTGAGCATATGTCCGGGCGATTCCATCCAATTGAATCCGGGTGGAGACACCGCCTTTCATTACAGTTGGTTTCCGGCGGAAGAATTTGCGGATCCGCATGCAGTCTCTCCCTGGGTCAAACCCTATGAGCCGGTAACCTATTTGGTGCGTGTGGATGGCCCCGGAGAGGCTCCATGTGTATGGGAACATGAAATACACCTTGGCATCACCGCCCCGCCCGAGGTATGGATTCCCGGCGATACATCGACATGTTTGGCAGCTGTATTCCTGCAAATTTCCGGTGCGGAAGGGTTGGGCATCGAATGGGCTTCAGACATCGAATTCCAGGATATCATTGCCTTTGGCCCCGACTTGTTTTACCCTGTACCACAAACCGCCACATTTTTCGTTCGCCTGACCGATGCCACCCAGTGCACATGGCTGGATTCGGTCAGGGTGAATACTTCACATCTCGATATGGTACTTCCGCCCTTGCCCGCCTTTTGTGAAGGGGATACCCTTTGTTTGTCCCCCATAATGGGCGGTGACACTACCGGGCTGATCCTGACCTGGTCGGGGGCAGGTCCGTGGGAAGTTTCGGAAGATCAAATGACCGTCTGTATCCCATGGGGCGCACCATCATTTCTGCTTCAACTTGAGGGGCAAAATACGGCGGGCTGTGAGGAAGAGGCCTCCATCGTCATTCCGGCAGCGGGGCCTCGTCCGGAGATAACGGCATGGGCTGACCCTGCGTTGATTCTTCCGGGTACACCCGTCCAGTTAGGGGTGACACAGGGGACAGGATGGACTTATCAATGGACTCCTGCGGAAACGCTCACCGATCCGTCCCTGCCGGCCCCCTTTGCCTATCCGGACTCCCAAACCACCTTCATGGTGGTGGTGACCAATGAACAAGGATGTACAGACACGGCAGAAGTGACCGTCCGCTTTGGCAATCCCAGTTGTGAGGAGCCTTATCTGTTTGTTCCCAACACCTTTACGCCCAACGGGGATGGCCTTAACGACCGTTTGTTTGTCCGGGGATTATTTATTGAAGAAATGATCTTCATTGTGTATGACCGATGGGGAATGGAAGTTTTCAGAACCGTGAACAAGCAGGAAGGGTGGGATGGCACCTATAAGGGAACGCCCCTGTCCACGGACGTATTCGGATACTATTTGGAGGTGACATGCGGAGACGGGCGCCATTTTGCCAAAAAAGGCAATGTCACATTACTCCGCAACTGATGTCCCCCCGGCGTGCCTGGATGGGGTTCGTCGACAGGTCAGTAGTTAAAGATCGGCCGGAACATCGATATCGTACGGATATCGCATCAGGAATTGGATGGCACGTTGCATGTCATATCCTTCAAACACCACTTTATAGAGCATTTCATTAATGGGGACATGCAATTTGTAGGTTTTGGACAATTGACGGACGATCTGCAATGTCCTTATACCTTCGGCGAGTTCGGACATAGTGTCCCGGATTTGCCGGTAGGACTCCCCTTTGGCCAGGCGAACACCGAATTGAAAATTGCGGCTTTTATCGCTGGTGGCCGTGGCGATCAGGTCACCGATTCCGGCCGTACCGATGAAGGCGTGGCTATCTGAGCCCAGGGCGCGGCCGATGTGGATCATTTCCTGGAGACCACGCGTCAGGAGCATGGCCTGGATGTTTTTGCCGAGACCCAATCCTTCCAATAGTCCCGACCCGAGGGCAATGATGTTTTTGAGGGCGCCGGCAAGTTCTGCCCCCAGCCTGTCTTCAGAACCGAATACATGGAAAGAGGGGCTATTGAGAGACGCTTTCCCCAGGGCAATAACCTCTTCATACGGGGAAGCTATGACGGTGGCTGTGGGTTGTCCTTCCATGATTTCCCGGGACAGATTGGGCCCTGAAAGACAACCGACCCGGATGACGGTACTCTCCTGAAGGATGACCTCGGACATGGTG
The DNA here is from genome assembly GCA_964471595.1 of uncultured Saprospiraceae bacterium. Lineage (GTDB taxonomy): Bacteria > Bacteroidota > Bacteroidia > Chitinophagales > Saprospiraceae > JAGNXB01. The sequence continues at coordinate 102,033 of CAYYGN010000005.1, forward strand.
CTGACCCTGGTTCGATCCAGGGGATGCTGATCCAGTTCATCCTCCGGGATCGGGTGGGTGTCAAATCCCTTGGTCCCGTGGATCATGATGTGATTGGGGTGCAGGTAGGGGGAGAACGTGCGCATCATCGCCCGGAAACTGTTGGAAGGCACTACCGGGAATATGAGGTAACATTCGCGGCAGAATGTCCGGGGATCATTGATGGCTTTGATGCGGGGGTGCATGTCCCATTCCTGAAGCCGGTGGCTGCCATTCACGGAGGTCACCGTAGCGGGATTGCGACTGAACAACAGGACATCCATATTGATGGCCAGGAGATTGGCAATTGCGGTCCCGAAACTACCTGCGCCGATGACGCCTGCCTTGGTGGTTGTGATAAGCGTCCGGACCAGTTCCTGCTGCATGAGTCGTTAAAATTACGGTTCCCTCGCAAACTCCGGGGTGGATTCCGGCGTTGGAGGAAGAAACCCCATTCGTGTGAGGTATTTGTGGCTCATTCCTTTCCTTCTGTTCTCTCTGTTGGCCATGCCCCTGAAAGCCCCTGGAGAGGGACTCGCTCCATTCTCCAACCTGGCGTCGTACGAGATTGGCATCATCGATGGGGGAGAGGGAAGGCAAGGGTTTCTGGTTTATTACCCGATCGGGTCAGAGAAAGAGATGTCGGATTTGGTGGTATTCCTGCACGGATACGGGGGATACAATCCCATGTTTTATGGAGGTTGGATCAGGCATTTGGTGGAAAGCGGCAGGGTGGTCATCTTCCCCTACTATCAAGACAATCTTTTCCAGCCGGGACCGGAATCCTTTGTCCCTTTGTCGGCATTGGCCATCCACAGGGCCCTGGAGATGTTGAGCCGGACGGAAGGCACGCCGGCGGTTGATTCTTCACGGATCGATTATATCGGTCACTCATATGGAGGCGCGATCGCCGCCCATTTGGCAGCCAGGTCAGCTTTTTTCCGGTTGCCGGAACCTGGGGCCATACTGCTGGCCATGCCGGGAACGGGTATTTTCTCGGCCGGTCGGCTGTCTGCATACAGCGGTATCCCTTCCGATGCGGTCCTGGGCGTAGTCGTTGGGAATGACGACCGGGTAGTGGGTGACGAACTGGGTCGGCACATCTTCGATTCCGCGCCCCAGGTGGAAAGGAAATTATGGGTCAACCTGGCATCCATGGAAGGCGATCCGCAGCTCACTGGAGGACACAATATTCCCTGTTCAAGGGATGGTTGGTTTGACAACAGGGTACGCAACTACAATTACGCCAAAACCATTTTTACCGGGGGCACCGATGCCTATGATCGCGCCTTGTGGCGTCTTTTCGATTGGATGCAGGAGGTCAGGGCAACGGATGATTGGCTGGAACAAGAGACATTATCACGACTGCAGCAACTGGGAGAGGACAACAATGGCCGCCCGTACGGTACGTTGCGCATTCTTACCGGCAAAGCCGCATCATCCGTCGGAAGTGATCCCGTTCCGGGCTATTGATGCACACCATTCTTCGAATTGGATTAGCGAAAGGGCCTTGCTCACCGGATATGTACCTATCGCCTCTCTTCTCAAAGCGGACAGATAGGCGCCGCAGCCCAGCATTTGTCCCAGATCATGGGCGAAGGAGCGAATGTATGTCCCTTTGGAACATTGGATCCGGAAGGAAACGACAGGCAAATGGCTTCCATCCGCTTCAAACCGGAGAACGGTGACGGGACGTAAAGGCAATTCCGTTTCTTTCCCTTTGCGGGCCAGATGATAGGCTCTTTGCCCGTTGACCCGGATGGCGGAATACAGTGGTGGCCGTTGCAGGATTTGGCCTGTAAGGGCAGGCAAAGCGCGCTGAATATCGGCATCCTGCAAGTGTTGCCAGGGACGGGGGTCCTCTTCCGGGGTCTCCCGGTCAAAACTCGCCGTTCGGGCACCAAGCGTTAATGTGCCGGTGTATTCCTTGGATTCCGCTTGCAAGCTTTCGAGTAGTGGGGTATAAGAGCCGGTACACAACAGGAGAAGCCCTGTGGCCATGGGATCCAGCGTGCCGGCATGTCCGACCTTGATCTTTTTTAATCCCAGTCTTTTCCTGAGCAGTGAACGTACCTTGTTGACGACGTCGAAAGAAGTCCAACCCTCCGGTTTGTCCACCAGGATGACCAGTCCCGAAGGCGCATCTTCCGGTACAAACCGGGAGCGGTTTTCCGTATCCAATACATGCATGATTACCAAATAAGGAAGGCAAGCACGGATAGAGTGCCTATGGCCAGGCAGTAATAAGCAAAGTTGCGAAGTTTGGCTTTTTGGACCAGGGCGATCATCCAGGTACATGCCAGCCACCCGCTGATGAAGGCCGCCGCAAACCCAGCCATAGCAGCCGGTGCGGAAATCCCGGCCGGTACCTCAAACCCGGCATCCAGCACATCTTTGGCCATTTTGCCGAGGATGAGCGGGACGACCATAAGAAATGAAAAACGCGCTGCTTCTCCACGGTCCATTTTCAAAAGGAGGGCTGTTCCGATTGTTGCCCCGGAACGGGAAATTCCCGGCAATATGGCAATAGCCTGTGCAATACCCATCCACAAGGCATTGCGAGGGATGAGGGGGCCGGTGTGCGCATAGGGGCGGTCGGCGACAAACAGCAAGACGCCTGTGGCCATCAGACAAACGCCGACAAGGAGAATGTTGCCGGTGAACAACGTCTCGATTTCCTTTTCCAGATAAAGGCCGACCAGGACAGCAGGAATCATGGAAAGGAGGATGTGGCCCGTAAAAGTTTTCGCTTCCGAGCGGCCGGGACGGAACCATCCTGTTATGATCGCGGCGATGTCTTTGCGGAATACGCCTACGGTGGCAAGTGCGGTTCCTGCATGGAGAAGGACCGTCATCCAAAGTCCGGCCTCTCCCGAGTATCGTTCACCCAGAAGCCATTTGCCGATTTCCAAATGTCCACTGCTGCTGATCGGAAGAAATTCCGTCAATCCCTGGATGATTCCCAGGATTATGGCTTCCAGTATCTCCACTAAGCCTTCTTGAAGATAGCATAGATCTCTATGGCAATACCGCTGAGCATGACGATAGGTGCCAATACGGTGCGCCGGGGCGAATAGATCCTGGATTCGTCCCACACATCGGGACCGGGCATCGATCCTCCGGCCATCAGCACGAGTCCGAGGGCAATCAGCATTATGCCTGCGCCCATCAGGATGTAGTGGGTACGACCATAGAGGAGGGGACGGGGACCCGTTTCGCCCGATTTTCGACTTCCCGCAGGGGCTTTATCGGTGGCACGGGGGGTGGTTCGTATGATTTTTTTACCCGGATTATTAGTGGCGCTCATGATCAGAACAATGTGGCGATATCGGCGAAGATATAGGTATTCACCATACGGTAGGTGATCCAGAGGCTAAGGAGGATGCCAAACAGCAGGATTCCGGCAACCAGCAGGGACAAGGCCAACAGGTTCTCTTGTCCCGGAAGGGCAAATCCTGTCAGGGAAAAATGCAGCAAAAGAATGGTCAGTCCGGCCAGCATACCCGCCAGAAAGGCCAGTCCGGCATATTGTTTCAGATATGGAGTGCGGATGTAGGCCGGCGTAGCTCCGGTGAGTTGCATGGTTTTGATTTCCGTGCGGGAAGTGAATAGCGAGAGCTTGAGCAACCCGGAAATAACAGCCACGGCGAGCAGGAAAATGAGAATTCCTGCCACAGCCAGACCTTGTCCGATTTTCTTCAATTGGGTACGCACCCTGTCAGCCAGTTCGGGTTGGGCATAGATACCGAAAAGTTCCCGTTGTTGGCGAAGACGGCCGATGACCTCCTCTTCTCTTCCTTCTTCGTACACGCTGGCCGAAAGGCGTATGGCCAAAAGGGCGGGCAGGGCTTCCTCCATTTCATCTCCACCATCCAACGAAGAGAGCGCATCTTCCCGGAGAAGGGCTGCTGCACGCTCGGGGGAGATGTATTCAATGCGGTGGAAATCGGGATCTGTGTCAAATCGCGCTTTGAAGGCCAGGATTTCTTGTGGGGAGACGGAAGTGTCACATTCCGCGAGGTAGAGGAGATTTTCCCTCGCCTGGTTGCCCAACACGTCCGCCCATAAGTAACAATAGGCGGAAGCCCCTCCGATGACCAGAGTGGCGTAAAGCACCAGAAAGGTGTAGAAGTTCCGGGACCTTTGGCCGCGGCGGGATCTCATCCGGTAAAGATAAGGCGAACCCCCAATCACGGCCTGGCCATGCGGTGTTGCGTTATATTTGCCCTACATGTCCGGCATATCCAGGCTTTTTCTTGTTCTTACCTTTTGGCTGTCTGCTTCCGGGATCGTTTTCGGGCAGGTGGTACCTGTGAGGAACGGTTCTTTCGAGGCCCCCCATGGCTCGGAATTCCGTATGCCAGGCTGGACAATTTGGGGCCAAGGGGCCACTCCGGATATCCAACCCGGCCAATGGTCCGTACGACTGCCGCCGGCTCGGGGAACGAGTTATGTCGGGCTCATTGCCCGAGAAGACGGATCCGTGGAGGGAGTGCAGCAAAAGCTCGGATCCGGTCTGAAAGCTGGTCGATGTTATTATTTCACCGTTGCACTGGCCAGAGATACGTCGTATTCCGGATTTCATTTTCCGTTATCCCTGCGCGTGCGCGGTAAAAAGGGAGCTAAAGGCAAGGTATTCGATTTGGCCATGACGCCAATGGTGAGAGCCACGACCTGGTCGTATTTTACCATAGAGTTTACGCCTGAGTCAGATACGGATTTCCTTATTCTGGAAGCTTCCTGGGCTCCGGGTGTGTCGCGGCGGTACAGAGGCAACATCCTTGTCGATGACATGTCGGACATCAAACCCTGCCTCAGAGCCGGACTCCTGACCACCTTTCCGGAGGAGGGTTAATCCCTATCTTTGCGCCTCTTTCTACCTCATTCATACTTATGGAATACCTGCACCGGGAGATCGAAGCGAAATGGCAGCGCTGGTGGGAGGAACATGCGATTTACAAGGTCAGGGTGGATCCTGATCGTCCCAAGTTTTATGTGTTGGACATGTTTCCTTATCCCTCCGGTGCTGGTTTGCATGTCGGCCATCCTCTGGGTTACATTGCTTCGGATATCATTTCCCGGTACAAGCGCATGGAAGGGTGCAATGTGCTCCACCCCATGGGCTTTGACGCCTTCGGACTCCCCGCAGAGCAATACGCCATCCAGACCGGTGTCCATCCGGCTATTTCCACCCGGGACAACATAGCCCGCTATCGCGATCAACTCAGACATCTTGGCTTTGACTACGACTGGAGCCGGGAGGTGGTGACCAGTGACCCGTCCTATTACCGGTGGACCCAATGGATTTTCCTTCGGTTGTTCAGCCACTGGTATGACAAAGCTGCGGACAAAGCCCGCCCGGTGGAGGACCTTATTGCCCATTTCCGTCAACACGGGACCCATGGATTGCAGGCATTTGGTGCAGAATCCAGATCCTTTACCGCCCGCGAATGGTCCTCCATGTCGCCCGTTGATCAGGAGGAGATATTGATGAATTACCGCCTGGCCTATCGCAAGGAGAGTTTTGTCAATTGGTGTGAGGCATTGGGAACGGTGTTGGCCAACGATGAGGTCAAGGATGGGCTCTCCGAGCGGGGTGGTCATCCGGTGGAAAGGAAACCAATGCTGCAGTGGTCATTGCGCATCACTGCCTATGCGGAGCGGTTGCTCGGGGACCTGGAAAAACTGGATTGGTCGGATGCGCTCAAGACCATGCAACGCAATTGGATAGGTCGTTCCGAGGGTGCGCAGGTGTTTTTCCAAATGAAGGGTCACCATCTGCGTTTGGAAATCTTCACAACACGGCCTGATACCATCTTCGGCGTTTCTTTCATGGTCCTTGCCCCTGAACATGAATGGGTGCAACTACTCACTACGCCGGACCACAAGGAGGAAATGGATGCTTATCTGACCTATGTGAAAACGAGGACGGAAAGAGAGCGGCAGTCAGAAGTCAAGCAAGTGACCGGGGTATTCACAGGAGCCCATGCCATCCACCCGTTCACCGGGGTGCCGATTCCGGTTTGGGTATCCGAGTATGTACTCAAGGATTACGGGGCAGGCGCCATCATGGCGGTACCGGCGGATGATGAGCGCGACAGGGCCTTTGCGGAAAAGTTCCATTTGCCGGTACCCGAAATCATTGACCGGAAGGAATGGCCGGATGCCAACCGGGAAGACCGTCGGGGGCGGTTGGTCAATTCCGGTTTTCTGGATGGTATGTTGATACCCGATGCCATCGAGGCGGTTGTCCGGCGGCTGGAGCAGGATGGCTGTGGGGCGAAACGGGTCAATTACAAATTGAGGGATGCCCTATTCTCCCGGCAGAGGTATTGGGGAGAACCCTTTCCCATCGTTTACAACCGGGACGGCGTGGCGGTTCCTGTGCCGGATGACCAATTGCCGGTCACTTTACCGGATCTGGACAACTTCGAGCCTACCAGGGAAGGCAAGGCGCCATTGGCCCGGCTTACCGAATGGGTGCACCTTGCCGACGGCTCCAGGAGGGAAACGGATACCATGCCGGGATATGCCGGATCCTCGTGGTATTTCCTCAGGTATATGGACGCGGGCAATGCTTCCTCATTTGCCGGCGAAGAGGAACTGAAATACTGGAGGGAGGTTGATTTTTATATCGGTGGTACCGAACATGCCGTAGGGCATCTCATGTATGCGCGATTCTGGCACAAATTCCTGTTTGATCTGGGGAGAGTGCCTACGTCGGAACCATTTCGCCGGCTGGTCAATCAGGGCATGATCCAGGGCGTCATCGAATCCCTATGGCTGGCGCGTGAAAAAAAGGACGGAAGGCATTATTTTCTCAGTGCGGATTTGGTGGAGGAGAGTGACAGATCCCATCATTATGTGGCTATCCCGGTACTGATTGACTTTGTCCGTGATTACGGGACGGATTTATCCTATCTGGATGGCGAAGGACTTGACAAGTTTGTGGCATGGCGACCGGAGTACAGAGAGGCCATTTTCGAATGCGAACAAGGCGTATGGCAAAAGGGCCAATTCATACCCAAAAAGGCGGGGGCTGTATCCAGCCGCATGGTCACGTATTCGGAGGTGGGAAAGATGAGCAAGTCGAAGTATAATGTCATCAATCCGGATGATGTCGTGGCTACTTACGGGGCGGATTGCTTCCGGATGTACGAAATGTTTCTCGGTCCCATCGAGCAATCCAAACCTTGGGATACCAAAGGTATTGATGGGGTTTCCAAGTTTCTCCGGCGTTTTTGGTCCATGTATGTGGGCGAGGATGGGAAGATGCTAATGTCAGAAGACACCCCGGGGCGGGAGATGGAACGCATCCTGCACCAAACCATCCGAAAGGTGAGGGATGACCTGGAAAGATTGTCCCTGAATACCTGTATCAGCCACTTCATGATTTGTCTGAACGAGTTGAGGCGATTGGAATGCCGTTCTGCTGCTGTCCTTGAGCCTTTGATCAGGTTGCTGGCCCCATTTGCTCCTCACATTACAGAAGAGCTTTGGCACCGCATTGGACATCAAGGTTCTGTTCACCTTGAGCCGTATCCCGTGGCAGATCCCGGGTTACTGCTTGCCGACGAGATCTTGTATCCCGTTTCCATAAACGGTAAAAAGCGGGCAGAACTTAAGGCTCTCCGTGAAACTTCGACGTCAGACCTGGAGAGAGAGGCCTTGTCTCTACCCGATATTCAACGCTGGTTGCAGAGTCTTGAGGTGAAAAAAGTCATCGTGGTTCCGGGCAGGATGATCAATATTGTGGCCGGATAATGGCGCGGTAACTTCCTGCTTTGTATCTTTAAGGTCCGTTTCCGAACCATCCCATGCCTGCATATCCCCCCTTTGCATGCCGGGCATGGACATTGGATGTCCCCATGTCATGTCGGGGTTTCTTACTGTCCGTGCTGGTTTTTACGACGTTGGCCCCAGGTCTGCTTGTGGCCCAATGCTATGCGCCGGGTAGCCTTCAGTCCATGGATATCCGGCCACATGCGGTTACCCTGACGTGGAATGATGGGCAAAATCCCGAGGCGTGGGAAATTGAAATTTGCCCCGCCCATTTATCCTTTACGGGCATACCCAGTCATTCCACCACCATTCAGCCTTTAGAGGTAACGGGTCTCACGGAAGCTACCCGTTACAAAGCCCGAATCAGAGCGGTTTGTCAAGGGGGCACGCGGAGTGCCTGGACTTTCATGCCGGTTGTATGGACGACTGCCGGGTATAACCCCTCTTCCTGCGGGTTGTTTTTCCCCATTGATGATGAAAACTGTCCCCAGGCCAGTACTTTTTACCTGCAGGTAGACAATGCTCCCGGTCAGGTACTCGGACAAGACGCGACGCTGGCCGCTGTCGACCTGGTGATCAGGCACACGTTTCTGGCTGATCTTCACATTGTTTTGGTATCTCCTTCCGGACAGGAGGTCGTACTTTTCAGAGAGCACGGACAAAGCCGCGATCATCTGGGCCAACCCTCAGACACCTCCTGTTTGCAGGTGTGCCGGTTTTCTTCTTCACAATGTGACGCTCTTCCACCGCTGGAACATGCAGGTGCCTTTACGGGCACTTTTGTCCCGGATGAAAATTTGACGATAGTTGAGGATGGGGGCCCCGCCAACGGCATCTGGCAATTGAAAATCTGTGATGATGCCCGAGCAGATACGGGTTCGCTCCGCTTCGTTGCTCTTCACTTTGATCCTATCACCTGTTCCTCCGTGCAGATGGGAGAAGTCACCTCTTGGTCGGATACGGCCATCGGGTTGCAGTGGAGCGTCCCGCATTCCTGTGATACCGTGCTGATTGAATACGGGCCCTCCGGGTTCGCTCCCGGCAACGGCCATTTCCCTGGTGTAGGCGGAATGGTCCTGGCAAGACCCTGGGCTGAGTTGGATTCGGTGGTGATTACCGGGTTGATGCCAGGTACCACGTATGACATTTATTGGCGAACCTATTGTGCTGCTGGTGGATTTTCGTCCAATTCTTGTTCCCGCAGTGTGCATACCGATTGTAGCGCTCCCCATCCTCCCGCCCACCAGGCGCATTTCGACAGTTTGACATCATGCGGTTTTGTCTGTCTTTGCCGGGCGGCATTCCCTTTGGGGGGATTGTGGCAAAACAATGAAACCGGGGATGATTTTGACTGGCTTCCGAAATCCGGGCCGTCTGCAGTCAGTTTGCAGACAGGTCCGTTTGAGGATGTCTCCGGTACCGGAAATTACCTGATGCTCCAGACCTTGCAACCTGCCTGTCAATCCGGGGCAAAAGCCATCCTGCAATCCGGCTGTCTGGCCATAGACCCGGACCCCGGCATTCCATGTCACATTTCCTTTTACTACCATATGTGGGGGGCAGGCATGGGCACACTTTTACTGGAGGGGTCCAAAGACGGCGGTATTCATTGGGTGCCATTGTGGTCATTATCCGGAAATCAGGGCTCGGCGTGGCACAAGCAGTATGTCCGTCTGGACGGATTTGCGGGAGATACCATCCAACTCAGGTTTACCGGTATTAGCGGACCATCCCGCACAAGTCAGATGGCCCTTGACGAAATCGCTCTGTATGGACTGACCTTAATGGGGCCACCTGATCGGTATTACTACCGGGACGCGGATGGTGATGGCTATGGAAATCCACTTGACTTTGTTCGTACCTGCAGCGGTGTTATCCCCGACGGGTACGTCCAGCAGGCGGCGGATTGCGATGACAGTCATGCGTCCATTCATCCGGGCGCCAATGAGGTACCTTGTAACGGGTTGGATGAAAACTGTAACGGTGAAGGAGATGACCGGATCCTACCTGCCCCGATGATGCCCGTCGTACAGATATGTGCGGGTGCGGATACCTTCATCCAACCACTCTCCGAGCCATTCGGTCAATATTATTGGTATGCCGGTGAAAGTGATCAGGAAGCCTTTCACACCGGCCCCGCCATGCCGGCCGGCCCCTGGACCAGAGACACCTTCTTCTATCTCCTCGACAGCGTTCCGGGGCAAGGATGTTCCAGTTCTGGCGTATTCTTCCAGGTCCGCATCCTTGAAGCTCCGGAGTTGGTTTTTCAACCCGATTCCGGCTACTGCATCGGGGATACGATGGCATTGTCCTCCATCCCTTATACATCCTTGGGTTCTCCAGCACAAACCGTCACTTATCACCGGAGTAAGCCAACCTCTCCGGAAAACATGATGGATCCGCCGGTCTGGGGGATAGACAGTTCCCGCCTCTTTTGGGTTAAGGCGGTATCCCAGCATGGCTGTATGGCAGAAATTCCATTGGACATGCACGCCTGGGAATCGCCCATCCCGGACCTGGGAACAGATACCCTTGCCGTGTGTAAGGGCAAGACCGATTTGCTGGTTGCGGAAGTCACCGGAGGTATGCCTCCCTATGCATACCAATGGACCAACGGGTTTCAGGGGATCGTTGTGCCTGTTTCGGCACCCGACACCTCCGGATATTGGCTATCGCTGTCCGTCATGGATCAAAGAGGTTGTACCGGTACCGATGCCATTTATGTGGCAGGATTGCCAGGGATACCCGCCCTGCAAACCACTGTAGGCAATGTAAGCGCTTGTGGGGGGTCGGATGGCAGCATTCGCATCGAACCGCTTGATCCCGGGGCATTTCACTACGCCTGGGCGGGTCCTGTTAGCGGGGAGGCGTCCCATATACAAGGCGCCCTTGAGCTCAACGGACTGGCCCAAGGCAGTTACCGGATCACACTGACCCACGCCGAGTCAGGTTGCATGCGCATTCTGCCTTCCGTCGTCGTCAATGGTCCCGGTCCGTTGATTGAAAACATAGATGCCCGGCCTGAATCCTGTGCCGGACTGGCCGATGGGGAGATAGGAATATACATTAGCGGTGGTCCGGCCCAATTCATATGGTCCACAGGTGACACGACCCAGATTTTGGATGGTCTCGGCCCGGGATTTTATTCGGTAACAGTGACCGGAGGTGGCTGCTCCATCGAATTGACTCATCTGGAAGTCGAAGCAGCATCTCCGTTGTGGACCGGGTCCCTGGTGGAACCGGAATCATGCCCCGGCACTTCGGACGGATCCATCCTTGTAACCCAGTCAGGCGGGAAGCCCCCTTATTCATGGGTATGGTCAGACGGCATTGTCGGACAGGAAAGAACCGGGTTGTCACCAGGAATTTACCATGTGACCCTCACCGATGCCAATGGGTGTATGTCTGTCCGCGATTCCCTGATCATTGCTGCTCATCCGCCCGTGGAATGGGTGCCGGATGTTCATCCATCGACTTGTTCGGACACCCCTGACGGTCAATGCTGGATCCAGATCCTGGGAGGACAGCCGCCTTTTCAGGTGCTGTGGAGTGACGGATTCATTGGTGAAGACCGCCCTGCCCTTTTGGCGGGCGAATACCGGGCCACCATTACAGATGACAAAGGGTGCTCTTGGGAAAGCCCCGTAGTCCAGGTGCCGGGTCCGGCGCCCCTGGATTATTTGTTATTGGAAACGACACAGGAGACATGCGCCGGGTCCCGGGATGGAATTATCCGATGGCAAGCACAGGGAGGAACGCCTCCTTATTTCTGGCAATGGTCGGATGGACTGTCCGGTCAGGAGCGAACTGACCTGGTAGCGGGCAGTTATGCCGCTACGCTGACGGATCAGAACGGATGCACACGAGTCACTCCGACCCTGCAAATAGGTGTCCTCCATCCGTTGATCCTCCAATTGGACACGCTGGTCCATCCCACTTGCCAGGCCCTTGCGGACGGACGGGTTCGGGTGACGGGGACGGGGGGAAGCGGCGCATACACCTTCTTGTGGTCGGACGGTTCAACCGGATCGGAAAAGCCGAATGCCTTACCTGGCAATTACAGCATCACGTTATCCGATGCATTGGGATGCACGACTTCTTTGCAGGGCATCGTCCTGGAAGAAACGGAACCATTAAAAATTGCTTTGCAAGGCGTCACTTTTCCGCAATGCGGAGAGCAGTCTGAAGGGCAAATAGATATTCATGTATCGGGAACACCGCCTTATCAGTTTGCCTGGTCGCATGGTTATACGGGTGAAGATCCCAAGGGAGTGGGATCCGGTTTCTACAGTGTTACCGTTGTGGACGGCAGGGGATGCGTGACTTCCCTGGAAGGCATAGGTGTGGTCAATGCGGATGATCCTTATACCCTTGAAGTCCTGATTGGAGCCCCCATCCGGTGTCACGGTGATTCAGGAGGGGAGATAGAGGTTGTAGTACACGGCGGGGAAGGGCCATATCAATTCAATTGGAATACCGGACAGGAAAAGGACAAGGATGACCCTGTCGATCTGGCAGCGGGTTTGCCGGCCGGAGAGTATGCAGTGACTGTTACCGATTATCGGGGGTGTGTTCTGGCTTCCGGTCCTGTCGTCCTTGAAGCGCCCCCGCCGCTTCATCTGCAAGTCCCGCTTGCCGGAATAAAACATGAAACGTGCTTCGGCCATAGTGACGGCCAAATTCAGCTGCTTGTTTCCGGGGGCGCCCCTCCTTACGCCACCTTCTGGGATAAAGACGGTGTATTTTTTACGACAGGACAGCATCTGACGGCGCTATCTCCCGGGCATTACCTGCCTCGTGTAGAAGACAGCCTCGGTTGTACCCGGGCACTTCCTCAGGCCATATCCATTCAGGGACCTCCCAGCCTGATGGAGTGGTGGCAGGTGCTGTCGGAATCGGATACATGTACGGCAGAAGAGACCGGCCGAATTGAATTGAAAATGACGGGAGGGGTTCCGGAATACAGCTATTTGTGGTCCGATGGAGGCACAGGCAGGAAAAGGGAGGGACTGCATGCCGGTATCTATTGTGTCACGGTTTCGGATCAATATGACTGTGTGCGGGATACCTGTCTGGTCATTGGAGGCGGATCCGGCTTCCAGGTCATTGCACATCTTGAAAACGAATGTGACCCCTATTCTTTTGCCTCGGTAGAAATCACGGGAGGCCTTCCTCCTTATCACGTGACATGGAGTCACGGTGCCACCGGACCTGATCAGGACAATTTGCCGACCGGGATTTATTATGTGACCGTAGAAGACGCCACGGGATGTGGTATGGTCCTCAGAGATCTTGTCATAGGACACCCGGTGCTGTTTATCGATTCCATCTGGTCCCTCCCTTCCTCTCCGGGAGGTCAGGACGGTATGGCAGGGGTTGTTGTCCAGGGAGGCACGCCGCCATACTCGATTCTTTGGGACGTCAATACCCTGAGCCAAACCGGGGACACAGCAGTGAATCTGGCACCCGGAAACTACTGTGTATGGGTGACGGATGCCTTCTTTTGTTCTGACACGGCATGTGTGGACGTGCCATTGTCAACAGGGGTGAGCGGGGAACGGTCACCTGTCTCAAACCTTGAACTTTTTCCCAATCCGGCAGGCTATCAGACCCTTCTCCGGTGGTGGGGGCGGCCATTATGGCCTGCCCCTGTTGAGGTGATCCTTCGGCCATCTGCCGGTGGTTGGGCACGGCGGATGATATGGGATCCGGATGTCGAGGAGCTTTCTCTGGAATTGACAGAACTTCCACCAGGTACCTATTGGGTGGAAGTCCGGAGTCCGGATGTTCGCGAATTACGCAAGCTGGTCGTTTTTAGATAAACGGGACCTGTTTTGGAGGTTTTCCATGTATCGGTAAGGAAATGATCGCAGTTATGGAACTTTTACGATACTTTCCTTATTAAAGATAAAAGACTCATAATACTTTATATGAATCAACATTCCTGGCTGGCCATTGTTTTGCCATTGTCCCTGTTGATCGGAGGCTGTCGAAAGGAAACGGAAACCTTGCCTCCGGAGACCTTGATTGTGATCGGGTTTGAGGTGGATGGTCATGAATTGAAACCAGACACCATGCAGTTTCGAAATGCTGCAGGTTTTACATACAGCGTGACGCGGCTCGAAGGGTATTTGAGTGATTTCCGGTTTTATCCTTCCGGAGGCGGCGATCCTTTGTCCATGGATGGTGTATGGTATTTCAGGGCCTTTGACGTCGGGCATACATCGATAGTGTTGCCGGCAGATATCCGTGGGCATTTTGACAGCATCCGGTTTGCGATTGGTCTGGATTCCGCTTCCAATGTCGTGGACGGATTGCCTGCCAACTGGGAGAACATCCACATGGCATGGCCGGTACCTATGGGAGGCGGCTATCATTTTTTGAAGCTGGAGGGCCATTACAGGGGTCAGGAAGATCAAGGGGTTAGTGGTTATGCCATGCATTTGGGTACCAATGCCTTCCGCATGGAGGTCCTGCAGAAGGATGTTGTTCTCCAGGAGGAGCCATCAGGGGGTGGGCTCCGGTTGATCATGAATGTTAATGAATGGTTTTGCGACCCGTCGGTATATGATTTTGTCCATGACGGATCTTACTCCATGGGACAGGCTGGTCCTATGCAAAAGCTGGCAGCGAATGGTTGGAATGTATTTCAATGGCAATGAGACATCCTTGGTTGGCCTGGGTCGCAGGCGTTTGTGCCTTGTCGGGGTTCATTTTGCTTCCGGCATGCAGGAAGCAGGGTGAAATTACCCCATCTGGCAAGGTGGCAACCACTCCCCGGACATTGCGGGTCCATGTCGGCTTTCCACCTATGACCTTTCGTCCAGACAATCCGTTGACGGAGGAAGGAGTGGCTTTGGGGCGCAGGTTGTACTACGACGCCCTGCTTCATCCCGAACAGCTTCTTTCGTGTGCCAGCTGCCACCGACAGGAAGAAGGTTTCACTATGGCGGGTTCGTCCGTGCTGCCCCATGTCAATCTAGGTTGGAATACGCATTTTTTCTGGGGTATGGCGCCGGGAGTACTGCAAGGGGACATGGAGGAGGTGTGCCTTTTTGAGGTCAGGGAATTTTTTGGCACGCCTATGCATCGGCTGAACAATCATCCCGAATATCCCGGATTATTCCGGAAGGCCTTTGATGTTGGAGAGATCGGTGAAAAAGAGGTGGCGTATGCGCTGGCGCAGTTCATGCGTACACAGGTGTCTTGGCGTTCGCGGTATGATTCCTTGATGTGGGATACATCGGGTCGCTTTTGGCCTTCCGATGCCGAACTGAGAGGTTATGCCATTTTTTTCAGCGAGAAGGGGGATTGTTTCCATTGCCACGGGTCGGTCTTTCTCACCGACAATCAATACCATAATATTGGACTGGACACCGCATTTGCCGGGCCCTCTCTTGGCCTTTATCAAACGACCGGATCGATGGCCGACATGGGCAAGTTCAAAACACCCACCCTGCGCAACGTTGCATTGCGTCAACATTACATGCATGACGGGCGATTCCGCACCCTGGAAGAAGTCGTGCGATTTTACCAGTCCGGGGTAAAACCTTCTCCGACGCTGGATCCTATCATGACCAAGCCGGGCAAGCAAAACGGACTGAATTTGAGCGACCAGGATGTGGAAGACCTCGTAGCTTTTCTTCACATGTTTACCGACCCGGCCTTCCTTGGAGACACGACGTTGGCCAAACCATTCCGTTAAGCCGACCTCGATGGGGGACGTCACAAATGTAAAACAATTTGTTTTATCTTTGTGGCAAGATGGGTCCTATGGAAGGTGTGCGGTATCAGCGGGCGGTCCTGCATCTGGACCTGGACGCTTTTTTTGTATCTGTGGAATGTCTCCGGAATGACAGTTTGCGGGGCAAGCCGCTGATTATCGGGGGCAACAGCGACCGGGGGGTAGTGGCTTCCTGCAGTTATGAGGCCCGTCGTTTCGGGGTCCATTCCGCCATGCCGGTGAAGATGGCGCTCCGGTTGTGTCCTGATGCCATTATCCTGAGAGGGGATATGGACCAATACAGCCATTTCTCCCATCTGGTCACGGAGATTATCGCGGCGAAGGCGCCGGTATTCGAGAAGGCATCGATTGATGAGTTTTACCTGGACCTCACGGGAATGGATCGTTACTTCGGCTGCTTCCGGTGGTCACAGGAGTTGCGGGAAGAGATTCGCCGGGAGAGCGGGCTTCCCATTTCGTTCGGGTTGGCCGTCAACAAGCTGGTGTCGAAAGTAGGCACCGGGGAGGTCAAGCCGGATGGAGCGGTTGCGGTGCCGGCAGGAACGGAGCGGGAGTATCTGGCGCCGCTCTCTACGGCCAAATTGCCCGGTATCGGCAAGGAGACCTACAAGAAATTGAGTTTTATGGGGGTGCGTACCATTCGTGTGCTCAGCGAGATCCCCCCTCGTCTGTTGGAGCGGCAGTTTGGCCGTCCCGGGCTGGATCTGTGGCGAAAGGCGCGTGGAGAGGACGACCGCCCCGTGGAACCGTATGAGGAGCAAAAGTCCATTTCTACCGAGCGGACTTTTGCCGAGGATACGCTCCATGTAGCCGGCGTGCGGGACCGGCTGCGGGGCATGGCCGACCAGCTCGCTTTCGAATTGCGGCGGGACGGGCGCCTGACCTCCTGTGTCACCGTCAAGATCCGGTATGCGGACTTCAATACCTATACCATGCAGCGGCGCGTCGCCTATACGGCTTCCGACACGATTTTGCGGCATACGGCCGTGGAGTTGTTCGATCGTCTCTACCAGCGCCGCCAGCTGATCCGTCTGATCGGAGTCAAATTCAGCGGGTTGGTGCGCGGACATCATCAGATTGATCTCTTCGAGGATACGCTGGAGGAGGTCAGCCTGCTCAAGGCTCTTGATCATATTCGCACCCGTTTTGGCAACAAGGCGGTAATGCGGGCCAGCGGGATATGAAAAGAGGAGAGGGAGAGACTGCAGAGATGACCCGGATGCCAGGCAACGGCACTTCCGGCATGGATTATCTTTGGTGGATGGAATCACAAACGGAGTCGGCTTCTCCTTACCGTCATCTCGAGACCTGGACCACCGGGGCCATTCTCGAAGCCATGAACCATGAGGATCAACGGGTGGCTCTGGCCGTACAGAAGGTGCTGCCGGCGGTGGCCACCCTGGTAGAAGCAGTCGTCGCCAGGATGGAGCGAGGGGGCCGTTTATTTTACCTCGGAGCGGGAACAAGCGGACGGCTGGGGGTTTTGGATGCATCGGAGTGCCCCCCTACCTTCGGGGTGCCGGACACCTGGGTGACCGCCATTATCGCCGGCGGGGACGGAGCCATACGAAAAGCGGTGGAAGGGGCAGAAGATGACACGTCCAGGGCAATCTCGGACCTTAAAGCGGCCGGACTGCAAGAAGGTGATCTGGTAATCGGAATCGCTGCCTCAGGGACAACGCCATACGTGACAGGCGGGCTTGCCGCATGCCGGGAACAAGGCATCGCGACCGGCTGTATTACCGGCAACCCGGATACCCCACTGGTCGCCGTTTCCGACTACCCCGTGATCGTGGTGACCGGTCCGGAGTTTCTTTCGGGGAGTACACGGCTCAAGGCAGGAACGGCTCAGAAGATGGTGCTCAACATGATTAGCACCGCAACCATGATCCGTCTCGGCAGGGTGAAGGACAACAAAATGGTGGACATGCAGATCACCAACAACAAATTGATGGCGCGCGCTATCCGCATGCTCATGGCGGAGCGGGGTTGGACCGAAGAACAGGCCCGTGCCACATTGCTCCAAAAAGGGAGTGTGCGTGCTGCCCTCGAGGGTGATGGTGATCAGGGCCTCAGGTAAGTGTCAAAATGCAGGAGGATCCGGCGGTATTCATCCAGCCAGGAACTCGGCTCCCGGAAACCGTGGTCTTCCATTGGATAAACCGCCAATTCCCAGTTTTCCTTACGCAATTCGATCAACCGTTGACTCAATCTCACCACGTCCTGAAACTGGACGTTGACATCCACCATGCCATGCAGCATGAGCAAAGGGTCCTGGAGCCCGGCGGCAAATTCGATGGGCGAGGACCTTCTGAAGGATTCCGGGTCATCGACAGGCGTATTGAGAATATTGGACGTATAGCCGTGGTTGTAATGGGCCCAATCGGTGACCGATCGCAAGGCGGCGCCGCAGGCAAATACACCGGGGTATTTGAACAGGGCCATCAGGGTAATAAAACCTCCATATGAGCCCCCGTATATACCTATCCGTTCCCTCAATACCCCATGTTCATTGACGAGATAGAGGGCTCCATCAATATGATCATCCAGGTCCCGGCCACCCATGTGCCTGTAAATGGCGGTCCTCCAGTCTCGCCCGTACCCGCTGCTGCCCCGGTAATCCATATCCAGTACCGTATAGCCCTTTTCCATGAGCAAATGGTGGAACATATACTCCCGGAAATAACTGCTCCAGCCATAATGGACATTCTGAAGGTAACCGGCCCCGTGTACGAAGATGACGCCGGCACCGTTGGCCTTGTCAGGAGAAGGCTTGTACAGGCGGGCTGGCACGGCCACACCGTCACTGGCAGGCACCCAAACGATCTCCGGCTCGATCCAGGCATATTGACGAAAGGAGTCGGTAGATGACCGGGTGATTTGAAGAGGTATGGCGTTTCTCCGGTTTTCCATGAGATAGATCTCCCAGGGTTGCCGACTGGATGACGAACGCAATGCCAGCATTCGACCATCAGGAGAAAGGGACACTTCATGGAAGCCTTTTTCGGAGGTGAGGGCTTCCAACTTGCCACCGGAGACGGGCAACTGATAAATGTGTTGTTCAAAGGGCCCCCCTGCATTGGCTTTCAGTACAAATGAGGATTTGTCGGGGACCAGCTCGGCGTTCAACACTTCCCAATGGCCGGAGGTAAGGGCCTTTTTAGTACCGGAGGGTACGTGGTGGGAATAGAGGTGAGCAAACCCGGTAGCCTCGGAAAGGAACCAGGCCGTTTCACCATCAGCCAGCCAACCGGATTGACCGGCCACCTCATTCCAGCCATAGATGCCCGGACCGCCAATCCAGGCGGAATCCCTTTGGTGGTCAATTTGGACAAAAGACATGGATGCAGGGTCGAACAAGGCCATCCAACGGTCCTTGTTGTCCTGGGATTTTAATTCCATCAGAGCCAATCCTTTTTCGGACCATACGGGCCCGTGAAAACGAACCGGCCTCGGGTGCTTCCACAATGCCTCAAACGGAAGAGAGTCGTGCACATACTCCCTCAGAAAAGAAGGTTTGTCCCGAATGCCGGACAAGGAATCCGTTTTAATCTCGAACACAGTATCCCGAAGAATGTCGTAGCAGTAAAAGCCGGATAAAACGGGAGGTTCTCCGACTTTCGGCCTGCCCTTCAGTTCGGCAGCATATCCGGATGCAGTGACGTAATCCGTCACGGATGTGGCCATTGCGCGGTTGTCAAGGGCCAACGTGTAGGTAATCCAGCGACAGCCAGGGTCCATGGTCAGTCCGGTCATCCGTCTGTCATCCAGGTAAACGGGCTTTGGCAGGTCACCTTTTTTCAGGGAGTCCTGGTGAGCCTTTTCCGCCATGGTTTTGGCCTTACGTTCGGCCAACACCCCAAACAGACGTAATTGATCGGCTTCCAGCCAGGCGGTCTGGTCCGCTTTATCAGGTTCCTTCTTTTCTTTCCCGGGGCGGAAATCGGTCCATTGCCGGAGTAGACCGGTTGGCAAGTAATACGTGAAAAGGTTGCCGTTGGCTTGATACGTGATTCCCGTGCCATCCGCCGTCCAAACCGGTTGGGATTCCTGAACGGTGGTGGCTGTCAAACGGACCGTTTGATTGCCTGTCTTATCAAAAAGGTACAGATCGCCACGGGAGGCGTAAACGGCTCGTTTCCTGGTCGCATCCCATGCCAATTGGGCTGGAGGAACCCTTTGTTCCTCTTCAAATGGAACCTCCCGAATGGCGCCCTTTCCATCGGCAGAATACAGTTTGGGCAACAGGCCTGCCTCCTGATTCCAGCGAAAATAGATGGTTTTGCTGTCCGGTGACCACCAAGGCATGTCAGGAGAATGCCCGATAAAATCTTCTCCCTGCATGATTTGGTCCAGTCGCAGGGAGGTTTGGCCAGTCAGACAAACCGGCAGGAAAGTCAATATGAAAGCGGCTATTCGCATCAGGGTCACTTTAGGCCTCAATCTACAAAACCCGTTGCAACCCTGACGGGTGAAGGACGTACAACACGGGATGCTCGGCCGCACCATACAGGCCATACACCCGGACCGGGAGATTGGTATGGTAATTGAGCATCATATGTTTGTATATTTTAATATGTTACCATGAAGTATCCAAGAGCGGGCATTTTCCTGCTGTTGTTCCTTGCCGGCTTCTGCCATCAACTAATGGCAGAGGGGTCCAAAGATTTGGTATCTTCCAAGGGTTACCGTCTGTTCTATAATGCCCAGCAGCGTCAGCAGCTCAAGGTATTTGCGGAAGCAGGGGAATTCATTCATGTGGGAGCCAGTCACGTAGGGGTATCAGGTGGCTTCATCCGGGTCATTCGTCCCAATGGCTCCGTGCATACCGTTTTCAATGGTTCGGGCCAGACGGCCGGATTGGGCATTATCCATAATCGCACGCAGGAAATCAACGGTCCTACCGGCGGAGGTTCGGTGAATGGCCAGGGCTATGTTCCCGGTGTCATAGAGGTGCAGAACCAGGAAGCCGGTGTATGGACCATCCTGTTGGAATATCCGACGTATAGCACCTCTGCCTTCAACAATGTTTTGGCGACGGAAGATTGGAACCGGCAAACGCACCAACCACTCAATCAACGCGTGGTCCTTGCATGGGACGTATCCGTTTCCAAACTTTTACCCATCAATGAAGGCGGGGAGCCATTGACCGGTCGTCTTTTCACCCAGGAGTTTGTGTCCCTGCTCAATGACAATGGCTACCTGGCAGATCTATCGATGTATGTCCTCAGTGCGGAGGGTATTGTATACCGTATATCCATGGAGGATCTTGATCCGTGGGGGTGGTTTATTTCCAGCAACAACCGGGGCATTGTTGATGCGACGCAACTCCCCGTTTACAAATCTCTGGAAAACACCGGGTTTATACGTTCCTGGCAATCTGAAAACTGGATGACGGGCAATCTGTATCACTACGAGCCACAGACCCGCGATATACCCTTCATATCCAACAACAAACTATTCTTCAACCCGCCGGATCCGGCATTGCCGGCCAAGGCTCCCGTGTGGGATGTATATCGCACACTGGGTTATTCCACATGGCTCAATGCCCCCTTGCCGGATTATGCCAATCCATTGACCCAGGTAGATTTCTCTGCCTTGCAGGGTGCAGACAGCATTTACAGCCTATGTGGACAGTATGTCATGGGTGAAGGGTTGGGTGGCCATATCCGGTTTTACAGCATAGGGTGGGGGGAGCTGGAGATCCGGCTCGATATCAATCAGAACGGATCTTTCACCGATCCCGAGGATGTCCTCATGACCAAGCTCGCCAGGTTGGGCCTGGATTCGGTATTTTGGGATGGAAGGGATGGACTCGGCAATGTGGT
>CAYYGN010000006.1:0-25055 GCA_964471595.1 uncultured Saprospiraceae bacterium
TTCGGTTGCAGGATGTCCACTGGACATCCTCCCCCTACGGGGTACGCAACCTCATATCCTGGGCGAGCTGTACGGCGATTTTTTTTCATTGCGTTTACCCGGCTTTGGACCTATGGGTCACGTAGTGGCAAGTCCAGAATTTGTTATCTTTGGTTACAAACCCGGAACCCCTTGCCCCATCCTGTAAATCCTGAAATCCTGTGAATCCTGATTCAGACAATTATTTGTATTCCATTAGAATAAATTGAACCCTGAATAAAATGTAACCGGGATCATACAGTTCTTATAGTTACTTGTCCCCTTTCCATTTCACGGGATCCCTTGATGTGTGGAATACAGCATGAATGGAAATCTGGTTGTTTGTCTCATCCACGGAGAAGTGTACCAGGTATGGAAACTTTTTCACAGGCAAA
This sequence comes from uncultured Saprospiraceae bacterium, assembly GCA_964471595.1. Taxonomy (GTDB): domain Bacteria; phylum Bacteroidota; class Bacteroidia; order Chitinophagales; family Saprospiraceae; genus JAGNXB01. Next base: position 414 of record CAYYGN010000006.1, read on the forward strand.
CAGCGGACATTATCATATCTGATGCGATAAAATGGATTTTTTTATAGCTTCTGCAGGTGTTTGTTGAGTTCAGTTTCAAACGTTGACCCAATCCGGCTTGCTGCTCATTGTAATAGTCCATCGCTTCCCGGATTTCCTGAACAGCTCTTGGGTCGAGGAGGATTGAATATCCAAATGCTAGGAATTGCCTTTATGGAGAAGTTGCTTCCTGGCCTCATTCCAGGAAATCATTTCTTCGGCTTTAGCTGTCCGGATTCGTTCTCGAACGATGTTTTTTTGTTCCTCGGAAATATCAACTTCCTCAGTAATTTCCAAGCCCAGTTGCTTCACGAGTTCCATGAAGAAAGTGATTTTGTTTTCCGGGATTTTGAGGGTTACTTCTTTCATGATTTTATCATTGTGTACGCAACATGGTCACCGTATGTTCAATAGCATGATGCCAATTCGGGTTTCGTCAGTGTAGATCAGATTGATTTGTAAAAGTGACTGATCAGCCTGGACCTTTAAAAGTTTTACAGCCCTGTTGTTACCAAAGCGGGATTGCCGATAGCAAAGATACTAAAACCACCCTGACAAAGCAACAGCAAGAAAGTGGGTCAAGTTCCCGATGGCGGCTTCTTTCCCTGCCGTCGAGACAGCCGATGTCAAGCCTTACCCCTTGATCTCTGCCATAGTCTTTCGGGAAGGGAAGCCTGATGCCTGGCGCCGCTGCCGGCCATTCCTTACCTTTGAAGAATGGTTCCAACCTCCAGAACCAATGCCCTGCTGGAAGACCGACACGGGCGCTTCCACGATTACCTGCGCATCTCGCTCACGGATGCCTGTAATCTGCGTTGCCGGTACTGCATGCCCGACGAGGATATGCACTTCCTGCCCAAAGACCGGCTCATGACCCCGGAGGAAATCGAACTGCTGGCCGGACTTTTTGTCGCCCACGGTGTGCGCAAGATCCGCCTTACCGGCGGAGAGCCGCTGGCCCGCAAAGACGCTGGAGCCATTATCCGGCGATTGGGCCGTCTGCCCGTCGAGCTGGCCCTCACCACCAACGGGGTTTTGCTCGACAAATTCCTGCCCGACCTCCGGGTCGCCGGCTTGCAATCCGTCAATATCAGCCTCGACAGCCTCGACCCGGCCGTCAACCTGGACATCACCCGCCGCTCCCATTTGCCGTTGGTATTGGCGCACATCCGGCAAATGGCCGTAGAGGGATTCCGGGTCAAGGTCAACATGGTCGTCATGAAAGGGGTCAACGAATTCGAGATCCCCGATTTCGTGGCGCTGGCCCGCGACCTGCCCCTTCACATCCGGTTTATCGAGTTCATGCCCTTCGAGGGTAATGGATGGACAGCGGGCCGTGTCTTTACCTACCGTCAGATCCTCGAAGTCATTGGCGACTGCTACGCCATGGAAAAGCTGCAGGACGGCCCCAACGACACCGCACGTGCCTATCGTGTTCCCGGCTTTATGGGTACATTCGCCGTGATCAGCACCATGAGCGAGCCTTTTTGCCAGACGTGCAACCGCCTGCGCCTCACCGCAGACGGCAAGTTGAAAAACTGCCTATTTTCCACCGGTGAAACCGATCTCCTCGGACCACTTCGCAAAGGCATACCCGTCGAACCGCTCATTGCCGCCACCGTCAAAGCCAAACACGCCCGGTTTGGCGGGCAGTGGGACCAATCTTTCGAAGCCATCGATGCGGCCGTCCTGGAAAACAGGCCCATGATCACCATCGGAGGCTAACCGGTTTTGCCGGGCAACACCTATTTTTACCGGCTCATGGAAGACTGGGAACTGGATTTTCACTGGCTGGCCTTGCGGCACAAGATCAAGGAGATCATGCGGCGCGAGACCCTGCCCGATCTCAATGCCCTGCTCCTCCTGGTAGGCATCCAGGAATCCGGACGCGTCCGGACCCGGTATTCCAAGGAGGAAAAACAGGACCTCATGCACGTGGCGGTCTGCCATTTGCTCAGTCAGGAAGGGTATTACCGGTTTGTGGGTTTTGATGCGGACGGCTGGCCCCACTACGAGGTGGCCCGCACGCATGACATCAACGGGCTCAAACCCCAGGAGACCTGGCTTAAAAGTCTGTTAATCCGGTATTTTCGGGCAGCGGAAATCCTTCCGGAACCCTCTCACTGAGGCCAACCTTTCGACACCATGCTTATGCCAAGGTTTTTCTTGATGTTGCTTTTCAGCGGGACGATGCTTTTTCAGGCGAGTTGCCAGTCGGAAAAGCATACTTACGCCCGGATCACGACCGGCTATGGGGACATCACCATTCGTCTGTACAATTCGACGCCCGTCCATCGCGACAATTTCATCAAACTGGTCAGGGAGGAATTCTATGATTACCTCCTTATTCACCGGGTAGTCAAGGACTTTGTCGTGCAGGGAGGGGATCCCAAATCCAAAACCGCCCATGTCCTGGATGTCTTGGGCCATGGAGATCCCGGCTACCTCCTGGAGCCCGAGATAGGTGCCATCCACGTGCGGGGTGCGGTCGGTGCGGCGCGGCAGGACGACACCCGCAATCCGGAGCGGAAGAGCAACGGGTCCCAGTTTTATATCGTCCAGGGCGCACCGGTCACCGAGGCGGAGCTCGACCAATGGGAGGCCAAAAAGGGCATCAGATACACCCCTGAGCAGCGGCAGCTTTACCTGGAAAAAGGCGGACTTCCCTTTCTCGATATGGAATACACGGTTTTTGGCGAAGTCGTGGAGGGATTTGACGTCCTCGATCGGATGTCCCAGGCCCCCACACACCGCAATGACCGGCCGAGCGAGGATATCCGCATGATCATCAAGCTGGTGGACAAATAATCCATACGGTTCTGTCTTTCCCCCTTTGAAAATTTCCCCACATGATTCCGGAACATCCCATCAAGATCTTTGGCGTCGTGCTATGTGTGACCGCCATGGCTTCCTGTGCGCGGCCGGTGGCCGATTTTGCCTGGAAGGAGGACGGACTGGAAGCGCCGGCCGAGGTCCGCTTTGAAAACCGGTCGCAAAAGGCGGACGTATTTGTGTGGACCTTTGGCGACGGGCAGGAGAGCGCCGAGGAGGCGCCGGTGCATGTATATCGGGATTCGGGCAATTATCCGGTGACGCTGATTGCCCGACGCGGCAAACGGGAGGCGCGCGCGCAAAAATGGATACAGGTGGTCGCCCCGGAGCCCTGCCTCGTGGAGATCAACACCCCGCTGGGGAGGATGGTGGTCCGCCTTTACGACGAGACACCCCTGCACCGGGACAATTTCATCCGGCTGGTGGAAAGCGGGTTTTACGACAGCCTGTTGTTCCACCGGGTGATCAAGGGGTTCATGATCCAGGGCGGTGATCCCCATTCGCGGGGAGCGGGTCCGGATGTCCGTCTGGGCTCCGGCGGCCCCGGCTACCAGGTGGATGCCGAATTCCGGCCCGGACTGGTGCACCACAAAGGAGCGCTATGTGCGGCCCGCATGAGTGACGGCGTCAACCCCATGAAAAAGAGTTCGGGGTCCCAGTTTTACATCGTGCAGGGCAACCGGGCCAGTGACAGCATCCTTGACGGCGTGGAGGCGAGGAAGGAATTCCGGTACACGGCGGAGCAACGGGAGGCGTACAAGCGACAGGGAGGCACGCCGCATCTCGACCAGGACTACACGGTATTTGGCATGGTGGTCGAAGGGCTGGAAGTGATCGACCGGATCGCTGCCGTGTCGACCATGTCGGGCGACCGGCCCGAGTCCGATGTCTGGATGACGATGCGGATCGTGAAGTAGTCGCCAGTGAGTATCTCATGAGTAGCAACCGCCGTATCTTGGTTGAAATTCTGTCGTCATGGGTATGCTGAGTGATCTGCGCCGCCTGTTTTTCGGAGCCAAATCCGTGGCCCGTTCCCAGGCTGAGAAAGCTGGTGAAACCATTAAAGAAACGACCCGTGAAACCCGCGAAGATCTGGAAGCCTGGATGGAGCGGCTGCGCAAGGAGTCTGGTGTGCAGCCTCCGGAGGGACCCAATGTCCCCACACCTCCGGCCTCTGATCCCGAACATCCGGATGCCGTACAGCGGGTGGGGAAAAAAGTGCTGGAAACCGGAGAGGAGATCCTTCACAAGGCTGGCGAGGTAGCGGAAAAAGCGGGTAGTGCGATCCTGGAGAAAGGGAAGAAGGTGGAGGAGGCCATCGAGGGAATTGGCGAGCAGGTGATCCGTGCGGGAGAGAAAGTGGCGGAGAAGGCGGGAGACCTGGCGGAAAAAGTCGGGGGGGAAGTCCTGGAAAAGGGCAGCGACATCCTGGACCGGGCCCGTGATTTTCTGAAGGACACCAAGGAAAAGGCCGGGGAGGAATTCGGCAAGTTTTACGACAAAGCCCAGGAAGAGGCGGCGCGACATGACGCCGAGGAAGCTGCCCGCAAAGCCGACCAGGAAGCGCGCACAGCCAAGTACAGGACGGGCGAATCGCCGGAGGGAAAAACCCACCAGGAAGCGCTGGAGGATTCCCTGTTGAAAGGCAAGGATGACTTTTTCGAAAAGGCCGACCAGTTGGCCAAAGGGAATACCCGCCGTGGAGAGATGACCATCCAGCCTGCCGAGCCGGCATCACCGGTCAAAAAGGGTGGACCCACAGCCGGATTTGAGGACAGGGACGGTGATGGCGATGACATCATTGATGACGCGGAAATCGTTCCGGAGCAGGAACCGGAGCCGGACAAACCATGACCGAAATCCCCCCGCTTTGCGGCCTCGTCCTATCCGGGGGGCAATCCGAACGTATGGGTCGCGACAAAGGCGCCATACCCTGGGAGGGAGGCAAGTTGGTCCATGTGCAGGCCCAAAAGCTCCTGTCGGTGGTGCGGGAGGTGTGGATCTCCTGCCGGCCGGAGCAGGAGGAGACGTATGCCGGCTCTTATCCGTTGCTCTTCGATCAATATCCGTCAGAAGGACCCATGAGCGGATTGCTGTCGGCCTTTCACGCCCGGCCGGCATCGGCGTGGCTGGTGCTCGGTGTGGACATGCCAGGGATCGGGGAGGAGGTATTGCGTCATTTGGTTGACCACAGGGATCCGGGTCGTTTGGCGACGGCTTTCCGGCAGCCGGATGGTGTGGTTCAGCCTTTGGTATCGGTGTGGGAACCGGCTGCGCTGTCTCTGTTGCGCAAGGCCTGGTCGGAGCGCCGTCTCAGTCTGCGTCAATGGCTGGAAGAGAATGAGGTTTTGCTGCTGGAGCCTCCGGGTGGCAGTGATTGGACCAATGTCAATGCGCCGTCGGATCTGAAGCTATCCTGAAGTATCCGGCCGGTGTTCGAGCAACCACAGCCTCAGGTGTTGCAGGGCGTGGATGGCGGTCATCTCGATGTTTTTCTGGCGGTCTTTCCCGAGTTGCAGGCGGATGGCGCGCGGGTGGTGCATGTCGCCCACGGCGATCCATACGAGGCCGACGGGTTTGGTCTCCGTGCCCCCGCCCGGTCCGGCCACACCGCTGGCGGCGATGCCCACATCGGCGCCGAGGCGCTGGAGAACACCGTGCAACATGTCGAGTACGACCGGCTCACTGACGGCGCCGTGGGCAAACAGGGTCTCGGCGGGTACGCCGAGCTGGGAGGTCTTGAGGTAATTGTGGTAGGGGATGATACTGCCGAGATACCATTGGCTGGCACCGGCCACACTCGTGATGCGGTGGGCGATGTAACCGCCGGTACAGCTTTCGGCCGTGGCGACGGTGCGCCCTTGCCCGGCCAAAAGGCGGCCCACGGCCGCTTCCAGCGTGTCTTCCCCCTCGCCGAAGACGGCATGGCCGAGAAGGGCGCGAATGGCTTCGGCCTGTTCGGCCACCTCTGCCTTCCGGATGTCTTGTTGGCCCCCATAGGCGCTGAGCCGGAGGCGAACCAGACCGGGTGAGGGGAGGTAAGCCAGCCGGATATGGGCGGGGAGGGCGTCTTCGAAGGTCTCGAGTCGCTGGGCGATTTCGCTTTCGCCGAGCCCGGCCGTCTGGAGGGTTTGATGGATGATGGGCGTCACGCCCGGCAATTGCCGCAGTTCGGGCAGGGCGGCGTCTTCCATGATGGCCTGCATCTCATAGGGGACGCCGGGGAGGGAGATCAGGATTCGGCCCCGGTCTTCAAACCACATACCAGGGGCGGTACCCATGCGGTTGGGGAGCAGGCGGGCATTGGCCGGCATCCAGCATTGTTGCCGGTGCCCTTCCGTCACCGTACGACCCAGCCGGGTGAAAATCCGTTGGATGCGTTGCCACGTCTCTTCGCTGAACACCATTTCCGTCCCGTACCAGGCTGCGATGGCCTTTTTGGTGATGTCGTCCTTGGTGGGGCCGAGACCTCCGGTCATGATGACGAGGCCGGCCGATCGAAATCCTTCCTCCAGGCCGGTGAGGATTTCGTCGTGGTCGTCGCCGACAGTAAGGCGTCGTATGACGCGGATGCCCAGGAGATTGAGTTCCCGGCCGAGCCAGGCGCTGTTGGTATCGAGGGTTTGACCGAGGAGGATCTCATCGCCGACGGTCAGGAGGAAGGCATTCACAGGAAGTGGATCTCTTTGGGGGTAAACAGACGAACCATCCGGGAGTTGAGATCAAGGACCCGGAGACATCCGGCGGTATCCACGCCCTGGATGATGCCCGGGAAGGGAGAGCCGTCGGCAGAAGCGAACCGTGCTTCCTGTCCTTTCCGGTACAGGGCGGACGCATAGGCGCCGTCGAGGGCAAGAGCGCCTTCGGTGCGCAATACGCTGTAGAGGGTGTCCAGTTCGGTCAGGAGTTGTTGCCGCACGGCATCCAGGTCATGGAGGCGGCCAGTCGCGAGGGCCAGGGAGGTAGCCCGGGGCAGTTCGGGGGGAAAGCGGGTCTGGTTGACATTGAGGCCGATGCCGAGGATGCAGGAGCGGAGCTGGTCGCCCTGGACCGTGGTGCGGATGAGGATACCGGCGATTTTGCGGTCGCCGGCCAGGAGGTCGTTAGGCCATTTGACAGAGGCAGAAGGCAGATGGGGGGCGAGGGTGCGATACAGCCCCAGGGCGGCCATACGGGCCAGGGCAAAAGCGTTGGCTGCCGGCAAAAATCGGGGTGTCAGCCAGATACTGAGCAGGAGGTTGAGGCCGGGCGCGCTGTGCCAGGAACTGCCAAATTGTCCTTTCCCGGCCGTCTGGTTGTCAGCCTGAACGGTAAATCCCTCGGGTGGTGTGTTTTTTGTGGTAAAGGATTCCAGCCAGTCATTGGTGGAAGTCACCTCGCCGAGACGCAGGAGGGTCTGTCCGATGACCGGTTGGCCTGGGGCGTTCATTGCGTTTCGGGGAGAATCCCTACTTTTGATTTGCGTAAAATTAGAACCGCCATTTGAAATCCCTCACCCGTGAAGCCCGTCGGGCGGTAAATGCCGACGACCAGCTCAACGATCTGATCATCGACTGCATCCAGGACATCAAGGGCAAGAACATCGTCAAACTGGACCTCCGTCAACTCGAAGAAGCGCCGGCGGATTACTTCATTATCTGCGAAGGCGATTCGAATACCCAGATCCGCGCCATCGGCGACCGCATCCATCAGCGGGTCCTTGAAGAGACAGGACTCAAACCCTATCACATCGAAGGCAAGGAGTTTGGCCGTTGGGTATTGCTCGACTACTACAATACCCTGGTTCACGTGTTCCATCCGGAGGCCCGGGCCTTTTATGACCTGGAAGACCTGTGGAGTGATGCACGGGTGACGGCTTACGAGAACCTTTGAGGTCCGGGCGCCGTTTTTGAAAGGAATGTTTTTATCCAACCACAGAGGATCTGAATTTTATGGAAGGCCAGCGCCCCAACGATAATCCCCCCAACCAACCGGAGCCCCGGCCCCGGTTCAATTCTTATTGGATCTATGCCCTGATCGGGCTGGGTTTGATCATTTTCAATTTCTTCACCTTTTCCAACGTCAGCAACGATCCCATCCGGTGGGACCGATTCGCCGGCATGGTAAAGGACGGGGACATCGAAAAGCTGGAGGTGGTCAATCAGCAATATGCCTACATCTATATCCGCAAGGACCGGCTGACCCAGGAAAAATATCAGGACGCCGCCGTCAACAAATTCGGAGGTCCCAAGCCGCACTACTATTTCAACATCGGCCCGCCGGAGGTATTCGCCTCGAGGCTCACCGCCCTCAACCAGGAGGTCACTTCCGGCAACCGGGTGGAACCCCTGTATATCGAAAAGCAAAACTGGCTGGCTCCCATCCTGGGGTGGGTACTGCCCATCCTGCTGTTTGTGGGGATTTGGCTGTTCATCATGCGCCGGGTCAGTTCGGGCGGTGGCGGTGCCGGCGGCCAGATCTTCAACATCGGCAAATCGCGGGCCACCCTTTTTGACAAGAATACCAAGGTGAATGTCACTTTCGCGGATGTAGCGGGGTTGGACGAGGCCAAGGAGGAGGTGATGGAGGTGGTTGATTTCCTGCGGAATCCGAAAAAGTACACCCTGCTGGGGGGCAAGATCCCCAAAGGTGTGCTCCTCGTCGGTCCTCCCGGTACCGGCAAGACTTTGCTGGCCAAGGCGGTAGCCGGGGAGGCCAATGTGCCCTTTTTCTCCATCTCCGGATCAGACTTCGTCGAAATGTTTGTCGGGGTAGGGGCCTCCCGGGTGCGCGACCTGTTCAAACAGGCGAGGGAGAAAGCGCCCTGCATCATCTTCATTGACGAGATCGACGCCATCGGACGGGCGCGTGGCAAGGGCACTTTCACCGGTGGCAATGACGAGAGGGAAAGCACGCTCAACCAGCTCCTGGTGGAGATGGACGGATTCTCCACCGACAAGGGGGTCATCCTTTTGGCCGCTACCAACCGCCCGGATGTCCTCGACAACGCCCTCCTGCGTCCCGGCCGTTTTGACCGTCAGATCGGGATAGATCGCCCGGACCTGAAAGGGCGGGAACAAATATTTAATGTGCATTTGAAAAACATCACCATTTCCAAAGAAGTCAATCCCGAGACCTTGTCGGAGATGACACCCGGATTTGCGGGGGCGGAGATCGCCAATGTCTGCAATGAGGCCGCTCTGATCGCCGCCCGCCGCGGCAAGGATGCGGTGGATATGGAGGATTTCAATTACGCCCTTGACAAGGTGATCGGAGGCCTGGAGAAGAAAAGCAAGTTGATTGCCCCGCATGAAAAGGAGATCATCGCCTACCATGAGGCTGGCCACGCCATCTGCGGTTGGTTTCTGGAGCATGCCTCTCCGCTTGTCAAGGTGACCATTGTGCCGCGCGGGATCGGCACCCTTGGATATGCCCAGTATCTGCCCAAGGAGGAGTACATCACCCGGACAGAGCAGTTGCTCGACCGCATCTGCATGACCCTGGGTGGCCGGGCCGCCGAGGAGGTGGTCTTCAGCAAGATCTCGACCGGCGCCCAAAACGACCTGGACCAGATCACCAAGATCGCTTACAGCATGGTTTCGGTGTTCGGGATGAATGAGAAGGTGGGCAATGTGTCCTTTCACGGACTGAGCCAGGACCAGTTTCAAAAACCATACTCCGAGCATACGGCCCAATTGATTGATGACGAGGTGCGCCGGATCATTGACGAGCAGTTCGAGCGGGCCAAAAAGTTGTTGCGGGAAAAGCGGGAAGGCCTGGAAAAGCTGGCCCGCCAGCTCCTGGACAAGGAAGTGCTGCTCAAATCGGATGTCGAGGCCCTAATCGGTCCGCGTCCCTACGGCTATCCTGAACCGCTCAGCGCCAAAATGAGTCATCACCACCACGAGCCGGAATCCACCGGCGATCCGTCGCCGCCAAAAGAGGAAAAACAACCCGTCACGGCCGGGGAGGATGTGGCGCCGGGTGAATAACCGTACAAACGGTGACCTACACCCTTAGACCGATTCGTCCGGAGGACGATGCCGCCATGGCCGCCGTGATCCGGACGGTGATGACGGGATTCGGTTGCACCGGACCCGGATATTCCATTCTTGACCCTGAGGTGGATCACCTCTCGGCGACTTATCGGCAGCCGGGTGCTGCATATTGGGTGATCGCAGGGCCGGAGGGCCCTGTGGGCGGCGGAGGATTCGGCCCCCTGGATGGCGATGTGGCCGGGGTTTGCGAGCTCCGGAAGATGTATTTCCTGCCGCTCCTGCGGGGACAGGGATGGGGCCACCGGTTGATGAAAGTCATTTTGGAAGGTGCTGCCCGGGCGGGATATGCCACCATTTATCTGGAAACCGTGGCGCGGATGGAGGCGGCCAATGCGCTGTACCGCCAATACGGATTTGTCCCGTTGACAGCGTCGATGGGACATACCGGCCACCACGCCTGCGATGCCTGGTATGCCCTCACTCTCCCTCCGGCAGGAGGGCTTTCTGTCGAAGGATGATATGGCTTCATTCCGGTACTCCGGCCTGCCAGCGTCCTGTCCATAAAACGGCGCCATCCTCCTGGCGTACCAGTTGACCGTAATAGAGCCCGGGACGCAGGGTCAAGGCGGTTGCTCCGGTGAGCCGGTAGCGATTTTTGGCGGCAAAGGCGCGAATGTCCTCACCTTCCACGCGGGTCACGCCTACGGGAATCCCTTTCCCCTGGCGGGCCTGGCTGTTGTCGCGCAGCACCCATTCCATGCCGGTGGGTTCGCCGGCCACCAGGACTTCCATCTCAAACCGGACTTGCCAGATGCCATGCGCCGTGCCGGGTTCTCCCAGGAAGGAGGCGGAGGCAATGGCAAAGGCCGCATCGGGGGGTTGGGCCAGGGCGCGTTCCAGAGCGGGATGCGGGGTGAAGGGGTCGCCGCGTTTTGCCTTCTCCGGGGGCGGGGCTGGCAGGGTGTCGCCGGGAAGGGCATGGGGTTGTGCCGGAGCCGGAGCGGGGGATACGGTTTTGGAGGCCGGGATGGCGGGTTCAGGCGCAGAAGAAAGGATCCACCATATGAGGGCGAGGCCGGCGGGGATCAGCAGCCAAAGCCATCGCCACGGAGAAGACGGGGACTGCCCTTCTTTCCTGTAGTCGGCTCCAACCCGGGAGAGGGTGGACCGAAAGGCCATGTATTCCTTGTCGCCGATCATTTCCTGTAACTGACGATGCAGACCGACTTCCCGGGCCAGGACAGGGTCCTGGCGGATGGCCTCCTCAAACCGTTGGTGTTCCTCCGGGGAGAGGGTGCCGGCCAGGTAGGCTTCGATCTGTTCATATTGCGATTCGACAGGCATGGGTTGGTGGTTCATCCGGGCAGGGCATAATCCGGATAGCGGTGGTCCTCCCGGACCAGGCGGATCAGGTGCTCCTTGCACTGGAATTTGCGTTTTTTGGCATAGCCCTCACCGGCATATCCCATGATGCGGGCAATTTCTTCCATGCTGACTTTTTCAAAAAAAAGCTGTAGGAGCGCCCGGCAATCTTCCCCCAGCTTTTGGAAGGCGCTCCAGAAAATGCTGCGCATCTCTTCGCGGACTATCAGCTCCTGCCATTCTTCACCGCTGGAGATTTGCCATTGCTCCGGAAGGTCGGTCTCCGAGCGGGAGCGCTTTTGCAGTTTGTTGCCCCAAAGATTGCGGCATATGCCGTACAGGAGGGTGTAGAAAGAGCTGGTGAGCTGGAAGCGTTCGTCCCGCACCTTCTCGAAAAGGACCATCAGCGCGTCCTGGAATATGTCGAAGGCGTCATCGCGTGTGCCGCCGTTGCGGGTGACGAGGGTTTGGATGCCTGGCAGGTATTTCCGGTACACCTCCTTCAATCCCACGGGATCTCCGGTGCGGATGGCGTGGATAAGCGAATCCTCTTTCAAGGCGGTGGGGTTCACGATCCGGAGAGATTGATGTTGGCACTGAGAAAGTACCCGAGCTGATAATGCGATTCTGTCGTGAAGAGATTGGGATCGCCGGGAAACTGGTCGCCGACGTCAAATCCCCTCGAAGGCCGGGCTACGCGCCCGCCCTGGAGGCCAAAGGTCACGATGACCCGGTTTTTGTGACCGATCAGCATGGAAGGACCGATCAGGAAGGAGATCGATTCCAGTCCCTCGCCGCCCAGAAGGGGCATGCCCACGCCTACCGATCCGCCCCAGGAGATCATGGAGGCCCGGGGATAGTAGAAATGGAGGAAAGAGGTGAGTTGCGGCAGAAAATCGTCTTTTTTGGTGGAACGGATGATGGAGTCCCGGACAAAATACTGGTGGGGCGGGCGGAAGAACTGACTGAAGCCCAACCCGATGCTGGTGGTGATGCGGATGCCTCCGATGACGGACACTTTGACGGGATTCAGCTTTTTTTCCACGATGCTGGAAGTGCGAGAAGTGTCTTTGGCGTGGAGGATGATCCGGAACACCATGGTCTCTCCGGTCGCTTCATAGGGGTAACTTTTGGAGAAGCTGTTGTTCATCAGGGCTGTGTAAATAGTACGCAGGGGCACGAGCCGGTCCGGGCCAAGACCGGGGGCTTCGGCAACGGCTTTCTCCAGGGATTCCAGGTTGATCTGGACGGCCCGGGCTTTGGCAGACATCCTGGCTTTCTTGAGGCCGGCGTCGGCGATCACCTCCACTAGATTGGACTCCGGCAGGTCGAATTGTGCCATGCGGTGCTGCAGGGAATCCAATTGGAGGATGACGGTCCGGTACTGTTGCCACTGGATGCGATAGTCATTGACCAGGGTGACCAGTCCGGCACGCGGGTCGGGTATCCGGCGAATGGCCTCCAGGGTGATTTTTTCCGGATCGGCCTCTCCGAAAACGATGAGGGCATATTCCCGGGCCATCGTCCGGATCTGGTCCGGAGGCAGGAGGGGGTCCAGCCGGATCCGGTAGAGTTCGTCATGGGCGAAATGGGCCAGTTTGACGGATTCCAGGGCGAGGCGGGTCTCCTCTTCCAATCCGTTGAGGAGGGATTCCAGCCGGGCGCCTTCCCTGAATTGCAGGTCCATGGCGGACACCAGGGCGGCGGCCTGGGCTTCACGCGCCTTTCTTTCGGCGGCGCCCGGGCGGTCCACCATCCCCAGGATCTGCTCGCTCCCGCCGAACGGCAACAATTTTGAAAGCCCGATACCCGATCCGGTGGCGCCGAGGATCATGTTGAGGGCGGCCCCCATGCCGGATTTGGCTCCGCTCGCCACACCGGTTTTTTCGGCGATGTCGATCTTTTCCTGTTCCACCTCCAGCCGGACATCATAGAGATAATTGTTGTAATTCTGGACGTGAATGACGACTTGTTGGCCGCGTTTGACTTCTGCATTGGGCACGGATTTTCCTCCCCGGATATAGGCGACGGAATCCCGGGCCACATCATAGTGGATATGAAGGTCCTGGGACCAGCCAGTCACGGCCAAAAGAAGGAAGGGGAGCAGAGGCGTGCATTTCATGGTCATAGGTGAGGGCAGGGTGTCAAAGGTATGGCGTAAGCCATGTTTGGGGGGACGAGGCAGACCGGGTTTTCTCTATGGCAAGATATAAGATTTGGCGGAGACCGGCTGTCAACCCGTATATTTGAATGCAGCCAAAGAGGTTACCGGCTTCCACCGGGTTGTGGCGGGACCACCTTTGCCTTGCTGGTCACATAAATGAGCAAGTAGAAATCGTGCCTGGCGCGTTCAGGCAGTTCCCTCATCCACACCTTCCGTTCTCATGGCGAAAGAGCATCTTGTCTCCTTCTTTTTCCTGATCATGACTTGTGCCCTCCAGGCCCAGGATCGCAGTTTCCGCACCTTACCATTGGTCAGCAAGCCGGTTTCCAGCCGGTTTTCGTCCCAGCAGGCGGCGGTCGTTTCTCCCGAGGAGGAATCCAGGATCCAGCAGATCTACAACCGGCTGGTCCAGGCCAGGGGTGACTTCCGCTATCCGGTGCCAGGTCTGGTGATCCGGCCCGAGGAGCAGTATGTGGCCTTTATGAATTACGACAAGCTGGAAATCTCGCTGGAGGTCAAGGCCCTGGAGGTCTGCCGGCCTTACGGAGATGCGGGCATTGCCTTCCTGTTGGGACACGAGTTGACCCATTATTATGAAAAGCATGCCTGGAGGCGGGGGTTCGTCGCCGAGAACAAGGACTTGAGCATCGGGATGGTTCTCAATGAGGTGGCCGACGCCACTGCCCACGAAACCGAGGCGGATTATCTCGGCGGATTCCTGGCTTACACGGCGGGATACGGGTTGTTTGACAAAGGGAACGAGGTGATCGGCAAGCTGTATGAGGCGTACGGGTTGCCGGATGAGATCAACGGTTATCCCTCCTTGTCGGACCGCAAAGCCCTGGCGACACGTTCGGCCGAGCGCCTGGAATCCCTTGTGGATCTGTTTGACATGGGCAATTTGCTGACGGCCATCGGGCATTACGGAGAGGCGTACACGTACTACCGCGAAATTCTCAAAAGTTACCAGAGCCGGGAAATCTACAACAACCTGGGCGTCACGGCCCTGCTTGATGCCATGGACCGCATGAAGGAGGAAGAGAAACCCTTTGTGCTGCCTGTTCAGCTTGATCTGTATTCGACCGCTTCACGCGGTAGCGGGATGGCGGTGGATCCCATGCAATTGGTGCGACAGGCCATCCTCCACTTTGACGCGGCCATCAGCCTGGATCCCGGCTACGCGCCTGCTTATCTCAACAAGGCTTGTGCGTACACCTTGTTGAAGGATTATCCGAGGGCGGAATTTTATGCCACCTGGGAAGCCCGCGAGCGCGCCCGGTCGAACGGGTGGGCCAAGACGGAGCAGGATGCGGAAATCCTTCGGGCGGTGTTGCTGGCATTGAAGGGCAAAAAGCCGGAGGCCCGCACTATCCTGGTCGGGGAGGAAGCCAAGGGGAGCACTTTGGCGGCAACCAACCGTGCCCGGCTGGACGGAGAAGTCCTGCCGCTTGTGCCTGTGACGGGAGGATTGCCGGTGACGGAGCGGATCGACGATTTCACCATGGCTAAGATCAGCGGTGATATCCGGGTGGATGACAAATACACCCGTCCCCTCGACGGGATGAACTTTCACAAGAACCCCGGGCAGGGACCCGAATCTGTCTTGCTGGTCAACGAGCGTATCGCATCGGCCGACCTGTTGTTGGTCCACATGACGCGTCCGGGATATTCCGGTGCCACAGCCAGAGGGCTCAAAGCGGGGGCTTCCGGTCAGGAGGTGGTGCAGGCTTACGGAGAGCCGCGGCGTACCGTGCAAACACCTACGGGGCGGATCCTGGTATACCCGCAGATTTTGTTCATCATGGGGAATGACGACCGGCTGGAGCGTTGGGCGACATACAAGGTACAGGTCATGTAGCCGTCATTTTTCGTCGGGCAGCAGCAGGTGGTTCTTTTCCATGAGGTTGAGAAAAGCCGGCGACTTGCGGACGGGATCCCAGACGGGGTCAAAGGCAAAAACCGATCGTTGGTGCCATCCTTTGTCCACGAGGGATTGCAGCCTTTGCATGGCCTCGTCCTTGCCTCCTGACAGGGAGGCGATTCTGGCCAGGGAGTATTCGGTCTCGGGCGTTGGCGCTTCAGGCAGCAGGTTCAGGTAGGCTTGCCTGGCACCGGCCAGATCACCGGACAGCCAAAGAATGCGGGCCCGGAGTTCTCTGAGTCTCCAGGGCGGAGAAGCCTCCAGGCAGGCTTTTTCGGTCAGCGTGAGCAGTCCACGTGCCTGTGTAAAATCCATGGAGTGGATATAGGCACGTGCCAGTTCGAGATGGTCGGGGTAACGCAGACGGTCGCGATGGTATTGGCCTTCGAGGAGGGTTCTCGCCTCTTCCAGTCGGGAATGTTCGAGGTATGTCCTCAGGAGTTGATCCTGGAGGCTGATCCGGTCGGGCGAAGCAGCGAGCGCTTTTTCCATATCCCTGATGGCGCCCCTCAGGTCGCCTGTTTGACGGGCTAACCGGCTGCGGAGCGAAAGCAGGTCGGCCTGTTCCTCTTCCTGTCCTGAAGACTGGAGCAAAGAATCCAGGAGCATGAGCGACCTTTCACAGACTGCCGGCTTCTCCTTCCATTGATCAGGCAACCGGGATGCTCTGCCCTGCAGGCAGTAGCGGTAATACTCCTCCAGTTCGGAGGATTTTGCAGGAGCCATTTCGAAACCGGCATCATCCCGGCCCACTTCTTTACCGGCATCCTGCAGGCATTGCGCGGCAAGCAGGCGTAGCAGCCGTGTTTTCCAGGTGTCATCGCCCTTGCCCTGGTCCGACTGGGAGGCATACAGATGATACAGTTGGTTTTCGGCTTCCTTCGGTGCGAGTTTCGCGAAACGCAACCAGACTTTTTCCGCCTCATCCGGTCGGCCGGATTCTGCATACAGCCGTCCGAGATGCCGGTAGGGCTGGTGATGCCAGGCCCATTGTTCCGTCAGGCGGGCGTACAGGGAAATGGCTTCATCCGTTCGGCCCCAGGCTTCGAGGATTACGGCGTGGAGCATCAGGTGGATGTCCGTATGCATGGAGCGTTCGAAGAAACGCCGCATGGCCAGATCGGCTTCGGCCAGGCGATCCATTCTGTAGTACAGCCAGGCCAGTTGTTCCCACAGCGCCGGATAGCCGGGGTCGATCCGTATCACCTCTCTCAGGGATGATTCGGCTTTGTCGAGCTGATGCCAGCGGATATACTTGAGGCCGAGAATGAAGTGGGCTTCCGCATCATCCGGATTCTGACGGATGCGCTGCAGCAGGACCTGTTCCGGGACATCATCCCTCTGATCAAACGGCATATCCGCCATGACGATGTGATCAATGACGGGCAAACTCGTGAAGGACATCGACATGTTGAGGCCGTCCTTTTTGCTACGGGCCATGTCGAATTCGCTTTCCGCTTTTTCGTATTCGGTGGTGCGCAGGTAGAGGTGGCCCAGAAGCATGTTGGGCATGAAGTGGTTGGCATCGAGGCGTTCGGCCGTGCGGAAGTGATGTTCCGCCATGAACAGGTTTTCGCCATGTTCGTACAGGCGTCCCAAATGGATGTGGATGCCGAAATACTCCGGCACCAGTTTCAGGGCCTGGCCGGCCAGCTGCCAGGCGGCTTCCCGGTTTTCCTGCCGGATCATGAGGCCGCACAGGTTGCTGACGGGGAGCCCCCAGGAGGGGGCCAGATCCATGGCCCTCCGGAGATGGAATTCAGCGAGGGAATCCCTTTCCATGAATTTGTAGAGAATGCCCAGTTCATTATGGATATAGGGGGCTTTGTCATCGAGCGCGAGGGCTTCGAGCTGGAAGGCCAGGGCGGAGTCCAGGGCGGCGGACATGTCGGGTTCGAACAAGGCGGCGATCCGGAGGGAAACGCCGGTAAAGTAAGCGCCTTTGACATGCAGGCGGGGCACCAGCGGGTGATCAGGGGGCAGCAGGCTCAACGCCAACCGGAAAAGCGCCGGGTGTTGCTGATATCCGGATTGTCGCAGGCGGTAATAACTCCGGTCGGCGAGATCCTGAACATCGGCATTCAAATAGCGGTTGATGTATTCCTGGGAACGGTCATGGAGCAGGATGGCCAGGGTGTGGCGCAAGCGTTCGGATTGGACGGAGTCTTCCAGCATCTTCGTCGCGGCGGGCAGGAAATACCGCCGGAACATTTCCCGGGCTGACGTTTCGGCCTCCTGCTGCCCGATCAATGCGAGGAGGGCCGCCGGAATATCTTCGGGTGGCAGTGCCGTGAGGGGGGTGAGGTCCAGGCCTTCCAGGACGTTGGCGCGGCGGGCCGCTTCCAGCCATTGCCGTCCTCCGGTCATGGAAGCGGATCCTCCTGTCAGGGCCATGTCATGAGGTTCCTGTTCGAGGGACCTGCTGGCGATCAACCCCTGCTGGTCGGGCGGAAGGAGGGATTCGGCGCGGACCTGCGCCAGGATGTCCTGATCCACGCGGGCCAGTGGAAAGGTTTCGGGTCCGACCACCACGGGATCCTGGCGGGTTGGCGGGACCAGGGACTGGGATTCCTTGCGTTGCTGACGGCGGAGAAATTCGCTCAGTTCTTCCAGGGTCACCTGATCGGGATCATCCCCCAGACCCTCGTCTTTGGCGAGACCCTGCAAACCCTGGATGAGGGACCAGGTGAACAAACCCCTGCCTCCTCCCCATTGGGGTCCTTCGAGGGAGATCTGGTCGCTCTTGCACGAGAGGATACGCACCTCGTTGGCCTGCTGTTTGGACAGGTGTTCATGGGGCACCTGCCGGCCTTCGGAAAGCGTGCCCGAGCGACAGGCGTCAATGATGAATACGGTGCGAACCTCTTTGACGGAAGACAGTTCGATAGCCAGCAGGTCGAGGTCTTCGACGCGGACGGCATTGCTCCGGAAGTTGTGGGAAGGGGAGTCGTGGCAAAGCAGATAGCCGAACTGCCAGTGGGCTTCTTTTTCAATATCGCCGTGACCGGCAAAATAGAGGATGGCCTGGTCACCGGGCCCGGAGGAGGTGCGCAGCCAGTACAGGGCGTCGTACACGGCGGCGAGGGTGGCGTTGTCATTGATCAGGACCCGCATGAGGCTGTCGGGCACCTGACCACCTGCTCTGGATTGAAGAAATTCGGCGAAGGCCAATGCGTCTCTATGGGCATATTGGAGGGGCCGGATGCCGGGTGATGGGTAATCGGAAATCCCGATGACGACGGCCCTGGTGATGCCTTTGGGTGGTCTTGGCCCCAGGGTGCGGATGGAAGACCCTCCATCACCGGGAGGTTGTGACTGAAGCAGGCCGGAGAAGGAGGCGAGGAAAATGAACAGGATGGAACGCAGCATGCAACGAAATTAGGGGAATTAAGGCGGGCGGGTCCACTATGTGAAGGAAATTGTGCCGTACATTGGGCATCGCTTGTGGCCGGATGGATTTCTCCGGTCGTCAACGTATGCGGCTGAAACCCTTCAACATCCATGCTTTCAATGTGACGGCCGTCGTATTCCTGCTGATTGGCCTGGGGGCGAGCCTTTCTTTCAACCGCCACTTTCTCAATCCCCTGAGCCACCGGTTGGAGGACTACGACATTACGGACATTGTCTATTCCCAGCTTCGGGATCCGCATGTCGATCTGGATGAGCGGATCGTGCTGGTCAATACCGGGCGGCCTGACCGGACCCGTATCGCCCGCATCCTGGAGCGCCTGCTGAATGCCGGCCCGGCGGTTGTCGGGGTGGACATTCTCTTTCCCGACCGGCAGGACCCGGCGACGGATTCCCTGTTGGCCTCCGTCCTGCAACGCGGAGGATCGACCCTGGTCATGGCCGATGCCCTCGGGCCCTACCACGACCCTTCCGGGGCCTTTACGAACATGCCGGCCACGGATCCCTATTTCCTGCAGGGATGCCGGACGGGGTTCATCAATTTTCCAGGGAATGCCACCCGGACGGTGCGCCATATCAGTCCGGAGGAGAAAGGACCGCATGGGCCCATCAAGGCCTTTGCGGTGGAGATGGCCGGGGTCTATGACCCTGGCGCTCGGGCGTATCTCATGGAGGAGCGCAACCACCTGCAGCGCATCCACTATTCGGCCGGTGAATCCCATTTCATCCGCCTCAATCCTGACCAGGTGCTCGACACCACCCTGGATTTGACCGGTCTGGTATCCGGCAAAATGGTCATCCTCGGCTATACCGGGACGGGCGAATGGAACGACCCCATGCTCGACCGTCATTACACGCCCATGAACCCGCATTACACGGGAAAAAGCCCCCCGGACATGTTTGGAATGGTCATCCACGCCAACATCATCCGGATGATTCTCGACAGGAAGTACATCCGCGAAGTACCTGCCTGGATCAGCCTGCTGATCGCCTTTCTTTTGTGTTATCTGAACGTACTGATCCCCATGTGGATCCACAGTGCGTATTACCCCGTGTATTATTTGGGATCGCGGGTGATGCAATTGGTCCAGCTCGGATTGATCTTTTTTGTGGTCGCCTGGATGTACGACCGATTCTTGTTGAAGTGGGATTTTTCAGAGGGCATTCTCGCGCTGGCGCTGGTGGTTGACGCTCAGGTTATCTATGTGGCCCTGCAACAGCAAAAGCTTTTCAAACGGGAATGGCGAAAGAAACCCGGAACCTCCGGGGAGGCTACCAAATAAAAGGGGAGTATCCGGCAGCCTGCGGAATTCATGAAACCTTAATCACGGCCGCAGTACGCCAGATCGGGCATTGGACCGGTAACCGTATATTTGAAACCCAACCGGACATAATCCGAGTGATATGGCACATTCTACAGAGCCCCGGTCCGGTATCAGACGATTGTTGGATCCGCATGCTTTCCTCATAGCGGTCATTATTTTCGTCCTGATCGTCCTGGTATCGCGGATTTATCTGAACCTCCATTTCCTGGATCCGCTGGGGCACAGCCTGAAGGATTACGAGGTTACCGATATCTATTACTCCCAGATCAGGGACAGGCAGATCGAACTGGAAGAACGTATTGTGCTGGTCAACATCGGTTGGCCCGACCGGGCCCGGATCGCGGCCATGCTGGATCGGATTCTGGATGCCGGACCCAGGGTGCTGGGGGTGGACATCTTTCTTTCCGGGCAAAAAGACAGCCTTGTGGATGCCCGGCTCCAGGCCACCATGAAGCGGGGAGGTGACCGGATCGTCCTGGCCACCGAGTTGCGGGATTACAACGACTCGCTGGACATCTTTCAATCCGTCGCAGTGGACGATACCATGTTCAGCAATTATACCCAGGTAGGATTTGCCAATTTTCCCGGCAACCCAACCCGGACCGTCCGGTATTTCAGTCCTTCGGAGCCCGGTCCCCAGGGGCAGGTCATGGCTTTTGCCGTTCAATTGGCCCGGCATTTCGATCCGGAGGCCGTAGAGGATTTGATGGCGAGAGGCAAGCCAATAGAGCGCATCCACTATACCGCTACCGAAGACCACTTCATCCGGCTGGAACCCCAGAATGTCCTGGATACCACCTACGATCTCGGTCGTGTGGTGAAGGACAAGATAGTGATCGTCGGCTATTCCGGAACGGATGACTGGAACGACCCCGTGCTGGACCGGTATTACACGCCATTGAACATCCGGTATTCCGGCAAAGGGAAGCCGGATATGTTCGGCATGGTCATCCATGCCAATATCGTCACCATGATCCTCGACAGCACCTATGTCCGTCAAGTGCCGGATTGGGTCAATGTGATTCTCGCCTTTCTGTTGTGTTATTTCAGCCTGTTGATTTTCATCTGGATCAGCCATCATTACCACGGCGTTTATCACCCGGTAGCCCGTGTCATCCAGATCGTGTTGTTCGCGCTCATATTTCTCATCATTATGTACCTCTATGAGCACTACCGGCTGAAATGGGATTTTTCCCTTGGCCTCATTGCACTGGCCTTGTCGGTGGATACCCAACTCGTCTATTTCTCTGTGCTTCAATTCATCCGGAGGCGACGTCAAAAAATACACAAGGGACAACCGGCAGGAAGGTAACTTTCCGTTGGTTCGGCCCATTAACCCATAAAGCAAACCTATGTACCGTTTTTTCCTGATCGCCGTCCTGTTTCTTGGAATGCCACTGGCTGCCTTGCACGCCCAGGGAGGGTGGAAAGTCACGGCCTCCGGTTGCCGCGAAGGGCAACCCGGCGCGGGCACGACGTCTGCCCAACGGGCAGTCGTTCGTTATGCGGCAGACTGCCGGTCTTATCAGCGTCCCGTCATGCCGGCCGATGTATTGGTGGCGCCGGGATGCATCCAGGTACCGGCCTCCTGTTTTGTCCGTATCATCCGTGACGGCCGTTCGGTCAATCTTGACGGAGGGAAGACCTACCGCCTTGATTCCCTGGAAGCGGCCCTCGGTAAAACCGCCCGTCTCAGCTTCATGAGCCGGTTTTATTCCTTCATCGAGAAATGTATGGACGAAACAACGGACGAAAAATCGGTCGTGGAGCATCATCGCCGGCACATGGATGTCACTGCCGGCATCAAAGGATACAGCAGCCAGGATTATCCCTTGTCCGTGACCCTTTTGACCGAGGGGATGGTGTCCATGGAGCCGCTGAGTTTTTACTGGGGCGATGACCCCCGGGCGGATGAGTATGAATTCCGTCTTTATGAGAACGGCAGCAAGGTGGAGCGCATGATGAAAAAGTTGCCTGCTGCTTCCCTCGACATCACCGCAGCCGAATTGGGCCTGCGGGATGGAGCGTCCTATACCTGGCAGGTCGTCAGTGCCAGCAATCCCGCATTGAAAACCCGGCCGATCACCTTCCAGGTGGATGCCGCAGGACCTGAGCGCATCCGCGAACAGGTCAGCAAAATGCCGGATTACCATCAACTGACCCGGGAAGAGCAATGGCTGAGTTACGCCTATGCCCTCGAACAGGAGCAGTTTTTTGCCGATGCCGAACGCGTCTATGCACGGGCCCTGCAGGATTACCCCGAAAACAGGTTGGTCCGCCAGACCGCCGCTCATTTTTATTCCCGTATGGACATGCTTGACGTGGCCCGTGACCTGATTGCCAGATAATGAAAGGCCGGTCCGGTACGGATACTCCCGTCGCGATGCATGGCGGCGCTGCCCTGTTTCGCCCATGGTCTTGCCTGTTGTTGGCCTGGATATTTCTGCTTCCGGCCACATACGGGCAGGAGGATGGACCGGTATTGGCATTCGTCCAAAACCTCAAAGGGAAGAGCGCCCTGAAGGCATCCAGCGGGTACAAATACGAGACGGCAAGGCAGGTATTCGACAAGCTTGCCCGGGCACGAGGAGATTTTCGCCAGCCGTTACCGGCCTTCATCATGAACAACGGGGAGCAGTTTGTGGCCTGGATGTCTCCGCAGGCCGGCGCCATCGGCCTGGAAGAAAAGGCCTATGATCTTTGTGCCGCCATGGGAGCGGATTCGCTGAATGCCCTCGCTGCCTTGCTGGCCCATGAAATGGTCCACTACTTTGAAAAGCATGACTGGACGGTCCATTTTGCCGAGCAGAACAGCGGGTTGTCCACCGCCGATTCATTGCGGGGCAAGGCGGGATCCGACCGGTTGTCCCAGGAGACCCAGGCCGATTATCTCGGCGGATTTCTGGCCTACACGGCGGGATACCGGGTGTACGACATGATGCCCCGTCTCCTGACAGACCTTTATGCCGGTTACGGGATTCCGGAGGTCAACAAACCCTATCCTTCCCTGAGCGAGCGGGTGGCCATTTCCAAAAACGCCATGGGTCGGCTGGGCGAACTGCAGATCCTTTTTGAAACGGCTGGTTTGCTGACCCTGACCGGGCAACATGCCGATGCGGCGATGTATTACCAGGAGATCCTGCGCGATTTTCCCAGTCGCGAGATATACAACAACGCAGGCATCAATTTTCTTTTGGCGGCCATGGCGATGTTCACACCGGCGGAATTCCCCTGGGTGCTCCCGGTGGAACTCGATCCCCAATCCCGGCTCCAGGGCCAAAAGTCGGGCTGGTCCACGGGTACGGCACAGCGCGCTGAGCTGATCCGCGAAGCCATGACCCACTTTGAAAGAGCCCTCCTCCTGGACCCTGCCTACAGTCCCGCCTATCTCAACCTGGCCTGCTGCCATTTGCTGTCGGGCGACACGGAAGAAGCGGCCTACTGGATGAGAAAGGGAAAAAAATGGCAGGAACGGCATTCCGCTTCTGCCTTCCGGGTGGTCGAGGGCGTGATCGCCGCCAGGGAAGGCGATCTCCAGGGTGCCAGGGCGCATTGGACTGAAGCCGGCAAGGCCGGATCCCTTTTTGCCCTTCAGAATCTGGACGGTCCTCAAACCGCCCGTGCAGCTGTGGACAAACCCGGACTCGATCGGATCGACGGCATCCATCTGGAGCGATATATGGATGATCCTCAGATAGATGTCGAGATTGATCTCGGAAACGGTATCTTTACTTACGGCAAGCAACTACCCCACTCCCGGATATTCATCCATTCGGCCGACAATCACCGCCGATACGGATTTTTTCACGTTTGCGAAGGGCCCTGTACAGACAAAACCCGTTTTGGAACAGGGATAGGGACCAGCCGGGAGGAATGGCAAAACACCCATGGACCCGGGGCCGCTCTTGTCGCAGCCGGCGGATCGGTGTATACCCATTACCCGAATCAAAGGCTTTTGTTCCGTCTTTCGGACGACCATCATGTGGCCGCCTGGATCAATTACAGGATTTCATCGCCCTGACCCTATGAGGCCGGGAGCGGTGGGAGAGGATTTATGGCATCTAAACATACCACCATGAAAAGCCCAAGCTACTTTTCACTGTTCCTGATCTTGTTTCCCGCCCTGCTTTGGGCGCAGGAAGCCGAACCTGTCATCCTGCTTTCCGCCACGGGGAAGGTGAACTATCAACCCCCCGGAGAGGGGAAAGTCATCCCGGTATATGCAGGAGCGCTCCTCTTGCCGGAGGGTAAAGTGGCCGTCAAAGGAAAAGGGACGGCTACCCTTCAATTCAAAAAATCCCTTAAAAAGATCAACAACCGCAACCTGCAAACCATTGCCGACCTGATGGGGGATGGTTACCGGCCGCTCGGGTTTCCCGGCACTTTTGCGGAACAGGTAGAAGAAGCATTCGTCATGGCTTATTTCAGTCCGGAGGACAGCCCTTTGCCCTGGTCCACCATGAGGCGTCAAAAAGGGATGGGTGACGGCTGGGGCATCAAGGGCGATACGCGGGACACGAGTGGCACTATACAGCCGGGCACTCCCGGTGACGGCTGGGGTATCAAGGGCGACACGCGGGACACGAGTGGGACGTTACAGCCGGGCACTCCCGGTGACGGCTGGGGTATCAAGGG
>CAYYGN010000006.1:25155-90907 GCA_964471595.1 uncultured Saprospiraceae bacterium
ACACGAGTGGGACGTTACAGCCGGGCACTCCCGGTGACGGCTGGGGTATCAAGGGTGACACGCGGGACACGAGTGGGACGTTACAGCCGGGCACTCCCGGTGACGGGTTTGGCATCAAGGGCGACACCCGAGACACAAGTGCCACTGTAAAGACGGGTAATCCCGGTGATGGGTTTGGCATCAAGGGGGATACCCGAGACACGAGTGGGACAGTCAGGACGGGTAGTCCCGGCGATGGTTTTGGCAAGGCCAGGATTTCCTCCCTCCATGCTTACAATCCTTATGGCTATTTGTCCCCCGGTACGGTTACTTTTTACTGGTCGGTCCAGGGTGAAGGGCCAGTGACCTATGTCGTCGAAGTCCTCCATCCGGATGGCCGGCCATTGGCCAAAGGAACGACTACCGGATCCTCTTTGACCCTCGTCCTTCCCTCGTCCGCCTTTGTACCGGAAACGATCTACACCTGGAGAGTCAGGATTCCGGGCAATCCGCCATTGGTATCCAATTCCCTCCAACTGGCTGCGGGATTGCCTGCGGACAGGGCGGAAATCCTCGATCGGGTGACGGGCAGCCAGCTCTACACATCAGCGTCACCGGATGTTAAGGCGCTGATGCGGGCCGTTGCCTTCGAGAAGGCGGAATGGTTTGCCAACGCTGTTCAGGCGTATGAGGAGGCCATTCGTCTCCAGGGCCGGAACGGCAAGTCAGCCAGGTTGATGCTGGCGGCATTTTGGGAAAGGCAGTCGGTCCGGGAGCAGTCCATTCGGGCCTTTCCGGTCCGGTAAGCGGCAGGTTTCAGCGGGGCAGATATTTGGCCATCAGCCATTTGAAACCGGGCAAGGGGCGAATATTGTCGAGCAGGGTGGAGGACGCGAGGAATTCCCGGTCATCATAGCCCAGGGACAACGCTTTTTCGAGCGTTTCCAACGCCTGGTCGACCTCTCCCTTATGGGTATGGCAGATGGTCAGGCCCACCCAAGAAAAGGCATCTTCTGGTAAATGACGGAGCACTTCGCTGAATTGGGGGCAAGCCGCTTCGAATTCCGACTCTCCGATGAGCAGGTAGCCGAGATTGAAACGCGCTTCATGCCGCAGGGAATCCAAATCCAGACAGCGCCGATAGGCCTCCAGGGCCTCTTTGGTTTGCCCCAGTTGGGTAAAGACGAGACCGGTATAATACCACGCTTCGGAAAGCCCGGGATTCACATGGGTAGCTATTTGCAACGCTTCCATGGCGGGTTGGTGGAGATCGCGATAATACCTGCTTTTGCCCAACAGAAGCCAGCCGTTGGCATCGAGGATGTCTTTTCGGGCCAGGGAGTCGCCTTTGGCGAAGAGGACGGAGGCTTCATCAAAACGGGCGGTTTTCCACAGGGCCAGCCCCCATTCCATCCATGCGCGCGAATAGGAAGGATCATGGCGGGTAGCCGCTTCAAAGTGGTGGATGGCCCTTTCGTAATTGCGGAGGGCAAACCAGCCGAGGCCGGCATTGAAATGGGCGAGGGCAAAAGCCGGCTCCCGCTCGAGCGCGCGTTCGCATTCGCGGATGCCATCTTCCGGCCGGCCTGTGGCGACCAGCAGTCCGCCGAGATTGGCGCGGGCCAATGTCCAGGTAGGGCTGTAGGCCAGCGCCTTCCGAAAGCAGTATTCGCTGTCGGCGAGCCGGTTTTCCCGGCGGGCCAGCAGGCCCGTTTCGTTCCAGGCGTAGGCCGCTGTCGAATCCGAATCCAGCACCATGTATTGCCATTCGCGGGCCTGGCGCAACAGGGAGGTGTCTCCGGTCCGTTCGGCTTCCAGGCGCAAATGAAGGCCGCGGAAGTAGGCTTCGCGTCGCCGGATTTCGGGATACAGAAAATGGCTGTTGCCCAGCAGGGTGGCCGAGCGATGCAGGTACTCCGGGTAAAGGGCATATCGCTGGTCGTGCGACCAACGCCTTTGCAATTCGGCGGGGCTGGCGGCGAGATAGTCGTTGATGGCGCGTTGGGATTCATCCTGAAGGGCGGCGGCCAGGTCCAGTCGCATGGCGAGCCGGAAAGGCGCCATACGCTCATGGGTGTGGATGCGCTGGTAGATATCCCAGGCGGAGGCACCTTCGGGCTGAAGCAGATGACCCTTGTGCAGGGCCTCCTCAAACCGGAGATAAAGTTCCATGATCATGGAATCCGAATCCATGACGGACGGGATGCCTTTCTGGCGGACAGGTGTGTCGGGTGATTGATTCTTCTCTTTTTCACGGAGGGCTCTCAGGTCGGCGAGGGCATCGGGGTCCACCCGGCTCATGGTCAGACCTTTGTCGCCGGTCACCAGGGGGATCTGGCTTCGTGGCGACACAGCAGCAGGGACATGATCCTCCAGATAGCGCTGCAATTCGAGCAGGGACACTTTGAGGTCTTCGTTGCGGTCGGCGAGGCCGGTGAGTCCGTCGAGGAGGTACCAGGTGAAGACGCCGTGGCCGCCACCCCATTGGATGCCCTCATTGCTGGACTCAGTGGGCTGGCAGGAGAGGACCTTGACTTCGCTGGCGTATTGGTCCACAAGGGCTTTGGCCGTGGCCTGAGTGCCGGCGTATTCCGATCCGGCCAGCGCTCCGGCGCGGCAGGCATCGGTGATGACGATGACCTGGGCCTGGTTTTTGGTGCTGAGGGTCCGGATGATGCCCTGGAGGATATGGAGCGGGAATCCCCCGATCATGTAATTGTTGGCCGGCATGTCATAAGCCAGGAGGTAACCGTTGTTGCTGATGGTCTGGTTTTCCATGTCGCCATGCCCGGAGAAATATAGAATGGCCGCATCTCCCGGTTTAGTGTTTTCCAGGAGCCAGGTATAGGCGCCGCCCATGCGGGCAAAGGTGGCATCGGCATTGGTGAGCACCCGGATGTTGTCGGGAGGTACTTTTCCTCCGGCAGGGGACAACAGCCATTCGGCAAATGCCTCGGCATCGCGGTGGGAAAACTGAAGGCGGGGTATGCGGCTGTCCTGGTACTCGGATACGCCGATGATGACCGCCCGGGTTTGGCCGGTGGGTTGGACGGGACGGATCTGGGCCGCAACCGGTTGTAAAGACCACAGGCCCAACAAGCCGAAATAAAATGGCAGAGCGACAATTTTAATATTGAACCGCATGATCTTGTTTCCGAATTCGACAGGTGCCACCGGGATATGGTAATGGCACAAGGTAATGATTCCGGTCAAAGACCATCACGGCCCTGTCGCGTATCGTGGCCTGGCCGTGAAACATGTATATTATTCCAAAGCAATTCCCTGTTATTGGGTATTGCCTGTGGAAAGTATCGAATCTCTGAGCCTTTCCCTGAACTCGTGATGGGTACCGTCCATTACGACGTCAATGGTTCTGCCGGGGTTGATGGTCGTTGTCAACACTGGGTCCTCTGATTGGAGGGCTTGAATACCTAGATACCCTGTGCAATCCTGAGTGGGATCCAGCAGCAAGGAAATTTGGAAGGCACCGTTCGAATTGGTTTCTGTCCTGACGGTTGTGCGGCGCATGTCAAAAACTGTTCTCCCTGCCAGCGGATTCCGTGAAGCATCCACCAATCTTCCCGAGAACATTGCAGTATCTCCCTCCTGGCAGGTTTCTATGTGAAGTGTCTGCATATCATTGCCATAAATGGCGGCCATAACTTCAGTCGGGGCGTCGTGGATTTGGACTTTAATCGTATCGCCAAGTTCGCTTAAAATGAATTGGATGCGCTCATTTTGCAGGATATCCAGCACGAGGGGATTCCCCTTTTTGATTTTCAAGTGGCCGTAAAAAAACGGATTGTCATCGACAAAGCGATTGACTTGAACATCCGAAAATTCGCCATCGCCCTGCAGAAACCAAAACTGGGTGCCGGCATAATATACCGTGGCAGGCTTGTCGGGTTCACTGACTTTTTCCTTGCAGGATGAAACAATGACCATCAAAGTCAGAAGCGAGATAAAAAGTGCGTTTTTCATAAGTAAGATTTATTTGTTTTCTAATTGAAATTGTTCGGCTTTTTCCCGAAATGCCGGCTTTTCGAACAGCCAGGAGCGGAGAGGTTCGCATTCGCACTCGGTCATTTTAACATTGATTGATTGTAGGGCTATTGTTAACTGGGCCATAGCTTCCTTCTCATTATTTTCAAAGGATGCTTTGCAGGCACGAAAATATGGAGCAAAATAGGCGTCCGGCGCCAGCGTTTCCAACAAAGTGCATTGTTCCTCCAAATCGGTCCAACTTCCGGTTTTAAAATACAAATCGGCCATTCTGTAGCGAAGAGAAACATGCCGGGGGTCCTTTTCTGCCGCCGTCAGGTAGGCGGCTTCAGCAGCATCGTAGAGCTCCTTCTGGACAAATAGATACCCCAGCATGAAATAACCCGTAAATTGGTCGGGCTGCATGACCAGAGAGGTTTCGAAAGCGGTTTGGGCTTCGTCAAGGCGGCCGAGATTCTGAAGGCAGGCGCCGATGTTCAGCCAGGCCAGGTGGTCATCCGGTTGGGATTGCAGGGCCTGGTAATAAACGGCCATGGCCTCCTCCCATTGTTCCCTGAAGTAAAGCAGGCTTGCCTTGGCCTTTAGGGTGAAATTGTGGGTGGCATCAATGGCCAATGCCTGGTCAATAACCACGGACGCTTCATCAAAACGTTTGAACTGCCGCGACAAATAATACCCCCACCACGCATGCGGCGCCAGCCACCCGGGGTCCATGTCCACCGCCTTGTGGTAATAAAATTGGGCGGAATCATATTCTATGACCCGGAAGGCATAAATATCCATTAAAAAAAAGGCGGCAACGGCATTATCCGGTTCTTGGTCCAAAGAGGCTTGAAGGTGGTGGATGATGGGCTTGATGGTGGCCCAATCCCGCTGGGTTCTGGCGGCATAATTCAAACGCAATCCCTGAAAGAGGTGGAGACGGGCCAGCAAGGTGCGAGTGCGGGGATCATGGGGGCCGAGCAATTCGGCGGCTCGTTCGAGGTAGGCGGGATATCCGGCAAATTGCTCTTTGAGCAAAGGGGCGGAGCGGGAAAGTTGCTGGATGTCTAGTTGCAGGTATTGATTCAGAGCATGCTGGGCGTCCATCTGGAGATGGGCGACAAGATCCCGCTGCAGATCGGCATGGATGGCGGCCAGGGAGGAGTCCTGCACCAGCAGATTGTAATAATGGTCGGCACAGTCGCCCGCAGGATGCAGCAGGCGTTTTTCCTCCAATGCGGTTCGGAAAGCCCTGTACAGGTCGAGCGTGACGGAATCGGTGCCGGCCAGGAGCCGATCGTATTTGTTGGACCTCGGCAAGGCCGGCAGGATGGTCATGAGCTCCCTTCCTTTTTCGCGGTTCAACCGGGCGAGGGTAGGACCATGAATGCGGCCGATGATGCGGGTTTCGTCGCCCCGGACAAGCGGTACCTGTCGCACCGGCATCATGTCGCGGGACACCTCCTGTTTGACATGGGCGGCCAATTCGTACAGGGAAATGAGTTCGTCCCCGTTCTGGTCGGCCAGCCCGAGAAGGCCCTCCAGCAGGTGCCAGGTAAAAGCGCCCTGCCCCCCTCCCCATTGCGGACCCTCGTGACTCAGTTCATGCGGCTGGCAGGACAGGATCTTGAGCTCGTGGGTGTACTGGCGGGCGAGGTCGTCGCCAAAGACACGGATGCCGGCGTTGTCCTGGAGGCCGCCACTGCGGCAGGCGTCGGCGATGAAAAGGACCTCGCCTCCTTTTTCCACCGACATGGTGGTGATGGCCTCCTGCAGGGCGGAGAGGGCCAGGGCCCCCGACATGCTGTATTTGCGAACGACGGCGTCGGTGCACAGGAGATAGCCGGCGCGGGAGCCACCGGACTGTGCGTCGCCATGCCCGGAAAAGAACAGGATGGCCCTCTCCCCGGGTCCTGTCTCCTCCTGGATCCAGTCGAGGGCAGCGACCACGTTGCCGTGAGTGGCATCGCCATTGAGCAGGAGGCGCAGGTGTTCGGCGGGGATTGCTCCTCCTGCCTCCGACAGGAGATAGGCCGCAAAAGCTTCTGCATCGCGATGGGCAAAGCGGAGATCTCCGAGGGTGGTATCCCGGTATTCGGAGATGCCGACGACGACGGCCCGGGTGACCGGAGGCGTGAAAGCGGGCCGGATCTGCGCCGCGAGGGACCCTGCCATCATGACCAGTCCCGTCGCCATCAGGACGATCCGGCAGCCGATGAACGGCACGATGCGTCGGAGAGGGTGGGACATGGCGGATTCAGGAATTCAATCGAGCTTATTGTCCTTTTGACTGCCATCCAGAAATACGTCGAGTTCAATGTCACTGGGACTATTCGATGATAGCAGAATTCTTACGGTATACTCTCCTGGATTCCAAAAGCGCAAGTCCTTTGAACAATTATTTGAGGACGTGTCGTCAGGTATGTGTAATGAATAGGAATAAACGCTATCCCTAGAAGTTGTATCCCTGCGTTGGGCAGTCCCAAAATAACTGATCGTTACCGGACCATCGGTGTCTCTAGCCGTACCCCTTAATCTCTTTTGCATGTTATTGCAAGTAGTATTTGAAGACCTTTGTTGTAGCCTTGTAACCATTGAATCAATTCTACTATGACTATCCATGAATTTGATGGATACGGATGTGTGATTAGAGGCCTGGAAGGTTACTTTGTCATCTTCGGCGATAGTTAGTTTTACAGTATCTCTTGATCTTTTAGATCCGGACCTCAATTGCATATTTTCTCTAGTGTGGTTAAATTCATAATTGGAATTATCTTGCGTGAGGGCAGATAAAACGATCGTTTTTGTGTTTAAAATTGCTGGAGACTCCGTCCCTGCATCGGGGGGTGTGGGCGTCTCTTTTTTCTTGCATTGACTCATCAGAAGGATGGAAGCAAGCGCCAAGTAGATCGCATTTTTCATATTGTCGGAATTTTTTGTTGGTGAGATATTTTGATTTATTTAGGGTCAATCATGTCCGTGCTGTCATCCAGAAACACATCGAAGAGCGTGTCCGTATCCCCGTTTTTGACGAGGGTCATCTGCATGCGGTAAGTCCTGGATGAGGTTTTGGTGATGGGAGTAGCCTGGCTTTGATCGTGAAGTACAGCATAGGAACGGTTGAAGGCGCCAGAGTCATCGGTAAATGCCTGTCGGTCCTTGACCTCGATGACACCGTTTTCAATGGGGGCTTCATTTTCGATGTACAATTTTCCTTCCAGCTTTCTCCCTCCATCATGGCACGTTTTATTCGGCCAAAGCAGGTGATCCAGACTGATGCGCAGGGTGTGGAGTTGGGTTAATCCGGCATTAATCCGGAAGCGTGTTTCCCGGTAATAATTTCCGGCATCCAGGGTGTACATCGTCCCTTCCTCCCAAAATACCGGCTCTGTCGTTATGATGCTGGGTTCATGGTCACCTGTTGCCAGCGTGGCATTGGATAATAGGTCACCACCCGGATTGGTCACCTCCAGTACGATTTCTTTCCGGTACACCAGGGCTGTGTTTTGCCCGTCTCTTCCCGGCCAGGGAGCGAGGCAGCCGGACATCAGAAGGGTCAGAGGCGAGATGAACATGAGTTTGCGCGCAAAGGAAGGCATTGGCTTGTCTTTTATTTGAAGTGTTCGGATAGCAGGTTTTGAAATTCCTGCCGGGACAGGCAGGTCGCCAGGTTCTTTTTTTCATCCAGTATTTGCCGGTCGTTCAGTCCTGCGGCCATGGCCTGTTGCAAATGGGCGAGTGCCGGCTCCCACTGTTCCTGCAGAGCCGCCAAATAGAATTTGTAATACGAAATAAAATATCCACCCGGGGAGACCTGTTTTTCCATCTCCCACACCAGGGGTTGGGCCTGCACCCACTGTCCGGTTTCCAGATAATAATCTATCAGATGAAGGTAGGGTTCAAGGCGTTTGGGGTCGATTTCCATGACCTTCCGGCAGTGGGGTTCCCCCTCATCCCAACGGCCCGATTTGACATAGAGTTTGCAAAGGCCGAGGTGTGCCGGCACCTGCCGGTCCTTCATAGCCAGAGATTGCCGCAGAGCCTTCTCCGCTTCGACGGGATTTTGGAGGATGATCCAGGCATAACCAATATTGGCGTGCAGGATGTAATCCTCCGGATCCAGGAGCAGGGCGTTTTGGTAGCCTTTGATGGCGGCGTGAAAATCGCGGATCCGGTAATGGTAATTGGCCATCGCCTTGGCGTGAAAGGCGTTACGGGAATCGCACTGATGCCCTGCGTCCAGCACCTGCCATGCCTCCTCCCGGTGGTCCGCTACCTTGCTCAGGCATTCGCCGAAAAACGTATAGGGCATCACCCAATCCGGGTAGAGGCGGGTCACTGTTTGAAAATAATACCGGGCGGTGTCCACCATGACCGGTTTTGTCCTTGAGCAGGCGGCTTCCATCAGATAAAAAAGAGCCAGTCGGTTTTCGGGATCGTGTGCCAGGACTTCCTGCAGGAGGGGCGCTATGGCGCCGTAGTGTTCCGGTCCTTTCTGCCCAAGGGATTCGAGATAGGCGAGGATGCCCCGGAAAAGATTTTTCCTGGTTTCCAATTCGCGGGTCAGTGCATGGCGGGCGCCCAGCACTTCCATCGCTTTGTCCAGGCGGGGAATGTAGAGCGCGTATTCGCGGATGCGCTCATCCCCGGGTTTGTTGAGCTCTTCTCCTTCCACGAGGATCAATTGGCGCATCATCTGCTGGGCGTCTTCCTGGAGGGCGATCGCATATTCCCGGCGGAGGAAAGGGTGGATATCGGCCAGGGCACTTTCCTCCAGCAGCAACCGGAAATAATGGTCGGCGCAATCGTTGGCGGGTTCGGAGAAAGCTTTATCACGGAGGGCCTTGAAAAACAGCCGGTAATTGTCCAGGTGGGAGGAATCCACCCGGGCGATCAGGGCTTCCTCTTTCCGGCTTTTGGCATGGGTGGAGAGCAGAAGTTGTACCGGAGGCTTTTCGATCGTGCCCGCCAGAGATGGGGAGGAGGGATCGATGAAGGCGATGGCCTGATCTTCTTCCTTGGCCGTGATGACGGGGTGCTGCCGGAGAGGGGCCAGGTCTTCATTGATGGCATCGTGCAGATAGCGCCTCAATTCGGAAGCCGTCACCACATCATCCTGGTTGTGGTCGGCCATGCCGGTCAAACCTTTGATGAGGTAGTGCGTGAATACGCCTTGTCCCCCGTTCCATTGGGGGCCTTCCTGGCTGAACTGATCGGGTTTGCAGGACAGGAGTTTGATCTCGTTGGTCGCCTGGCGCTGCAGGCCTTCACGGCCGAGGGCGCCTTCGTCGTCAATCCGCGCATCACCGAGTTTGCCGGCGCGACAGGCATCCAGGATGACGATAACCCGTGCTCCGATCTCGCTGGACAGGGTGGTGATCTCTTCCTGGAGATCCCGCAGCTTGATGGCGCCGCCCAGGGAGTAGGACTGGTCGGTGGCGTCATGGAGCAAAAGATACTCGGGCCGGGACACGGTTTTGCCCACATCGCCATGGCCGCTAAAGTAAAGGATGACCTGATCGCCCGCCCGGGATTGTTGGCGGAGCCAGTCCAGCATGGTGCGAAAACGCGCTTCGGTCGCATCGCCATTGGTCAGCAGTTGGATGTTTTCCGGTGCCACCTGTCCGAGGGCACCGGCCTCGAGCATCCGGACGAACAACGCCGCATCGCGATGGGCATACCGGAGATGGCCTACCCGGGGATCCTGATATTCGGAGATGCCGACGACGAGAGCCCGCGTCACTCCTTTTGGACGGATGGGCTGTACCTGTGCATCCGCCCGGCAACAAGCGGCCAGCAGCCCTGTGAGGAGCAGATGCAGGATCTGTAAGGCAGGGCGCCGGGCCATGGCCGAGGTGTTTAGGCGAACCGAAAATAGGGAATGGCGATCAATTCCCCGTGAAAATGTCACGAATGGCTCGCATTCGGCCATTTATTTGATATCAGAGACCAAGGTTACCCCTCAAACGATCGCCACGGATATCCGGGTCAACAGGGCATGGCAGCCGGCAAAAACGGGCGCAGACAGGGAAATCCGGAAGCGGCATGTGTCGAGTCACTCAGCAGGAAAATGGATTTTTTCGGGCACCGGGCATTGACATATTCCCCGTCGGGGTATTATATTTGACTATACTATTTCTTTACCCTTCCTCAAAGCAACCCCCATGCAAAATTTGACTACCGGAATTTCCCGTTTGCTGACGTTGGTTTTGGTGTGCGCCATCGGGTGGACAGCCCGCGCCCAATCCAATGATTGTCCTGTGCCCGTCATTGTCAATGAAATGATGCCGGCGCCGGTGGGTTTCGAGATCCTGGATCTCCAGAACAACGCCCTTCTCCTGGTGGACGAAGGCGGTCAGCCGTCGGCATGCAACCTTACGCCCGGCCAAACTTACAGGATGCGGGTTTTCCGAAGTGGCCATGACGCCACCGACGTCACGACCTATGACATTCTTAGTCTGGTGCGCCGGATGGCCGGTCATGGAGGCATGGAGGAACGCGACCGGCAGATGGCCGGCGATTTCAACGCTTCCGGAAGTGCCAGCATGGCGGATGCGTTGGCCATGCGTCATCAGATCCTGCATCCACCGCTTGCCTTGCCCGAAGGCCTTCGCACCTGGTCCTTCGCCGATGCAGAAGTGGTGGAAAGTGGCAAATCCTTTCCGCAGAATGGCACATTCACCTACAGCGGACCCGGCCAGGAAGTGCCTTTCTACGCCATCAAAAGGGGTCGCACGCGGCCATCTGCCTTCGACTACGACCAAATGGTCATTCAGGATACCTTGTTCTTCGAGGTCAGCGATTTCCCTGTTAGCAAGGGCGAAGTGTTCGAGGTTGGGCTTCGGGCCTCAGCCCTGCCTCCTTTGACAGGCTTGCAACTGGCCCTTGTTTCGCCAGGAGATGTCGTTCGTTTCCTTGATCCGGATCCCGGGCAACCCCTTCCGCCGCACGGCCATTTTGTCGGCGACCGCAGCATCAACGGCGGCCGTTTGACTTTTTCCTGGATGTGGCCGAATGTGCTGTTGCCGGGAGGGCTCAGCCTGGCGGACGGGCAGGACATGTTGCGCGTTCGTTTCCGGGCCCGAAAGGACGGGATGGTCCACGATGCCTTTGCCACTGACCCCGCTTTCATGCGGGCGGAGGCGTATGACGACCAGGACAGGTTTTATCACCTTGCCCTGAAGTTTGTTCCCGCCCCCTATGAGGGGCCTGATTTCCCGCAGGAACAAGACGGAGAAACAACCGGGGAGGGGCAGTTTCTGCCCCCTGAGCAAGCCGCGAATACCCGTTATGACGGCGTGTCCGGCATACGGGTATGGCCGCATCCGGTCAACGAAGACACGCAGATCCGGTTTGAACTGGAGGAGGCAGGCCCGGTGGTGATTTTCCTTCGCGATTTGGCCGGACGTGTGGTTGGCGAGCGGCGATTGGCATCCGCAGGCAAAGGACCCCATCAGGTAGCCATTCCCGAGGCGGGAAGCTGGATGCCTGGGGTGTATACGATGGAACTCCGGTCACCGGGGGGTGTGCAGACCCTTTTGTTGGTCAGATGATCCGAAGGGCGCCATCCGCGGCCTGTCAGCCGATGATGTGCCGTTTTTCCGATTCCGGATCATACAGGATATCGAAATCCGTCCCGTTCCAAATGGCCTCGGCAGCGGCGAGACGGGTCGTGTCACCCTGATTCCACGAGGTCCCGGGCAGGTCTTCGATCAGGTCTTCCAGCCATACCCATTCCCCGACCGGCAGGCCGGGCGGGATCAGATAAGCGGCAAAGGGAGAAGGGAAAGTGTAGGGATAGTACATCGTCCAGGGAATGACACAGACCCAGGCTTCAGGGTCCATGTGGCGTTCCAACCGGTAGTCGGCGATCACTTCCACCCTGCCGGTCGATTTGTGTTGGTAAACACAGTATTTGGACCGGATCCCCGCTGCGGGGTTCACGGGTTTGACCAGCGGCCGGAAGCCTTCTTCGATAGCCGCCCTGATGGCTTCTTCCGTTCGCGCGGTCCTGATCACCACCAGGTCTTCGCGTTGCTTTCTATCCGGCCACATACCCTGAAAATCGCATGGTGATGGCGGGATGGTCGGCATCTACCGCCAGACAGGTGTCCGGCTCTTCCCGGATGACAAGGCCGAGCGATGCCGCCTCCATGGCACGGGTATCCTTGACCGGGTGCCGGCACTGGTGGCATGCCATGACCCCGGGTCGGCTTTCATCGGCTTGCAGCGCTTCCAGACCGACCCCGTAGGGACAGTGAAGTTGCCGTCCGATGTCATCGTTCGGCGCAAAGAGACGCCGGCGAAAGAGGTCCAGTTCGAGCATGGTACTAACTTATTCACTTCCCGGGGCACGAGGGTATAGCCCGTTACGATCGGGAAAGTCCCGTCAACGGTCATTGACCTTTCGGGTCACCAGTATCTTGTCTATGCGGGGCCCGTCTTTGTCCACCACCTCGATCCGGTATTCGCCCACTGTGACGAATTCGCCCACTTTGGGCAGGCCGTTGCGCAGGTGGATGACCCATCCGGCGACGGTCGTGAACGACATGGCGGGATCCAGCACGAAATCCATGTCAAAATACTTCAGGAAT
This sequence comes from uncultured Saprospiraceae bacterium, assembly GCA_964471595.1. Classification (GTDB taxonomy): domain Bacteria; phylum Bacteroidota; class Bacteroidia; order Chitinophagales; family Saprospiraceae; genus JAGNXB01. The sequence goes on from CAYYGN010000006.1 coordinate 37,713, forward strand.
TCCAATACGGGGTACTGCCCGTCCACCAGCCAACTGTTTTCATCGCGGGCCAGGATCTGGTATTCCTCCTGGTAGATCTCCGTGGCGGAGCCCACGAGGGCGTCGAGAAAATCGTCCATGGTGACGATGCCCTGGGTCGTGCCGTATTCGTCCACCACGATGGCGTAGTGGTTGCGTGTCAGTTTGAATTCTTCCAATACCCGGTAGGCGCTGGCGGTCTCGTTGACATAAAGGGGTTGGCGCAAAATGTCCTTGAGTTCCTTGGTCACCCACAGGTCGGGATCGAACAGGTCTTTGATGAGTACCACCCCCGTGATACGGTCGATCTGGTGATCTTCGCACACCGGGTAGGCGGAATGTTTTTCTGCGTTGATTTTGGCGAAGACCGTCTGGCGGTCGTCCTTGAGGTCGAAAAAAACGAGGTCGCTGCGATGGGTGAGGAGGGAGTTGATCTTGCGGTCACCCAGTTCGAAGACCCGTTCCACCATGTTCTGTTCGACATCTCTGATCTCGCCACCGGCGGCGCTCTCGCGCACCAGAGATTTGATCTCTTCTTCCGTCACCTGGCTCTTCTGGATCCGATGGATGCCGAATACGCGGAGCAGGGCATTATTGGACACGGAGAGCAACCAGACGAACGGGGTGGTGATGCGTGACATGGCGTTCATGAAGGGGGAGGTCGCGATGGCGATCGCCTCCGGAAAGGTCATCCCCAGTCGCTTGGGGAAAAGCTCTCCCAGAACGATGGACAGGTAGGTGATGGCGATGACGATCATGCCTACGGCCAGTTGATGGGCAAACGGGCGCAATGCGGTCCAACCGGACAGCCATTCGACGAGGTCAACGGTAAGGGCCTCGCCGCTGTATACGCCGAGGAGGATACCGATGAGGGTAATGCCGATCTGGACGGTAGAGAGAAATCGGGTCGGGTCGTCGGAAAGGCGTATGGCGGTGCGGGCGCCGCCACTCCCCTTTTTAGCAGATTGTTCCAGACGGTACCGGCGGGCGGACACGAGGGCCAGCTCGGCCATCGAAAAGAGGCCGTTGAGCAGGATGAGACCCAGGATGATCAAAATTTCCATAGGGAAGGAGAGGGTTAAGGTAGCGCATATCCGTCATTCCGGAACGCCAAAAAAAATCCCCGCCACCAGGGACGGGGACCTCAAACGAAAAACCGACAAGAAACAACCCAACGCAGCGGTTTACCGCATGGTGACGGAAACGCGCTGGTATTTTCCTTCGCGAAAGACCTGGAGGCGCAAGACGTCACCCGGTCGCACCTGGCCGGCCTGTTCCTGGAGCTCGGGGAAGCTGCGGACCTTGTTGCCGTTGATTTCAACGATGACGTCAAACGGTTTCAGTCCGGCCAGTTCGGCGGGACCGCCTTCTTCGACATATTCCACGACCAGGCCCTGGGAAAAAGGGAGACCGAGCTCGGTGGCCAGTTCGCCGTCCAGTTCGACGACGCTGAGGCCCATTTTGGCCCGTTGGGAATATCCGTAGGTGATGATGTCTTCGACGATGCGCTTCATCATGTTGACGGGGATGGCAAACGAGTATCCCGAATAATACCCGGTCGGGGTGGCGATGGCGGTATTGATGCCGAGCAGGCGGCCCTGCATGTCCACGAGGGCGCCTCCGCTGTTGCCGGGGTTGACGGCGGCGTCGGTCTGGATGAAGGCTTCAATGGCGTCACCGGCGCTGATCACGTCGATTTTGCGCCCTTTGGCGCTGATAATGCCGGCGGTGACGGTAGAGGAGAGGTTGAAGGGGTTGCCGACGGCCAAAACCCATTCGCCGACGCGCGCAAGGTCGGAATCGGCGGGTTTCAGGGTAGGCAGGGCGCTGGCCTCGATCTTGAGGACGGCGATATCCGTTTTCGGGTCGGTGCCCACAATCTGGGCGCGAAATTTCCGGTTGTCGTGCAGGGTCACCTCGATGACATCGGCAAATTCGATCACATGGTTATTGGTGACGATATAGCCTTCCGGATCGAAAATGACGCCGGATCCGGCCCCTTCCTTGCGGCGGAATCCCTGGCCGCTGTGCGGAAACCCGAAGAAGAAATCATCGCCGAAAAGGCTCCATGGATTCTGGCGCTGCCGTTGGTAGCGCTGCCGGGCCATCTGGTCGGATTCGGCGGCGCGGATGTGGACGACGGCCGGCATGGCGGCCGTGGCGGCAAGAACAAAGTCCTGGCTGGCCGCGTTACGGGCGGGAAGAGCGTTAACCCATTGACCATATACCGGGGATTCCGGCGGACCGGTTTCGGCAAAAAAACGGGCGCCGGCAAGGGCGATCGCACCGCCGGCCAAGCCGGCAAACAGATAAGGAAACCAGCGGTTGGCAGCGTTTGTCATTGGCCCGGGTGTATGGAGTGATGCTTCGATTTGGAACGCCACGAGAATTTTCTTCCGATGGGCGTCGTTCTTTTTAACAGGAAATTAACAGCGCATGTCCCATCCCGCCCCGGAGGCGATTTTGACTCCGGAAAATGCCCTGGAGCGAAGCCTGCTCGCTCATCCCGAATTCCGCCAGGGCCTCTTTTGGGGCACACCCCGCACCGGCCATCCCGAAGGACCGGTCCTCTACCATATCCGCGAAGTGTTGGACAACATTGACGCCATGGTCCTGCCTCCCGACGACCGCCGATTGCTGCGCTGGGTGGCCTATGCCCATGACACCTTCAAATATCGCGAGGAAGCCCTGCGCCACCGTCAGGTCCGTATTCACCACGGCCAGATTGCCGCCATTTTTCTCAGCGGCTTTTCCGTACCCGACTCACTCATTCAGCTCGTCCATTGGCATGACGAAGCCTACTATGCCTGGCGGATGCACCTCCGTGGGGAGGGTGCGGCAGCTACCGGTCGCCTGCACCGCCTTTACAACCGCCTGCGTCCGGTTTGGGATCTGTTCCTCTCGTTTTTTCAGGCCGACACGCTCACGGGCGACAAGAACCCCGAACCTCTCCGATGGCTGGCCGAGCAACGCGTGCATGCGGCCCATGTCCTCGAAGAAAACCGGCAAAACGCCTGATCAACAACCCGCTCGGGAGCTTTGGGTACGGTAGGGCTCATTCCTCCCCGCCGGCCTCTGAAGGCAGCACCCCGTCCACCCGGATACGCTCCTCCCGGTTGGCCAGTTCCCAGGCGAGATGGAACACCAGGCGGGCCACTTTTTCCGTGCGGTCAAAATCAATCTTGTCCAGGGTGTCCGAAGGACGGTGATAATCCTCGTGCACCCCGCTGAAATAAAAAATGGCCGGGATCCCCTTGAGGACAAAATTGTAGTGATCGGAACGGTAGTAATACCGGTTGGGATCCGCTTCGTCATTATAGGTATAATCCAGCTCAAGCCCCGCGTGATCCCGGTTGACCTCCTCGCTGATGCGATGGAGGTCCGAACTCAGTTTGTCGGCGCCGATCACATAAATGTAGGCCGGGTTGTCCTTGTGTTTTTTGTCAGTGCGGCCCACCATGTCCACATTGATGTTGACCATGGTATTCTCCAGGGGGAATACCGGATTTTCGACATAAAATTTGGAGCCCAGCAAGCCTTTCTCCTCTCCGGTGACGAACAGGAAAAGTACGCTGCGTCGGGGCCCCATCCCTTTCTTCGCGGCCAGGGAAAGTGCCTGGGCCACCTCAAGCAGGCAGGCGGTCCCGGAGCCGTTGTCATCTGCTCCGAAAAAAATGTCGTCTCCCCGGCGGCCGAGGTGGTCGAAATGGGCAGTGAGGACCACGATTTCGTTTTTGAGAACGGGATCGGCACCTTCAACAAATCCCAGGACGTTGTACCCGTAGGTGACTACATCGCGTCTTTTGGCGGTCAGTTCCCAATCAACGGGGCAGGACACGGGCGACGGCTTCCTGCCCTTGTTGATCCGGTCGCGCTGACGGATGACTTCCTCATAAGCGGACCCCATCAGCGCACGGGCAGTCTGGGAGGAAAGGATGGCGAGGGAAGGCCAGTTGCCCTCCGGTGGTGTGCCGAGGGTGATGTTGGGGCCAACGGAAAATCGCCGGACCTGGTTGGCCAGCTTCTGGTAATCGGAGGCGATGAGGAAGACCGTTTTGACGCCCTTTTCCCGGGCGACTTCCATTTTTTTCATCCAGTTGCCGCTCCATTCGCCGGGCTCGGTCGTGCCGGTCAGCCGGTAGCGGCCTTTTTCGTTGACGGGTTCGCCGGCATAAATGAGGATGGCTTTGCCGCGGACATCCTCCCGGTAATCGGAATAGGCGGGATCATCAATGCCGTAACCGAGGAAAACGACGTCTTCTCCGGCGGTGACGGGGTTGGCGGCCCGCACGGATTTCATGCAGAGGAAATCCCAGAGGTGGCGATATTCCTGGGTGTCGATGCGCAGCCGGACATCTTCCCAATCGGTGCGGGTGAACTGCACATCCTGAAACCAGGAGCCGTCCGGCCGGTGGGGCGGGATGCCGAAGCCGTGCAACTGGCCGGCGAGAAATTGGGCGGCCATGTCGTTGCCGGGTGTGCCCGTCTCCCGTCCTTCAAGGGTTTCGCTGGCGAGGACAGAGAGGTACATCCTAAGGTCCTGGGCCGTGATGCTGGAAGCAAAATCCTCGCGGGTGTAGCGTTCGTTCTGGGCGTTCAGCCACCAAGGGAGGGCCGACAGCAGGGCGACGGCGCATAAAGCGTGGAAACGGTGATTCACGGGCACGGAATTTTGTCCACCCGGCGGGTATGACGCCCGCCATCGAAGGGGGTGGTCAGAAAGGTATTGACCATGGCGCGAGCCCGTCGCAGGGAGACAAATCGAGCGGGGATAGCGATGACGTTGGCATTGTTGTGGGCGCGGGCCAGGGCGGCGAGTTCGACGGTCCAGGTGAGGGCGGCCCGGATACCGGCGTGTTTGTTGGCCGCCATGGCCACGCCGTTGCCACTGCCGCAGATCACAATGCCCAGTTCGGCCTGACCACCGGCCACCAGCCGGGCCACGGCATGGGCAAAATCCGGATAGTCCACCGAGTCGGGGCCGCGGGTCCCCTGGTCGAGGACGCGGTGGCCCTGCTGCTCCAGCATGCGGATGAGGGAGGACCGGTAGGTATATCCGGCGTGGTCACATCCGATGGCGATGGTCATTGCGGCGGGGTTTTGGCGTAGGGGGCAAACATCTTTTCGAGCTGGGCGGCGAATTCCTCATCACCGGCATCCCGGGCCACCTTGATCAGGTCGTCCTTGGTGCGGTCGGTCAGGGCGAAGTCCTGTTCGAATCCGCTTTCCAGTTCCTTCACGCTGAGCGAGTAATAAAATTCGAGCCAGTCGCGGGTTTCTTCGGCCAGGACGGCGAGATGAGGCTTGGCCTTGTCATAGGCGTCGGCCTGGACATACACCATGATCATCGGGACGACCGAGTAGTCGAACCGGAAATTCATGTGGGGGAAAGCGCGGAAATAGATGTCCATCAGTTCGATGGCCTTTTCCTTGTTGCCCTGCCGCAGGAATTGGCGGGCGGCCCTCAGCATGGTATAGCGCTGGGACTGGATGCTGGGCATGTAGCTTTCGTCCACGAACAGGCGCATTTTGTCAAAATTGCCCCAGCGCCATTTGTCCCGGACGTTTTCGAGCAGGAGATCGCTGTCCACCCGTCCGGCGCCGATGATGCCGAATCCCTGGTCACCCTGGGAAGGAACCGGTGATACCCGCAGTGCCAGACCTTCCAGGGACATGAAGGCCTGGAGGCCGAGCAGTTTTTCCTGTTGGCAGGTAACGGCAAAATAGATGGGCCGCTCGTGGATATTGGACACGATGATGTCGAGGACGGCCAGTTCGTCCTTGATGATGCTGTTTCCTTCCAGCCGGATGGGCAGCCGGTTGACGACCTGTCCGGTATCGGAAGGGGCGAGGACGCCGTTGGCCCGCATCCGCTCGATATCCAGGTTGAGGATCAGGTTGCGGGCGGGGACATAGGAATCCAGGCTGCGGCCGCTACCCAGAGGGAAGGGGTTGTCGGCCGCCATGAATTTCAGGGCTTCGATGGCGTCCATTTCCCGATTTTCGGCCTGCTGGGGGATGGGGAGCTGCACGCGCTTCATGCCGCGCAGGGCTTCCTGCGGGATGGTCATTTTGACGGGGGGAGAGTCGTTGATTTTGCGGCGCAGATTGGAGATGTACCAGTCCACCGCGATGAGGCTGAGGTTGGCGACGCGGACGTCCCTGCGGATGCCCTCCACTTCCTGGGCATACCACAGCGGGTAGGTATCGTTGTCGCCGTAAGTGAAGATGATGGCATTGGGTGCGCAGGAATTGAGGAAATTGGCGGCGTAATCCCGGGAAGCCTTGTGATGGCGACGGCTGTGGTCGTCAAAGTTTTCAAACCCCATGATGACGGGGGCGGAGAGGACGACGAGCGTCGCCAGGGTTGCAGCGGGCGCCTGGCCCAATTTCACTTTTTCCAGGAACAGCCGGAACAGGGCCAGCACGCCGAGTCCTATCCAGATGGTGAAGGCGAACATCGAACCGGCGAGGACGTAATCGCGTTCGCGCGGCTCGCGGGGAGGCTGGTTGGAATAAAGGATGATGCCGATCCCGGTGACGAGAAACAGGACGAGGACGGCATTGAACTCGCGTTTGGAACGCCGGGCCTGGAAGAACAGTCCGAGCAGGCCGAAGATCAGGGGCAGAAAGTAATAGGTATTCCGCGCCTGATTCTCCCGGATCGATTTGGGCAGTTGAGACTGGTTGTACAGGTGCATGCTGTCGATGAAAGGAATGCCGCTGAGCCAGTGGCCGCTCCGCTTGTCCCAGGAGAAAATGCCCTGTTCGCCGTTCTGGCGGCCCACGAAATTCCACATGAAATACCGGATGTACATCCAGTTGATCTGGTAGTTGAAGAAGAACTTGATGTTGTCGGCGAAGGTGGGGGTGCCTTTTTTGTCACCCAGCCACTGCCGGTACAGGTCGCCCCGGGTGCCCTGGGTGTCGCTCATCCGCGGGAAAAGCATTTTGTCGCTGTCGCGGTACACATAGGTGATCTTCTGGTCAACGACCTCGTAGCCGTCGCCCACCCGGCCATAGCGGTCAGCCGTTTCGGTGCCGACGATGCGGGCATCGAAATGGGGACCGCGGAAGAGGGGCCTTTCGCCGTATTGTTCGCGGTTGAGGTAGGGGACGAGGCGCATGGCGTCATCCGGTGCGTTCATGTTGATCGGCGGATTGGCCTTGGCCCGGATGACGACCATGCCGATGGTGGAATAACCCACCACGATGAGGCCGAGGGCAACAAATAGGTACTGCAGGTTTTGATTTCCCGTGCGATGGGCGTGGCGCAGACCCAACCAAAGGATGGCTGCCACGAGCAGGACGAGGGGGATGAGGCCGGTGTGGAACGGCAGGCCCAACCCGTTGACCATGACGAGTTCAAACTTCGACCACAGCGTGGGCAGACCGGGTATGATCAGGCCCAGCATGACCCCGATGAAGAGGAATCCGGCGATGATGCCGATGAGGAGTCCCCGGGTGTTGGGGTTGGCCACCTTCTTGTAATAATAGAGGACGCCGAGGGCGGGAAAGGTCAGCAAGCTGAGCAGGTGGACGCCGACCGAAAGTGCGGCAGCAAAAAAGGCGAACATCAGCCAGCGGTCGCTTTCGGGGCGGTCGGGCAGGTTGTACCATTTTACCCCGGCCCAGAAGACGAGGGCGGTAAACATGGTGGACATGGCATACACTTCGCCTTCGACGGCGCTGAACCAGATGGAGGTGGCGAATGCCGTCGAGAGTCCGGCGGTGAGGCCTGCACCGAGCAAAGCGTATTCCTGGGTCTGGGTGGGCTCTTCATTCCGGCCGGTGAGGGCCAGCTTGCCGAGGATCATGGTGGCCCAGCAGGTAAAGGTGGCGGCGAGGGCGGTACAGACGCCCGACATGAGGTTGACGGCAAAAGCGATGTTTTCCGGGTTGTCGCTGAACCATTCGGGGATCAGGGTGAACAGACGGCCCACCAATAGGAAGAAAGGCGCCCCGGGCGGGTGGACCACCTGAAGCTTGTAGGCGCCCAGAATGAATTCGCCGCAGTCCCAGAGACTTCCGGTCCGTTCGGCGGAAAAGAAGTACACCGTGAATGCAACCGCAAATACAAGCCATCCGGTGAGGTTGGTCCAGCGTTGGAACGTCATATCAGCAAGGTATCATGAAGCCGCTAAAGTAGGAAACATTGGCCGAAGCGGGAGTCCGGGGTGAAGGCCCTACTTTTGGGGAAACAACGCGCCTATGTTCAAGCTTCTTGTGCTGGTCCTCCTCGGGTATATCGCCTGGCGGTTGTTCCGGATGAATCGCTCCCACCTGCCCCCCCGGGATTCCGGCCAGGATCAGCACCGGATCCGGAAGGAGTATACGGATTACGAAGAGGTAGATCGCTGATGGAGGCGCCTTCTGATCTCGTCTCCCGGCTGGTCCTTTACCGCAGCAATGCCTTCTGGGTCTGCCACAAACCTGCGGGTATGCCATTGCAGCCCGACAAAACGGGCGACCGCAGTCTGCTCGAATGGGCAGGCCAATATGCGCATCGACGCTTGTATCCCGTACATCGCCTCGACCGTCCGGTGAGCGGGCTCGTCATCCTGGCGCGGACCAAGACGGCCGCCGCCGCCCTCTCCGCGGCCTTCCAGGCCCAGGAAGTGGAAAAGATTTATCTGGCTGTCACGGCCAAAGCACCGGAGCCGGCTGAGGGTACACTGACCCATTTCCTCCGCTCCCTCGACCATCAGCACAAGGCCATTCTCACGGACGGCACGCACACCGACGACCGGCGGGCGGTGCTGCATTACCGGACAGTGGCGGCCATAGATCGCTACTTCCTGCTGGAGGTACGTACGGAAGGCGGGCGGTTTCACCAGATCCGGGCTCAGCTCGCGGCCATCGGATGTCCGATCAAGGGCGATGTCAAATACGGTGCCCGCCGTGGCAATCCCGACCGCAGCATTCATTTGCATGCCTGGAAGCTCCGCTTCGCCCACCCGATCAGCGGGGAGCCGATGGCCTTCGAGGCGCCCTTGCCGGACGATGTGGTGTGGCAAGCTCTGGGGGATGCACTCGCCCGTGGCGAGGCGTGAATAGGGGCCTGGCCGGGCTTTCAGGCAGGGGTCGGCTTCCGTCGCATCTGCCGGATGGTGAGGACTGCCAGGATCATGAACGGCAGTGTGGAGGCGAGGATGCGAATATTTGCCTGCATCAGACCGATGGCCAGCATCAGCACCATCAGGAGGCCGATGCCGGCGATACCGGCATAAACCAGGGCGCGGGGCGGCCGGGGCCGGAGCAGGGAGAGCAGGAGGAGGATCTGACCGAGCAGGGGCAGAACGGTAAACGGATGCAGGGCTGAGGCCGGATCCCGGAAAAGCTGCCGGAAGAGCTCTGCTTCTGCCTGGAAGAGGAAAGTGTGGCTTCCCTGGCCCCATTCGAGATATCCGAAGAGGGAGGACAGGAGCAGGAGGAAGATAAGGAGGCGGAGTGAAGCCATAAACCTTTGGTTAGAAATTTTGCGCCTGATAAGGTATTGGCATCAAAGGTAAATATCAGAATGGCTTTGTTATTGTTCGTGTTGGCGGCGGAAGAAAGGCGTTATTTGACAGGAAAATCCCTGGTAATCACTATTCTGAACATGTTGTTATTACTGTTGCGATCAATTCCTTTTTTACCCAGAATGACCAGGGCTTCAACTCTCAGGTCAATGATTTGCGCCAAATTCAGACCAATTTTGGGTCTTAAAAACCAATTGTGTCCTGATACCGATATGGAGTGTTCCAGGTAGTTGGTATCCAGATCCCTGGTTTCTCCCAGGAAGCGATATCGTACTCCTCGGATTATTTCAGGTCTGACGCCAATTCCCAATCCTCCATAACCCAACATTTTATAATCCCTGATGAATCTGAAATTCAAGCCGGCTTCACCATAGCCGATGGGGAATGCTTTTGTACTGAATCTGTTGAATCTATCCAGTGCCTCTTGAGAAATAGTTCCAATATAAGGTACCGAAGTTGTGTCGTTGATAAAGATTTTTCGGTTGGTCAGATCTATCGGATTCAGACGGTAATATGTAAATCCGCCTTCCATATATGACCCTATCTGAATGGATTTTGATTTGATGAATCCAAATGTGAATTCCGTATAGCCATTCAGCAATGCCTGCCCTGCCTGTCGGATGGCTGCCTCGATCTGACCACCCGTATTATCAGGTTGATTGTTACTGATGCTGTCGGATACCAAAAGATTCATATTGGATGAAAATCCCAGTCTCAAAGCGGTGTAAAGGCCCCAGTTGCCTCCAATGCGAAATCTCTGTTGACCTATCAGGTCCAGGTTGAAACCTGCCTGATTGAGCAGTGAGTTGCTTGTCAATTGCGTTTCATTTTGCGCAAGTGAAAGCTGTGCGCCAAAATCTATGAGGATACTCGGTTTGATCTTTCCAAAAGGAAATGTGTAAGTTGAACCTTCTTCAACCGGAGTTATGATTTTGGATTCTATCCTTGATGCGTCAATATGAGGATAATTAGTTAATAAAGTTATTTTGCTTTTGTATTTTAAATTCATGGCATTGCAAAGATCACTAACGGATTTATGCAAGATGGGATGTACTTCCACCGCACCGTTATCAAAATTGATAAAGAATGTTTGATCTGAAATTACAATGGAAGAGATGCCTGTTGTGTCTATTTTGATGGAGAGGATGACGGAGTCCTTACCGTAATCTGATAGATAAGGGGGTGCCATATGAAGCGGTTGCCCATGTAGCGTGTGGATGATTGACGGCAACGAAATAAGGATGAGAATACTGATTTTTTTCATGATGTATGTTGTTAATGGTTGTTTGTACAATTTGGTAATAATTGGATGTATTCCCCATCTGATTTCCGATGATAATTGCAATTAGTATCCTCACGGATCATCCATAATAATGAATAGCCCGTAGAAGGGACGACGCCAAATATTGGGTGGTATACTGATGCATTGACCGCGAGGGATCCGGTCAACATCATTGCATGCCTCCTTCTAAAAATCAGGTCTTCAGGACTTCACTCCTTCATGATTTGTTCTGCCTGCAAAAGGATACCCTTGTCATCGAAAAAAAGGAGGAAATATATTCCTGACGGCAATGAGGTTAGATTGAGTTGGGAAGTGTTTTCAGCTTCCATTTGGTACTGTCTCAGGATGTCATGGAGGCGGACATGGACGGGGGCGGAAAACGCGATGTGTCCGCGGGTCGGATTGGGATATACACGGATCGGGACGGGAGTTGCAGACAGCCAGGATACCGCCGTGGCGCCACCGTTGTCCGTTTTGAGGATGAGGCCGTCATAGCCACAGGCGTAGCCGGTCCATTCGTCGGTGAAGTCCATGTCGTAGATCTGGCAAAACAGGTCACTGACCCCGCCGCCGGCATCGGTAAAGGTAGCGCCGCCATCGGTGGTCTTGTGCACCTGGCACCAGCCGGCGACATAGCCCGTGCGGGGATCGAGAAAATCGAGGGTATAATTCTGGAATTCGTTGTGATGGGTCCACTGGCCGCCTCCGTTGACCGATTTGCCGAGATAGCCGTCATACCAACCGGCCACATAAACGGTGTCGTTGTGGGGAAATACGGCCAGGTCCTCCAGGACGCTGAACATCTGGCCGGCAAAAGCGGAAACCGTATCGGTGATGAACCAGGACCATCCGCCGTCGGTGGTTTTGAGGACGTAGCCGCGTGTAGCGGCATAACCGGTGAGGCTATCGGAAAAATCGATGGCCGTGACATTCACATCCCAGAAGAGGGTCTCGAAAGCGGCGGGCTGCCAGGAGAGGCCTCCGTCCGTGGTGCGGGCGAGGTATCCGTTGGCCGAAAAATCCTGGCCGCCGATCCAGGCGTTCTGGTCGTCAAGGGCGTGGACGGCGTAGAGACGGATAAGGGAGGCCGTATCGGGCCCGGTACAGGACCAGGATTCCCCTCCGTCGGTCGTTCGGCAAATGGAGGAGGCGTCGCCTACCACCCATCCTGTGGAGGGGGATACGAAATGGAGATCGTGCCAGTGGACGGAAAATCCAGTGGCGAGCGGCTGCCAGTGTTGGCCCCCGTCGGTGGTTCGGAGGAGGGTACCGTTTTCACCGGCGACGAAGCCCGTATCGGGGGCGGGAAAGCATATGGCGTTGAGCCGTTGATTGGTTCCGGACAGCAGGGTGGTCCACTGGGCCCGGAGGGTCGGGCTGAGGAGGAGGAGGAAGGGGAGGAGGAGGAATTTCATGGCCGGGAATTTGCAGACAACCGATGAAAGGTAAAGATGCGGTATTCCGGAGGTAACGGGACAGTGGGTGGGGAGGTCAATTTACTTGAGATGAACGAGGGTGGCCGCTATCGCATCGCGGAGTTTGGGGGACACTTTTTGATCATCGGCAAAGGATTTCCACTGGTGGACCGTATCATGGATCGCGTGTATGGTCTCTTCCGCTTTTTTGTAATTTATGAACTTGCCGACCGCCAACAAATCCCCGAAGGAAATGTGGTTTCTTTTTCCGTTGACGCTCAAGGCATGCTGGCTGACCCACTGGTGTTCCGGTTGATACGCGTGGCAAATGTCGTAGGCTGGTGCCAGTTCCCACTTGCCGCCTTTTTTCAGGCGGAAGGCGAAATTTTTGGTGTGGTCGTCACAGTTACGGGCCAATACATTAAAAACCATCCTGCGGAACATTTGCTCGGTATCGGGATAGGTTAATGGGAGTTGCCACATGGTTTGGAACAATTGCTCGTAACTGAAGCTGGTGACCATGTTGTAATCATAGTGCATTAAGGCACAAAAGGATTGGACATGGTGTTTGACTTGGTTTTGTTCCCGGTCGAATCGCCTGGTCATGAAATGGGCTCTGCCGTTTTCTTCCAGTAAACGGGACGGCATCATTTGTATGCCACAGGCCGTAGCCATCCGGTAATAAGCCATTTCCACGCGGCCATACCCTTTGCTGGCGCCCAACTGCACATCACTCACTCCGTCCAGCTTGATTATCCAATGTTCAAATCCCTGGGGAGCACGGGTTTGTCCTGAACGCACCTCTCCGGTTTTTTCGTTGAAGGCGATGACCGCTTTGGGCCTTGCTCCTCCTGAAGAAGTACCGGTCTTCAAAATGTCCAGGATCGCCTTTCCCTGAAGAGTTTTGAGGTTGGTAGTGAGCTTTGCTTTACCGGATAAAATCCGGTGCGCCATCTCAACGAGGCTGTCGATATCCAGAGATGTGGTCGTCTTCGATTCCCTGAGAATGGCCGGTGCGAATTCCAGGGCACCCATTCCCCGGGAGCCTGTAAAGCACAACATTTCCACCGGATTCATGCTGTCGGGAGGACGGCCTTGCAGGGCCAACCACTGGTTGATCAGGGTATTTCCGTATCGGTCGGGCAATACGTCGGCCAACAGTCCCGGCAAGCCTTTGAAGGTATCGAGTTCGGGATCGGCTTTTTTACGGAGAGCGGGAAAGCGGAAAATTTGTTTGTCGGCATGCAGGGGCATTTGAAAGGGAGCCAGCTCCCATCCCAGCCGTTTGAAGGCGGGGTCGTACTCGAAGGAGGCCAGGCCGGTGGCCTCATCCCAGGACACAGCGCCGGCCAGTTCTCCCCAGATATGTACCCAAGCGGTCTGCATGTTTAAGGATTCGGACGGATGTTGAGGCATTATCGGGAATGGCGGGCTCTTTTGCGGCGGGACCGCTCGGCTTTGGCCAGCGCCAGCGGGCTGATGGTCGGCGTGATGTCAAAGGCATCCATAACGTGCAGAAGGTCGAGCACCCGCAACACCTGGATGAGCGTGGCCAGGGTGACGGTTTCGCCTCTTTCGAGAAGACTCAGGGTAGATCGGCTGATGCCCGCATCATGAGACAATGTTTCCTGGGTGCGGTTTTGTTCCAGCCGGTGATGCCTGACAAACCGGCCTATTTGGGCGGAAATGGCTTTGTCGCTCATGGCCCGCCAATTGGTGAATGATTTATCATTCATAAAATAATATTTTAGCCATTTATGACTTGTTTGCCATACAAATATAGGCATTTTTTGCCCGAAGTGCACTATCCGGCTTTCGGCGTAGGTTGGATGACCCATCCGGCTCATTAGGACTTTTGTGGAAGCGTTTTCATGGGCCAGCGTGTAGGCCACGATGGTCGTTACGCGGTGTTCGGCCAAGGAATGGGTAATGGGTCCCCTGGCCATTCCCGAGTCCAGTCGGCGATGGCGATAGGCGGGTTCAATCCTCCTGGACGCTGACCTGCAGGCTGAAGGACGGCGATGCATGCCCCGGGAGGGCGGAGCGCAAGCTCTCCGGGTCGCCGGGGATGAGTCTGAGACGGACGGTATCTATCATTTCCGGCATCATGAAAAGGGACCATCATCGAATGGCATCTGGTGCCGGTGGCAATGCATCATATCCGGGTTTTCCAAGAGAGGCATTCATGTTTCCTTGTCGCCCGATTCGTTGGACATGGGTTGCAATTGGGGCAAATGAATGTGAAACCTGATGGCGGCCCATCGTATGACAATGACGGTCAGGGCACCAATAATTTCCGTCATGCCAACGGGCAGTGAAAAATGCAAGCCCATAAAATACACGGCCCCTCCCGCCACACACGCCAGCGCGTAAATGTCCCTTCTGAAAATGAGCGGGACCTCATTCAACAATACATCCCTGGCAACGCCGCCCAGAGATCCCGTTATGGTACCCATAACAATGCACACCCAGGGAGCGAGACCGGCATCCATGCTTTTGGTGATGCCCACCACCGTAAACAATCCCAATCCAATGGTGTCAAAAACGAGCAGTGCTTTACCCTGATGGACAAGTTTTTCTTTGAACCCCAAGGTGGTAAGGAGCGCAAAGCCTGTCGTTAGGAAGTATTTGGCATCGGACATCCAGAAGGGTGGTACCCCCAGGAGCAAATCCCTCATGGTGCCTCCACCGATTGCAGTCACCAGGCCAATGATGTAGGCGCCAAACCAGTCGATTTGCCGGCGGGAGGCAGACCTTATGCCGCTGACGGCAAAGGCAAATGTTCCCAGAATGTCCAGCAGAAAGGTGAAGTTGGTCAGCATGGCGCAAAGGGCAGGATTTATCCAATAATCACGGAAGTCATGGTGAGCGATCCCGCCAGTGGTTTGTCGTTAAACAAGCGCACATCGTCCTTTTTTCCGGCGAGCGCCAGACTGTACAGTAATGGCAGGTAATGTTCCGGTGTGGGGATGGCCAAT
The DNA here is from genome assembly GCA_964471595.1 of uncultured Saprospiraceae bacterium. Taxonomy (GTDB): domain Bacteria; phylum Bacteroidota; class Bacteroidia; order Chitinophagales; family Saprospiraceae; genus JAGNXB01. The sequence goes on from CAYYGN010000006.1 coordinate 52,927, forward strand.
TCGAAAGCCCTGCCATGCGAACCGTACTTGATCAGGGCATCGTGGTCGCCATTCAATATGAAATTGTTCATTTTTTCGCGGGCCTCCAGCGCCCAGTCAAATCCGTATCCGGGGGCATTCAGTTTGTCCCAGGCCAGCATCCTCAGGTTATGGACCATATTTCCGCTGCCGATGATCAATACGCCTTTTTCCCGGAGAGATTTTAATTCCTGTCCCAATTCGTAGTGGAACTGCGGTGTCCGGGTGTAATCCAGACTCATCTGGATGACCGGTACATCCGCCTTCGGGTACAGGTGTTTGATGACGCTCCACGCGCCGTGATCAAGCCCCCAGCTATGGTCCAGCCCCACATCGGTCTGCGTGATGAGGGAGCGGGTGGTTTGCGCCAGTTCGGGACTCCCGGGTGCGGGATATTGGACCTCGAACAATTCCTTCGGAAATCCGCCAAAGTCATGAATGGTGGCCGGTTTTTCCATGGCGGTAACATGCGTGCCTCTTGTTTCCCAATGCGCCGAGACACACAGGATGGCATTGGGTTTGGGAATTTCACCGGCAATTTTTCGGAATCCCTCGACGAATTCATTTTCTTCGATGGCATTCATGGGGCTGCCGTGTCCCAGAAAGAGGACCGGCATGGTGGGGGTGGGAGCCAGCGTATGGGTCAGTTGGCCGAGGTCTTGAAGTTTCATGACGATGGATGGTGTTATGGCGATAGTGGCCAGTGATTTCAGAAAAGATTTTCTGTGCATGGTCAGGCTTTGAGGAGTTTGGCATTGACGGCGACAATAATGGTGCTGAGGCTCATCAGAACGGCGCCTACGGCCGGACTGAGCAGGATGCCCCAGGGGTACAGGAGGCCCGCAGCTACCGGGATGGCAATAATGTTGTAACCGGCGGCCCACCAGAGGTTTTGGATCATTTTCCGGTAAGTGGCTTTTCCAAAGAGCATCATGCCGGCAATATCTCCGGGCTCGGAGTTCACCAGGATAATGTCCGCCGTTTCCGCCGCTACATCCGTCCCTGATCCGACGGCGATGCCGATATCCGCCTGCGCCAGCGCGGGAGCATCATTGACGCCGTCGCCGGTCATGGCGACAAATTCACCCTGGTCCTGCAGCTCCCTGATTTTTTCCTGTTTTTCATGCGGCAGCACATTGGCCAGGTATCCATCCATTTGCAGTTCGGCGCTGACATTTCTGGCCGTGTTTTCATTGTCACCGGTCAGCAGGAGATTTCTGATACCAGAATTTTTCAGCGTCCGGATGGCGTCCGCCGATCCCTCCCTGATGCGGTCCGCAAACACGAAATATCCTGCCGGTTTTTCTTCGATCAGGACATAGACAATCGTGCCTTCCGGAAGGGGATGCGGGATGTCGGGGTCTATATTGTTTTGCTTGAAATAATTGGGACCCACCACTTTGACATCCTTGCCATCCACGCGGCCTTCCAGTCCCAACCCCGGCAAATATCGGAAGCCTTCCGCCCTGGGAATGGGCAGTTGATCTTCTGCTGCTTTTTTCATGATGCCCGCCGCGATATAATGTTCCGAATGTTGTTCCAGTCCGGCCGCCAGTCTGAGCAGTTCCTTTCCGGTATAACGGGTATCCAGCACAACGGTATCCTGCCATGCATGTGCGCCTTCGGTCAGGGTGCCTGTTTTGTCGAAAACAATGGTGGTGATCAAACGGGTATTTTCAAATGCCGTGCGGTTGCGGATCAGCAATCCTTTGCGTGCAGCGATGGATGTCGAAATGGAAACGACCAGCGGAACGGCCAGTCCCAATGCGTGTGGACAGGATATGACCATGACCGACACCATGCGTTCCAACGCAAATACAAAGGGATGTCCCAGGAGGATCCAAATGAAAAGCGTAATCATGCCCCCTCCCAGGGCGACAAACGTGAGGATCCTGGCGGCTCTGTCTGCAAAATTTTGGGTCCTGGATTTTACTTTTTGTGCTTCTTCCACCATTGTGACCACTTTGTTGAGGTAACTGTCCTTTCCCGTGTGGGTGACTTGCAGCGTCAATACGCCATGGTGGTTGACGGCGCCACCGATGACTTTGCTGCCCGAGGTTTTTTTGACCGGCTTGCTTTCCCCCGTCAGCATGCTTTCATCCACATGGCTTTCGCCTTCCGTCACCACACCGTCCACCGGAATTTTTTCTCCGGGTTTGACCATGATCAAATCGCCGGGTTGGACGTGGCTGACCGGCATATCGTGGATGTGTCCATCCACCAGATGATGGGCCGTTGATGGCATCATTTTGACCAGCAATTCCAGGGAGCGCGAGGCGCCCATGACGGATTTCATTTCCAGGTAGTGGCCGATGAGCATGATGACGACCAGGGTAACCAACTCCCAGTAAAAATCCATGCCCGGCAAACCGGCGGTGATGGCCACACTATAGGCCCAGGCCACCGTGAGGGCAACACCGATCAGGGTCATCATCCCTATGGCGCTTGCCTTTATTTCACGGATCATTCCGGTCAAAAAGGGATGGCCGCCATAAAAGAAGACAAACGTGGACAGCAGCGCCAGCAGGTATTTGTCGCCGCGAAAGGAAAATTCAATCCCCGTCCATTGCTGGATCATTGGAGATAATGCCAGTACGGGCAGGGTTACGAGGGCGGAAACGATGAAACGCTTCCGGAAATCATCCAGGTGATGCCCCGCGTGTTTGTCGTGGCCGTGTTGCTCCGAATGTCCGGTGGAGTGGTGCTGATGGTCCATATGGGCAGACTGTTGGTTTGTGTATGCCATTTGTCCGGGTGGGTTGGCGCCTGGCGCTCATGCCGGTATGATACAAATAGCGTTCTGGTAAGAAAGGTACGAAAGGCACACCTGTCCCGATGTTTGGTTCCTGAGGGTTGATGACGCGGTGAATCTTACGCAGTTGCAGAGGTCAGGGCAAAAGGGACGGCCGACCTGATGGTCTGCCGTCCTTTGCGATGATGATGGCGTTTTTGGACCGATTACCAGCGATCCTCGGCTCTATGAATTGCCATACATGTTCGATTCGCCCCCATCTATGGCGATGGTCTGTCCGCTCACATAACCATTGTCTTCGCTGAGCAGGAAGGCCACCAATTTGGCCACTTCATGAGGTTGACCCAGGCGCCTGGTAGGGTTACGCCGGGCATATTCGGTTTCTGCCGCCTTGGGGTCGGTGGGATTTACCTGTTTGAATGCTTCAGCTACCATGGGTGTGAGGATGGCGCCAGGTGCGATGGCATTGGTCAGAATACCGTCCTGTCCGTATTCGAGGGCTGCATTCTTCGTCATGCCCGAGACGGCGTGTTTGCTGGCTACATAGGGCATTTGATGAAGGACACCGCGAATACCGCCTACGGAGGCTACGTTGACGATGCGACCGTACTTTTGCTTCTGCATTACCGGGATCACATAGCGCATCCCGTAATACACACCCATGAGGTTGATGTCAATGACTTTTTTGAAAATGTTGACATCGTACTCGGTGATGCTGGCTTGCCGGCCTTCGATGCCGGCATTGTTGTAGAGCCCGTCGATCCGCCCGAAAATCTTGACCGCTTCATCCACATAGTTTTTCACTTGTGCTTCCTGGGACACGTCGGCTACGAAAGTCGCGATTTTGGCATTGGGGAATTCCTTGCCCAATTGGGACCTGGCGTCAGCCAGACTCTTCTCATTGTAGTCCACAAGCAACAGGTGGGCCCCTGCTGATGCCAATTCTCTGGCGGCTGCCAGTCCGAGACCCATACCGGCTCCCGTAATGATAATGACTTTGTTTTTCATGATTCGTGATTTTGGATTTGTTTCGAGAATTGGATTTCTCCGGAAATTTTCACTTCATCGCTCACCAGCACACCACCGGTTTCCAGGGCGGCGTTCCAGTTGAGGCCCCAGTCTTTGCGGTTGATGGTCGCCTCGATCGAAAATCCGGCCTTTTCATTTCCCCAGGGGTCCTTGCTGATGCCGCCATATCCGATCTGAAGGTCCACCTCTTTGCGGATGCCCTTGATGGCCAGGATGCCATTGAGGACATATCCGTCCTTATGGGGGCGCAGCGCGTCACTTTCAAAGGTGATGACCGGGTGGTTGTCCACGTCAAAGAAATCGGCAGACTTCAGGTGGGCATCTCTTTGTTCATTGTTGGTGTGGATGGAGGAGGGGTCTAAACTGACCCTGATCGGCGACCGGAACAGGTCGGCATCCGCCACGTCCACCTTGAAATTCCTGAATTCCCCTTTCACATGGGCAATCATCATGTGTCTTACCCTGAAGGAGAGTTCGCTGTGTGCAGGGTCCAGGACCCATGTTGTGGCGGCTTTGGGCGCCGCTGTGGCTGTTGTTTGCATTGTCGTTGAAAATTAGTGATGAATTCGTTTGACAATACAAAGGTGCGGTCATTGGCAGGGGGTGAGGTTACATAATTCGGACAATGAGTTGTAAAATCAGGAAATCAGTCTTTGCATCTCTTCCCGGAACTCAGAGGGCGTTTGACCGGTGCGTTTTTTGAATACGTGGGCGAAGTATCCTTTTTCGTTGTAGCCCAGGTCGAAGCCGATTTCTGAAATCTGTTTGTCGGTGTATGTCAATTGGTTTTTGGCTTCAATCAGCTTGCGGGTTTCAATGATCTCTGTCACGGTTTGTTGGAGGATGTTTTTGCAGATCAGGTTGAGATTGCGGGAGGACATGAACAGTTTCTCCGCGTAAAAATCAACGCCGACGGGCCGCTGGTAATTTTCTTCGAGAATTTTGAGAAAGCTGGTCAGGGTGGTATTTTGGTTGTTGACCCATCCGGATGAATCCGGGGTCACTTTGTTTCGCTCGGATTCCACCATAATGAACAAAGCGTTCAGCAGATGTTTCACCACTGCTAAATCAGGATTTTCCTGTTGCATTTCGGCATTCATGATTTCACAGAGCGTGATCAGCCGGTCAAAGCAGGGGCCTTCCTGCATCTTGAGGGTCGCGTGGTCATGGTAGTAGGCATACAGTTGGAAAGTAGTATCGGGGATAAATTCACTTTTGAATCGCAGCACCCACATGTCGCATTGACCCTTGAGGACCCTGGGGATGGCACGGTGCACTTTCCCTTTGGTGACAAAACTGACCAGTGGGGCGTCCAGCGTGGTCGTTTTGAAGTCGATGAAATGCTCCAGCCGGCCATGTATCCCGATGATCAGCTCTTCGTAGTCATGCTGATGAGGTTCATCCGGAGATGTACTGATCTGCCGGGCCTCCCCGGGACCGACTTTGAAAAGGTGGAAGAGGGCATTCATGGCATTCCGGAATCAGTCAGAGTGATTCGTCCAATGGGCATGCATGATGCGCCATGAACACTCATCCCTTGGATAACACATATTTCCGGGGCGATGTTTTGGGGACTGGTGTGATGATGTGACGTGCTTCAAGGTCTAGTTTTACCCATTCCAGGTACCAGGTCAACGAGCCGTCAAACAAGACCTTGCGGTCATCCAGGACTTGTTGGATGGCACGGGTCATATCGGAAAAGGTCCCTTCCTTGTATTCGCACAGAAACCGGAGGATCTCCGATTTCAGCCATTCGTATTTGTCCGTGCTGATGCGGACGGCTTTCTTGGATCGGGGGTGAAGGAGTTGGATTTTCTGATCTTCCATCAATGGGTTATTGGATATAAGGATGACCCGGGGTCAACCCGGATCGCGGGGCCAGACCGCTGCGACCACCCCATCCTGCTCCCTGTCGAAAGGTGGGAAAGGTTTCCGCTTCATCTCGTGAGCGAAAGGGTAGCGCACGCAGGTGCCTGGCACCAAAAAAAGCCAGATTTATTGGAGTTCCGACAGGATCAGTTTCTTTTGAGAGAATGTGTTTTTGATGGCTTTTTCCCGGACGGCGGGGTCGCTGTGGTGGATGAGGTCAAAGTAGGCAACAGGCACGACTTGCCATGACAAGCCATACTTGTCCTTACACCACCCGCAAGGGCCTTCCTCGCCGCCGTTGGCGGTCAACGCATCCCAATAATAGTCCACCTCCTCCTGGTCTTTGCAGTTGATGACCAAGGATATGGCTTCATTGAATTTGAATATGGGTCCCGCGGCGAGGATGGAAAATTCCACGCCGGCGAGTTCCATAACCGCGGTTTCAAAACTGTTGTTCTGGCCATGGCCATCTTCATCCGGCATGTTTTCAAAGGAGCGATAGTCTTTCAATCGCCCATCCCTGAAAATGGACAGATAGTATTCCGCGACGGCTTTGGCATCCTTCTCCACCCACAGACAGGGTGTGATTTTTTGGGTGTGCATGTTTCCTGAAATGGTTGAATGTGAATGGTGGGATTTTTGTGGGACAAGTTGTTGGTGTGGCCTGGATGATGGCCAAATGGGTTTTGGCTTTTCCGTTTAGGTGGGACTGACGGTTTGTTGGGATCAATATGGTCTATGGTTTATGGCATCCGCCCGTTAATGGCCATCCTGATCTGATGGCCGGTTCTGCCTTATGGTTACCTTTTTCGCCGGTAATGCAATTGGGTCAATCCTGTTTCATAGGACCGGGTGCGTACCAGTTTCAGCGTTTGCTCGGGTCTGCCATCCTTGAAAAGTCTCGTCCCGCCACCCACCAGGACGGGAATGACGGAGATGATGAATTCGTCTACCAGGTCATGCTGCAGGAGATCATGGATGATTTCGGCACCACCGTCGCAATAGATGGTTTTTCCATTTTCTGATTTCAATCGCCGTACCAATTCGCTCGGTCTCCCGTTGTAAAATGTGGTTTTCCCCGATTTGGGAAGTTCCGTCCTTGTGATGACGTAAACGTCCCGCTGACCGTTGTCGTAGTGGGATGCCCCGATTTCTCTCTGCACATAGTCGTATGTTTTTCTGCCGAGAATGATGGTGTCGACATTGGCCGTAAAATCGGCATAGCCATAGTCTTCACCCTCTTTTTCCACTAATTTCAGAAAGCCGAGATCGTCATCGGGTTTGGCGATGTAACCGTCCAGGCTTGTCGCAATGAAGAGGGCCAGTTCTCGCATGGTAGTATGTTGTGGTGTTTAGGTAAGCAGGCGCCGGCATCGATTTTGGGTATTGCGCAGGGGCAACATTTCGCGTCAATACTGATGGCCTGAACGAAGGTAATGAAGAGCCACAAATCTGCCACATTCGCGTCACCCGCCTTGGTGACTGGTCAATGTCCCCGTTCGCTCTTGGGTGGTCCTTCATGGGATGAATTTGTCAAAGGCTTGGCCATTATACCTGAATACCCCGTTTTCGTGGGTGCCCAGCCACAGGTCTCCGTCATTGTCTTTGTAAAGGCAATAAACGGTTATGTTTGCTTCTTTGATCTGAATCGGATAGTGGTGGATCTTTTCACCGTCATACTTCCACACACCGTTCATGTAGGTCGCTATCCACAAGTTGTCGTCGTTGTCTTTGATGATGGACAAAAATTCATTCAGATCACCATCCTTTTTTCCGTCCAGACAACCTATGCTTTTGAACCGTTGGTAAAACGTTGGCTTGTCCGGGTGGAAATTCGTGGACGAGGGATGGCTGTAAACGGTGTAGCGATATGAAGTATTGAACCAAAAATCACCATTCCTGTCTTCTGCCATGGAACGCACCCCATTGGCAGGTCCTTCGTGTATTTCTGTCACATCCTGTTCTGAAATCCAGTCAAACGATTCGCCGTCAAAACGGCAAACACCCAGCGTTGACGTACCAAACCAGATGTTTTGCCGGCTGTCTTTGTAAATGCAATAAACAGCATAAGGATTCGCATAATGGGGGTGTTTTTGAATGTAGTCTTCGCCGAGTCCGGATTTCGGGATTTTCAACTGGTGCAGATTCTTTCCATCCCAGCGGTATATGTATCCTGAATAGTCAGGACTCTTGAACCAAAGGTCATCCGGATGGGATAGCCATGAGCCATTCAAACGCATCGTTGCGGTCAAATTCAAAAAACCGTTTCCGTTGTATCGGCACAATCCCTGACTGGTATTGATATAAATGTTTCCCTCAGCGTCTTCTTGTATTTCTTCCACCCTGTTGTCGGGTAATCCGTCTATGGTCGTAAAGTGTACGATGGACTTTCCGTCATATTTGTACAGACCTTCCTGCCAACTGCCAAACCAGTAATTGTTTTTCTTGTCCTGGTAGATGACCATGATGTTGTTGCTCAATTCTTTGGTGGTATCACCTGTTGCCAGCGGTAGTTTTTCGGATTTGACGGATGGCGTACTGGGCTGCCCGTTGCACGATGTCAAAACCATAAGGATGCCAATGAGGATGATCCTGTGTACATGCATGGTTTGTCAATTTGAAGTTTACAGGATTGTCATGGTGTGGCCTGACGGTTCTCAGTTAGGCGCAAGCAGGGAATTGACCAACGAACTGTCTGCAATTATTATTAAGCTAAATTAAATATGATTAATTGTGTAGGTCTATTAGGTGGCATATTTTCATTGATCTGGTAATTTATTTTCTTCAGCTAATAGCATGGTTTATTTCCATTTTTCCTTGGGGGAGTGAGTGCTTTTCGATGTAAAAGACATTTTGTTTTCAAATAAGAATTTTCGTAATTTAGGAATGGTGCTTTTTCCCATCCCGTGGAGTGTCAATATTTCCTTTTCACTAAAGGTGGATAGTTTTTCCAAAGTTGTTATTCCTTCTCTTTCCAACGCCCTTCTGGCAGGTGCTCCAAGTAAGGATAAGAAATGGTCGTCGGGTTTCCGTTCTTCTTCACAAATTGGGCAAACCGGACAGTCAGAAATTTTGGAAAATTTGTGTCCATTTTTGCATATTCTCAATACTTCATTGGTCTCCATTTTCAGTTGAATTGTTTTTTCGAAGTGTCTTTTCTAAATATCCGAAAATGTGTTGGTGCTTTGGCGATGTGGCAGATAGACAGCCATCACCATCCACCCCTGTTAGTTCTTCAGACCCCCATAGGTGCCTTCAGTTTTTTCAACGAGACCTTGTCCAACTCCACCAGGACCCGGCATTGGAGGCCTTCCAGCGTCAAAATGATACGGGACCGGTTGTGGCGATCGGTGACCTGGCCCTGGTAGCCGGCCAACGGACCGGACATGATCTCCACCCGGTCACCGGGATGAAAGGCCTCCCGCACCAGCAGGACCGGCTTCTCCAAACCGGCCAGGATACGGATCAGTTGCACCTCACGCTCGCACAAACACACGGGATCCCGTCCGAACGTCAGGTAGCGGTACACATTGGGCAGCCGGAACACCTCCTTGCGGCGGTCCTCGTCCACTTCCACAAACACATAGCGGTGAAACATGACCATGTCCACCTTTTTCTTGCGGTCACACCAGATCCTGACTTGTCGCTGTACCGGCACATAGGCCGGTATGCCCAGCCGGGTCAACTGGGCTGCCACCTTCTTTTCCGTCCGGGGTCGTACCAAAAGGACATGCCAGGCTCTCTCCGTTTGCACCACGGGTTCCTGCCTGCCGGTGATGCGGGGAGCAGGCAACAGGAGGATGGGTTGGCCGGTCGGCATGGGAGCAAGGATTTTGTCCGGGAGCATGCCTCCTCCGAAGAGGTGGACCCACACACAGCGTGACGCATGATCCGTATGGGCCAGGGGAGGCGCTACGCCCGCCTAAAAATAGGGAAAATCAATAATTGTGGTGATGATGACCATCTATTTTAAGTCGAGTTGTACGGCGACCTTTTACGTCATGACGTTTACTAAGACTCCAGGGGTTGGTAAACGTGTAGGTAATTTTTTGGCTGGTGCCAGGCTCATTGGTTTCGCCCGTTCTGCGTCGAGCTGTATGCCATTGAGGTCCGTCAGGGGTTGTTCCTTTTCGAGGTGGCAAAAAGGAACCAAAAACCACTTGTCGCCGTAAGGCTCGCGGTGCTCCAGCCGATGATGCTGATCTACTGGAGTTCCGTCATTGCGCATGGCGTAAGGCCGCCTCGAGGGCCAGCGCTGGTTTTCAGCGGGCGTGGTTTTCGGGGCCTGAGCAAGTGTGTTCTGCCTGGCAAAGGAGCATTCGCTCGTTCCGGCTCCCCGCTGAAAAAGGCGCACACTTGAAGGGTTGGCCCTCTCAGTGCCAGTGGCGAGCTGGACGGCGACGTTTTTTGTTCTGACATTATTCTTTTTCGTCTCGACCCTCAGACGATGAGTTGTATGCCCTTGAGGTCCGCCAGGATGGAAGGAGGAATATCCTGGGCTATGGCGAATTGGGGGCCCCAACCCCTCATTGGTTTCACCCGTTCGGTGTCGAGCTGTGCGGCGACGTTTTACATCATGACGATTACTAAGCCTCCAGGGATAGGTAAACGTGTTGATTGCCCGGATCAAGCCGGGATGGTGGCAGACCGTATTCCGACCTGGTAGCGCGGACTGAAAAGGTTGTGGTTGGCCGGAAGGCAAGTGATCAATCCACTACCATGGCGGCGCGGTCGAGCGTCTGTTGCTCCATATCGGCGGGGAGTTCGCGGAAGTTGTACTGCTGGTCGCGGAGCCGGGGTTCAAAGCCCGCATCCCGGATGGCCTGCTGGATCCCGTCGGCCGTAAACCGGAACGGAGCGCCGGCCGCGCTGACCACATTTTCCTCGATCATGATGCTGCCCCAATCATTGGCGCCGGCATGCAGGCACACCTGGGCCACCTGTTTGCCGACCGTCAGCCAGGACGCCTGGACATTCACGACGTTGGGGAGCATGATGCGGCTCATGGCGATCATGCGGACATACTCGTCACCCGTGCAGGTATTGCGGGCTCGTTTCAGACGGCGCAGGAGGGTGCCCTCGTCCTGGAAGGGCCAGGGGATAAAGGCCAGGAACCCTTTGGCATCGGCCGGTTTTTTGGCCTGCACCTCGCGGAGGCGGACGAAGTGCTCCATCCGCTCCAGGTTGGTCTCGATATGGCCAAACATCATGGTGGCTGAGGTGGTCAGGCGGAGCTGGTGGGCCGCTTCCATGACGGCCAGCCACTCGTCGCCGCCGCATTTTCCTTTGGAGATCAGGCGGCGCACCCGGTCGTCGAGAATTTCGGCGCCGGCACCGGGCAGGCTGTCCAGGCCGGCGTCCATCAAGGCCCGGAGGACTTCCGTATGGGTGCTTTTCTCGAGTTTGGTGATGTGCGCGATCTCGGGCGGTCCGAGGGCATGGAGTTTCAGACGGGGATAGAGGCGCTTGAGTTCGCGGAATAGGTTGACGTAATAGTCAAGCCCCAGGTCGGGATGGTGACCGCCCTGAAGCAGGAGCTGCTCCCCGCCCAGGCGAAAAGTCTCCTCTATTTTCTGCTTGTAGTCCTCGATCGAAGTGACATAGGATTCTTCATGACCGGGGCGGCGGTAGAAGTTGCAGAATTTGCAATTGGCCACACATACATTAGTGGTGTTGGCATTGCGGTCGATGATCCAGGTGACGGTCTGGCCGGGGACGTGGTGCTGGCGCAGAGCGTTGCCGACAATCATCAACTCGGCGGTCGGGGCCTGCTCGAACAAGAACACCCCTTCCCCGGCGGAGAGGAATTCGCGGCGGAGGGCGCGTTGCAGCAGGTCGTGAATTTCCATAGGAGGGTATAAAGATAAGGCGCCGTCCCGAGCGGTCAGAATTTGAGGATGCCTTTGGCGAGGAGGTAAGGCAGGAGGATGTACAAAAAGCTGTCCCGGATCAGGTAATAGAGAAAGATCGCGATGACCACTTTCCACCCGGCGGCTTTCAGCATGGCCTTGAAGCCCTGTTCCTTGTAGATGACCAGGTACTTGCGGATCCAGCGGGGGGTGATGGCGTCGCGAAACTTACCCACGGTGCGTGATTGGATTCTCCATAAGACAATTCGGCATCCGGATTGTTCGGCTTATTGTTGGGCTTTCGAGGCCAGCCAGAGGCTGACGGCAGTAAAGACGAGATTGGGAATCCAGACCCCGAGCAGGGGCGAAAGGCTTTGGTTCATGGCGAAGGTGGTGGAAAACCGGGAAAGGAAAATGTACACCGCCCCAATCCCGATCCCGATGGCGAGGTGGAGGCCGAGACCACCGCGCACCTTGCGGGAGGCAACGGCCACACCGATCAGGCTGAGGATGAGAATGGTAAAGGGGTCGGCCGTGCGGCGGTGCTTTTCGACCTCGTATTTGCGGGCATTGCCTGCACCCCGCACCTTGAGCTTGTCGATGTAACGGATCAGCTCGGGCGTGGTCATCATGTCTTTCTGGTCCACGTATTCCACAAAATCGGAAGGGTGGATATTGAGCACCGTGTCGAGCTCCTTGCCCATACCGGAAATGAGCTGTTCGCCGAGGGAGTCGATTTGGCGGATTTCGTAATGGCGCAACCGCCAGGAGCCGGCGGCTTCCTGCCATTGGGCGGAGCGCGCTTTGAGCAGGCTGGTGAGCTGCTGCCCTTCATATCGCTCGAGCCGCACGTCCACCATGGTCGAGTCGGCTTTCCGGTAAAAACTGATGTAGATCTTCTCGCCCGGCCGCAGGAACATGTGAATGTCATTGGAGCGGCCTTTCTCGTTGGTGGTCCAGATGTACTGATGTTCGAAATCGAGGCGGTGCTTGTTGGCGTTGGGAATGAAAAAATGGTTGCCGGCGAGATGACCGGCGGCAAAAACGGAGGCGCCGATCAGGTAGGGGCGGGCCAGGCGCCAAAAGCTCATCCCCGCATTGAACATGGAGATGATCTCCGAATTGTACGCCATGCGGGAGGTGAAAAATATAACGGAAATCAGGGCGTAAATAGGCCATAGCAGGCCGTTGATGAAGGGGAGAAAATGGATGTAATAGGTGGAGAGGACCTCGCCGAAACCCAGCTTGTTGACGATGAATTTCTCGACCTTCTCGCTCAGGTCCACGGCGATGGATACGAGGGAAAAGATCAGCGCCGTGAACAGGTAGGTGGTGCTGTACTTGCGCAGGATGTAGCGGTCGAGGGTCTTCAGCATTTCACAGGTGTTGGCTGAGGGCGGGGACGAGGCGTTCTTTCCAGGCGGCGAACGATCCCTGCAGGATCCGCTCTCTGGCTTCCCTGACCAGCCAAAGGTAAAAACCGAGGTTGTGCTGGGAGGCGAGCATGGGCCCCAACATTTCACCGCTGTGGAAAAGATGCCGCAGGTAGGCCCGCGACGTGGTCCTGCTGACTTCTGTGGGACCTTCCGGGTCAATGGGGTTGAAGTCGCTCTCCCATTTCTTGTTGCGGATATGGATGATGCCTTCGCGGGTGAAGAGCAGTCCGTGGCGGGCATTGCGCGTGGGCATCACACAGTCGAACATGTCGATGCCGAGGGCGATGCCTTCGAGGATATTGGCCGGGGTACCAACGCCCATGAGATAACGGGGCCGGTCGGCCGGAAGGAGGGGGCAGACCAGCGCGGTGATGCGATACATTTCTTCGGCCGGTTCGCCGACCGAAAGGCCTCCGATCGCGATGCCCGGGGTGTCCTGAGCGGCGAGGAAAGCGGCTGATTCGGTGCGCAGGTCGTCATAGGTGCCTCCCTGGATGATGGGAAACAGCATCTGCGGGTAGCCGTAGAGCGGTGGCCGGTTGTCGAAATGGTTTTTGCAGCGCTCCCACCACCGGTGGGTGAGTTCCATGCTTTTCCTGGCGTAGGCATGGTCGCACGGATAGGGCGGACACTCGTCAAAAGCCATGATAATGTCCCCGCCGATGCTGCGCTGGATATCCATGGCGCGTTCGGGGGTGAACAGATGCCTGGATCCGTCGATGTGCGACTGGAATATGACGCCTTCCTCGGTGATTTTGCGCGATTGGGCGAGACTGTACACCTGGTATCCCCCGCTGTCGGTGAGGATGGGGCGGTCCCAGCCCATGAAGCGATGCAGGCCCCCTGCCTGTTCGAGGATATCGGTGCCGGGTCGGAGATACAGGTGATAGGTATTGCCCAGGATGATGCGGGCGTCCACCACTTCGCGGAGTTGAGGCTGGGTGACGGCCTTGACGGTGCCGGCTGTACCCACAGGCATGAATATGGGGGTGGGGATGTCGCCGTGTCCGGTAGTGAGGATCCCGGCGCGGGCCGAGGAGCCCGGATCCGTGGCCTGGAGGGTAAACATGGGGGGCAAAGGTAGGGAGGATCGGAATGGCAGACGATCGGCGATCGCCTCGGTGAGGGCCTGCCTACCCCGGTCGCCCCTTCCAGGTGGACGGTGCGGTCCCGTAATGGTCCTGCCATAGCCGGCGCAACTGGCGCCCGTCGGCAAAACCGCATTCGCCGGCCACGAAATCCAGGGTATGACCGGGATGGCGCATCAGGGTTTCCGCCCGTTCAAGCCTGACCCGCGTGCGGTACTCCTGAATGCTTATACCGGTATGGAGGCGGAAAAGCCGGGTGAGGTGGCGTTCCGACAGGTGAACCCTGGCGGCCAGGTCGGCCAGCGAACTTCTCTCTCCGGGATTCTGGAGAATGAGGTCCTGAACCTGGTGGATGGCGGGATGAATGTGGGTGCGAAAATCGAGGTACATACTGCCCTGCGACTGCCCGCCGGGCCTGCGCAGGTACACCACCATTTCACGCGACACCTTGGCGGTCAGGACAGGTCCGTATAATTCCTCGACGATGTACAAGGCCAGATCGATGCCGGAAGTCATGCCTGCGCTGGTATAGAGATTGCCGTCCCGCACAAAAAGCTGGTCGTCCACCACCTTGACAAAGGGATAGCGCTCCCGCATGTAATCCAGGCATTTCCAGTGCGTGGTACAGGTTCGGCCGTTGAGCAGGCGGGATTCCGCCAACACAAAGGCGCCGCTGCAGACGGAGCATATGCGGACCCCGGCCTGGAACTGCTCCCGGAGCCACCGGAAAAAATCCTCGTATCCCTGCTCGAACTGGCCTCCCCGGATGGCGCTGAATTCAATCCCGCACAGAAAGAGGTAATCCTCCTCCCCCAGCGAAAGATGCCGGTAAGAAGGCAGTGCCTCAAAAGCGAGCCCCTGCCGGGATGGGATGTTGCCCCCTGCCGCCAAGCCGGCATAACGGATGTCAAATCCCGCACCGAATTCATTGGCTTCATAAAATACCTGCACCGGACCGGCCAGGTCTATGAGATGCACGTTGGGCAGCACGGCAAAGGCGACCTGATAGCGTTTTTCCATAACTCATTCCTTAAATTTTTCTGACCGGATTTGTCCGATCAGTATGAATGAGACGGCCGGTCATAATGCTGTCGTCCATTTTCCATGCCATCTCTTCACTCCGGTTTGTGATGGTAAAATTACCATTTATCCAATAAAATGTGCGGCATATTCCGGACCCATACCGGACATTTCCGGCCATAGATGTGTCTCTGGCGTCCATTCTCATGTCATTTGGCTGAAAATGTCCGGTGATCGTCCTGTTTGCCCCTTGCCCTGCCCGCTACTTTTGCCTTCACAAAACATTATTGATCTGCCATGAAACCACTGATTCTTATTGTTGCTGCCGGTTGTTCTTTTGTCACCTCCCTCCCCGTGGAGATTCCGTCCGTGCATGAATGGCCGGCCCGGCTGGAAGAAGTCGCGGTGGAAATGGTTCATGCCATCTTCCTCGTACCCGAAGGCCCTGAGGCGGGGCAGACCGACTGCCGGTTCATGCCTTTGGTCCTTCCCTCCGGCCCATTATGCGGAGTTGAACCCCCGGCCTGCCAGGCCGCTGACCACCGGGACACCATGGCCCTTGCCTCTGATTCCATCACCTCAACCATTTTTCCTATGTCCAAAACAACCCTTATTCATCTGACGGCCGGCGAGTTTGACTGGCCGATAGCTCCCGGGCGCTGTATCCGTGCGTGGGGATTCAATGGTTCCGTACCGGGGCCGGTCATCGAAGCCCGTCAGGGGGATACCCTGCGGATCCTGTTCACCAACCGGCTTCCTGAACCGACGGTAGTGCATTGGCACGGGCTGCGCATTCCGGCGGCCATGGACGGGACGGAGGCGGTCCAACCTGTGGTGCCGCCCGGCGGTACCTGGGAATATGTCTTGCCCCTGCCGGATGCGGGCACCTTTTGGTATCACGCCCATGCCAACGAAACGGTCCAGATGGAGCGGGGCATGTACGGCAGCATTGTAGTGAGGGGAAAGGAGGATCCCGTTCTGGACGGTGACCGGGTCCTGATGTTCGACGATATGCACCTCGACCGCAAAGGGAATTTCCGGAAGCCATCCTGGTTTTTGCCCCGTTGGATGGAACGCCATAATGGTCGCGAAGGGAGTGAACTCCTGATCAACGGGCATACCGACACCCGTCTGGAAATGCGGGCAGGCACGGCCGAGCGGTGGCGGTTGGTCAACGCCGCCTCCGCCCGGTATGTAAGATTTTACCTCGGGGGAACCCCTTTTCGTGTTATGGCGGCCGATGGGCGCCTGCTGGAAAGACCGGTGACCATGACCGAATTGTTGCTCACACCAGGGGAACGGGCAGATATCGTTGTCGGGCCGTTGACGGAGGGCCGGGTCATCCCGGTCGAGTCCCTCCCATACGATCGGGGAGTCGGCCGTCCCCGTCAAACCCGGTGGGGCACATTGACGGTAAAAGGCAGCAACGCGCAGCCTGCCCTGTTACCCGACCGGCTGGCCTGGATTCCCGTTTTGGCGGACCCGGATGCCCGACCCACCCGGCAAATCGTCCTGCATGGGCGGCGCAACTGGAAGGATGGCGTCGATTTTACCATCAACGGTGAGATGCACCTGGAAGACAGGCCCGTGCGGGTCGGATCCGTTGAGGTTTGGGAAATCCACAACCCGAGCATGATGGACCACCCCTTCCACCTGCACGGATTCTTTTTTCAGGTCCTTTCCGTCAACGGGCAACCACCGGCATACCGCAGCTGGAAGGACACGGTCAACGTGCCCCGGGGTGCCACCGTACGGATTGCCTGGCAGGTCGATGATCGTCCGGGCAGATGGATGTATCACTGCCATATTCTGGAGCATCATGCAGCGGGCATGATGGCTCATTTCGAGGTAATTCCGGCCAACGGGGACGATGCCGGATCCGGTAAATCGGCCGGATACCGGCAAACCCGCAAAGGGCATTCGCCTTCTGCCACCTGCCAGAACCGATAAGACGACGCCGTGTGATTCCTGCGGGGCGGCGGAAACGTTTGCTCAGAGCTTCATGTCCTCAACGGTCTGCCGTACCAGGGTGGCATAGGCGCGGAGCGACACGGGAAGGGCGCTGGTATCGGGATCCAGTTCCCATCGGAGCCAGGTATTGTCCTCATAAATGGCGAGATAGAGGGAACCCTGATCCACACAACCCGGACAGCCCAGTTTGACGCCCGGTTGATCCATGAGTTCCTGCGGGAATTGATCCCGCAATGCCTGGGCCTGGACGGCTTTGTCTCCGGAGAGGGGTGTGCTGAGGAAAACCGGGTTTTCCGTCATGCGGTCCATGGAATCCGCAAAGACGGCATTGTTCTTCAGCAGGAACAATTGGGTGCAGGTGGGGCCCATGCAGAAGTCATTGAAATAGCCGAATATGAACGACTGGCTTCCCTCGGGGACAAAGGATTCCTTGTCGTGGCATTGGAATGCCCACATAGGCAATAGGACAACTGCGAGCAGGAAACGCATCATGGGAAGGTCGATTACAGTGATCAGTATTTACAAGGATAACGTCTGCAAAGCGGAGTTCGTGGGTGGCGTTCGGGATAAATCGTGTCCCCTTACCTTTGCGACATGCATCCTTTGCGTTCCCTGATCGAAGCGGCCTGGCTGGACCGCGATCTGTTGACCGGGTCAGAGACCCGGTCGGCCATTGAATCGGTGATTGATGAGCTCGACCGCGGGGTTTTGCGGGTGGCCGAGCCGATGCCGGATGGTCATTGGCAGGTCAACGAGTGGGTGAAAAAGGCGGTCATTCTCTATTTTCCGATCCGGCAAATGGAAGTCATAGAAGCTGATCCGTTCGTCTTTCACGACAAAATACCGCTCAAGCGCAATTACGCCGAGATGGGCGTGCGGGTGGTCCCTCATGCCATTGCGCGGTACGGTGCGTTTCTGGAGAGGGGGGTCATCATGATGCCCTCCTACGTCAACATCGGCGCCTGGGTTGGCGCGGGCACCATGGTGGATACCTGGGCTACGGTAGGCTCGTGTGCCCAGATCGGCCGAAACGTGCATCTGAGTGGCGGTGTGGGCATTGGAGGGGTGCTGGAGCCGGTGCAGGCGGCACCAGTCATCATCGAGGACGATTGCTTCATCGGCTCGAGATGCATCGTGGTGGAAGGGGTGCGGGTGGAAAAAGAGGCCGTGCTCGGCGCCAACGTGGTCCTCACCCAAAGCACCCATATCATCGACGTCACGGGTTCGGATCCCGTCACATACCGGGGCCGGGTGCCGGCGCGGTCGGTAGTGATCCCCGGTGCTTATACCAAATCCTTTCCGGCCGGCGACTACCAGGTCAATTGTGCCCTGATCATCGGTCTGCGCAAGCCCAGCACGGACCTGAAAACATCGCTCAATGACGCGTTGAGGGATTACGGGGTGTCGGTGTAAGCGGACGCACAATGCGTGGTTCCATAGGGTGTTGGCGGGTTTTCTGTGGCCGAAGGCATGAAACTTGTATCTTTGCCCGTTCTTTTTTGGCGCTCACAAATCCTGGAACCATGAACGGCTTTTCCATGAGACTCATATTGATGTTTTTTACCGGCCTAGGCCTGGTGTCCCCGCTGCGTGCCCAGCAGGATCCTGTCCTGTTTACGGTGGATGACCAACCGGTGTCGGTCAGCGAATTCGAATACATCTACACAAAAACCAATGGCCCCCGGGCCGATTTCAGCCTCCCCTCACTGAGTGAATATCTCGAACTGTATAAGAAGTTTAAGCTCAAAGTGCGCGAGGCGCGCGCCATGCAACTGGACACCCTTCCCTCGCTCAGGCAGGAGCTGGCCGGTTACCGCAAGCAACTGGCCAACAATTACCTCATCGACAAGGAAGTGACCAACATGTTGTTGGACGAGGCCTACGAGCGGATGCAGAAGGATGTGCGATTCCGCCATATTCTGGTCAAGGCGGACCTGAACGCTGCGCCAGAGGATACGCTCAAGGCCCGCAAGAAAATCGAAGAAGCCCGCAAGGCGCTCGAGAGCAATCCCTGGGATCAGGTGGTCCGCGCTTACAGCGAGGATGAGACCACAATGGCCCAGAATGGCGATCTCGGGTTTTTCACAGCCATATTTCCCAACGGTTTTTACCAGTTGGAATCGCTGGTTTACAAAACGCCCGTCAATCAGGTGGCAGGTCCGGTCAGGACCAAACTCGGCTATCATCTCATTCAGGTGACGGACACGAGGCCGGCGCGCGGTGAAATGGAAGCGGCGCACATCCTGATCCGCAAGAATCCGGAGGCGGAACAGGACCCGTCACGTGCCCGCATCGACAGCATCTACGCCGCCCTGCAGGCAGGAGCAGATTTTGCCACTCTGGCGCGGGAGCTATCGGAAGACCGTATGTCTTCGGCCAAAGGCGGGAATATCGGTGTATTCGGGATTGGCCGGTATGAAAAGCCGTTCGAAGACGCCGCTTTCGCCCTCGCTGCCGACGGAGATATCAGCCGCCCTATCGAAACCAGTGCGGGATGGCATGTCATTCGCCGCATTCGCGGGCCGGTGGCCGAAACGCCCGAAATGGCCCGGCGTCGTCTCGAGCCCCGCGTCAAACGCGATGAGCGGTTTGAACTGGCGAGGGCCAGCATGATCGAGAAGATCAAGAAGCAAATCGGCGTTGAGGAAAAGACGCAAGTCCTTGCGGCTTTCACGGCCTCGCAGAACGATACACTGTTCACATTCCTGTGGAAGCCGGTTCCAGGTGCTCTCACCGGCCAGACCCTGCTGACCATGGGCAAAGCGCGTTCCTATACCGTGGGCGATTTCGAGGCCTTCCTGCAAAAGAACGCAAGCAAACGCGTCAACTTCAAGCGGAGTGGCGATCTGGCGGGCGGCATCCAGGCCTTGTTCGACGAATTTGTCCGCGAGGAATGCGTGCGGTACGAAGAGGAAAGGCTGGAGGACAAATACCCGGAGTTTCGCGCGTTGATGCGGGAGTACGAGGAGGGAATTCTCTTGTTTGAAGCCACCAAGCGGAAGGTATGGGATCGAGCCGGTCAGGACACTACCGGATTGGAGGCCTTCTTCCGCAGTGATGCCGCTCCCAAATACCAATGGGGCGAACGGGCGCGGGTGACCTATTATCAGGTGCAAGACACGGATCCCAAGTTATTGGAATCCGTGCGCAAGCAGGCCGCTTCCCGTACGCCGGAGCAGGTGATGAAAAAATTCAACAAAGACGAAAAAGCCGTTGTGACCACACGGGAATTCCTGTACGAACACGGTAAGAATCCGGTGGTGGACGAGATGGTGTGGGCACCCGGTACGCTCTCCTTCAACGAGGTGGACAAGCGCAACCAGGGATGGGCCTTCTTCAAAATCGAAGAGATCCTGCCCCCGATGCCCAAAACCCTCGATGAGGCCCGCGGGTATGTGATCGCCGATTACCAGGACAAGCTGGAACGGGACTGGGTCAACGAACTCGCAGATAAGTACCGGATCAAGGTCAACCAACCTGCCTTCCAGCAGTTGATCAGAAAATAATCGGTCATGATGGCAAAGGCTGCCTGGATGTTGATCGGGGTCGTGCTGGCCATCGCCTGCGAGCGGACAGGGCTGGCGCCGGAACCGCAAGACGTTCTGTTGGCCGAAGTCTTCCAGAAGAAACTCTATCTCGGGGATGTGCGCAACATGTTGCACGAGGATGCCAGTCCCCAGGACAGCACGCGTATCATCAACGCGTATGTGGCCCGATGGGTACGCGATCAACTGTTGCTGGCCAAGGCCGAGGAGAACATCCCCAAGGACCTCAATATCGACAAGCTGGTGGCCGATTACCGGGCCTCTCTCGTGTTGCATCTGTATGAAAGGCGCCTCATGGAAACCCAGCTGGACTCTGCTGTCAACGAGGCGGAATTGATCGCCTTTTACGAAGCCAACAAGGAGCAGTATCTCCTGGAAAAGCCCATTGCACGGATCCTTTTCCTCAAGTTGCGGGCGGACAGTCCCAATCTCCGGCAGGCCCTGGGATGGTGGAATCAACCCTCCGATGACAACATGCGCAAGCTGCGTCACTATGCCCGTCGCCATGCGGCGGAAGCCCTTTTGCAGGACACCGTTTGGATGCGGCTGGACGAGATCGTTCAACTGGTATCCCCGAAAGTCATCAACGAGTCAAGCCTGGAACCCGGCAAGGAGGTGCGTTATCAGGACGGGGATTACCATTACCTGCTCAAGGTGGAAGAAGCACGGTCCACCCTGGAAGTGGCCCCCATGGCTTATATCCGCGATCAGGCCACGCGCGCCATCCTTCTCCAGCGGCAGGTGGCGCTCCTCGAATCGGTCAAAGACCGTCTGTTCGAAGCGGAGATCCGTAAAAACAATGTTAAAATCCATACCCAGTGAAGGCGGCGACGCCCGAACGTCCTACTTTGCCATCATGAAGCCGACTTTCATCATTTTTTTGTGCGCCTTGGCGTGGACGGGAATGGCGACATCCGCTACCGCTCAGGAAACACGGGTGATCGACAAAATTGTCGGCGCCGTAGGGGGAGAGGTCATTCTCCTGTCCGAAATCGAGCAGCAGGCCGCCTATCTGCAATCGCAAAAGGGGGGGCTGCCTCCCAACGGGCGCTGCCTGATCATGGAAAACATGCTGGCCCAGAATCTGATGTTGCACCGGGCGCGCATGGATTCCGTCAATGTCACGGACGAGGAAGTGGAAACCATGATCGAGTCGCGGATGGACCGCATCCTCGCGATGATGAACAACGATTACCAGCAGTTTGAGGATTATTACGGCCGCACCGTAGCCGAGATCCGGGCCGAAATGCGGGAACCCATGCGCAATCAGGCGCTGGTGGAGCGGATTCAGGCCCAGATCCTTACCTCCATCACCATCACGCCATCGGAGGTACGCGCCTTTTTCGAGCGGGTGCCCAAAGACAGCCTGCCCTATTTCAATTCGGAGGTCGAGATGGCAGAGATCCTCTATTACCCCAAAGTGAATGCCACCCAGAAGGAGTTGGCCTACGTGGAAATTTCCCGTTTGCGCAAGCTCATTACCGAAGGCGAGCAAAACTTTGCGGACGTGGCCTCCAGGTATTCCCACGACCAGGGTTCGGCGCGTGCCGGCGGCGACCTGGGGTGGCAGAAGCGCGGCACCTTCGTTCCGGAATTTGAAGCCGTAGCATACAACCTCGAACCGGGAGAAATTTCGGAGATCTTCGAATCGCCTTTTGGCTACCACTTCGTGCAGCTCCTGGAGCGCCGGGGCAGTTTGCTGCACACCCGGCATGTCCTGATCACGGCCCGCATCGAACAGTCCGATCTCGATCTCGCCGAGCATTTCCTCGACAGCCTCCGTCAGAAAATGGAAACGGATACGTCCTTTACCTTCGAGACGGCACTCAAAGCCCACGGCGACAAAACCGCCCAGAGCTACAACAACGGCGGACGAATGCTCAATCCCCAGTCAGGCAATACCTTCTTTGAAATCAGCGACCTGGACCATCGAATCTTTTTTGTCATCGATACGCTCCAGGTCGGACAGATCAGCCGACCGGTCATGCAACAGGACCCCATGGGTAAAACCCATTTCCGGTTGATCAAGCTCTTGTCCCGCAGCAAGCCGCACAAAGCCAGTCTGAAACAGGACTACGCCCGGATCCAGGAGGCGGCGTTGGCCGAAAAGAAATCCAAGCACCTGGATGAATGGGTGGCCCGCCACATCCGGAATACATACGTGGACATGGACGCCGATTACAGGGAATGTCCCAATCTGAAGGTGTGGGTCGAAGCCCTTTCCCGGTCCGGAACCGAGCCCTGATAAAGGCCTTCTGTGTCCTTTTCTGACCGGGGTCAACCCGGGAACCGGCTTTTGAGGGCTTTTTTGAGGGCCTGGACTTCGTCCCGGTACCGGGCTGCTTCCATGAAATCGTAGTCTTTGGCCGCCGCTTTCATTTTGGCCTCGGCATCGGCGATCATGTGCTCGAGTTGATCGCGGGTGGCCTGATGAACCACGGGGTCAGCCGCCACGCTGGGTTCTTCGGGTTCGAGGTAAACGTTGTAATTCCGCCCTCGTATGTCGAGGATGGACCGCTGGGCCATGATCTCTTCCCGGCTCCGGAATACCGTGGCCGGTGTGATGCCGTGCGCTTCGTTGTAGGCCGTTTGGACGGCGCGTCGCCGGTTGGTCTCGTCGATGGTTTTTTGCATGGAATCCGTCACCTTGTCCGCATAGAAAATGACGAGGCCGTTGGCGTTTCTGGCGGCGCGTCCGGCCGTTTGGGTCAGGGAGCGGTCGTTGCGCAGGAATCCTTCCTTGTCCGCGTCCAGGATGGCGACGAGGCTGACTTCAGGCAGGTCCAGGCCTTCCCGGAGCAAATTGACCCCTACCAGTACGTCAAAACCGCCGAGGCGAAGGTCGCGGAGGATCTCCACCCGTTCCATGGTTTCGACTTCGGAATGGATGTAGCGGCAACGGATATCGAAGCGGGTGAGGTAGGTGGTCAGCTCTTCGGCCATCCGCTTGGTGAGGGTGGTCACAAGAGTGCGCTCGTTGCGCTCTACGCGCAAGCGGATTTCTTCCAGCAGATCGTCAATCTGATGGATGCTCGGACGCACTTCCACGGGAGGATCGAGCAGTCCGGTGGGGCGGATGAGCTGCTCGACAAAAACACCGCCGGTTTGCTCCAGTTCGTAATCGCCGGGCGTGGCGCTGACGAAAATGACCTGGTTGATCAGGCCTTCGAATTCTTCGAAATTCAGCGGGCGGTTGTCGAGGGCGGAGGCAAGGCGGAATCCGTAATTGACGAGGTTGATTTTGCGGGCCCGGTCGCCGCCCCACATGCCCCGCACCTGGGGCAGGGTCACATGGCTCTCGTCGATGATCATTAAATAATCTTCCGGAAAATAATCGAGGAGGCAAAAGGGTCTGGTGCCGGGTTCGCGGCCGTCAAAAAAGCGGCTGTAATTCTCGACCCCGGAACAATAACCGAGCTCCCTGAGCATTTCGAGATCGAAAGTCACCCGCTCCCGGATGCGGTGGGCTTCGAGGTTTTTCCGCTCGCTCAGAAAATACTGTTCCTGGCTGTAGAGTTCGTCTTCGATCTGGCGGATGATGCTGTGGAGCCGGTCCTTGGGGGCGACATACAGGTTGGCTGGAAAAATGGCGGCGTGCTCCAGGGATTCG
The DNA here is from genome assembly GCA_964471595.1 of uncultured Saprospiraceae bacterium. GTDB lineage: Bacteria > Bacteroidota > Bacteroidia > Chitinophagales > Saprospiraceae > JAGNXB01. Next base: position 77,114 of record CAYYGN010000006.1, read on the forward strand.
ATGCGTTTGCCGGAACTGATCTCCAGGGTCTCGATCGACTCGATTTCATCGCCGAAAAACGTGATCCGGTAACCGTATTCGACATAGGGGAGATGAATGTCCACGGTGTCACCGCGCACCCGGAAAGTGGCGCGTTCCAGCGTGGTCTCGGTGCGGCTGTACAGGCTTTCCACCAGGCGATACAAAAAGGCGTTGCGACTGAAGACCTGCCCCTTGTGAATACGGATGATCCCGCTTTTGTAGTCTTCGGGATTCCCCATGCCGTAAATGCATGAAACCGAAGCGACGATAATGATGTCGCGTCGCCCGGACAGCAGGGAGGAGGTGGCGCGGAGCCGGAGTTTGTCCACCTCTTCATTGATCTGAAGGTCTTTTTCGATATAGGTGTCCGAGGCGGAGATATAGGCCTCGGGTTGGTAGTAATCGTAATAAGAGACGAAGTATTCGACGGCGTTCTCGGGAAAGAATTCGCGAAATTCACCGTAAAGCTGTGCCGTGAGGGTTTTGTTGTGGGTGAGGACGAGGGTCGGGCGATTGAGCCGGGCAATGACGTTGGCGGCCGTGAAGGTTTTGCCGGAACCGGTGACGCCGAGCAGGACCTGGGACCTTTCCCCGGATTCGATCCCGTGGACGAGTTGTTCGATGGCCTGTGGCTGGTCGCCGGTAGGTTGGAAGCGGGAGACGAGTTGGAAGGCCATCGGGCAAAGATAAGGCCGGGCGGGTCAGAAAATGAAGTAGATGAAAGGCTGCAACTCGGCAGTAAGGACCTGATAGACCAACAGGACCGCGCCGGCAGCGGCAGCGGCTTGGGCGGCAAGAGGGGCGCGGGCAAACGTCACCCGAAGGCCGGATTTCCAGCGGGCCGGCAACCAGTGAATGACATAACCGGTCACCATGATCGCGAAGACGGTGTAGTAACCGGTGATCACTTCCGGGATGAGGTCGGCACGAAAAGCATACACGATGCGGGACAGCATCAGGGAGGCCATTTCCAGACTTTCGCCCCGAAACCAGGTGCGGGTGAAGGTGATGAAAGTCAGCGTGAGGAGGATGGCGGCAGAACGGTACAACCAGGTTTCTTTACCGGCGAGGAGGCCCCATCGTTTGGCGTATTTGTACACCACCAGGCCCATTCCGTTGAGGGCGCCCCAAATGACCATGTTCCAGCTCGCCCCGTGCCAAAGACCTCCGATGGTCATGGTCAGCATCAGGTTGATATTGGTGTGCACGTGGTGCCGGACACGCGGTAAAAAGCGCATCAACAGCCAAAGGCCCCCCAGGGTGGATGCGATAATACCGGCGGTGGTCCACGACCGGTCAAACAGGAGAATGAACAAAGCGATCAGACCCACCATCACCCAGGAGAACAGGGACCCGTGCCGGTTGCCTCCCATCGGGATGTACAGGTAGTCTTTCAGCCAGGTAGAAAGGGAGATATGCCAGCGTTTCCAGAATTCCCCCACATTGCGCGCTTTGTAAGGCGAATTGAAATTGACGGGGAGGGTAAAGCCGAGCAGGGCGGCCACGCCGATGGCGATATCCGTATAGCCGGAAAAATCCGCATAGACCTGCAGCGAATAGCCGAACAGGGCCATCAGGTTTTCAAACCCGCTGAAGGAGCCCGGTTGTGCGAAGACCCGGTCAATAAAATTGACGGCCAGATAATCGGCGAGAAAAATCTTTTTGATCAGGCCGTTGAGGATCCAGAATACAGCGATGCCGAAGGCAGCGCGGGTCAGATGGTAAGGCCGCGACAACTGGGGGACAAACTCGGAGGCGCGCACGATGGGACCTGCCACCAGTTGCGGAAAAAAGGAAACATAAAATCCGAAATCCGTCAAATTTCGGACGGGCTCGATCTGCCGGCGGTAAACATCAATGGCATAGCTCATAGTCTGAAAAGTGAAAAAAGAAATCCCCACCGGCAGGAGAATTTTTTCAGCGCGGAAGGACGTTCCGAAAAATCCGTTGCTCCAATGGGCGAGATGGTTGTACACGGTATATTCGGTGCCGAGCAGGGCGTTGAAAGTATCGGTAAAAAAATACGCGTATTTGAAATAGACCAAGACACCCACGTTGAGGAAAATGCTCAATGCCAGCCAGGACTTGCGGGCGGTGGTGCCAGAAGTTTTGGCCATGGCCAGGCCGATCCAGTAATCGGTGAAAGTGGAAAAAAGGAGCAATCCGACAAACAAACCGCTCGTCTTGTAATAAAAAAAGAGACTGACGACAAAGAGATAGGCGTTGCGCCAGCGTTGACGCGGATACACCACGCTGTATCCGATCAGGACGACGGCGAAGAAAAGCCAGAAAAAGGTCTGGGTAAAAAGGAGAGGCTGGTCACTCCGGTAAAAGAGGCTTTCCCACCATGAGGCTACATTCATTTTGCCGTCATTTGGGAGATGGAACAATGGGCGCCTTCCTGCAGGATGGCCTGGGCCAGCATTTGACCGAGCAGGGCATAACCGGCCGGTGTGAAATGAATGCGGTCTTTTTTGGCCAATCCCTCCTTCTGCCATGCGGTGATGGAATTGATGCCTCCCATGAGGGCAAACTGATCCCAGACGGCTGCTTCATGGCACGCAGCCAGAGCGTACACCGCTTCCACGGCTTTGCGCACGTTTTGGTTGACGTGTCTTCGTTTGTACCAGGTGTCATTATTGGTAATGAGCAATATGGCGACGCCGGGATTGACGCGCCGGCAGAGACGGATCAGGGCGTCATACCGGTTGGCAAATCCTGCGGCATCAAATCGCCCGTTGGGGGCGTATGCGTCGTTGACGCCTATGCCCAGTATGACCAGATCGGGGCATATCATTTCCATCTGACCTTCCAGAAGGGCGCATCCCAGGAAGGTGCGCAGACTGGCGCCATTGGCACCGGCGGCATGATAAACGGCTCCGGGTCCAAGGTTCATGAACTGGATGCCCAACAGGACGAATTGCCAGGTACTGTCTTCCGGCCTGGAAGGCAGCAGGACAAAGTCGAGCTCCTCCTGCGGGGCATCAAACGCCCATTCGATCCATCCTGCGGACGTGTCTACGGATATCCGGGACGGACAATCCCGGCCAAACGGCTCGGGGTGCATATTGCTGCCTGCGGCATCGTAATACACGCGCACCGTCTGGAAAGATGCATTTTTTCCATCGGGAAACCGGTGAGAAATACGGGCCGAGGCCATGGGTTCACGGGTTACGGCGCGCAGAGCACTCAGGCCATATACCCCCTCCCCCGGCATCCGGACGGCGCGGGTGCCCTCCCATTGGCCCGTCCAGGAGGTGCGCAGGAAGCCGGGGTTGTTGGTGCCGGCAAGGGCATAGGGGAAAAAGAAACCGGGTTGTACCTCCTGTCCATCGGGAAGTCCCGTAGCCAGACCCTTGCGGATGGACTGGCTAAAACTGCCTCCCTGCACATGCGAACCTCCCAGGTGGAGGATTTGGATCTGCCCGGATTCGCCGGCCTTCAGTCCGGCCCACTTTTGGTACAAGCGATCCCACGAAGAGGATGGTACGGGAAACTGGAGCTCCTGGCAAAGCGGCTCGATGAAGGGCAGGCGGGTGACGAGGCTGTCCGCCAGAAAATCCTGAGCCCCGCTACGGCCGGGGATCATCAGGAGGATTGCTGCCCACGCTAATGGCCGCATCATTGGTTGGGTGGCATTTGACCCGGTATCCCGGCCTCCCGGAAGGCTTCCAGGATCCAGTCGGCCACCTTGCGGGCGCCGGCGGGTGTAAAATGGACATGGTCGGCGGCGGCCAGGGGCGGATCGGCCGTCACCCATCCCGGCATGCTGTTGCGTCCGCCCATGGCCTCATACAGGTCATAATAGGCAGCCCCCTGACTGAAGGCGGCGGCTTTCATGACATCCCGTACCACCGGGAGCAGTGGGTAGGTGACGTATTGGAGGTCCTGCTTGACCGACATGTCCGAAGGGCCGATCACCAGATAGGCGGCTTCGGGAAATTGCCGTTTGAGGTGGCGAATCTGGGCCGAGAAAAAGCGCCCGTATTCTTCGGCCGCCGCGGTGTCGGTCAGGTAGGGCATGATATTGCCGCCAAACTGAAGGATGATCAGAGCCACATCGTCTTCACCACATTGTTGGCGCATGACCGACAGGTCCATTTTGCCGAACTCGGTCCCCGAGCTGCCCCGCATAGGGATGTTGTCCACGAATATCCCATGTTCCGACTCCAGGGAGATGCCGTAAAAATCGGGACTGACACGCCCTTCCAGAGTGACGCGTATCCCTTCCGGCCAACCGGAGGCCGACGACCAGGAGGGCGACAGCATGCCTTCACCGGGCAGCCAGATACCTTCGTCCCTGAGGTGATCACCCGCCCAAATCTCGTAGCGCAATGTATCGGTCCTGGGCCCAATGGCCAGGCGGGCCTGTCTCCAGGAAAGGCCACCCCTGCCAGGGACCAGCGAGAACGAAGCCGAAGAGGCAAATGCCGGATCTGTGGCAAGGGTGTCTGTTTTGCCGTCCTCACTCATGGGTCCGGACTGGGACGTGAACCGGGCAAAGGCACCCAGTAATCCGTACCGGTTATGGCCTTTGGACCTGGGGGTGCCAAAAACGGTATAACGCCACCATTGACCTTCTGCGGATTGCCTGACTTCCGGAGTGGGAATCGCCTCAACCACCGGCACCCATCCGGGACCGGTGCCGCCAAACAGTTCTTGCCATTGCCGGTTGAGCCATCCGCTGATGCGATGTCCCTCAATCTGACTGTCGCCGAAATGAAGAACGCGCACCCTGCCGGTCCGGCAACGGTTGGGCAGATCCCGCAGTAAACCGGCCCATACGGTCCCATCGTCTTCCGGAAACTGGATTTTCCGCATCCTCTCCCGGAATGCCGCTTCTTCGATGGCGGCCAGGGAATCAGCGCGGGCATCCTGATCCTTCCGGGCGTAGATATCGAAAAAGGCATCCATAGCCACATCCTGACCCCGGGCCTGATCCGACCAAAAGGCCTTCCAGGTCGGGAATTTGACGGTGATGCCGCCCACACGCCACCCGCCCTCGGGTACCAGACCCATCATCAGAGCGGTAAGACCGAATACCAGAATCAGGAACAGCAGGGTGCGCAGTGGAGTGACCATAGGCCGGAGACCGCGGCAAAGATAGCCAGCCAGAGGAATGCTGCAAGGACGGGTCAGTCGGCGCCTTCAAGCAGGTAGGCAACCGCGCCTTCCATCCGCATCCCTCGGGATCCTTTGATCAGAAGGGTATGACCGGAAAGATCCTGCGTGCGGAGCCAACCGGCAGCGGAGGCGCTGTCGGCAAAACAGGGCCATTCGGCCGGGTGATCGGTCGCCGCGAAAAGCGGCCCGACCAGCACGGCAGGTATGCCGGCCGTCCTGAGCATATCAATGACTTCCTGGTGTTGGAGGGCGGCTTCATGGCCGAGTTCGAGCATGTCTCCCAGCACCGCAAGCCGGAGCGGGCTGTCCAGGGCAGCAAGACTCCGAATGGCCGCTGCCATACTGCCCGGATTGGCATTGTAAGCATCGAGAATGAGTGTGGTTGAACCCACTTGCCGGCGCTGGCTCCGGTTGTTGACCGGGGCATAGGCGCTCAAGGCTTCGGCCAGTCGCTGACCTTCAATCCCGAAGTATAACCCGACAGCCAGTGCATAGAGGATGTTGCGTGCATTGTGGATGCCGAATAGGGGTGAGGTCAGGGTACAGGTCTTGCCTTCGCCGTCCACAAAGGCCAGTTCAATGGCCGGATCCGTCCGCTTCAATTGGACAACGCCGGCCGCAGGTCGGTCACCAGACCGGATGGGAACGACCTGCGGGTAGTCCCCCACCATTTTCGGCAGGGGATCTTCGTCGGCGAGATAAAAGATCGTCTTTCCTCCGGCTTTCAGATAGTCGTACAATTCCCCTTTGCCCCGCCGGACACCCTCCGCCCCTCCGAAACCTTCGAGATGAGCGAGTCCGATATTGGTGATGAGGCCGTAATCCGGCTCGGCGATCGCGCATAATCCGGCGATCTCCCCGCAGGCGCTGGCTCCCAGTTCACAGACGGCAAACTCCGTCCGTGCCGGTATACTCAGCAACGTCAGCGGCACACCGATGTGATTATTGAGATTCCCGGGAGTGGCCCAGGTGCGATACTTGCAGGAGAGGGCGTGGAAGAGAAGTTCCTTGGTCGTTGTTTTGCCGTTGGAACCCGTGAGCGCCAACACCGGCAATCCCAGATGGCGGCGGTGATGACGGGCCAGGTCCTGGAGGGCCGTCAATACATCAGGTACCCAAAGGCATCCTTCCACATTCTGCAGGGCCGGATCGTCCACGACGGCATGGGTGGCTCCTTGGGCCAAAGCGTCGCGTGCAAAGGCGTTGCCGTCGGTCTGCCCGCGCAACGCGAAAAACATGTCCCCTTGTTCGCACAGACGGCTGTCAATGCGTACGGTCCGGCATCGGAGGTAATGCGCGTGCAGCAACCTGGTTTCCACGCGGCAAAGTAAATCCATTCCCCCTAAAATGACTTTAGGGCACGTCCATAAACCTCTGAAAGGTCCCGGGTAAACCCAGACATTGAGCGGGAATGAATTCTTCCAATGAAGAATTCGGTTCTTTCATTCACGCTCAATCGGGCGTACCATGCAGACAAGCAACGCCTTGTCGGTACGCTTCGCGCAAAAAATGCTAATGCCTTTTTTGGGCTAAAAGGAACCAAGCCAGACGAGGCGTCGGGACCGGATGTTGACATAGCTTCTGCGGTGGCGCATGGAGCAAAGCCCGCCTATACTGACGCTATAGCGGGTTAACCGGAGCTACGCAATCTTGGATCCGGGCATGTCCCGGAGAGACATCGTCGGGACTGAGCGACAACGAAGTATGGCGAAGGTCGCTTATGCAAAGACCATCGATGATGGGCTTTTAGCTCTTAAACGGGGTTGATGGAAATGCGCTTTAACGGAATTTTAAGCTTCAAACCTTGGAGGGCAGGACAGAGGTACCTACCTTTGTATGTTGTTCCTTATGAACCTGTTCCGATCAATCACCGCTTCTTTGATGGCCCTGACCCTACTGGTCAGTACCACCGGTCTGTCGGTACATGCCGTGTATTGTCTCTGCAAGGGGGAATTGTCCTATTCCCTCGTTCATCTTGAAGTGGGCGAAATGGCTTGTGCCATGTCCTCCGAAGAGACTGAACCCTGTTGCGGGTCCAGTGAGGGATGCGGTTTGGACAGCCGGGCGGCGGGTTGTTGCCGGGATGCCGGCGAAGACCATGATTGTCGTTCGGAAGAAACCATCTATGCACGGCTCGCTGCCGTGTTTGTCACCCCGTTGGACCAACAGGACGATTCGGCGTCCGACCGGGGGGATTTGGTAGCCGGAACATGGCCTGCGCAGGAGAGCCACCTCTACATTTCCGGCCTTTTGCTAAACCGGGACGAAGGACCGCCTTTGCGGGGAGGTCCTTGGTCGCCATGCCCGGCTTACCTGGCCTTCCGTCAATTCCGCTGTTAGTCTTCGTTCGTTGACCTTTCAGGACAAGCCACCCGATGGCGGGTGGTTCCATTTTTATTCCACAACGAACGAATCATGCGCAACTTATTTCTGTTTTTGGCTTTTTTCCTGCCTTCCCTGACGCTGTCGGCCCAGGACCGCATGCTGGAAGGCTATGTATTCAACGAAGATGATGAGCCTTTGGTCGGGGCGGTCGTTTACTGGCGGGGATCCACCCTGTCGGCCATTGCAGACAACGATGGATTTTTCTCGTTGGCCAGACCCGATACCTTGGCCGTATTGATGATCCAGTACGTGGGTTACGACCCGGCGGAAGTGGAGGTGACTCCGGAGGAGGAGGACATTCTGATCACGTTGTCGGGAGTGGCCGTGCTGGAAGCCGTCGAGGTCACAGGCGAGCAAAAGGGCAATTATGTGTCCACCATTACTACCCGCAACATCGAGCAGATCACCAGCAAAGAGCTCAAGAAAGCGGCTTGTTGCAACCTGGCAGAGAGCTTTGAAACCAATGCTACGGTGGATGTAGGTCACACCAATGCCGTGACCGGCACCTCCGAAATCCAGATGCTCGGTCTGAGAGGCATTTACAGCCAACTCCTGGTCGAGAACAGACCGACCATGAACGGACTGGCCCAGCCGTTTGCCCTGGAATACATCCCGGGCACCTGGATCGAGGGCATCCAGATTTCCAAAGGAGCGAGCTCGGTCGCCAACGGTCCGCAGAGCATGACCGGACAAATCAATGTCGAGTTGGTCAAGCCGGCGACGGACGTACCTGTATTCATCAATCTCTTCGGCAACCATTTGGGCCGGGCGGAGGCCAATGTGCATCTCAACCGGAAATGGTCCGGCGGTTGGAGCACGGGCCTCTTGCTGCACGGAAGCGGCATTGGTGCAGAATGGGATCAGAATGATGACGGGTTTCGGGATCTGCCGCTCAAGAACCAGTTGAACGCGATGTTCCGCTTGTTCTACGACAAGCCGGGAATGGACGGGCAGTTGAACATCCATGCCATCCGGCACCGGCAGGAGGGAGGACAACTGGCCCGTCTGGACAACCCGTGGAGAATCCGGCAGGACAATGACCGGCTGGAAGTGTTCGGCAAGACCGGGTTTGTGTTCCCCACGCAACACTTTCAGAGTGTGGGATTCATATACAACGCATATGGTCATCGCTACAGCGGAATGTATGGCGAGAGGCCGCATTCCGGCGACCAGGTCGGAGGTTACCTCAACCTGTTGTACAATGTTCAGGGTAAAAATCCCGTGCACAATTTCACCACGGGACTGAGTGCCAATTACGACCGGATTCGGGAGGATCTTTTCGGTGTTAATTTTGATCGGAAAGATTACGTCCATGGCGCCTTTGTGCAGTATGGATATGGCAGTACCGACGATCTTTCCAAGCGCCGTTTTTCACTGCGGGATTTTGCCGGACTGATTGTCGGGTTGCGCGCTGATTATCACCAGAAATACGGGCTTTACCTGACACCGAGGATCAATGCGCGCCTGAATCTTGATGCGGCCACCGTCATTCGTTTGTCGGCAGGACGCGGATGGCGGAATCCCAACTTCCCACCCGACTGGCAGGGCATGCTCTTCAGTAACCGGACGCTCCAGGTCCTGGATGATGTCAAACCCGAGGACGCCTGGGTATACGGCCTGAATTTTACCAAGAACATCTTTGTCGGAGAGCGATCCATCAGTCTGGTGGCCGATTTTTTCCATACGCGTTTTGTCAATCAGATCGTGATGGACATGGAGAGCGACCATACCCGAATATTGTTGTACAACCTGGACGGGCGCTCCTACAGCAACAGTGGATTGCTAATGGCCATCATGGAGGTGGCCAAAGGGCTGGAAGTCAAATTGGCCTGGAAGTACAACGAGGTGCGCACCACCTATTTTGATGAGACGCTGCAATTGCCGATGGTGCCCCAACACAGGGCTCTGGTTACCGTCGATTATGTCACGCCCGACAAGGCATGGCGGTTCAACCTGACGGCCCAGGGGGTAGGTTCCATGCGGATGCCCAGTCATCAGGGAATTCCGGCGGAAGTGTTGGAGGGTTCACCGGAAGTGACGCCGGAATACGTGTTGTTCAACGGCCAGGTCAGTTGGACCCGGGACCGGCTCGAACTGTACCTGGGGGGTGAAAACCTGGGGAATTACACCCAGGAGAAACCCATCCTGGATGCCGCCAATCCGCAAAGCCCGCATTTTGATGCCAACCGTGTGTTTGCCCCCATCATTGGGACACGGATATACGGTGGGCTGAGATTTCAACTCGGCCAATGAGGCCTGTTGACAAAGCAAAAAAAGGCCCTCCTTTCGGGGGGCCTTTTTTGTGGTTTGAAGGAATTATTTTTTCAACAAATCCCGGATCTGGGTGAGCAAATCTTCGGTGCTGGGACCAGCCGGAGCCGCCGGAGCTACCTCTTTTTTCTTTTGGGTCTTTTCATAAGCTTTCATGACCATGAAAATGGCAAAAGCGATGATCAGAAAGTCGATGATGGATTGGAGAAAGGCGCCGTAATTGAGGGTGACGGCCGGGGCAATAATGGCGCCATCGGTGCCCATTTCGGCCGCTTTGAGCGTTAAGGCGAGGTCACTGAAATTGACCCCGCCCAGCAGGAGGCCCAACGGGGGCAGGATGACATCGTTGGTAAAGGATGAAACAACGGCACCAAAAGCGCCGGCAACGATGACGGCCGTGGCGAGTTCGAGGACATTGCCCCGGAGGATGAAGGACTTGAATTCATTCCACATGATCTGACGATTAGGGGGTTTTGAGTTGTCAAATATAGACAATGGGGAATAATGTGACCTCCGGGTGCTCACGTCCCGTGCCGAAAAAAAAACAGGCGACCGGTACCGGTCGCCTGTTGGGATGAGTCACTGTACAGGTCACATCTGGCCGAGGTCCTGGCGGATTTTGTTGAGCGCCGATCCCGCGCGAAGCCAGGAGATCTGGGCCTCGTTGTAGGTGTGATGCAGGGCGATCTCTTCGGACGTACCATCGGCGTGGCGAAGCACCATGGTAAGCGGATGGCCGGGTTGCATGGTTTCCAACCCCCGGATGTCGATCAGGTCATCCTGGCGGATGCGGTCGTAATCCTGGGGTAGGGCAAAGGTAAGGGCGAGAAGTCCCTGCTTTTTGAGGTTGGTTTCGTGGATCCGGGCAAAGGATTTGACGACGACGGCCTTCACGCCCAGAAAGCGGGGTTGCATGGCGGCGTGTTCCCGACTGGATCCTTCACCGTAGTTCTCTTCCCCGAATACGACGGTGCCGATTCCTGCCGCCTTGTATTTGCGGGCCGAATCAGGTACCGGCAGGAATTCGGCCATAGAGGCATCCTGGACAAAATTGGCTACCCGGTTGGTTTCATCGTTGAAAGCGTTGATGGCGCCGATGAAGGAATTGTTGGCAATATTGTCGAGATGGCCGCGGAATTTAAGCCAGGGACCTGCCATTGAGATGTGATCGGTGGTGCACTTTCCTTTGGCCTTGATCAGGATCCGCATGTTCTCGAGTTGCGAAGCCGTGATGGGGGTAAAGGGTTCGAGGAGTTGCAGGCGAATGGAATCACGGGCCACCTTGACCTCAATGCCGCTTCCTTTGGGAGCAGGTGGCTGGAATCCGGCGTCTTCCACGGAAAATCCTTTTGGAGGCAATTCGACGCCGGATGGCGGATCGAGTTTCACCGTTTGCCCGTCTTCATTGACCAGGGTATCGGTGAGGGGATTAAAGGTCAGATCTCCGGCAATGGCCATGGCGGTGACAATTTCCGGCGAGGCGACAAAGGAACGCGTCTGCGGATTGCCATCGTTGCGCTTGGAAAAATTCCGGTTGAAGGAAGTGATGATGGAGTTGGCGCGATCGGGATCATCAGTGTGGCGGGCCCACTGTCCGATGCAGGGTCCGCAGGCATTGGCCAGAACGACACCGCCTATTTTTTCAAAGGCATCGAGTTGGCCGTCGCGCTCGACGGTAAACCGGATCTGCTCCGAACCGGGGGTGACCGTAAATTCGGATTTGACTTTCAGTTTTTTGGCCACGGCCTGGCGGGCTACCGAAGCGGCGCGGTCCAGATCCTCGTAGGACGAGTTGGTACAGGAGCCAATGAGGCCGACCTCGAGTTTTTGGGGATAGCTGTTTTCACGGACCGCTGCGGCAAACCGGCTGATGGGCCAGGCCAGGTCCGGAGTGTACGGGCCATTGATGTGCGGCTCGAGTGTGGAAAGATCGATCTCGATGACCTGGTCAAAATATTTTTCCGGTTGGGCATAGCAATCGGCATCTCCGGTGAGATGTTCCCGGATGCCGTCGGCCAGTTCGGCAACCGCTTCCCGGCCGGTGGCCCGCAGGTAGCGGCTCATGGAGGCGTCGTACCCGAAGGTGGAGGTCGTCGCTCCGATTTCGGCCCCCATGTTGCAGATGGTTCCTTTGCCCGTACAGGACATGGACTCGGCGCCGGGTCCGAAATACTCCACGATGGCCCCTGTTCCGCCTTTGACGGTGAGGATGCCGGCCACTTTGAGAATGACATCTTTGGGGGAGGTCCAGCCATTCAGGCGACCGGTCAGTTTGACGCCGATCAATTTGGGCATTTTCAATTCCCAGGCCATTCCCGTCATGACATCCACGGCATCGGCGCCGCCTACGCCGATGGCGATCATGCCCAGGCCTCCGGCATTGGGGGTATGACTGTCGGTACCGATCATCATCCCTCCTGGAAAAGCGTAATTCTCCAGCACGATCTGGTGGATGATGCCTGCGCCCGGTTTCCAGAAGCCGATGCCGTATTTGTTGGAAACGGAGGCGAGAAAGTCGAAGACCTCGGCATTGGCGTCCAGACTGCGGGCCAGATCCTTTTGGGCGCCGTTTTCAGCCAGGATCAGGTGATCGCAATGCACGGTACTGGGTACAGCGGTCTTTTCCCGACCGCACATCATGAACTGGAGCAGGGCCATCTGTGCGGTGGCGTCCTGCATCGCGACCCGGTCAGGGGCGAAGAAAACATAATCCTTTCCGCGCGCATAGGCATGAAGGGGAGAGTCCTCATGCAAATGGGCGTACAGAATTTTTTCGGTGAGTGTCAACGGTCGTCCAAGCCTTTCACGGGCGGCAGCCACCCTTTGGGGAAGGGCCTCGTACGTGGCGCGGATCATATCCAGATCAAATACCATGGCGGGTCATTTTGAGGGGGCAAAGGTACGGCTTTTCCGGCCAAAAAGTCGCGGCAAGTCCGGGAATAACCGTGGGTTGAACTGTTTCGCAGTTGCTATCTTTGACCAAATCCCCAAGGTCATGAGGCGCAAATTTCCCACCGTGTTCCGCTCCCTGTTTTTGGCATTTATCTGCCTGATCGCCATGACAGGAACCGTCGCACAGGCCCAGACGCCGACAGATACCATCTGGGTCATCGAGACCACCGACGGGAATACCTACACGGGCGAGATCCTTGAACTGGGGAGTACCCATCTGCGCATCCGCACAGGCATCGGGGAACTGTCGCTCCTGCGGGCGTCGGTCAAGTCCATGAAACGCCTGGATAGCGGCATGTTGAAAAATGGGGAATACTGGCCGGAAAATCCTCACGCCAGCCGCCATTTCTGGGGGCCCAGCGGCTATGGATTGCGGAAAGGCGAGGGATATTATAAAATACCTGGATCCTCTTCAACCAGGCCAGCTATGCCTTTTCGGATCATTTCACCATCGGCGCCGGACTCATTCCTCTGTTCTTCTTCGGCGTCTCGTCAGGCATACCGGTTTGGGTGACACCCAAATTCAGCTTTGCCTACCCCAACGGCAAGGGCAGTGTCGGGGCCGGGACCATCCTTGGCGGCCTGATTGGGGAGGATACGGAAGGCATCGGGATCCTGTACGGGGTGAATACCTTCGGGACCAGGGAAAGGCAGATCACGATCGGGCTGGGATACGGTTACGGGACGGAGTCCGGATTTTCCGATTATCCCACCTTTTCTCTGAGCGGGATGACCCGCACCGGCAGGAAATGGGCCTTTTTGTCCGAGAATTATTTCATTGCCACCGGAGATGAATTTGTCGGGATGATCAGCGCCGGAGCCCGCTATATGGGGAGTCAACTGGCGGTGGATTTCGGTGGTTTTATCCCGGTATTCCCCGACATGGATGTCGTGGTCATGCTGCCCTGGTTGAGTATTGCGGTCCCCTTCAAATAAAAGGCACCTCTATTAACCTCCAAATCGCGTATTACCGCCACCACACAGGACAGTAGTCCTCCGCCTACGACCCGAAAGAAAGGAGTGGGCCCTGTAGGGCTTGAA
>CAYYGN010000006.1:91007-108394 GCA_964471595.1 uncultured Saprospiraceae bacterium
CAGTAGTCCTCCGCCTACGACCCGAAAGAAAGGAGTGGGCCCTGTAGGGCTTGAATCCCGACGCTCCGTCCCCGGTCGCCCTTCGGGCTTTCCGATGCCGGTCGGTCGGGACGTCGGACAGTAGTCCTCCGCCTACGACCCGAAAGAAAGGAGTGGGCCCTGTAGGGCTTGAACCTACGACCCTCTGATTATGAGTCAGATGCTCTAACCAACTGAGCTAAGGGCCCGAAAGCAGGAAGCTTTCGGGGGCAAAGATAGGGGGTGGAGGTCGAATTCGGACGGCAACCAAGAGGAAAGGCAGACCTTTGACCCATGGCAAAGCCGGTACTTCCCGAATTCCTGCTGTTCGATCTGGGGAATGTCCTCTATGACCTCGACATTCCCGCTACCCGGCACGCGCTCGCACAGCTCACCCGGGGCCGCGAGGAGGAATTGATGGCTTTTCTGCACAGGGAATCCTGGCTGGAGCGATACGAAACCGGTGTCCTGAGTGACGAGATGTTTGTCCGGGGCATTCTGTCCTTTGCGCCATCCGGCACTCCGGAGGAGGCTGTCATCCAGGCGTGGAATGCCATGCTTGTCGGGATGCCCGCGGAAAGGCTACACTGGTTGGCCGGTCTGCGCCGGCGATTCCGGATCGGGTTGTTGTCCAATACCAATGCGCTTCATCTCGCGGCGGTACGCACCCACTTGCGGGAAGTCCACCGCCTGACCGATTTCGAGGCGCGTTTATTTGATGTGGTATTTTATTCCCACGAGATCGGAATGCGCAAGCCGGACGAAGCGTGCTTTCGTTACGCGCTGGAACAAATAGGATTGCCGGCGTCCGCTGTACTATTCATGGATGACATGCCCGAGAATACGGCTGCTGCGCGAAGCGTCGGGCTGAGGGCCGTCACCCACCAGGCAGGACATGAGATCCGCCATGTGTTGGACGGATACCTGTTGCAGGGAGAGGCGTTGCCCTGACAAGCCTTTGCGGATTATCCCGGCATGGGCACCGTCCCTTTACCCGTGACATGACCGGCACGTAAAAACAATGGGAATCGCAGGGGAAGCACTTCTCCGTCCGGCCACAGGGATGTGAGCGATTGCACAAAATCCGGTACCGGATCTTTGCCTGTCCGCCGGACGCAGGTCTGGACTGCCGACCACGAGGACAAAAATCCTCCCAATTGGCTCAAATCCCATTCTGCCTCCATGGAAAAGGTAGGTGCCGGCACAGGGACAAAAGGGAATGGCAGTCGGGCGTATTGCTCGTCAATATGGCGTCGTTCGGGTTCCCAGAAGGGACCTGTGGTTTCCCTGTAGAAGTGGTCGAGCGCCTCGGCAATCCCGGTTACGGGAAAGACAGGCAAGCCATACCCCCATTCCGCCAGGAGGGCGCCAGGGCGTGCCACTCGTGACACTTCACGATGAAAGGCATCCACATCCAGCCAGTGCAGCGCCTGTCCGATGGTGATGAGGTCAAAGCGGGCATCGGGAAATGTCGTCCGTTCGGCGGGCTGGAGGGAATAGCGAATATTCGGCGCGTCTTTCCAGGCATGGGCCAGCTGTGCCGCGCTGATGTCGCTGGCTTCGACGACATGGAAATGCGGACTGAGCGCCCGGGCCACCTGACCGTTCCCGGTCGCACAATCCCAGGCGGTGTCTCGCCCGGGGGCATGATCGAGCAGCCAGTCGTAAAGGGCATCGGGGTAATGCGGTCTGAATCCGGCATAGTGCCCGGCGCGATCCGAAAACAGGTCTTTGGTCATGGTGGATGATGCATCCGGCTTTTTCCGGGCCGGCTTGCCCTTTTTCAACGCCTTTCCAACCGATATCTTTTGTCATGAGATGCTACGGAAGCAGAAATGGAGACCCTGCCGGCCATGACGGCCACCATATCCGTATTTTGCAACATGAACACAGGATCATTCAAAAATTCCTGACCGCCATGACCAACACATCTGCCTTGACCATCGCGGTGGTCGGCGCCGGCAACGTAGGGGGCGCCCTTGCGGCTACCTGGTCCCGGGCCGGGCACACCATACGGCTGGGCGTCCGGGATACCGTCAAATTCAAGGGTCAGGAGCTCCTGGCTTACCCGGGCATCACGGCCCATTCCATTGCGGAGGCGGTCGGCCCCGCTGATGTGGTTCTTGTCGCCGTACCGCCGGAGCATGCCCTTTCCCTGGCGGAGGTCATGGGCGACTTGAACGGCAAGGTGCTGATAGACGCTACCAATGCGGTCCGGTCCCGGCCCGAAGGCTACCCGACGGCATTCCATGCGTTTCGCGCACTGACCCGCGCCGAAGTGGTCAAAGCGTTCAACACAACCGGATTTGAAAACATGCAGCAGCCGGATTACGGACCGTTCCGGCTGGACATGTTCATGGCCGGTGACAGCGTCCGGGGCAAAGCCGTCGTGTTCCGGTTGGCGATGGATGCCGGGTTTGGTGCCTGTCATGATTTCGGCGGCGATGACCGGGTGGTTCTTTTGGAGCAGTTGGCCCTGGCATGGATCAATCTGGCCATTTTCCAGGGAATGGGCAGGGATATCGGGTTCCGGCTGGTACGCCGGGGTTCGTCCTGACCGGGGATGGGCCTTAATTAACATTTCGTTATCAAGGCCCTCATGGACTGGCCCGCAGAGAGGCGGCTACATTTGTGCCTTTGATTGATCCGTGACCCCATTTCGCGATCGAACGGAAGGACGTCTGCTTTCCCTTTTTCTTCTCTTCGCGGTGGCGACAGGGCTTGGCATCCGGCCCGACTTTGCCGGCCGGGCATCCTGGCCTGCCCAGAAGGACGGCTCGCTGACCGAGGGCGAATCCGAAAATGGCAGGGTGCGTCTTCCCGGTTGGTGGGAAGGTCCGGAAGGCGGTGACAAAACGCCGGTTCCTGGTGTGCGTGCGGATTTCAGTGGCCCCTTGCCCGGTGTTTGGCCGTTTTTTCAGGGCCTGCATGGAATGGCCCGACGCAAGCTGGAGCGCGCTTTGGCCTATGAGGCCCGACTCGGACAATTTGATGTGCGGCCACCCTTGTGGCTGATCTGGGGTTCCTTTTCCGGATATCTGAGCTGAACGGAAAGCCGGTTTACGGCATGTCTTCCTGTCTGCACGATGCTGCAACAGGGAGGAAGCATTCCCTTTCCTTCACCTGAAGCTCTGCCGGCATGGTTCATTCGAGCCAGGGCCGGAAGGTTTCCCACCTCACTCAGATCATGGAATCCACCCATTCGGAAAATGATTGGCCCAAAGAGGGCTTTGCCGGACTGAAAGCACACGGAATGACCGATGCCGTGTCCGGCTTCATTGTATTTCTATTGGCATTGCCCCTCAGCCTGGGCATTGCCAAGGCCTCCGAGTTTCCCCCTATCGCCGGTCTGCTCACGGCGGTTGCCGGCGGGTTGCTGGTGAGCCTCATCGCCGGGTCGCGATTGACTATCAAAGGCCCCGCAGCGGGTCTGATCGTCATCGTGGCCAGCGCCGTCAATGATTTTGGCGGCGGCCTGACCGGATGGCAACTCGCATCGGGGGCCATCGTCGCTGCCGGCCTCCTTCAGGTCTTGTTCGGTGTATTGAAATTCGGCCGCCTTGCCGATATCTTCCCCCTTTCCGCCATCCATGGCATGTTGGCGGCCATCGGCATCATCATCATTGCCAAGCAGATTCCCGTGCTGTTGGATATCAATCCTGCCCTGACGCGGCAGGCCAGTCCATTCGCTTTGCTGGCCAACATTCCCCTATACCTGCACTTGCTCGATCCCAAAGCCACCCTGATCGGTATCGCCAGTCTGTGGATCATGACTTCCTGGGACAAAAATCCCGTGGCCCTGCTGCGACGGATTCCTGCTCCACTGGTGGTGTTGCTCATTGCCATACCAGGCCAATTGTTGATGGATTTTCAGCATACCGAGCCGGATTATGCCCTGGTCCACACCGGCGATTTGCGCGATGTATTGAAAATCAATGCCGATTTTTCCGGAGTCTTCCAAACAGGATTGTTTCTCAAATATGTCGTCATGTTTGCTCTCGTGGGCTCCCTGGAATCCCTGCTCACGGTAAAGGCCATTGACATGCTGGATCCCTGGAAGAGAAAGTCGAACAGTAACCGGGATTTGTGGGCGGTAGGATTGGGCAATGTAGTCACCGGATTGTTGGGCGGATTGCCGATGATTTCCGAGGTGGCCAGGAGTTCCAGCAATGTCCGCAACGGGGCTCGTACCCGGTGGGCCAATTTTTTTCACGGCGCCTTTATCCTGGGGTTTGTGTTGCTGGCCAGCCCTTTGATCGAGATGATCCCCAACACGGCGCTGGCTGCCATGTTGATCACTGTGGGGATCAAGCTGGCTCATCCTCTGGAATTTGTCCACATTTTCCGGATCGGTAAAGAACAGCTGGCGATTTTTCTGGTTACCATATTTTTCACGTTGTACGAAGATCTGCTGATTGGCATTGCGGCCGGGATGTTGCTCAAGATCATTATCCATATCATCAACGGACTGCCCTTTAAAGCGCTTCTCCGGGCGCCGGTCTCTGTCTCGTTCGAGGACGGGCATTATCTGGTGGAGATCGCGCAGTCGGCCGTTTTCACCAATTGGCTGGGAATCCGGCAAAAACTGGAAGCCATTCCACAGGGTTTGCACATTACGGTTGACCTTTCCCGAACCCGTCTGGTGGATCATTCCGTGATGGAAAACCTGGAGCATTTCCGGCAGGACTACCGGCGCAGTGGCGGTACCATGGAAATCACGGGGTTGCATGAGCACAAACCTTTGTCGGGATACAAATCCGCCGCGCGCGTAAAATGGATGTCCGTCAAAACCCGCTTGTCATGAGAAAATTACCGTTTCATGGAACCGTACTGATCCTGGGCCTTCTGTCGGGCCTCACGGGTGTCACACCGGCGCAGACCCAGACAACACCGAGGGTCCGGGCCGACCAGTCGCACGCGTGGTTCATGTACTTCGGGGATCATCCGCTCAAGGGGCCGTGGTCGCTGCATATGGAAGCGCAATGGCGAAGGGCCGCTTTGGGTGCAAAGCCCCAGCAACTCCTGTTGAGAACAGGCCTCACGCGGAAATGGGGCACTTCCCTTTCCACAACGTTGGGATACGGTTTTGTCGAGACCTATCCCTATGGGGCTTTCCCCGTTCCCGCCACCTTCCCGGAGCATCGCCTATGGCAACAAGTGCAATGGCGACAGAAGCAAGGTCGTCTGGAGTGGACCAATCGTTTGCGCCTGGAGCAACGCTGGTCCGACCTGCCCAGGTTGGTCGACGATCCGGATGACCCTGTGGCCTACTCATGGGCATATACCAACCGGGCGCGGGTGCTCAATCGCGTGGCCATCCCCCTTAGGGGTAAGGACGTGCAGGCGGGGCGTTTATATCTCGCGGTCTATGATGAATTGATGGTCAACTTCGGCAGAAAAGTAGCCGCCAACGTCTTCGATCAGAATCGCGCTTATCTCGCGCTTGGTTACCAGATCCCGAAAGCGGGGCGACTGGAGCTGGGTTACATGCTTCAAACCGTTTTTCGGCCCAATGGATTTCAGGTAGAGCAAAACCACACCCTGCAGGTGGGATTTACCCATTCCCTTGCGCTGATGCAAAGTGGTTGATCACCGCCTCCCGTGAAAAAGCCGGTTACCGGCCAATGGAAATTCCATCCTCCCCGGTCAAATCCGAAAAATGAAACAACCAGCAGCATTCGATACCGAACGGGCTCTTGACGCTTTGCGGCATTATCTGCCTTCGCAAACCCCCCTCAAGGACTTTGTCCATCACAACAGCCTGCACGCTTTTCAGGACCAGCCCTTTTACGAGGCCATTTTCCAGGCTTCCCATCTGTTTGGCTATCAGGTCACCCTTTCCCTCCAGGAGTACCGCAAGCTCTATGAGACAGGCCGCATTCGGCTGCCGGTTCTCGAGCAGGTCATCAACGACCGCTACGGGCCGTCGGGGCAGGAACTTTGGATGGAACGCGTTCTCAGGAAGACGTATGACGCTCCGTTTGATCCGGTCGTTGGCCGTCTGCGTGCCCTTTGGAAATGGAAGTGGAAAACGGATCTCGACAATCTGGTCCATCCCTTGTTGTTCCGGATCACGGGCGCCTACCTGGACCAGGGTGTTGCGTCCTGGCATTTTCCGTTTGAGGACAAAGGACTTCTTCCCGCCTTGCGATTGCTCGATGAAAAAGGGTTTGCCTCCTTTTTTCACACCCAGAGGGCCCGCAGGCTTTTGCAGGATACAAGTGTCACCATGGCGGACCTTCTGAACATCCTGGTGGGCGATGTCGATTATTTTGAAAATTATTTGTTTGACCAACAATTCGCCCACAAAGGATGGTCGGGGATGGTCGCTACGGTGGAGTCCCATCCCGACACGCTTTTGTACCCCAAGCAAATTTCACTGCATGATCTGGTCATGGTGGAATGTCTGCTGGAAATCGATGCCCTTGACCGGACACTGGGCAACGATCGGTGGTCGCCCATCGCCGCAGGCTGTCCGCATCCGCCGGTTGATTTTCACCAACCTTATGTCGTGACGGAATTCGACCAGGTCCGGATGATCTGGCAGGATGCCTTCGAATGGAGTTACTATGACGAAGTACTGGGCGGATTGCGCCATGTCCAGCGCTTGAGGGCGTCAGAGCCGGAAGAGGAGGAATCCGGTGGCCGGAAATCCTTTCAGGCCATTTTTTGTATCGACGAACGGGAGGATTCCCTGCGCAGGCATTTGGAGCAGGTGGATCCCGACGCAGAGACATTAGGAGCGCCGGGATTTTTTGGCGTATCCTTTTATTTCCGGCCGGCCGGCGGAAAATTTGTGGAAAAATTGTGCCCCGCTCCCGTCACGCCCCGTCATCTCATCGTCGAAGAGCCCGGCCGGGGTCATCGCAAAAAACAAATCCTGCACACCAGTCGGAGTCACTCCATTCTCTCCGGATTTGTCATTGCCCTTTCCCTGGGGCTTTGGGCAGCGGTCAAATTGTTGCTGGACCTTTTCCGACCAAAAATGGAACCCGCGATATCGGATGCCTTTTCCCACATGTACCAGGATGCGGCCCTGCATATTGAACACCGGGGTCATGAACCCGAAGAAAACGGTTGTCAGGTCGGCTTTACGGTGCCGGAAATGGCCGAGCGTGTGGAAAACCTGTTGCGGGGCATCGGTTTGACCACCGATTTTGCGTCGATCGTGTATGTGGTGGGACATGGCTCCAGCAGCGCCAACAATCCCCATCATGGCGCCCATGATTGCGGGGCGTGCAGCGGCCGTCCCGGGTCGGTCAATGCGCGGGTATTTGCCTTTATGGCCAATCACCCGGAGGTGCGGCAACGACTGGACGAACGGGGGCTGTCCCTTCCCGCCACCACGCGTTTTGTCGGCGCCCTGCACGATACGGCATCGGATGAGATCGCTTTTTATGATGTCCGCGAATTGGGGGAATTATGGTCGAAGGACCATGGTCGCAATGCGGCGGTCTTCGAAGAGGCGCTTGATCACAATGCCCGTGAACGCTCAAGGCGCTTTGCCTCCATCAACACCCGGGCCGACCGAAAAAAAGTGAGAGAAGCTATCCGGCGCCGGTCGGTTTCTTATTTCGAACCGCGGCCGGAACTCGGTCATGGAACGAACGCCCTGTGTTTTGTCGGGCACCGTCGGCTCACCCGGGGATTGTTTCTGGATCGCAGGGCTTTCATGAATTCCTATGACCATCGCCAGGATCCCGATGGCCGCTATTTGCTGGAGGTCATCAAACCACTTCCGACCGTCTGCGGGGGCATCAATCTCGAGTACTATTTTTCAAGGGTGGACAACGAGCGTCTCGGCGCCGGTACCAAACTGCCGCACCATGTCATGGGGTTGATTGGCGTGTCCAACAGCAGTGACGGGGATCTGCGCCCGGGCCTGCCCCTCCAGATGATTGAGGTCCATGATCCCATCCGTCTGCTGATCCTTGTCGAGCACCATCCGGAAGTCGTGTTGCGCACCATCCGCCAACTGCCGGAGCTGTATGCCTGGTTCGAAAAGGAATGGGTGCTGATGGTGGCCATTGATCCGTCCAACGGCACCTTTCATTTGCTGCGTGAAGGGCAGTTTATTCTCTATGAACCCATTTGGGACCAGGTCACCGAAGTCGGAAATATGGAAGACCTGATCCGATCGGCCAAAGAAATGGTGACCAATGCCATCGTCGATGCCACCCGCGAAAACCTGCCGGTGCATGTTTTGAAAAAACCTGTTCGTCCCACAACGTGAATCCCAAAGTATGTCCCTGACTGCTGAATTATTGCCGCTGATCATCCTGATCCCGTTGGCCGGATTTTTGACGACGCTTTTCCTTTCCAACAATAGGGAAAAGGCTGTTTTTTGGACGGCCATTATTACCCTGATGGCGCAAAGCGCTGTCTTTCTCTTCGCCCTAACCGGATGGATAATGGATGGTACTCCTTCGGTTCATGGTTCCTGGTTGCCATTGTACCATGCCAGAGACGGGCATTTTTCCATTGATTTTTATATGGATGCCACTTCTGCCGTCTATTTTTCGGTAATGGTACTGATCTCGTTTGCCATATTGTGGTTCAGCCGGACTTATCTGCACCGGGAACGAGGATTCAAACGATTTTTTGCCAATATCCTTTTCTTTTATCTGGGCCTGACTGTTATTGCCTTTGCAGGCAATTTTGAAACCTTGCTGATCGGTTGGGAATTCATCGGTATTACGTCCTTTTTTCTCATCGCCTTTTACCGGCATCGCTACTTGCCCGTAAAAAACGCCCTCAAGGTCGTCTCTTTGTACCGGGTGGCCGATGTATTTCTGCTTTTTGCGATTTGGCTGTGCCATCATTATTTCGGGACAAGCATGACCTTCTCGGCCCTGCACCAACAGCCTGGTCCGGATATCTCGGACCCGTTTTTTCAGATAGCCATTCCGGCGACCTTCATCCTGGTCGCATTGGTCAAATCCGCCCAATTTCCGTTCACCTCCTGGCTGCCGCGCGCCATGGAGGGCCCCACTTCTTCCAGCGCCATTTTTTATGGGTCACTGTCGGTCCACATCGGATTGTTTTTATTGATGAGGACCTTTCCGTTGTGGGATGACCAAACGGCCTTTCGTTGGCTGGTGGGCGGGATCGGCGCCCTGACGGCCGTGATGGCCACTTTGACGGCGCGCGTCCAACCCTCCGTCAAATCCCAGATCGCCTATTCTTCCGCAGCCCAGATCGGGATCATGGTGATCGAAGTGGCCGCAGGCTGGCACACTCTGGCCCTGGTGCATTTTGCCGGCCACGCTTTCCTGCGCACCTACCAATTGCTGGTCTCTCCTTCCATCCTCAGTTACCTCATTCACGACCAGTTCTTTCATTTCATCCCGCCCGCCCGCCAGGAAGCCAATTCCCTGTGGGACCGCATCCGCCTGACGGTCTATGTGATGAGCCTGAAGGAATGGAACCTGGACAGGAACATGCATCGCTGGTTGTGGCATCCCCTTAAATCCGCAGGCAACCACATCCGCTTTCTCACGGCCAAAGGCGCCGTCTGGGTTTTTGTGCCGCTGTATGCCATCGGTGTGTGGGGTGCCTTCAACCGGAATGACATTCCTTATGCGCTGTTGGCCTCCATGCCCGTCCTTCTCGCCGCCGTGAGCCTGCTGTTGGTGCTCAAGGCCTTTGTCAAGCGCAACAGAGCGCGCAATGCCTGGATGCTGACCATCGTCAGCCAACTGTTTGTCGGGTTGGCCATTGCCTACAACGAGCAATTCGACCCTTTCCAGGTTTTACTGTTTTACAGCGGGATTTCCTTGTCGGCGATCATCGGATTCTGGACGTTCCGGCGACTCGAAAAAGGGGGAGCTTCCACCGTGATTGACCGGTTTCGCGGCTATTCCCTGGAGCATCCCCGCCTGGCAGCGTTGTTTTTGGTGGCCTGCCTCGGCATGGTGGGATTCCCCATCACGCCGACATTCATCGGAGAGGACCTGATCCTCGGGCATGTGCGGGAAAACCAGTATGTGCTCACATTTCTTATCGGGCTGACCCTGATCCTCGATGGATTGGCAGTCTTCCGGATTTATGCGCGACTGTTCCTCGGGCCCCATGAGAAGGGCTGGCATGAGGTGCCCTACCGTTCCGCCTGAGTGGACTCGTCGCCCAAAGGATCATACGAAGGGTCGGGCGCAAGGGTGCCTTCCAGGAATTTCATCACATCCGTCGTCGTGACCATGCCGAGTAATCCACCGTTTTCGTCCACGACCGGCAAGGCATGAAAGGGATAGTCGCTGAACAACCGGAGGGCCCTGCGCAGGGGATCACCGGGTTTCAAAGTCACCGGATCGGGGGTCATGATGTCCCGGACATGCAGGTTATGGAGGCGCTTCTCGCTGACATCGGGCTTTTCACTCCGGCGGAAATTTTCGTGGATGGCACGGATGTAATCCGTATAGCTGAGGATGCCCACGAGGCGATTGTCTGCCAACACGGGGATATGGTGAAATCCGGCATCTTCCAGGAGGCGTCGCACCTGATCGAGGTCGTCTGAGGGCGTCAGGCTGGCCACCCGTCGGGTCATAAAGGCCGTAACCGGCATGTCCTGTCTCATGGCGGAGGAGGTTGTTGCAATGGCGAAGTACCGCCATTCCCGTGTCCTGACCAATGACAGGGATCATCCCACCCAAAGGTTTTTGTCAGGCGGTTTACACCCAAATGGCATCGGACCTGGTCAAAGGGCCATGTTCAATGGGTCCAGGAATGCCAGGCCGTCCCTGCGGATACGAGGATGAGGACGATACCCACGATACCCACGAGCACGCGATGGGGGATCCATTGGACCAGCAGAGCACCCAATGGTGCGGCCAGGACACCGCCGGCCATCAGTCCCAGCACGATCTGCCAACTGCCCACACCGATCAGCATGACAAACACGCCCGTGCCCGCCAATGTCACAAAGAATTCGGCGGTATTCACCGTGCCGATGACCGTGCGGGCCGGTTGGCCGGTGTGGAGGAGGGTAGATGTCACAATGGGCCCCCAGCCGCCACCGCCTATGGCGTCCAGCGTACCTCCGGCCCATCCCAACAGGCCCGGATAGCGGACCGACCCCGCGCCCGGCCTCTGCTTCCCGATGGATCGGAACAACAACCGCCCCCCGATGGCCATCAGATAGAGTGCGATCCAGGGCTTCAGCCAGGCACCCGTCTCCGGCTGGGAAAGCCACCATGCGCCCATTGCCGAGCCCGCCGCACCGGGGATGGCCAGCTTCAGGAGCAGGGTTTTGTCCACATTTCTGAAATGGAGGTGGGAAAGGCCGGACACACCTGTCGTGAAAACCTCCGCCGTGTGGATGCCGGCAGATGCCAGGGCCGGGGGGACGCCCGTCCCCAACAAGATGCCCGAGCAGGTGACGCCATAGGCCATCCCGATGGCGCCATCCACCAGTTGAGCGCCGAACCCGATCAGGACATAGGTCCAGAATGCCCGCCCGAGCTCGACCGGGGTGGGGTCTGTCATGCCGGAAAAGGCCTGCCAGATAAGGACGGTGGCCAGGCCCAGCTTGAGGGACAGGATCAGGAGGGTAAGGCGTCGTCGGGTCATAAAAGCGTACCGCTACTCCCAATGCCAATATCGTGCCCGATGAAAGGCGGGTTTGTGGTCATTCCCTATCTTTGCGCGCAAACCAGCGGCATGACCTCTACCCCCATGACCCGCGCTGTTCTCCTGCTTGATGACGGCACGGTGTTTTATGGCCGGCCGGCCGGCAAGATCGGGACCACCGTCGGCGAGATCTGCTTCAACACCGGAATGACCGGATACCAGGAAATTTTTACCGACCCTTCCTACGCCGGCCAGATCATGGTAATGACCAATGTCCATATTGGCAATTATGGCGTGCGATTCAGCGAGTCGGAATCCGACCGGATCCGGATTGCGGGGTTGGTGACCCGTGAATTCACGCCCGTGTACTCCCGGGAACTGGCCGATCAGGACCTGCAGACGTGGCTTGAGCAACAAGAGCTCACCGGCATTACCGGGGTCGACACGAGGGCTCTCGTACGGCACATCCGCAGCAAAGGCGCCATGAACGCCCTGATTTCCAGTGAGACAAATGACCTGGAGGTATTGCGTGCGCGTCTTGCTCAGGCCCCTTCAATGGCCGGTCTCGAACTTTCGTCCACGGTCACGACGGTCGAGCCTTATTTTCTGGGTGATCCGGCCAGCCCCTTCAAAGTGGCGGTGCTCGACTACGGGGTCAAACGCAGTATCCTCTCCCAGCTCACGCATCGGGGGTGCTATCTCAAGGTCTTTCCGGCCCGTACCACGATGGCCGAATTGAACGCCTGGCAGCCGGATGCCTTTTTCCTGTCCAACGGACCCGGCGACCCCGCCGCCATGGATTACGCCATCACTACCACCCGGGCCATCCTGGAGGACGGACGTCCTCTGTTCGGTATTTGTCTGGGACACCAGATCCTGGCGTTGGCCCTCGGCCTGACGACCTACAAGATGCACCACGGCCATCGGGGCATCAACCATCCCGTCAAAAACCTCGGGACGGGATTGGCCGAGATCACCAGTCAAAACCACGGCTTCGGAGTGGATCCCGAGTCCATCAAGCGGAACAGCGGTCTCGTCATGACCACCCATGTCAACCTCAATGACGGCACCGTCGAGGGATTCCGGGCCACCCACCACAATGCCTTCTCGGTGCAATACCACCCTGAGGCATCCCCGGGTCCCCATGACGCCCGCTACCTCTTTGACGAGTTTTTGTCCCGTATCCGGCAATCCAAAACCGCGACGGCCCCAACCCTTACCGCATGAGCGAGATCATCGACATCATTGCCCGTGAAATTCTGGATTCCCGCGGCAATCCCACCCTGGAAGTGGAGGTGCTGACCGAGGATGGCGCCATTGGTCGCGCCGCCGTGCCTTCAGGCGCTTCCACCGGCAAACACGAGGCTGTCGAGTTGCGCGACAACGACGACACCCGCTACCTCGGCAAAGGCGTCATGAATGCCTCCGCCCATGTCGAAGAAGAGATCGCCGACGAGATCATGGGGATGGAGATCACGGACCAAATGAGCATCGACCAGGCGCTCATCGAACTGGACGCCACGCCCAACAAATCCCGTCTGGGCGCCAACGCCATGCTCGGCGTATCCCTCGCGGTGGCCCGGGCGGCCGCCGTTGAACTTGACCTTCCCCTGTACAGGTACATCGGCGGGGTCCATGCCCATGTCATGCCGGTGCCGATGATGAACATCCTCAATGGCGGCAGTCATGCCGATAACGGGATCGATTTCCAGGAATTCATGGTCATGCCGGTGGGCGCGACGAGTTTTCGCGAAGGGCTGCGCATGGGCGTGGAGACCTTTCACCATTTGAAAAAAGTCCTCAAAGCCAAAGGCTATACGACCAATGTCGGCGATGAGGGCGGATTTGCCCCCGGCATTTCTTCCAATGAAGAAGCCATTGAAATGGTCCTGACCGCCATTGAAAAAGCCGGTTTCCGCCCCGGGGAGGATATGGTCATCGCCATGGATGCGGCCGCCTCCGAATTTTATGACGAGGAATTGAAATGCTACCATTTCCACAAGTCCGGTGGCAAGCGGCTCAGCTCGGAAGAGTTGGTCGGTTTCTGGGAGGAGTGGTGCCGCAAATACCCGATTTATTCGATCGAGGACGGCCTGCACGAGGATGACTGGGCCGGATGGGAATCCCTCACCCAGCGTTTGGGACAAAAGATCCAGTTGGTCGGCGACGACCTCTTTGTCACCAATACCGGGCGCCTGCAACAGGGTATTGACCGGGGTGTGGCCAATTCGATCCTCGTCAAGGTCAATCAGATCGGCACGCTGACAGAAACCATGGACGCCGTCCGCCTGGCCCATCGCAATGCCTATACGGCCGTGATCAGCCACCGGAGCGGAGAGACGGAAGACACCACCATTGCCGACCTGGCCGTGGCGCTCAATACCGGCCAGATCAAGACCGGTTCCGCCTCCCGCAGCGACCGCGTCGCCAAATACAACCAGTTGCTGCGTATCGAAGAAGATCTGGGCGACGCCGCCCTTTATCCCGGACCTTCTTTGTTCACCCGATAATCCCCTGACCATGCGCCACGATCCCTCGTATCTTTCCTACCTCCGTCACCTGGCTATCAAGGGATGGAAAAACCGGTATATCCGGGTCTCTGTGCTGTTCCTGATCTGGGTCATTTTCCTGGACAGGAGCCGCCTCGTCAGCCAGGAAAGCCTGAATAACGACATTGCCCGGCTTGAGGAAGAGAAGCAGGACTACGAGCGCCTCATCGGGGAGGTCAAACGCGAACAGGAAGAGATCAGCCGGAATCCCGAGAAATATGCCCGCGAGCACTATTTCATGAAGCGCGCGGACGAGGACATTTTCATCGTCAAAGAATAGGGAGACCCGTATTTTCGCGGTCCTTTTTCCAAACCATATACCCTTACCATGTCTGTACTTGTCAATAAGCATTCCCGGGTCATTGTCCAGGGATTTACCGGAAAGGAAGGTACGTTCCACGCCGAGCAGATGATCGCCTACGGCACACCGGTTGTGGGCGGCGTCACACCCGGCAAGGGAGGGACGACCCATCTGGACCTTCCCGTTTTCAACACGGTGGCCGATGCCGTCCGTGAGGTAAAGGCCGATGTGAGCATCATTTTCGTACCACCCGGGTTCGCGGCCGATGCCATCATGGAAGCCGCCGAGGCGGGTATCCGGGTGATCGTCTGTATCACGGAGGGTATTCCGGTGCAGGACATGGTGAGGGCCAAGGCCTATATCCGGCAATACGACTGCCGCCTGATCGGGCCCAACTGTCCGGGTATCATCACGCCGGATGAAGCCAAGGTGGGCATCATGCCCGGTTTCATCCACCGCAAGGGACGCATCGGTATCATTTCGCGTTCGGGGACACTGACCTACGAAGCGGTGGACCAGGTCACCAAAGCCGGGATGGGGCAGAGCACCTGTATCGGTATCGGGGGCGACCCGATCTGCGGCACGACAACCAAAGAAGCCGTGGAATTGCTCATGAATGATCCGGAGACGGACGGCATCATCATGATCGGCGAGATCGGAGGCAGCATGGAGGCCGATGCGGCACGCTGGATCCGCGACCACGGTACAAAGCCGGTGGTGGGTTTCATCGCCGGGCAGACGGCCCCGGCCGGCCGGACGATGGGTCATGCCGGCGCCATCATCGGGGGGGCCGACGATACGGCTGCGGCCAAGATGAAGATCATGCGCGAATGCGGCATTCACGTGGTCGAATCCCCCGCCATTATTGGGGAGACGATGCGGAGGGTATTACAGGGTTGACTTCAATGGGCCAATCCCGGTCGGGCCTTCATTTATAGGTCGTGCAGTCCGGGACAGGGATGGCTGATGGTGAGGAGACTTTGGCCGGGTGCCTCAGTTCGTTTGTGGGGAAAATAATGGTCTCACCCCATTTCTTACATATCCGGAATGCCGTGTCGAATTTGTAAAAATTCAGTATTTTTGGGGCATGATACCCCGGTTATTGGCACCAAAGCTCCGGCAGTTGGCCGGCAAAATGCCTGTGATCTGGATTACGGGACCCAGGCAATCGGGCAAGACGGTATTGGCGCGAAGCGTTTTTCAGGATTACCATTACGTCAACCTGGAGCATCTGGAGTCGCGTTTGTTCGCCAGGCAGGATCCGATGGGATTCATGAGGCATTTGCCGCCAGGGGTGATCATTGATGAAGTGCAACATGCTCCGGATCTTTTATCCTGCATTCAGGTGCTGGTAGACGAATCCCGAAAGAATGGAGAATATGTCCTGACGGGTTCGCAAAACTTTCTGCTTTCAGCCGGGATCAGTCAAAGTCTGGCGGGGAGAACGGCCAATCTCCATCTCCTGCCTCTGTCACAGGAAGAGCTGAAGCCGGTTGGGTTGTTGCCTTTGGATTACGAGTCTTTCCTGATCAAAGGGGCTTATCCCAGGATTTATGACCAGGAGATGGAGCCTGGTGATTTTTATCCTTCCTATATAGAAACCTATGTCGAACGGGATGTCAGGCAGTTGCTTAATGTCACTGATCTGGGCAAATTCCAGCTTTTTCTCCGGTTGTGTGCTGCGAGAGTCGGTCAGGTTTTCAATCAAAGCGCCATTTCTGTGGAGGCCGGTGTAGATGCCAATACGGTCAAGCGCTGGTTTTCACTGTTGGAGACAAGCTTCGTGGCTTTCCGGCTACCTCCGTATTACCGGAATTACAACAAGCGGTTGACCAAAACCCCCAAGATATATTTTTATGATCCCGGGCTTGCATGTGCCTTGTTGGGCATTCGAAGTCAGGAACAATTGAAGTCACATTTTCTGACCGGAGCTTTGTTTGAAAACATGGTGGTGGTAGAAACTTTGAAGCAGTATCATCATAGAGGATTTCGTCCCCAGTGTTATTTCTGGAGGGACAATGTGGGGCATGAGATAGATCTTGTCATTGAGGAAGGGGGGAATTTGATGGCGATAGAGATCAAGTCTGGCCGCACCATGCAAAGTTCGTGGTTTGACAACCTCGAGCTGTTTTACCGGATTTCCGGAATGCCGCCTTCCAGGGGCTACCTCCTTTACGGTGGGGACCAGGAGCAGATCACCAACCGCGGGATCGTGGGTGGTTGGCGTTCCATGCCTGTATGGAGCGGACTGCATTGAAGCGTGATTGGGAGGCTGGAGGGTCCCGCCGCATTCCACTTTAACCCAAAAAATACATTAGCATTTTTTGCGCGAAGCGTGCCGACGAAGCGCTGCTTGTCTGCATCTTACGCCCGATTGAGCGTGAATGAACCGAATTATTCATTGGAAGAAATTCATTCACGTTCAATATCTGGGGAGAGACGATGGCGCTCAAAGCGCCGTGTCTCCCACCTGGATTAACCCGGATCGGGGAGGAAGACCAAAGCGTCTTCCCAAACCCGCTTGTGGAGCGGGTTTCGTCCGCTCCTTGATCCAGACAAGCCAGCTTCGTCTGGACCGGAGGGCAAAACGTGCATTGCTCATGCACGTTTTGGGTTTGAGGAGATTGCCCGGTATTTCGGTGATGGTGAGTGATTCCCGGCCGCGAAAGGGGGACCATGCATCCCGTACAGGTAATAAGGTGTTAACGATTTGGACATAATCGCTTAACTTTGGAGCGGTTATTTACTTTTTCATGGTTAAAGAGGCGCCCCGGTTTTGGCCGGGGCGTTTCTGTTTGGCAGACGGCAGCTTCAGCCGGGCCGGGCCGTCAGGTCGCAGCAGGGGCAGTGACCGCCCGGCTCCGGAGCCGGATGCCCACATGCCTGATGACGGTCATGCGCTTCGAGGAGCGGTACATTTTGTCATGGTGTCGCTCCTACGGAGCTTCGATCAT
>CAYYGN010000007.1:0-9596 GCA_964471595.1 uncultured Saprospiraceae bacterium
ACCACCCCTGAAAACAGGATCAGTGAAGGTCTTTACAAGGTATTTCAGGAAAACTTCCCGATCAGCGATGCCCGGAATATCTTCCTGCTGGAGTTTCAGGACTATTTCATCGACCCGCCCCGGTATTCCATCGAGGAATGCATGCAGCGAGGTCTGACTTACAGTGTTCCGCTCAAAGCCAAGCTGAAGCTTTCCTGCAATGACGAGGAACATATTGACTTCCAGACGATTGTGCAGGATGTCTTCCTCGGCAATATCCCCTATATGACGCCCAAGGGCACCTTCGTCATCAACGGGGCCGAGCGCGTCATCGTTTCCCAGCTGCACCGCTCCCCGGGCGTATTCTTCGGGCAGAGCTTCCACCCCAATGGCAGCCAGATCTTTTCGGCCAGGGTGATTCCGTTCAAAGGCGCGTGGATGGAATTTGCCACCGACATCAACAACGTGATGTACGCCTACATCGACCGGAAGAAGAAATTTCCGGTGACCACATTGCTCCGTGCTATCGGATATGACACGGACAAGGCGATCCTGGATCTGTTCGGTCTCGCCGACGAGATACCCGCTTCCAAGGCTTCCCTTGAAAAGGCATTGGGCCGGAAACTGGCTGCCAGGGTACTGCGCAGCTGGACGGAGGATTTCGTGGATGAGGATACCGGTGAGGTGGTCACGATCGAGCGTAACGAAATCATCCTGGAGAGGGACATTGTCCTGGATGAAGACAATATTGCCCTGATCCTGGAGGCGGAGTGCAAAACCATCATCCTGCAGAAGGAAGATGTCGAAGAGGACTACGCCATCATATACAATACCCTGCAGAAGGATCCCTCCAGTTCGGAGATGGAAGCGGTCACGCACATCTACCGGCAATTGCGCGGCACCGATCCCCCTGATGAGGAGACGGCGCGGGGCATCATCGACAAGTTGTTTTTCTCGGACAAGCGGTACAACCTCGGAGATGTAGGCCGGTACAAGATCAACCGCAAGCTGGGACTCCAGATTGACGAGGAGACCCTGGTATTGACCAAAGAGGATATCATTGCCATCGTCAAATACCTGGTCAAGCTCATCAACCAGCATGCGGAGATCGATGACATAGACCACCTCAGCAACCGTCGCGTACGAACGGTGGGCGAACAGCTTTTCGCCCAGTTCGGGGTCGGATTGGCCAGGATGGCCCGCACGATCCGCGAGCGGATGAATGTCAGGGACAATGAGGTGTTCACCCCGGTGGATCTGATCAATGCCAGGACCCTTTCCTCCGTGATCAACTCCTTTTTCGGAACCAGCCAGTTGTCCCAGTTTCTCGACCAGACCAATCCGCTTTCCGAAATCACGCACAAAAGGCGGATTTCCGCCCTCGGTCCCGGAGGTTTGTCAAGGGAACGGGCCGGTTTTGAAGTCCGTGACGTGCATTACTCCCACTACGGACGTCTGTGCACCATCGAGACCCCGGAAGGTCCGAACATCGGTCTGATCAGTACCCTTTGCGTACATGCCAAGGTCAACAAGATGGGGTTCCTGGAGACGCCTTATCGCCGCGTGATCAGTGGCAAGGTGGATGTCAAGGGGCAGGTGGAATTTCTCTCCGCCGAAGGCGAGGATGACATGCGTATCGCCCAGGCCAATGCCCCCCTGGATCCCAAAGGCGGGTTTCTTTCGGACCGTATCAAATCCAGAGAACACGGTGAATTTCCGGTGCTTAGCCCGGATGAACTCGATTATATGGACGTCGCCCCCAACCAGATTGTCGGAGTGTCCGCGTCCCTCATTCCATTCCTGGAACACGATGACGCCAACCGGGCGCTCATGGGCTCCAACATGCAACGTCAGGCGGTACCCCTGATCAAACCCTCCAGTCCTATCGTCGGCACCGGACTGGAAGGCAAGGTGGCCCGTGATTCCCGCATGCTGATCAATGCCGAAGGGGAAGGCGTGGTGGAATATGTCGATGCCAACCAGATCATCATCCGTTATGACCGCACCGAAGAAGATCAGCTTATCTCCTTTGAGGACAACCGCAAAACCTATTCCCTCACCAAGTTCCTGAGTACCAACCAGGGTACCTGCATCAACCTGAAGCCAATCGTCCGTAAAGGTGACCGGGTGGAGCGGGGGCAGATCCTCTGTGACGGATATGCTACGGAAAAAGGGGAATTGGCCCTTGGCCAAAACCTCAAAGTGGCGTTCATGCCCTGGAAAGGGTACAATTTCGAGGATGCCATCGTGATCTCCGAGCGCGTCGTTCGGGACGACATCTTCACTTCCATCCACATCGAGAGTTTCGAGCTGGACGTACGGGACACCAAACTCGGCGAGGAGGAACTGACCAACGACATTCCCAATGTCAGTGAGGAAGCCACCAAGGATCTCGATGAACAAGGTATCATCCGCATCGGAGCCTGGGTCAACGAAGGCGACATTGTGATCGGTAAAATCACTCCCAAAGGGGAATCCGATCCAACGCCCGAAGAAAAGCTGCTGCGCGCCATTTTCGGCGACAAGGCGGGTGATGTCAAGGACGCGTCCCTCAAAGCGCCCCCTTCCACGTTTGGCGTGGTCATTGACCGTCAGGTTTTTGCCCGTGCCAAGAAGGACAAAGTGCAAAAGGTCCAGGAGAAGGAACAGCTCGACAAATTGGAGGATGCCCACGCCGTGGCCATGAATGAGCTCAAGACCATCCTTATGGACAAGCTCATGGTCCTGACCCAGGGCAAGACTTCCCAGGGCATCAGGAGTATCTACAATGAGGAGATGGTCTCCAAAGGAGTGAAATTCAACCAGTCCGTGCTGAAAAGCATTGACTTCGGTGTCGTGGATTATCACAACTGGACAGAAGACAAGCACACCAACGATCTGGTGGCGCAGTTGATGCACAACTTTTCCATCAAGGTCAACGAAGAACTCGGACGCTACAAGCGGGAAAAGTTCAATATCTCCATCGGCGACGAACTTCCTGCCGGTGTGCTCAAACTGGCGAAAGTGTACCTGGCCCGCAAGCGCAAGCTGAAGGTAGGGGACAAGATGGCCGGACGGCATGGCAACAAGGGCATCGTATCCAAAATCGTGCGTGCCGAGGATATGCCTTTCCTCCCTGACGGAACGCCGGTGGATATCGTACTCAACCCGTTGGGTGTACCTTCCCGGATGAACCTGGGTCAGATTTTCGAGACCGTTCTGGGTTGGGCCGGCGAAAAGCTGGGGGTCAAGTTTGCGACACCCATCTTCGACGGAGCCAAGCGGAATGAAGTGGAGGACTATATTGCTCAGGCCGACATTCCCGCCCTTGGTCAGACCTATCTCTATGACGGTGAGACCGGCGACCGGTTCCACCAGGAAGCCACGGTTGGCGTGATCTACATGATCAAGCTCTCCCACATGATCGACGACAAGATGCACGCCCGTTCCATCGGCCCGTATTCGCTCATCACCCAACAGCCGCTTGGTGGTAAAGCCCAGTTTGGTGGCCAGCGCTTTGGTGAGATGGAAGTGTGGGCCCTGGAAGCCTTCGGCGCCAGCAACATCCTGCGCGAATTGCTGACCGTCAAGTCGGATGACATCATCGGACGCGCCAAAACGTATGAGGCCATCGTGAAGGGGGACAATCTGCCCGAACCCAACATTCCGGAGTCATTCAACGTGCTCATTCACGAGTTGCGCGGACTGGCCCTGGATGTCAAGTTTGACTGATCCCCGACGGAACGAAACCTTCCTTCTCAGCCTTACAAACCACGCATATGCCCTTCAAAAAGAATCTCAATACACCCAGCTCCGAGTTTGACTCCATCACGATCAGCCTGGCGTCGCCCGAGGAGATCCTCGAGCGCTCCTACGGGGAGGTCCTGAAACCTGAGACCATCAATTACCGCTCCTACAAACCGGAGCGTGACGGCCTTTTTTGTGAAAGGATATTCGGTCCGGTGAAGGATTACGAATGCTATTGCGGCAAGTACAAGCGCATCCGTTACAAAGGGATCGTTTGCGACCGATGTGGGGTGGAAGTGACGGAAAAGAAGGTGCGCCGCGAGCGCATGGGCCACATCAAACTTGTGGTGCCCGTGGTGCACATCTGGTTTTTCAAGTCCCTTCCCAACAAGATCGGATATCTGCTCGGGCTTTCCTCCAAGAAGCTGGAGAGCATCATATACTACGAGCGATATGTGGTCATCCAACCCGGACTCAAGGAAGCAGAGGGTATTTCCCGGCTGGATCTCCTGAGCGAAGAGGAATACCTCGAGATCCTGGATTCGCTCAGCAAGGAAAACCAGCAACTGGAAGACAGCCATCCCGACAAGTTCATCGCCAAGATGGGAGCCGAGGCCATTTTCGACCTGTTGGCGGGTCTCAAACTGGATGACTTGTCTTATGAGCTCCGGCACCAGGCGGCCAATGAAACCAGCCAGCAACGGAAATCGGAAGCGCTCAAGCGTCTCCGGATCGTGGAGGCTTTCCGGGAAGGCATGGCCGGAACGGAAAACCGCCCGGAATGGACCATCATCCATTACCTGCCTGTCATCCCACCCGAACTCCGTCCCCTGGTACCGTTGGACGGCGGACGTTTTGCGAGTTCCGACCTCAACGATTTGTATCGCCGGGTCATCATCCGCAACAACCGCCTGAAGCGATTGCTGGAGATCAAGGCGCCGGAAGTCATCCTCCGGAACGAGAAGCGCATGCTCCAGGAGGCGGTGGATTCGCTGTTCGACAATTCACGGAAGTCGAATGCCGTCAAGGCGGAGGGCGGACGTGCGCTCAAATCACTCAGCGACATCCTCAAGGGCAAACAAGGCCGGTTCCGCCAGAACCTGCTTGGCAAACGGGTGGACTACTCGGGCCGTTCGGTGATTGTGGTCGGCCCCACGCTGAAGCTGCACGAATGCGGTCTCCCCAAGGGTATGGCGGCAGAATTGTTCAAGCCGTTCATTATCCGCAAACTCATCGAACGCGGCATCGTCAAGACGGTCAAATCGGCCAAAAAGCTGGTGGATCGCAAGGATCCGGTCATCTGGGACATCCTCGAGAACATCCTCAACGGTCATCCCGTATTGCTCAACCGGGCTCCAACCCTGCACCGCCTGTCCATTCAAGCGTTTCAACCCCGTCTGATCGAAGGCAAGGCCATCCAGTTGCACCCGCTGGTATGTACGGCTTTCAACGCCGACTTTGACGGGGACCAGATGGCCGTGCACGTGCCCCTGAGCCACGAGGCCATCCTGGAAGCGCAGGTCCTGATGTTGAGCTCACACAACATGCTCAACCCCCAGGACGGCTCACCGGTCACCCTGCCCTCCCAGGACATGGTATTGGGACTGTACTACCTGACCAAGGAGCGCAAAACCTCCGAGCAGCGCGTTGTCAAAGGGGAGGGTATGACCTTCTATTCCAAGGAGGAGGTCATGATCGCCTACAATGAAGGCAAGGTGGATCTCCACGCCGGGATCAAGGTGCGGGCCAGCGTCATGGGCGAGAAGGATCAAATCAAGCAAGGCATTATCGCTACGACGGTCGGCCGGGTGATTCTCAACCAGGCTGTGCCGGATACCGTGCCTTTCATCAATGAACTCCTGACCAAGAGGAACCTGAAATCCGTCATCTCCCGCGTGCTGAAGCGTACCAACTTCAAAACGACGGCCAAGTTTTTGGATGATATCAAGGAACTGGGTTTCTACTGGTCGTTCAAAGGCGGTTTGTCGTTCAACCTGGGAGATTTGATCAACCCCTCGGTAAAAGAGCGCACCCTGACCAACGCCCAGTCTGAAGTGGACGAGGTGTGGGACAACTACAACATGGGTCTGATCACCAACAATGAGCGGTACAACCAGATCATTGACAAATGGACGTTTGCCGACAACCGGGTGACGGACAACCTGATGAAGGAATTGTCCACCCACAAGGACGGTTTCAACTCCGTGTTCATGATGCTGGATTCCGGTGCCCGGGGTTCCAAGCAGCAGATCAAGCAGCTTTGCGGGATGAGGGGCCTCATGGCCAAACCGAGAAAATCCGGCGATACGGGCGGTGCGATTATCGAAAACCCGGTATTGTCCAACTTCCTGGAAGGATTGAGCGTACTGGAATACTTCATTTCCACGCACGGTGCCCGAAAAGGTCTTGCGGATACCGCTTTGAAAACGGCTGATGCGGGTTATCTGACCCGCCGTCTGGTGGACGTTGCCCAGGATGTCGTGATCCGTGAAGTCGATTGCGGCACCTTGCGCGGCATCGAGACCTCTGCCCTCAAGGATCAGGACAAGGTCATTGAAACCCTGACCTCCAGGATCCAGGGCCGGTACACATTGTATGATGTTTACCATCCGGAAACGGAGGAAATCATCCTCAAGGCCGGGGAGTACATTTCAGAGGAGATGGCCGACGAGATCCAACGCCTCGGTATCGAATCGGTACACATCCGGTCCGTGCTGACCTGCGAGACCCGTGAAGGGGTTTGTGCCAAGTGCTACGGTAAAAACCTGGCTACCGGTCGTGTGGCCGAGCAAGGGGATGCGGTGGGAATCATTGCCGCCCAGTC
Organism: uncultured Saprospiraceae bacterium; assembly: GCA_964471595.1. GTDB lineage: Bacteria > Bacteroidota > Bacteroidia > Chitinophagales > Saprospiraceae > JAGNXB01. The sequence goes on from CAYYGN010000007.1 coordinate 6,530, forward strand.
GATCGGTGAACCGGGCACCCAGCTTACGCTGCGTACCTTCCACGTAGGTGGTGTCGCCTCGGTGACAAAGTCCGAGTCCGAAATTACAGCCCGCTATAACGGAAGGGTCGAATTTGACGGCATACGGCACACCCGGTATGAGGGTCCGGATGGCGCTTATGATATCGTCCTGTCCCGCACGGGCGAGATCCATATCGTTGACCCCGAAACCAACAAGCTTCTCGCCTCTAACCACGTCCCTTACGGTGCCACGTTGCACAAGGTGGAGGGCGACCAGATCCAAAGGGGTGACATGCTTTGCGAATGGGACCCGTTCAATGCCGTCATCGTATCGGAATTCACCGGTATCATCCGGTTTGAGGATGTGGAAGAAGGGGTGACCTACCGGATGGAGCGGGATGACCAAACCGGATACTCGGAGAAAGTCATCATCGAATCCAAGAACAAGAGAAAGGTGCCTGTCGTGCAGATCCTGAGTCCTGACGGGGAGGAACTGCGTTCTTATACCCTGCCGGTGGGGGCCTATATCTCCGTGGATGATGGCGCCGCGGTCAAATCCGGACAGAAAATCGCAAAAATCCCGCGTCAGCAGAACAAGATCCAGGATATCACCGGTGGTCTGCCGAGGGTGACCGAATTGTTTGAAGCGCGCAACCCCTCCAATCCCGCTGTAGTTGCGGAGATTGACGGTGTCGTGAGCTTCGGCAAAGTGAAAAGGGGCAACCGTGAATGCGTGATCACCGCCAAAGACGGTCAGCAGCGCAAGTATCTGATCGGACTGTCCCGGCATGTACTCGTGCAGGAAGGCGACTTTGTACGCGCCGGCACACCGTTGTCCGACGGGGCCGTTTCGCCGAAGGATATCCTCAATATCAAAGGCCCGTTTGCCGTCCAGAGTTATCTGGTCAACGGTGTACAGGAGGTTTACCGGAGTCAGGGCATTTCGATCAACGACAAGCATATCGAGGTCATTGTTCGCCAGATGATGCGTCGCGTCCAGATCGAAGATGCCGGCGACACCACACTTCTGGAGGGAGAAGCGGTAGACAAGTTCGAATTCCTCGAGCAAAATGACTGGATCTTTGACAAGAAGTTCATTACCGACCCGGGTGATTCGCAGAAACTCAAAGCCGGTCAATTGGTCACTTTGCGTCAATTGCGGGAGGAGAATTCCATCCTGAAACGCAACGACCAGAAACTCGTGCAGTATCGCAATGCCACGCCGGCAACGTCCACGCCGATGCTGCAGGGTATCACCCGGTCCTCATTGGGTACCCAGAGCTGGATTTCGGCCGCCTCGTTCCAGGAGACGACCAAAGTGCTCAGCTTTGCCGCCATCGCCTCCAAAAAGGACGGCCTCAACGGGCTCAAAGAGAACGTGATCGTCGGCAAACCCATTCCGGCCGGTACGGGTATGCGGCACTTCCGCGATCTCATCGTCATGGACGACGAGCAGATGGAACGCCACAAGGCCCGGCTCGAAGCGATCGAGGAGAAATCCTGATCCGGACGCCGCAAGGTTCATCACCCGGCAGCGGGGGCAGGAACGAACTTCCTGTCCCCGCTGTTCATTTACCTTTGAACCCTGAATCAAAAAATGGGAAGGTTGCTCGCCATAGACTACGGTGAAAAACGGTGCGGTATAGCCGTCACCGATCCACTGCGCATCATAGCGGCCGGACTTACGACGGTGGACGAACCGTCTCTGCTGGCCTTTCTCAAGACCTATCTTGCCTCGGAACCGGTAGATGCCATTGTGTTGGGTTTGCCGGTGGATGAACGGGGAGTGGAAGGTCCCATTGCTGAGAAAGTAAGGAAGAAAGCCGCCGAGATTGTCAAGGCCTTTCCATTGGTGAAGATTGATTTTTGGGATGAGCGCTACACTTCGCGGATGGCCAAAGCCGTCATCCTTGCCTCCGGCCTGAAAAAAATGCAGCGGAGAGACAAGGCCCGTGTGGACAAAGTGAGTGCAGGCCTCATTCTCCAGGAATATCTCGAACACACCGAAAAGGAAAAGCAAGTATGATCCTGCCCATCTATGCCTATGGCCAGCCGGTCCTCAAGCGCCCGGCCCTAGAGATTGCACCGGATTTCCCTGACCTGCATACCCTCATCACCAATATGTGGGAGACCATGTATCACGCGCATGGCGTGGGACTGGCTGGGCCACAGGTGGGAGTGGGGTACAGGATTTTTGTGGTTGATACGGTACAGGTCAAGAATGAGGACCGAACCGGGACAGGCATCAAAAAGGTGTTTTTGAATGCCCGCATCCTTGGCGAAGAAGGCCGTCCCTGGAGCTATGAGGAGGGTTGCCTGAGTATTCCTGATGTGCGGGGCGAAGTCGAGCGGTTGCCCACCATCCGGATCCGTTATCAGGACGAGCAATTCGAATGGCAGGAGGACACGTTTGAAGGCCTTGACGCCCGCGTCATTCAGCACGAATACGATCACATTGAGGGGGTGCTCTTCATTGAGCGGCTCAAGCCGTTGAAGCGCCGGCTCATCCAGCGCAAACTGGAGCAGATCCGGTCCGGACAGGTGGAGGTGGATTACCGAATGCGTTTTGCGATACGCCCCGGATGACCGTTATTTCCTATTTTGGCCTCAAATCTGACGGCTATGAAACGATTGTTTTTTCTCGCGTGCTTCCTGGTCGCCTTTTCGGCAGCTTACTCCCAGGATTACCAGCGGGCCATTGGTCTGCGTTTAGGATGGGATTACGGGATATCCTACAAGCAGTTCATCAAGGGCACACATGCCATTGAGGGAATCGCCACTTTCCGGTCCTGGGGAGTACCGGGCTACCGATACAGTTATTTCCGGATCACAGGATTGTATCTGGTTCACAATCCGTTTCCCGGGGTTGAAGGCCTGCAGTGGTACTACGGTGGGGGCGCTTCGATCTCGATGTACGGTGGCGAGTACCGGGACTGGGTCAAGTCGCTCAACAAGGATTACGGGACCATGGGTATCGGGATCCACGCTGCTCTGGGTCTGGATTTCAAGATCCCCAACGCGCCTATCAATCTGTCGGCCGACTGGGTGCCTACCTTCACTTTCGGAT
>CAYYGN010000007.1:9696-12849 GCA_964471595.1 uncultured Saprospiraceae bacterium
TTGGTGAGGAAATCATTGATGCTCCTTTCGACTCGGTATTTGAAGTAAGGGTTTCTTTTGAACCCTTGTTTCACTTTTACCCGCCATTTATTTTTTTCAAGAAGAAAATTACCCCAGCCTATCCATTTTACTCGACAGGCTGTTTCGTACTTGATCCTCTGGGTTTTTTTATCAAGGCGAAGTATCCTCCTGTAACGGTCCAATGGGATCAGGACATTTTTCGGGATTCCTGTCGTGCGCATTCTTATATTGCATCTCACGCCGACATGTTTCATATTTTGGGATGGTGGATAGGTGGCGGGACTGGGTGGGCGAGTCGATATAAATGCTTGGCCAATGATTCCGTATATGTGGATTCGTTGGAGTATTATAGTTCTTCTTCATATTCCTATGCACTAAAAGGAGTCATCTCTTATGATGACGGTAGCACAGACACGGTATATCGTCAGATCCTGGCGATGTGGCCGGTTCAATGGACGTATGAAGTACCGTGTGTGGGTGTTTTACCCATTGAACAACCATGGGGAGCACCCGTAGAGGTAAAAGTTTACCCCAATCCTACGCTTGGGCTGTTGAGGCTGGAAGGCATCAGTGATCAGAGCCATACATTGATCCATAATGTGCTTGGCCGGGAGGCCGGTCAACAGTCAGGACCGGATCTGGACTTGTCGGCCCTTCCTTCCGGCTGGTACCTGCTGGATATCCGGGATGGGGACGTCCGGGGTTATGCCAGTGTGTACAAGGAATGAAACTGCTTATTTCCGGCCGAAGTCGGCAGGGATCTCTCCCCAGTTGGCCGTATCCCATTTAAGGATGTGATTGGGCACGCGATGGGTCTTGAGCCATTGCTCCGCGCGGGCAATGAGGTCAAATAACCCGGCGTTTCTTGCTGTTCTTTCAAGAGTGGTTTTGGCCTTTTTATGCCTGACCCAGGCCTGGGCCGTTCGCGAGTCGGTATAGATGGCTGTTGAGGTGTCTGCGGCTTTTTCAAGGAGGGCGAGGGCGTGAACAATGGCCAGAAATTCACCCACATTATTGGTGCCGTCGGGGTAAGGTCCCTTGAGGAACAGTTGGCGGCCGGTGGCGAGGTCCACGCCCCTGTATTCCATGGGGCCGGGCACTCCGCTGCAGGCGGCATCCACTGCCCAGGCGGGGAGGAGAGTGGTGATGTCGGGTTTGGTGCGTCGTCTTGATGGTAGGCGGGTGGATTTTTCATTATCGGGTTCAGGAGGCGTGTATCCCGCCCGATAAGCTGTCTCTGCCTCTGCACGTGTTGGGTATGACCGGAACCGGGCGTCCGGGAAACCCTTCACCTGGTCCTGCGCCGCCGGCCATTCGGAGTAAATGCCAGGCTTACGTCCGACCCAGACGACATAGAACTTAGGTTTGCGCATTGGAAAAAGGTTGAGTGCCCAAATATCCGGGAAAGTTCTGCAGCTACACGGCCAAGGGTCTAACTTTGCCTTCCAAATTCTGATCCTCGTGACGGAAACAACGGGATATCCTCCTCCTTTTCTTGTGGACACCCACGCCCATCTTTATGTGCGCGCTTTTGACACCGACCGTTCGGAAGTGATCCACCGGATGCGCATGGCGGGTGTGGGTCGTGCCTATCTTCCCAACATCGACTTGTCCAGTGTTGAGCCGATGATGGCCCTTTGCAGGGATAGGCCAGGCGTTTGTTTTCCCATGCTCGGGCTGCATCCTTGCCATGTGGAGGTTGATTTTGAAGAAGTTTTGGACAGGATGAAGATCCTGTTGGAGGAGCATGCTGTGGTCGCCATCGGAGAGATCGGTCTGGATGCCTACTGGGACAAAACCAGTTTGCCCCGGCAGGAATCGGCATTCAGGCAGCAACTGCGTTGGGGATTGGATCGCGAGCTGCCCGTGGTCATACACAGCAGAGAGACCCTCGACGATTGCATCCGCATCGTCGGGGAAGAAGGGAATGGAAGGATACGCGGCATTTTTCATTGCTTCACAGGTGACTTGTTGCAGGCAGAGCGCATCGCCGGGATGGGCATGTACATTGGTATCGGCGGCGTATATACGTACAACAAAAGCCATGAACTCAGGGACGTGCTGAGCCGGTTTCCCCTGGATCATGTGGTATTGGAAACGGATGCTCCATATCTGGCGCCTGTTCCTTTTCGGGGAAAGCGCAACGAACCTGCCTATGTCAGGCAGGTAGCCGAAGCGTTGGCCGCCGACCGGGACTTGACCCTGGAGGAATTCGCTCGAATTACCTCCCGGAATGCCGACCTCATCTTCCGTTTCTCCGAATAACCGGCGATTCAATCCAACTTATTTCGGATATTTGCAGCCCCTTCCTGCGAAGAGAGCTATCTGACCAGGGTCAGAGGAATTACAGAGGAGAGTTGGCCGAGTGGTCGAAGGCGCACGCCTGGAAAGTGTGTAGGCTCCAAAAGGGCCTCGAGGGTTCGAATCCCTCACTCTCCGCATATCGAACAGGGGCTGCCCATCGGGCAGCCCTTTTGTGTTTGGGGCGATCGGCCGTGCTGGCACGAGGCCGTTTGACCCAAACACGAAAGGCGGCGAAGCCGCCCTGTTCGATATCAGCCTCCCCCCCAAGGGATCATCGAGGCGGCGTGAGCCGGCGAGATAATCCACCTGTCCAAGGGATCATGGAGGCGGCGTGAGCCGGCGAGATAATCCTGGAATGGAAAGGGATTCACCGTGCTGGCACGAGGCCGTTTGACCCAAACACGAAAGGCGGCGAAGCCGCCCTGTTCGATATCAGCCTCCCCCCCAAGGGATCATCGAGGCGGCGTGAGCCGGCGAGATAATCCACCTGTCCAAGGGATCATGGAGGCGGCGTGAGCCGGCGAGATAATCCTGGAATGGAAAGGGATTCACCGTGCTGGCACGAGGCCGGTTGACCCAAACACGAAAGGCGGCGAAGCCGCCCTGTTCGATATTGGCCTCCCCCCCAAGGGATCATGGAGGCGGCGTGAGCCGGCGAGATAATCCACCTGTCCAAGGGATCATGGAGGCGGCGTGAGCCGGCGAGATAATCCTGGAATGGAAAGGGATTCACCGTGCTGGCACGAGGCCGGTTGACCCAAACACGAAAGGCGGCGAAGCCGCCCTGTTCGATATTGGCCTCCCCCCCAAGGGATCATGGAGGCGGCG
>CAYYGN010000007.1:12949-100649 GCA_964471595.1 uncultured Saprospiraceae bacterium
GCCTCCCCCCCAAGGGATCATGGAGGCGGCGATAGGCGGCGAGATAATCGTGGAATGGAAAGGGATTCACCGTGCTGGCACGAAGCCGGTTGACCCAAACACGAAATGCGGCGAAGCCGCCCTGTTCGATATCAGCCTCCCCCCCAGGGAACATCGAGGCGGCGAGAAGAGCTCTCAAAGGGTATGATATCCTCGATTTGAGTAATATGTTAAATTCCAACTAAAACGTATAGTAATTGACATTATACAGAATAAAATGTGGAACAAGCTCATATTAATAGCCATTAATGCATATTTATTTCTGTAAAGTGGGGTTCTGTTGTTGATAATATGCCAGGAAAAGAGAAAAATGAATGTCTTGGTCGGTAATGGGCCAAAAAGTGGGCAAAAAAGATTTGGAAGTTCATTTCTTTCCTATTTTAGCCGCGTCTTAGCAACAAACCGCAAACGTAAACCTCACCACTATGCAACGCTTTCTTGCACTGATCCTTGTCCTTGTGGCTTTTATGCTGACCGGAACTGTTGAGCTTATCGCCCAGGACGGCGGGGAAGCTGCCGGTCCCTCAGGGTTCCAGCTTCTGAAGAAGTACTTTATCGAAGGGGATTGGCGATTCATGAGCCTGGTGCTTGTGTGCTTCATCCTCGGTCTGGCCTTTTGCATTGAGCGAATCATCACGCTCAACATTGCCACTACGAATACCGAAAAGCTGATCGGCAGCATCGACGAAGAGCTTCAGAAAGGCAATGTCGAAGGCGCCATGGAAGTCTGCAAAGCGACGCCAGGTCCTGCGGCCAGTGTTCTTTATGAGGGATTGAAGAATGCTTCCAAGGGCGGCGACGCCGTTGAAAAAGCGATCGTCAGTTATGGAGGCGTCCAGATGGGTCTGCTGGAAAGAGGCCTTGTGTGGATTTCGCTCTTCATCGCCGTAGCGCCCATGCTCGGGTTCCTCGGGACGGTTATCGGTATGATCCAGGCCTTCGACCGGATCGAAGCAGCCGGAGACCTGTCGCCCTCCATTGTGGCCGGTGGTATCAAGGTGGCACTGTTGACGACTGTATTCGGTCTTGTCGTCGCCATCATCCTGCAGGTGTTTTACAACTACATCGTCTCCAAGATCGACAGCATCACCAACCGCATGGAGGACGCCTCCATCGCCCTGGTCGAAGCCCTGTCTCGCAGAAACTTCATCAAGTAACCCAAAACATCTGCAGGCATGTACTCATTCCTGAACAAATACGGCCAAACAGCGGCCTTTGCCCTTGGTGCTTTGATCACCGTTATCTTCTTCATTCAGGTCAATGCAGGTATTTCCACTTTTGACGGTTTGAGCAAAGAGGAACAGTTCAACACCGGCATCTTCAGTTTCGGACTGGGTGCATCGGTGTTTCTCAGCATCCTGTGTGCCATCGCCATAGCGGCTTTCGGATTTTATTACCTGTTCACGCATCCCAAATCGCTGATGCGTACCGTAATCCCCGTATTGGTTTTGGTCGGCATATTCGTGGTCTCCTACATCATGGCCAAACCGGCAGAAACCGGCGCCATGGCATCACTGGCCGAACGGTTTGAGTTGACGGACGGTCAGGAGAAGTTCATCTCGGCCGGTCTGTCCACTACCCTGGTCCTTTTCATTGGTGCTGCGCTTGCATTCGCTGTTTCGGAAGTCCGAAATTTCTTCAAATAATCAATCAATGGTATGCTGAAGAAAAAAAGTGGCCGGAGCCGGATGGTGAACGAGATCAATGCCAGCAGCATGGCGGATATCGCTTTTCTGCTGCTCATCTTCTTTCTCGTCACTACCCAGATCGTCGAAGACAAGGGTATCCTTGTCAAGCTGCCGCCCTGGTCGGATGAACCGCCCGAAACCCTCGAGTTGATTTCCAGGAACGTATTCAGCGTGCTTGTCAATGCAGAAAACAAACTGCTGGTGCGAGGAGAGCCGGCCGAAATTTCCGAACTCCGGGAACGGGCCAAGGAATTCATCATGAACCCCACCGGCAGGGAGGATCTTTCTCAGTCACCCACCAAGGCCATCATATCGCTAAAAAACGACCGGGGCACCAACTACAAGACCTACATCGAAGTCTATAACGAACTCAAGGGGGCTTACGACGAACTATGGGATGAAGAATGCCGTCGCAAATACGGCGTGGCCTATAGCGAGGAATTGCCCCTGGAATACCGCAAGGAGATCAAGGCCAAGATCCCGATGGTCCTTTCCGAAGCAGAACCCACTTCTTACGGAGCTGAATAACGCAAAGCCATGTCTTCACATTTCCAGTCCAAGCGGGGTAAAGCCAATCCGACGATTTCCACGGCCTCTTTGCCGGATATCATCTTCATGCTGCTTTTCTTCTTCATGGTGGTTACGGTTCTCCGTGACACCGAGCTCAAATTGAAGATTACCGTCCCGAGTGCCACCCAGTTGACCAAACTGGAGGAGAAGTCGCTCGTCAACTACATCTACATCGGAAAGCCTACGCCCAAATTCGAAAGTGTGTACGGAACCAAACCGCGCATCCAGTTGGCCGACCAGATCGTTGACGGCCCCGAGAACATTCCGCTGTTTCTTGAACGGCATAAAGTCAATGTACCTGAATCCCGCCATCCCCTCATCACCACCTCTCTTCGCGTGGATGGCGAGGTGACCATGGGCATCGTGCAGGATGTCAAAACCATGCTTCGCAAACAAAACCAGTTGCGCCTCAACTATTCCGCCAGGAAAAAAGAGGACATCTGATCCCGCTAACAACGGTTAAGGAGAAAAAGGGAGAGGTCATCGCCTCTCCCTTTTTGCATGTATGGAACTTTAGTTGGTCTTTCCGTCCCGGTGGAAGGAGGTACGGGTAAAGCGGGATTGGTCAACTGTGGCACCCCGGTCTGGCCGGCAGGTGACAAGTTTTCTGTTGTTCTGCTCTTGGGCCCAATGGTTGTGACCTCCTAGGTCAATGGACATCTTTTTCAGGAAAAATCCGGCCACTGCTTCAGGCCGGCCCGGGCGGGACAGGTCAACAATCGTCATACCCATTATTCAATAAATCAACGAATACATAATGAGCATAATAAAAATCAAAAAATAAATAATTAATAGATAATTTAATATTTTATTTTTGAAATCGGAGGAAAAAGGAAAGGATATGGGCATTCCCGTTGGCGGTCGTAGCTTAGCCGGATGAACGGCACTTCCATGCGAACGCACATTATAGGGACCGGTGCGGCCATCCCATCGGTCATCAAGACCAACAGTGACTTCGGGTTGCACAGATTTTATGATCGTAATGGTCATGTCTTGCCTGATCCACCGGAGGTCATAGCCCGGAAATTTGAAGCCATCACGGGTATTCGTGAGCGTCGATATGCTCCAGAACATATCCTGGCCTCCGATTTGGCCGCCGAAGCCGGTTCCGCTGCCCTGGAGAATGCCTGTCTGGACAGGGAGACCCTGGATTTCTTACTGGTAGCTCACAATTTTGGAGATGTACGCAAGCATACCATTCAAACCGACATGGTACCACCTCTTTCCTGCCGGGTCAAACAATCACTGGGCATTCACCGGCCTGACTGTGTCGCTTTTGACGTGGTGATCGGATGTCCGGGTTGGATCCAGGGATTGATGCAGGCGGATCTCATGATCCGCGCTGGGGAGGCCCGACGCGGATTGGTGATTGGGGCCGAGACATTATCCCGGGTCATTGATCCCTATGATCGCGACAGCATGATTTTTGCCGACGGGGCCGGCGCTGTGGTGCTGGAAGGCAGAGCATTGGGCGACGAAAGGGGCATACTGGCCAGCAAGGCAGTCACCTACGTTCGGGACGAGGTCTATTATCTCTCCCTGGGTCGGTCTTATTTTCCTGAAAGCGATGCCCGTATCCGGTACATCAAAATGGAAGGCCGGAAGATTTACGAGTTTTCCCTTCAACATGTCCCAGGAGCCATGAAGGCGGCCTTGGACCGTTGTGGGCGACCCATCCAGGATCTCAAGAAAATTTTCATCCATCAGGCCAATGAAAAAATGGATGAGGCCATCGTGGAGCGTTTTTTTGCCCTATACGACTGTCCCGTGCCGCCGGATATCATGCCAATGAACATCCATGACCTTGGCAACAGCTCGGTGGCCACCATACCCACCTTATATCACCAGGTGGTGACGGAGAATTGGCAGGGACACGCCTTGCAACCCGGAGATCTGATTCTGTTTGCCTCTGTAGGTGCGGGCATGCATGTCAATGCACTTGTTTACGGGGTATGAAAAAAGGCGATCCGGCATGGCCGGACCGCCTTTTTCAGAAAGACCGTAAGCCGTGCCTCAGTGAGGAATGGGCGTCTGGGTATTGTAGAAAAAGAAGGACCAGATATCGGCCTGTTCGTCGATGATCTTGGACGTAGGCTTGCCCGCCCCGTGGCCGGCACTTGTCTCGATGCGGATGAGAACCGGGTTGTCGCCGACGTGACACGCCTGCAGACGCGCCGCATACTTGAAGGAATGTGCAGGTACCACGCGGTCGTCATGGTCGGCTGTCGTCACCATAGTGGCCGGATAGGCGGTACCGGGCTTCAGATTGTGATAGGGGGAATAGGCGAGCAAATTGTGAAAATGAGTGGAGTCCTCGCTGCTTCCGTACTCGGGTACCCATCCCCAGCCTACCGTGAACTTGTGATAGCGAAGCATGTCCATGACCCCTACGGCCGGAAGGGAAACGCTGAAGAGATCCGGGCGTTGGTTGACACATGCGCCTACCAGCAGCCCCCCGTTGGAGCCACCGGCGATGCCCATTTTCTCCGGGCTTGTGTATCCTTCCGCAATGAGATATTCGGCGGCGGCAATCATGTCATCGAAGACATTTTGCTTTTTAAGGAGCATGCCGGCTTTGTGCCATTCCTCGCCGTATTCACCTCCTCCGCGCAGGTTGGGCATGGCAAAGATGCCGCCGTTTTCCAGAAGTAAAAGCCGGGATACACTGAAGGCCGGTGTCAGGGAAATATTGAAACCTCCGTATCCGTACAAATACACAGGATGCTGACCCGTCTTGGTCAGGCCTTTCTTGTGCACGACAAACATGCTGACCGGAGTCCCGTCCTTGCTTTTGTAAAAGACCTGCTGGGACTCGAAATCATCCGGATTGAACTTGAGCTCCGGCCGGTAGAACACCGTACTCTCGCCAGAGGCTATGTCGTACAGGTAAATCGTGCCGGGATCCGTAAAGGAGGTGAAGGAGTAAAAGACATGCGGATCATCCTTTTTGCCGGCGAATCCTCCCGCTGAACCCAACCCGGGAAGACGGATCTCCGTCTCGCCGGATCCATCATAGGCATACCGGTAAATATGGGTAGTGGCATTCTGGAGGTAATCGGCAAACAAGGCACCACCCCCGGTGGAGACACCGGAAAGCAGATGCTCCTTGTGGGGAATGACATCGACCCATTGTGAAGTGTCCGGTTTGGCAGGATCCACCGCCACCAGCCGGTAATTGGGTGCCTGGATATTGGTCAGGATCAGGAACTTACCATCGTGGTGATCAACGAGCGTATTCTTGGTGTCAAATCCCTTGACCAGAGGGATGAAGGGGGTGCGGGGTTTGGACAGGTCCTTGAAATAGGTTTCGAAACCATCCGTTCCTGTCGCTGCATACAGCACCAGATATTTCCGGTCTTCGGTAATGGTTGTCCAATGGTACATCCGGGGTGCCATTTCATTGCGGTAAACGAGCTGGTCGGCTTCCTGAGGTTCGCCGAGCCGGTGGAAATAGACGCTGTGGAACTGGTTGGCGGCGCTGAGTTCCATACCAGGTTGGGGTTCGGGCATCCGGCTGTAATAAAAGCCGTCCGAGGTCCATTCGGCCGAAGAGAACTTCACCCAGCGGAGCCGGTCCTCCAGTTCCTTGCGCGTTTCAATGTCCATGACCCGGATCTCGCTCCAGTCCGAGCCGGCTTCGGAGCGGGAATAGGCGACATAGCGGTTGTCGGGACTGAATCCGATCAGGCTGATGGCGGTGGTCCCTTCGGCGGACATGGCATTGGGATCCAGGAATACTTCCGGTTGGCCTTTCAGGCCTTTTTGCACGTAAATGACCGCTTGGTTCTGCAAGCCGTCATTCCGGGAAAAGAAGTACCAGTCCCCGGCCTTCATCGGCGCGGAAACCTTGGGGAAATTGTACAATTCCTCATACCGGCTGCGCAATGTGTCCCGGAAGGGGATTTTGGAGAGGTAACCGAAGGTGACTTCGTTCTGGGCCTTCACCCAGGCTTCCACTTCAGCGGCAGTATCGATCTCGAGCCAACGGTAGGGATCCGGTACTTCGATGCCGAAGTATTCATCAACGATATCCTCGGTGCGGGTGTCGGGATAAGTGACGGGGATGGCCGGAAAGGACATGGGTTCGGGAGCTTGTTTGCAGGAGGCGAGAAAGGCGAGCATGATGGCCAGGGTCAGGTAAGATCGTTTCATACGGGCATTGTCGTTAGAAGTTGTGAATAGCAATCAGGTAGTAGAAAGGCAGGATTCCGGGCCGGATCCGTTTGGCATTCCGATGCGCATGGCATGCAGCAGGTCTCTGGCGGATGGGCCGGCGCAAAATAGCAAATCCAGTCCACAAAGACCGGGGAGAAAAGGATGCCGGTCCTGGAACACCTGGGGATAAGGGACGATGCGGAGTCCAGGTGGAGGATCGGCCGGTGAGGAGGGTCGCAATGCATTGCGCAAATCGAGCGTGTCTTCGGGTAAGGCCGGCCGATATTCCCGGGTATAGGCCCTCTGACCCGGCAACCGCAGTTGGTGGATGAGCCATTCCGCGACCATCAGGTTCCAGTCCCACAGCCAACGGGGTGGTGCTTCAAACATCCGGAACAGGGTGTCGGCGTAATGGTCGAAGTAAGGCGCATTCCCGTACGTAGAGGCAAGCGTTTTGGGATGGGAGCGATGCCAGGGTGTATCGTAGGCGATGCGGACCTCCCGGATCGGCATTTGTTGATGTTTGCCTCGTCGCAGGGGGATGGTGAGGGTTTGCACGCCATTGGATCCGTCCATCAGGCACCGCTGGCGCCAGGATCCCTTCTGGTAAGTTTCGCAAGCCTCCCAATAGAGGAGGTCGTCACCGGCAGCCAGGAAGGCCAATACCCAAACGGAGGGGAAATAATGGGTCTCGACCAGCGTGGTCATGGACCAAAGATAGGCAAGGTTGTCAGGGGCAAAAAAAACCACCCGGGCACCGCGCGAGTTTTGGACCCCATTTCGTCAGGGTTAGGGCAGCTGCCGGCTTTCGGTAATCCCCTTGTCCATACGGAACCGCATTGGCGGCAGGGGCCCGCCCCAGGGCCGGCAAAGACCACCCGTCATGTCGTCGTGTTGAGCCAAACTGCAAAAGCGGGTACTCGAGTGGCCGATCGGTCGGGATCGTTGACAGGTGTCCGGAGGGGTGGAACACCTGTTGTTTTTTCAACGGGCGGACATGGATCCGTATTGTAAGTCCCTCACGTAATTGTCCATCATTGGCAGGCAAAAGCAGGGCCGTGCCGACTTTGCTATCTTTGCGGTCCGAAACAGGATACCGATGAACGCACCTTCCAAGCCCATCCAGATGGTGGATCTCCAGACCCAGTACCAGGATATCCGGAAGGAGGTGGATGCTGCCTTCGCCGGTGTTCTGGGTTCCACGCATTTCATCAATGGCGGGGCGGTCAAGGAGTTTGCCGCTCATCTGGCCGATTATCTCAGCGTCTCCGAAGTCGTGCCGTGTGGCAACGGGACGGACGCCCTCCAAATCGCGTTGATGGCGCTGGATCTGCAACCCGGAGATGAAGTCATCACCTCACCCTTCACCTTTATTGCCACGGCGGAAGTAATTGCCCTGCTCGGGTTGAAACCGGTATTTGCGGATGTCCATCCCGACACCTTTACGCTTGATCCCGGCGAAGTGGAACGGTATATCACCCCCCGCACACGAGTTATCCTCCCTGTGCATTTGTATGGGCAGTGTGCACACATGGAACCATTGTTGGAGATGGCCTCCCTGCATGAGTTGGCGATCGTGGAGGACAATGCCCAGGCCATAGGAGCGCGTTACCGGTATGCCGACAGAAAGGAAGCCATGGCGGGAACGATCGGCACCATCGGATGTACGTCGTTTTACCCCTCCAAAAACCTGGGTGCCTACGGTGACGGCGGGGCGATCATGACGCGTGATGCAGCGCTGGGAGAAAAGTTGCGGATGATCTGCAACCATGGTTCCAGGGTGCGGTATTACCACGATGTGGTCGGCGTCAACAGCCGGCTGGACACCCTGCAGGCAGCCGTGCTGGATATCAAACTCAAGCGGCTGGATGATTACAACCGCCGACGTCAGCAAGCCGCCGACAGATACGATGAAGGATTGACGGGATTGCCGGAGGTGGTCGTCCCGGCACGAGCGGCCTGGTCCACCCATGTGTTTCACCAATACACGATCCGGGTGGCCCGCGACAGGGATGACTTGCAGAATTATCTGCGCGATGCGGGAATTCCCACCATGATTTATTACCCGGTTCCTCTGCATTTGCAGCCGGCCTACAAGGCTTACGGTTATGAACCAGGTGATTTTCCCATCGCCGAAAAGCTGATGCACGAGGTGCTCTCTCTGCCCATGCATCCTGAACTGACGGAGGAAGAAACGACTTATATCACCGGAAAGATCCGTTCCTTTTTCAAGGATTAACCCACCAATATGAAACGCGTTCTGGTCACCGGCGCCGCCGGATTTTTGGGGTCGCATCTCTGTGACCGCTTCATCCGGGAAGGCTTCCATGTCATTGGCATGGATAATCTCCTGACCGGTAGCCTCCGCAATATTGATCACTTGTTCGGGGTGAAGCAATTCGAGTTCTATCACCACGACGTCACCAAATTTGTCCATGTGCCGGGTCACCTGGACTACATCCTGCATTTTGCCTCTCCGGCCAGTCCGATTGACTACCTGCGCATGCCCATCCAGACGCTGAAAGTGGGTTCATTGGGTACCCATCATCTCCTGGGTCTGGCCAAAGAGAAAAATGCGCGCATCCTGATCGCTTCCACATCGGAAGTGTACGGGGATCCGCTGGAGCATCCCCAGAAGGAAACCTATTGGGGGCACGTCAATCCCATTGGTCCGCGAGGGGTGTATGACGAAGCCAAGCGATTCCAGGAGGCCATCACCATGGCCTATCACCATTATCACGGACTGGATACGCGCATCGTCCGGATTTTCAACACCTATGGACCCAGGATGCGCGTGGATGACGGCCGTGCACTGCCGGCCTTCTTTGCCCAGGCGATCAAAGGCGAAGGGCTTACCGTTTTCGGAGACGGGAGCCAGACCCGAAGTTTTTGTTATGTGGATGATTTGGTAGAGGGCATATACCGGCTACTTATGAGCGACTATGTGCTGCCCGTCAACATAGGCAACCCTTCGGAAATTTCGATCCTGGCCTTTGCCGAAGAAATCCTGCGCCTGGTAGGTAATCCCAAGGCATACATAGATTACAAACCGCTGCCCGTGGATGATCCCAGACAGAGACAGCCCGACATCAGTCTGGCTCGCGAAATCCTGGGATGGGAACCGAAAGTGGATCGGGTTGAAGGACTGGCCAAAACCTATGCCTACTTCCGTGAGGTTGTAAAGCCCTGAAGGGCCCGGATCAATCCCGGAAATAAATCATACCCTGCAGGAAAGGAAGGATCCAAACCGGACGATGCCCTGTTTCTTCCTGATCCGATCCCCAGGGATGGTATCGGTGGTTGTACTGAATCCTGACACCGGGGGTAATGGTAAGGTGCCGGGACAGACCGATGTCAAGACCCATCCCGAGGCGTCCATAGAACGAATGCCACCATCCTTCCACCGGTTCCGGCTGGAGTTGCATGCTTTGTCCGCCGAGGCCCGCCTCCCAGAAAAAGCCTTTTTGGAAGACATCTCCTTTTCGGGAGAAAGTCGGGCACATGCAATCGCCATACAGGTCCATAGGGTAGATCCGGAAATCCACACCAGCGCTGAAAATCCGGTTTTGCCCACTGGAATTCTGGCCGTCCAGGGCCAACTGACCATAAGATATACCGGGTACCCATTCGGTGCGCATCCGGGGATTGCGGAAGGTGTACACCAGTCCAGCCGACCAGGAACTACGGATGACCGGATCCGGGGCTGATGCTGATTCGCCGATAAGGCCCGGCAGATGCATCTGGCCCAGGATACCTATTTGACCGGAGGCATATGGCGTAGCAAACAGGCAAATCCAGACAATCGGAATGGCATACCGCAACAAAGACATGGTGAATGGGTTAATTTTGCACCAAGGTACACGCTTTGCCGGGCACCCCGTTTCCTGTAAGAGGCGGGTATCCGTTGGAGCCCATGCTGTAACCGAACGCCATGAAGACAAGAACCTCCCGTAAAGAAAAGGTCAATGTCATTACCCTTGGCTGCTCCAAAAACTGGGTGGACTCCGAAAACATCCTTACCCAACTGCGCGCAGCCGACATTGATGCCGTGCATGAATCGGAGGACGGTCAGGCCGATGTCGTCATCATCAACACCTGTGGATTTATTGACCGCGCCAAGGAGGAGTCCATTGACACCATCCTTCGATTTGCCGGTGCCAAATCCAGGCAACAGATCAGCAAATTGTACGTGACCGGGTGTTTGTCCCAGCGTTATCGCGAAGAGCTCGCCCTGGAAATTCCGGAGGTGGATGCCTGGTTTGGCACGATGGAATTGCCCGGTCTGTTGGCGAGATTCCAGGCCGATTACAGACAGGAGCTGCTCGGTGAAAGGAAGGTATTCACACCCGCTCATTTTGCCTATCTGAAGATTTCAGAGGGCTGCAACCGGACCTGTTCCTTTTGCGCCATTCCATTGATGCGGGGCGGGCATGTATCCCGGCCTGTCGAGGATTTGGTCAGGGAAGCGCAAAATCTGGCGTCCCAGGGGGTCAAGGAGCTTATTCTCATCGCCCAGGAGTTGACGTATTATGGGTTGGATTTGTACAAGGAGCGCCGATTGGCGGCTTTGATCACGGCGCTCTGCCGTGTGGAGGGTATCGAGTGGATCCGTATGCACTATGCCTATCCGCACAAGTTCCCGATGGAGGTGCTGGATGTGATGGCCCGCGAGCCCAAGGTTTGCCCCTATCTCGACATGCCCCTTCAGCACGCTTCGGACAGTGTACTGAACCGGATGCGGCGCCAGATTACTCAAGCCGAAACCCGTGAGCTCGTTCATGCCATAAGGCAAAAGGTTCCGGGCATTGCCCTCAGGACGACCTTTCTGGTCGGATATCCCGGAGAGACGGAAGAGGAGTTTGGTGAATTGTGTGCCTTTGTCGAAGAAATGCGCTTTGACCGGATTGGCGTCTTTACCTACTCGCATGAAGAAGATACCCGTGCCTGGGAAGCGAAAGATGACGTACCCGATGAGGTGAAGGCGGAGCGGGCCAACCGGATCATGGATATCCAGCGGGAAATCTCCCTGGAGAAGAACCTTTCGCAGGTTGGTGCGGTTAAAAAAATAATGATTGACAGGTTCGAATCTGGTGCCTGGTATGGACGCACGGAAGCGGACAGTCCGGAAGTGGACAATGAGGTGATCATCCAAAGTCCCGAGCGGCACTTCCGGATCGGTGATTTTGCCCGTGTGGTCATCCGGGATGCCATGGAATATGATCTGATCGCCGAACCGTTGGAAATCCCGGTCCCCCATGCCTGATACCGAACCTGCTCCCGTCCGGGCCCAGGACAGCCCGGAACACCGTACCTTTTTGGAAAAGGCCCACCGTCCGTTTCTGCAAGTCGTGGTCGGTGCCGGCCTGATTGTATTCTTTTTGGGGGTACTTCAGTTTGTGCAGCCAGAGGGACCTGGCGCCTTCGGACAGCGATTGCCGTGGGTGGTCATTACGGCCGTGATGTTGTTGTACGCATTGTTCAACAGTATTTTTTGTCTGGCTTCTACGCAATCCATCCGATACTGGAACCAATCAGTTCTGGGATATGCGGTGCTGGCCGTATTCGGAGGGCTCCTCGCCTGGTGGGATTCGGGAATCAGTATCCATGAAGCGGGATCATTCAGATGGCTCTTTTTCGTGGTTAGTTTCGCCTATCTCGTATTCATTTCTATTGTCAACCTGATCCGGATTATCGTGGCATTTGCCCAAAAGGAAGAGTGGAATGCACCGAGGACACGCCGCCGCTGATCCCGTAAACCATCAAGGCATGAAAACCAGAATGACGGGCTTCTTCTTTTTGCTGTTGGCAGGGGTACTCCCGTCCTGTGCGCAAAAACAACCCGAAAAATCCCCTACACCCATGGAAACAGCTTATTGGTTCAACGGAAAGGATACGATTCCCAAAGTGGTGCTATCCGACGATGAATGGAAAGCGAAACTTTCGCCCGATGCTTACCGTGTACTTCGTCATCACGGGACGGAACGACCGTTTACCTGTGCCTTTCTGGACATTAAAGACGAGGGGGAATTCCATTGTGCCGGATGTGGTCTTCACCTCTTTTCCACCAAAGACAAGTTTGACTCGGGCACCGGCTGGCCGAGCTACGGAGCTCCGGTCAATCCGCACCATTTGACCGAAATCGAGGACCGATCCTTTGGAATGGTCCGGACAGAAGTCCGGTGTGCCCAGTGTGACGGACATCTCGGACATGTATTTGACGACGGGCCCCCTCCGACGGGAAAGCGGTATTGCATCAACGGAGTGGCCATTACCTTCCACAGGCAATAGCTCCGGATCCCGGAAGCTTGGAAAAGTGGTATGGAATGCGTATTTTTGGAAATGAAGCTTCCATGCCTTCGGATAAACCCCCTTTTTGACAACAATGGCATTTTGATGCTGTTGCCTTTGCTCTTGACGGTAGTCGGCCTTCAGGCCCAGTGGGCAGAGCGTACCTGGCAGCCCTACCCCTTTACGGAGCTCGCGGATGGAATACCAGTAGAAGGAGGGGCTGTCCTGGCCTTCAGGTCCGGGCCTCCCATAGCTCATGGCGGTGTCCGGCTGGACAAAGTCAATGCCGATCTGGAAATTACCTGGAGCAGGGACTTGTGTCCTTTTCAAGGTGGGGGATGCGCGTTGAGAGGCCTGCAAAGTTTACCGGATGGACGCATTTTCGCCGCCACTTACCAGTTTGGTGATTGCCAGGATGCCATTCCGGCGGATGCCTACCTTCATTGGCAATTGCTGGATCCGGAAACAGGAGAGGTGCTGGATATTAAATTTTATCATCTGAAGCTCAACTGGATAGAATCTGACACTTTTCATCCCTTTGCCGTTTCAGACACCTCGGGCGAAGTCAAGGTGATGATGAGGGTCAGTGACAGGATATTGACAGACAGCCAGGAGCCAGGGAAATGGGATACCCTTTTCCAGACTGTTTCAAACGAGCATTATCTGGCTGCATTGGCTCTGCCCGGCAAACGGTTTGTCACCCAAACGGCAACGGAAATTCGTGTTTTCGATACGGAGGGCGGAGAGATGCTGAATTTGGATGCATTCTGGGAAGGAGATGACGTCCTTCAAGCGATCCATACCATGCCGGACGGAAATTGGCTTTTTGTTTTTCATCACCAGTTGATCGTGACAACGCCTCAGCCCGAGAATATCCATGGCGTCTATTTTCCGGAGCTGACAATCCGCAGCGGCATACCGGACGGAAATACCTTTCTGGTCGCCGGAAATAATCAGGCAGGAAACATGTTGTTCCGGCTGGACACACATTTTCAATTTTTGGCCTCATATCCTGCCATAACCAATAACACCCTTTTTCATACCGTATTCCCTTCGGGGAATGGCTATCTGTTGGCGGGAAATGAAAAATCCAATGCATATGCTGTCGTCGTCAACGATCTGAATGAGGAAGATGAATTCATCCATGATTTGAAATTGGAGCAGGCTGCTCCTTTAGCAAGCAAGATTTATCCAAATGGCGCTGATGTTTATCTCATTGATTTTTCCGGATGGGAAGTGACAGTTGGGAATAACGGAACGGATACCATAGAATCCTTCCATGTCAGTTTGGAGTATCCGGAAAATTTTGCCTGGGGTGCTTGTAAGGATTTGGGCATTCAAGAACGCTTCGATTCCATTTCTTTGGCTCCGGGAGAGACCATGACATGGATGTTGGACGGATTTGTTTTAGTGGGTATTCGGGGCATGTTGGATGATCCGGACATAGTCCCGGTGTGCGTGATTGTTTCCTGTCCCGATGATAAAATGGACAGCGATCATTCCAATGACGTATTTTGTTTTGATGTTGACCTTTCGGTGGTACAGATTCAAGAAGTGACGCATGAATCCGGAATGAGCATTTGGCCCAATCCGGTGGGTGATAAAATTAACCTGGCCATTAACACGGAAAAAAATATCGCGTTTCAAATTGTCAACCATTTAGGTCAGGTCATGCAATCCGGGACACAGATTTCCGGTATATCGGAAATAAATACAGCCGGATGGCATTCGGGATGGTATTCCGTTATTGCCAGGGATGCCGGGAATCAACAGGTTTATTCAGGTCGTTTTTTCAAGAATTAAAAGAATTACCTTTCCCGTTCAGGAATAAATCAATGCAGGGATTTCAGACCTGCTTCAAGATCCTGCCACAGCACATCCGGTTCCTCCAGTCCGGCGTAAAATCGCACCAGGTTGACAGGAAAGACAGGATCGGGGCGACCGGGAAGGTCATGCACCGCGGCCATGGGGAAAACAAGGCTTTCGTGCCCGCCCCAACTCACGGCCAGTAGAAAGCGCTGCAGGCCATCGACAAACCGGAATATTTCCTGCTTGTTTTTGGAGCGCAAAAAGACCGAGAAAAGTCCTCCGCTTCCTTTCATTTGACGGGAGGCCAGTTCTGCTTGTGGGAAATCAGGGTCAAAGGGCCAAATCACCTTTTCAATGTCCGGATGCTTCTTCAATTTTTCAACGAGTAATCGGGCATTTTCATGGCTCCTTCGAACCCGCAGTGGCAATGTGCGCAGTCCCCGTATCATGAGCGCGGCATCATGTGGACCCAATACCGGACCCCAAACCAAAAAAGTCCGGTCCACAATTCTCCGGATGTGTTCATTGCTTCCGCACACCACACCGGCAACCACGTCGCTGTGGCCATTGAGATATTTGGTGCCGGAATGCAGGATCAGGTCAATGCCGAAGGTGGCCGGGTTTTGAAAGACCGGGGAGCAATGGGAATTGTCCACACACGTGATCACACCCCGGCTTCGGGCCAGCGCTGCACATGCTGCCAGGTCCTGAAGACCGAAAGTCATGGTGTTGGGGCTTTCGAGGAAAAGGACTTTGGTCTCGGGTCGGAAGGCGGCTTCGATTTCTGCCCAATCATCACCATCCACCCAGGAGCAGGTGACACCAAAACGGGGCAGATAGGATTCAAGAAGATGTTTGGTCCAGGAATACGGATTGCGCACACATACGACATGATCGCCCTGCGCGACAAAGCTGACGACCGTGGCGGTGATGGCGGAAGCCCCGCTGGAAAACACCAGAGCATCTTCGGTTTTTTCCAGAGCTGCCAGTTTTTTCCGGAGGATTTCGACGGTCGGATTATTGCCGCGCGAATACAAATGGTGCCCCATTTCGTCCTGCATGGCCTTCTGCAGGGACGCTACATCGGGGAATGCGAAATTGCTGGTCTGTATGACCGGCGGGGAGACGGCATGAAAATATTTTTCCCGCTCTTCGCCGAGATGGTTGAGGATAAAGGAAAGGTCTTCACTCATAGGAAATCGGCCAATAGGCCGTGGGCTTTGGCAATGATGCGTCCGGAGTTGTCCCTGTCGGGCAAGCAAGCTTCCACAGAGGGGTCGTGTTCAAAGACGAGGACGGCTTCGTGCTCGAGAGCCCATTCGAGTAGGCGGGCTTTTTCCGCCAGGGTGTCGAGCGGACGGATATCGTAAGCCATGACATAAGGCAGTGCCAGGTGGTGAAAACTGGGAATGAGGTCCGCACAATAAATTACCGGCCTGGAGGCGGTCCTGAATACCGGGACATACATGGCTTCGGTATGACCGTAAACGGTTCGGAGTTCGATGTCATCGGCCCATTGGATGTGATCACCTTCACCGGCATAATGCAACAGGCCCCAATCCAGGAGGGGTTTGAAATTCTCCTTCAGGAAGGAGGCTTTCTCCCGGGCATTGGGATCCATGGCCGCCCGGAAATGACGCTCCGATGTCCAGTAGCGGGCGTTGGGAAACATGGGATGCGGCCGGCCATCCGGTCCATGAATGATCGCGCCTCCGGCATGATCAAAATGGAGGTGCGTGAGCAGGACATCCGTTACCTGTGCGGGGGAAACTCCTGCTGTTTTCAACTCCTGTTCGAATAGTTCCTGATGGGTTGGACCAAAATGGGAACGAAATCTGTCGTCCTGTTTTTCTCCGATACCGGTATCCACTACAATGACACGGTCATGGGTTTCCACGAGGAGCGCACGCATGCACCAGGTACACATGTTGTCGGAATCCGCTTCGATCATCCGGCTCCACAACTTTTTGGGAACGACGCCAAACATGGCGCCGCCATCGAGTTGCAGGAATCCGGTGCGAATGGGAGTGATGCGCATGATCATGCGGGATTTTGTCCGAAGCCGATCGGCGTCTTTTCCTTGTTTCTTTTCCTCAGGTCGGCCATGCGCAAGGCAGTAAGTGCCGCCTCGACGCCTTTGTTGCCGTGTTGCCCGCCCGCCCGGTCTAAAGCTTGCTGGTGATCGTTGGGGGTAAGGACGCCGAAAATCGCCGGAATCCCCGACATCAGACTGAATTGCATCAGGCCTTGCGCTACGGCATTATTGATGTATTCGTTGTGTGGGGTTTCTCCGCGGATGACGCAGCCGATGCAGATGATGGCATCCAGTTTTTCACGGCCTGCGAGAATACGGGCACCCATGGGCAATTCATAAGCACCAGGCACATCAATCCGGACAACGTTGTCAGGCATTACGCCATAATGGAGCAGGGTATCCCTGGCCGCTTCAGCCATAAGTCCCGTGATATCGTCATTCCATGATGAAACGACCAGGCCGAAGTGGAAATCATCCGCTTTAGGGATACCCGATTCCGGCAGGGCGGACAGCGAACGGCGGGAAGAGGACATGACGGTTTGTTTATCCGGACAAAGAACGCAAGAAAACGGGAAGCACCCAAACGGGAAGTCCTTCAGCGTACGTCAAAACCCCTGTACTTTTGTGGTTCACCCATCCGTTTCAGGATTATGGCCGAAGGTCGGAAATGGACACCCGAGGAGCTGGCTGTGCGGCATGCTGCCTCCCGCCGGGCCACCAGGAAAGCCCATGTGGTGGTCGTTTGCGAACATATCCGGAGCGCCCTCAACGTGGGTTCCATTTTCCGGTCCGCCGACGCCTTCGGCGTGCACGGATTATGGCTGTGCGGGATCACGGCCACGCCGCCGCATCGCGAAATCCAGAAGACGGCGCTCGGCGCCACTGAAACGGTGCCCTGGGTGCATGAGCCCGATCCCCTTTGGGCATCCCTCAAGTTGCGTCAGGCAGGGTATACCCTTATCGGTATCGAGCAGACGACCACATCCCGACCCTTGCACCGTTTCATTTGGCCGGAAGGCCCGTTGGCCCTGTTCCTGGGCAATGAGGTGGAGGGATTGTCGTCCGAAGTTCTGGCCACGCTCGATGCCTGTGCGGAGATCCCGCAGATCGGTGCCAAGCACAGTCTGAATGTGGCGGTGGCAGCGGGCGTGGTGCTTTGGGAAGTCTTTCGGCTCAGGGCCTGAATGAAGATCGGAAACCAACATCAGGTGCAAAGGGGGAAATCTCTACTTTTGCTCCGCCATGCAGGTTCACTTCGACATCCGGAATTTACCGGTATTCCGGCAGGCGGTGATCACGGTCGGATCCTTTGATGGCGTTCACCTCGGGCACCGGAAGCTGATCCGGCAAATGATCAAACTCGCCGAACATGTCCGCGGCGAAAGCGTGGTTATCACCTTTGATCCCCATCCCCGCAACGTGGTCGATCCTGCAGATGGCCGGATTCCACTGCTCAACGGTCTCCATGAAAAGGTCCGCCTTCTTGAAGAAACGGGGATTGATCACCTGGTGATAGTTCCTTTTACCCTTGATTTTGCCCAGCTCACGGCCGATGAATACATCGACAAATTTCTGGTCGGTCGGTTTCGGCCGCGCTATGTGGTCCTCGGATTCAACCATCGTTTCGGTGCCAACCGGCAAGGAGACATCCGTTACCTGAAATGGAAGGGACCCTCGCACGGGTATGAAGTGGTCCAGGTGACCGGAGTCAAATGGGATGGAGAGCCGGTCAGTTCCACCCGGATACGCCGGGCCATCCAGGCGAGGGATATGGCTTTGGCCAACGGTTTGCTCGGCGTGCGGTATGCCATCACCGGTGAAGTGGTCAAGGGCGAACAACTGGGGCGCACCCTGGGATACCCTACCGCCAACCTGAGGGTGGAGGAGCGAGATAAACTGCTTCCTCCGGACGGGATTTATGCGGCTTATGCCTGGTGGGAAGGCCGGCGTTACCAGGCGATGTTGTATATCGGCAAAAAACCGACACTCGATCGCCGACACCACAGGGTCATCGAAGTGCATCTGCTCCGGTTCAACGAACGGATTTACGGCGAACAACTCCGTGTGGAGATCGTCACCTTTATCCGGGAGGATCTGCAGTTCGAAGACAAAACCGCCCTCCAGACCCAGATCCATATGGACCGCAAGCGGATCCTTCTGGCGTTGGAGGATGAAGAAATGCAAATGAATGCGGACAGCGGACGTGCCGGGCTGCCCATCTCGGTCGTGCTGTTGAATTACAACGGGCAGTCCCATCTGGAAAAATATCTGCCCGGTGTGTTGTCTGCCTGCCGGTTGGCCGGTGCCGAATGCCATGTCGTTGACAACGGTTCAAATGACGGCTCCGTAGCATGGCTGCATCGCCATTATCCGGACCTTCATGTAATCGAACTCAATCGGAATTACGGATTTGCCGGAGGATACAACCACGGTCTGCTCCACATTGAAGCAGAATATTATTTCCTGCTCAATTCGGACGTAGACTTGCCGGCCGATGTCCTGCCCGTTCTGTACCGCACGATGGAGGAGGAGCCGGAGATTGCCGTTTGCCAGCCGAAAATTCTGGATGACAAGGAGCGGCAGCGATTCGAATATGCGGGAGCCGCCGGGGGCTGGATGGATTTTCTGGGCTATCCGTTTTGCCGCGGCCGGGTTTTCGACATTACCGAAGAGGACCATGGGCAATACGATCAAAGGGAGGAAATATTTTGGGCATCGGGAGCGGCGTTCCTGATCCGCAGCCAGCTTTTTCACCGGTTTGGCGGATTTGATCCGCAGTTTTTCGCCCATCTGGAGGAAATCGATTTGTGTTGGCGCCTCAAACGGGCAGGATACAAGGTGGTGGCAGAACCTGCTGTGGCGGTCTATCATTGGGGTGGTGGCACCCTGAGGTACGATTCGCCGCGCAAGGTCTATTTGAATTTCCGCAATTCCCTCATCACCCTGACCAAGAACGACCGCTTGCTGGATTTGATCTGGAAAATCCCTGCCCGTATCCTGCTTGATTTTGCCGCGATCCTATTGTTCGCCTTTCAGCGCAAATGGGCCCACATTCTTTCCGTGCTGCGCGCTCAGCTCGATTTTATCCTCACCCTGCCTCTCACCATTGTCAAGCGGCGTTATCACCGGGCAGAGATCGAGAAGTACCGTGTGCGGCAGAGGCCCAATCAAAAAGGGCTCTTTTACGGCAGTATCGTTTGGGAGTACTTTCTCAACAATCGAAAAACCTTCCGCGAAATCGTCCGGTGAATCCCATGTACCGAAAAGTGGAGATTCTCCACGAAGATGATGACATCCTGCTGGTCAACAAACCTCCCAGGCTTTTGACCCTGCCGGACAGGTTCCAGCCCGAAAAGCCCAATCTCTACCATTATCTGCAGCAGACAGGGAGAGAAGTCTTCATGGTTCACCGCCTGGACCGGGATACCAGCGGTTTGTTGGTGGTGGCCCTCCATGCAAAGGCCCATCAGCGGTTGTCACGGGCCTTTGAAGGGCGGGAAGTGCGCAAGTTTTATCTCGCGCTGGTATTGGGACAAATCCGGTCTGAACAGGGTATCATCGATCAGCCTTTGGCGGCCCATCCCTCGGGCGATGGCCGGATGATCGCCACCTCCAAAGGCAAACCTTCGGTGACCCGTTATACGGTTGCGGAATTGTTTCGGGGATTCAGTTGGGTGGAAGTAATGCCCGAGACGGGGCGCACGCACCAGATCCGCGTCCATTTATCATGGCTGGGCCATCCCCTGGCAGTGGATCCGCTGTATGGGGGTGGGGAAGGAGTATATCTGTCTTCCTTCAAAGCAGGATATCGCCCGCCGTCCGATCATCAGGAAATGCCATTGATCGACCGTGTCCCTTTGCATGCTTCCCGGTTGGAATTCGAACATCCCGGGACCGGCGTTTGGATGACAGCCGAAGCCCCATTGCCCAAGGATCTGCAGGCTGTCTTGAATCAATTGCGTCGCTGGGGAAAATAAAGCACCTGAAAAAGGCCAAAAACCGTACCCTAAAAAGGGTATTTTGCAGATTTAATTTCATCCAGGTCTTTCCTTGAAGCCTGATATACCCTTAGATTGTACCGTTTTCCCTGAGCAGATCGACTCCGGTCTTGTCGTTTTGTGACAAAGACCACCCAATCGTATTGTATTTATTATTAATGCGTACTTTAGCGCGTTGAAAGCCGGTGCTGCCGGTGTCCGGGCGGGATTTGCTCCGCCGGCGCGCAACGGTACGTCCTAAAAACCAATTGATTATGCAGTGTGATTACACCCGCATTCCAACGGTCGTTCTGACCCGATTTACATCCATTCTCTCCACCGCAAAACCAAAAGCCATGGGAAAAGCATGTACAATGCAGGTCCTTAGCATGACATTTCTAGCCATTTTTTTGGCCCTCAGTCCAAAAATTGCCTGGTCACAATGCGCCACAGCGCCCTTGTCCGGGCCGGTGGATATCACCATCAACCTGAGTCCGGGCGGCACGGCCATCCTGGATGAAGGGGCGGTCGTGGGCGTCATCAATCCTGCCGATGGCCCCATGTGTGTTGCCTGTATCCTTTGGTTTGAAAACCCGGCCAGCCCGGGTGTATGGGCCACCAGTCTCAATATGAGCTGTGACGGATCAACCCCCAACGGGGAAGGCGCCTACAATGTGGTGGCCAGTGTCGGTGACCCGTCTGTCGATCCAACCTGTCCCAGTACGCCTGTCGTGCTCAACGTCACGTTGAATGACAACAATGGTCCCACCATAGATGATACGGATGGCGCAACTCCGGATTGTGGAGTGACGGTCAATCTCACCACAGCCAATGACTATTCCTATGGCGCTGACGCCCCTGTGGTGGGAGCGGCTGCCACCGGGGACTGCGCTACAGCCTTTACCTGGACGCACCCCACCATCACCGACAATTGTTCCTTCGGCCCTGCCTCTACGGTAGTCATTTCCTATTCGGCCGGGATGGTCGCACCCGACGCCCTGCCTACGGATGTGACCATTAGCGGTGCTGCCGCCATTGACGCGGCCTTCAATCCAGCCGCTTCCACAAGTGCCACCTTCTACGGCAGTAGTACGGGATGCGGGGCAGAAACCATCGTCACCTACACCGCAACGGATGAAAGCGGAAATACCTCTACCTGTACCTTCCTGGTGGTCGTGAGTGATAATGAAAATCCGGTGTGGGATGCTGCAAGCACGGCCACTGCCCTTTCGGTCCTGCTGTCCGGCGACGAGCTCGATGTCAGCACCGTAGCGGATCCCTTTGACCCCGGGTCATATCTGATCACGGTAACCCTCGACTGCAACTCGACCAACTTCGGGGCCGATTCCGTTGCAGCCATCAATTACTTCCCGCAAGCGGATGACAATTGCGATGCCAGTGTCACGGTTGCGGCTTTCGACTCCTCTTCCACCGCTGTGGCTTGCAGCGGCAGCATGTGGGGCCCCATCTATGCGAGCTCCTACAAAGATTATTCCGCCGAAGACAATTGCATGAATGTCCTCGACGGCACGATGGGTTCCGATGCCCGGTTCCGGATTCAGGTAGATGTCGTGGACAATACCTCCCCCGAATTCACGGTGGTCCCGGAACCCATTCATACGGTCAGTGGCCCATCCAATGCCCAGGTTTTTGAAGGCGATACGCTCACCCTCTTTGTCTCTGATTACAACCCTGCGGTCTGTGAAATCGATCTGACCGGCAATCCACTGCTCGCCGTTACTGCGACGGATTGTCAGCCGGTGACCTATAGCTGGACGATCACCTCCTCGGTAGACCCCTTCGGAGTCCCCACAGGATTGGCCGGTACGTCCAGCGGACCCAACGACAACAATGCCGATATCAACTATCCGGTAGGGGTCCACGAGATTACCTATTTTGCCGATGATGCGTGCATGCTCCAGAGCACTTATATCTTTTATCTGGAGATCGTGGATGATGTGCCACCGGTCATTTCGGACTGTCCTGCAGACATCTCTGCCAACAACGTCACCGACCTCTGTGAATACACGGTGGTATGGCCATTGCCCGGTGTAACCGACAATTGCGGCGCCACAGTGGCCCGCACCGATCAGGCTTTCGATCCCAACGGGTTGCCGGTCACCGTTGTGGTCTTCACCCCGGATTCGGCTTTTGCCATCTTCCCGGTTGGCGTCAACCAGGTTCTCCATATTTTCACGGATACCCTTGGCAATATTGACACCTGTACATTTACGGTGACCGTTTATGACGCCCAGCCTCCGGTGATCACCTGTGGCGGCGATCTGACGCTGTTCTCCATCTGCGGCACGGCACCCCTTCCCAACTATATGGGCAACATCGCCACAATCGATGAAAATTGCCCGGGATACACCCTGGCCCAATATCCGGCGCCCGGTACATTGCTCAATGTCATCAAGAGTCCCAATCCTGTCGACGGGGATACCATCCATGTCTCACTGATCCTAACCGATGTCGGTGGTAATATGGATACCTGCACTTTTGTGGTCACCCTGGTCGACAACGACGCGCCGATCCCGACCGTAGATCCTCTCCCGGCCATCAATCCAATGACTACCCTGGGGACGACCTGTGGTAGCTACATGCTGTGCGCTCCGACGGCCACAGATTGCAACATGGGTACCACGATCTACGCCACCACCTCCATAGCGGGAGCCACTTTTGATCCCAATGGTTGTGGCCCCGGCGTACCTGGCTATCTCATCCACAATCCGGGCAACTACAGCATCGCCTGGACCTACACGGCAGGCAACGGCAAAACGGCCGTTCAGCAGCAGCAGGTGGATATAGAAGCAGATGTCACCGATCCAACCCTCAACTGCCCCGCCGATATTACGGTCAGTACCGACCCGGGTGTTTGCACGACTACCGGTATCATTGGCATCGGAATGACCGAAATATTCCCCACTATAGCTCCCTACCTGGATCCGGCGGATCAGCCGGCAGATGGACAGATGATCGACAATTGCGGCATCACCCAATTCGGATGGACCACTACTTCCGGTTATGCGGCCAATACACCTGATCCCAATGCTTATGATGCCGGTACGGCCACCTTCAATGAAGGCGTCAATACCGTGACCTATACCGCCGCCGACGCGGCTGGAAACATTGGGACCTGCCAGTTTACTGTCACGGTAGAGGACAATGAACCGCCCACCTTCTCCTGTCCCGGGCTTGCTGGCTTTGGAAATGCCGCCATTCGTCTGACCGGTTCGGCCGGTGATGCCATTCCCGGCGATTGTGCCTATACCCTGGACGTCATGGATACCTCACTGGATCCGACCATGTTGGCCGACAATTGCGGCGCAACGGTGTTGTCCTATTCCATCACATTATTTGGCGGTGCCGCCAGCTTTACGCCAGGTCCCAATCCTTCCAGCCTGGCCGGTAGCACGTTCACGGCGATATCCCTTTTTGGTGACGCTTCCTTCCGGGTCACCTGGACCCTGACCGATGGAAGCGGCAATACGACCACCTGCGTCAGATGGATTCGGGTGATTGACGGAGAGAGTCCTGTGATTACATGTCCTTCCTCCCCACAGGTAAGGACGACCAGCCAGGACGGCAATCCGGGTGATTGCCTGTACACGGCCAGTGGAGGTGAATTCAATCCCACCGGTACGTCCGACAACTGTCAGGTATGGTTCTACAACAACGATTACGATCTCACGCCCAGCCTCAATGGATCCAGCTTCCCCAGTGGGACAACGCTGGTGACCTGGACGGCTTGGGATCTGCATCTCAACAGCGGCAGTTGTCAGATCGAGATCATCGTCCAGGACGACGAACCCCCTGTTAACATTTACTGCCCGAACGATATCGTCCTGCCCAACATCATGGGTGATTGCAACAACTTCGCCTCATGGGTGCGGCCTTCCCAGAACAGCTGGGTGGACAATTGCAATCCCTCTTCGATTCTGTCGGTCACCGAGGTCATCTCCGATCCGGGTGTGCAGGCTGCGATCAATTTGAACTTCCCTTATGACGAGACGGGTGCCAACAACCTAATTCCCATCACCATTTTTGCGGTGGGGACGACGACGATCACCTACACCGCCTCAGATACGAGTGGCAACACGGACGTCTGTTCCTTTACGGTCACTATTGAAGACATTGAGGCGCCCACCATCTCTTGTCCTCCGGATCAGATACTGGGTACCATTTGTCTCAACGGGGTAGTGCCCGATTATCGCGGGTTGGCCACCGGCATCTTCGACAA
The DNA here is from genome assembly GCA_964471595.1 of uncultured Saprospiraceae bacterium. Lineage (GTDB taxonomy): Bacteria > Bacteroidota > Bacteroidia > Chitinophagales > Saprospiraceae > JAGNXB01. The sequence goes on from CAYYGN010000007.1 coordinate 37,751, forward strand.
CTGCCCGTCCTCCCTGATCATTACCCAGGACCCGGCTCCGGGTACGTTGTTGGGCAATGTGCCCGGTTTGATTCCTGCCGATGGCGCCACATTCATCGTGGAACTGAAGGTCGCGGATGGCTTCCCGCTGGGTCTTGCCGACAGTTGTACGTTCGTTGTTACACTGATGGAGACCAATCTCCCGCAACCTGATATCCTTGTGTTGCCTTCTCTGCTGGATTCCTGTTCGGTGATTGACGTACAGGCGCCTACGGCCAATGATTGCGGCAACGTGATTTACGGGGTTCCCAATGTGGGCGTCCTGATCCAGTTCAACCCTCCGGTTTACCGGTTTACAACGGGGCTGTACAATGTCATCTGGACCTATATCGGTGCATCCGGCAATACCATTCAGGGTCAGGCCATCGAAGTCCAGGATGATGTCACACCGCCTGTGACGCTTTGCAAGTCTCTCGCCGTCGTGCTTTCTTCTTCGAATCCCGGCGGAGTGACGCTGGCCGCATTTGACTTTGATGATGGCTCCACGGACCATTGTGGTATCGTTGCGTGGGATTACAGTGTCAACGGCGGTCCTTTCGCCAGCATTCATTCCTTCGGCTGTGACGAAGTGGGCGTCCATACCATTGTACTGCGCACGACGGACGATGCCGGCAACCAAAGCACATGCCAGACCAGTCTCACTATCGATGACGTGACGAATCCGACCATTTTGGGAGGATGTCCTGCCAACGTGTCCGTGACGACGGTCAACAACGGCGGATACGATTGCGAAGGTCTCGCTACGGTGGCAATACCCAATGTGACGGATAATTGCGACATCGTCATCTACGAATTGCATCTGGTGTTGCCTGACCTGACTCCTGTGGTATATGATGTACTTGGCCAGCCCGTTTGGGCCGCTTCACTGCCCAAGGGCGTGACCTCTGCCACTTTGTATGTCGAGGACGAACACGGCAATTCCGCCTCCTGCGGATTTACGATTACTGTAACGGACAATGAAGATCCTTTTGTGAATTGTCCCGTCGACCAGGTTCGTTCCAATGATCCCGGCCTTTGTTCCTATACGGCTGTCGGTGGGGAATTCGATCCGACCAGCTTTGGCGACAATTGTCCGGGTGCATTCATCTTCAACAGTTACAATGGTCTGGCTTCACTGGATGGTGAAGTATTCCCGGTAGGCAGCCATTTGGTTTTTTGGACGGTGATTGATGCCGTTGGCCGATTTGCGACTTGTTCCTTCACCATTGTCATCGAAGACAATGAATCCCCTCAGGTGTTGTGGTGCCAACCCGACATCACACAGGTGGCTACTGCGGGTACCTGTAACGCCCTGGTGAGCTGGTCGCCCACCTACGGCATTGTGGGAGATGTCGATGACAATTGCGGCATTTTCAACATCACGGAATCCATTTCGGATCCTTCTGTGATACCTGTATACCCCTACCTGCCATTTGGTCCGTTCCCGCCCTTCCTGCTCAACCAGGCTCTTTTCCCGGTGGGTACAACCACGATTACATACACCGTTGAGGACATCCACGGCAATACGGCCGAATGTATCTTCCACGTGGACATCATTGATGATCAGCCTCCGTCCATCGCCTGTCCGCCCAACCAGATCCTGAGTACGATCTGTGCCAGCGGTTCGGTACCTGATTACACGGGGCTTATCAGCAATTTGACGGACAATTGTGTGGCCAACCTGATCATTACGCAGGACCCTGTGGCAGGAACACCCTTGTCGGGCGTACCCGGTCTGACTCCTGCCGACGGAGAATCCTTTACCGTGACACTGACGGCAACGGATGGCCACCCGCTGCATCTTTCTGCGGATTGCCAGTTCCTGGTGACCCTGGATGACGTCAACCTTCCTATACCCGATCAGGCCATGTTGCCCAATCTCTTCAGTGACTGCGAATCGATCATAGTTTCGCCGCCTACGGCCAACGATTGTGGCAATGTCCTTCTCGGAATCCCCGACAAAGGGAACCAGATCAGCTTCAATCCGCCGATGTACCAGTTTGATATTGGATTGTACACGGTCATCTGGACGTATGTCGGCGTGAACGGAAGCACTCAGCAGGTGCAGCAGATCCAGGTAGGTCCTGACAATATTCCGCCGACGGCCACCTGCGTGAATGCCACGGTCATCCTCGACGCCAACGGAAACGGTTCGCTGAGTGCAGCCTCCGTGACCGGCAGCGTGAATGACAATTGCGGCATCGACAATGTGTCCGTAAGCCCCAACACCTTTACCTGTGCCCATGTCGGCGCCAACATTGTGACGCTGACGGTTACGGATATATTCGGCAACACAGGCACATGTACGGCCTCCGTGCTGGTGCAGGATCTGACGCCGCCTGCCTTCAATCTGAGTGGTTCGACGACAACGGCCAACTGTAACGCCATCCCGGGCATACCCAATGTATTTGCCACAGATGCCTGCGGACTGGCCAGCAGTACGTTCAACGAAACCAGCACCAAGAGTGTCAATGCCAACAATTGCGGATTCTACAACTACACGATTACCCGGACATGGACGGCTACGGACGTGAACGGTAATGTGGCTACCATGCAGCGCATCATCAACGTGCAGGACATCAGTGCACCGGGTTGGACCCAAAGCATGCCTGATACGGTCTTTGCCACGACCAATGCGTTTAACTGCACCGGGGGCATTACTTTGATCGTGGGTCCCACCCAGGTAGTGGACAACTGTGCCGCTTTTGCCAATCTTTCGATCAGTTTCTCCGGATCGAACGGCTTCTCCGGTACGACCAATGCCTCTGGACAATATCCCTTGGGTACCACAACCCTGGTCTTTACCGCCACCGATCCTTGCGGCAACAGCGCCATCAAAGTCGTTCGCGTCATAGTGACCGATGCCACACCACCCACGCCGGTCTGTATCAACAGCATCACCTTGCCCCTCAACCTGCAGGGAGAGTTGGTCATTCCACCGCAAGTCGTCGACAACGGCAGTTATGACAACTGTCTGACTCCGTTCTCTATGAGTGACATCTTCCTGGATGTCTTCCCCGACACTTTTGACTGTGATGATGCCGGCAAGACCCTCACGGTGACGCTTACGGTGACCGACCTGGCCGGCAACACGGCTACTTGTCCCGCCCAGGTGACCATCATCGACAATACGGTGCCCACCCTGATCAGCTGTGCTCCGGATGTAACCATCAGTTGCACTGCGGACACGGGTTACCTGTCCCTCGGTGTACCGCAGATTGATGATGCCTGTGGCACATCGTTCACCTACACGGACAATATCGTACAGGTGGGAGGCGCGATTTGCTATCGCATTGACCGCACCTGGCTGTTGCTGGACGGATCGGGCAATAATATCACCTGTCTGCAGCGGATTTCCGTCTTTGACAATGTGCCGCCTGTATTCACATCCGCACTGCCACAGGATATCACGTTGGAATGCGGATTGCCCATTCCGGCAGCCGCGCAGGTGACGGCATCAGACAACTGCAGTACGGCTTCGGTCAACCTGGCCATTTCGACAACGAAGACCAATACGCTCAATTGCAGTGATTATGCCTATGTCCTGACACGGACATGGACGGCAACGGATGCCTGCGGTAATGTCGCTGTCCATGTACAGGAGATCACCATTAATGACACCACGCCGCCGGTCATCGCCTTCCTGCCGGATACGATGATTTTATACACCAACAATTTCAACGCCGACAGTTGCACGGTTCCGGTGGTCCTGAATGCCGATATTGCTGATTGTCAACCCGATTCCGTTATTGATGTGACCAACAACGGTCCGTTCGGACCGGGGAATACTTCGGCCAGCGGTTCTTATCCGGCCGGTGTGTACAATATCGTCTTCACGGCAGAGGACCGTTGCGGCAATGTGTCGCAGGAAGTGGTCCACCTGCAGGTGATCGACAATTCGACCCCGGTGGCCGTATGTTTTTCCAACATCAATGTATCTCTTAACTCCCAGGGCTTTGCCATACTGACACCCGCACAAGTGGATGACAACAGCCACGACAACTGCACGCCACACGGCAATCTGTTGCTGGAGCTGAGCCAGGATTCTTTTGATTGTACCCAGTTGGGGCAGCAGATAGTCACGTTGACAGTCACGGATGCGGCAGGGAATACCAATGCCTGTACCTCCATCGTGACGGTGAATGCCGGTCCGGGCAACGAGATCAATCACACAGCCGGGGTGACCTTTGAAACATTCCCCAATTCAGCGGACGGTGCCATTTCCGTTACAGCCAGTGGCGGTTCGGGCAACTTTACCTACCTCTGGAGCCCGGGCGGTCAAACGACACCTTCGATTTCCGGACTCACCTCAGGCACATACACGCTGGTCATCACGGATGTGGTGACGGGTTGCAAGAAGACCATCATGATCTTTGTCGGCGTGTTGGGCGTACCGGATATCAAGATTTCCGGCCGGATCCTGACGACGACAGGAGTCGGTATCGGCCGTGTGCACGTCAACATGACAGGTTCCCAGAGCGGCTCGTACTACACGGCCAATGACGGGTACTACGAGTTTACCGTTCCTGCGGGAAGTACGGTTACGATCACGCCATTCAAGGACACATTGCCGGCCAATGGAGTGACATCCCTTGACTTTGCGATCATCCAGCAGCACATTCTGGCTCCGCCAGGACTGAAACCGCTGACAACGCCTTACCAGTTGATCGCTGCCGACCAGAATGGTAACGACATGATCAATGGTATTGACATAGCCCAGTTCCAGAACACAATCCTCAACAACTTCCCGAACTTCCCGGATGTCACATCCTGGGTGTTTGTGGATGCCGACTTTGTGTTCCCCAGCCCGCTGGCACCCTGGTCGACCGGTTGGGATGCTTCCGTCACCTTCACCAATATTGGTGTGGATGCCCCCAACACGGATTTCATCGGTGTCAAAATGGGTGACGTCACCAATGATGCGGATCCGACCAAGTTTACCGGACAGCCCGAGGTGGAAACCAGGAATGACGGAGACATTCGCCTTTCCCTGACCGATCAGGTTCTGGAAGCGGGAACGATCATCCGTGTACCGGTACGCGCTGCCTTCTTTGAGCAATTCCGTGCCTACCAGTTCGGCTGGGCCTTCCATCCGGATGTCCTTGCCTTCAAAGGCATTCAGCCCGGTGTATTGGCAGGTGTGAACGCCGGTCAGTTTGGCACCGGCCAGCTGAAGCAAGGTTTGATTCCCCATCTTTGGTATGCCGGTGCTCCTGTGACACTTGCGCCGGAGGATGTAATCTACACCCTGGAATTCGAAGTGCTTCGCAGCGGCCAGACCCTCCAGGAGGTACTTGGGCTGACAGGCGGGCACCTCGGAAGGATCGCCTATGCAGAGGGAGCGACAATGCACGGCATTCATCTGAACTGGGAAGACCAGCCCACGGAAACGCCGGAAGGGCATGGATTTGCCCTGCTCGGCAACCGGCCCAACCCGTTCTCGCATCTGACGCAGGTCGAGTATGTGCTGCCGGAACCGTTACCCGTAGTTGTCACGGTGACAGATCTTGCCGGAAGGGCAGTAGCCCGGTTCCAGGCTGACGGTGCGGAAGGCCGCAACACTCTGGTCATCCACCAGGATCAGTTGCCCGGCCCAGGCATTTATCTCTATGTTTTACAAGCGGGCGAGCACCGCGCGCTGGGGAAAATGCATGCCCAGGATTAATGATCGGAACTATCCCGGAGGAACAGCCTCCGGGATAGTCCTTTTTTCCCGGGAACGCAACAGTCCCCAATTATATGGATATTGGCAGTTAAATTGTACTCATGGATAAGTACGGCAAGGCAATGAAGCGTGTATTCCTTCTGGTTTTGACACTGGCAGGAAGCATGACCTTCGGATGGACCCAGAATACTTTGTTTCTTCTGGCAGGTTCGACAGAGGCTCAATGCGGGGACACGATTGAAATCCCTGTCAGGGTTGTTGATTTTGATCAGGTTGTGGCCCTGGATTTCAGTATGGTCTGGGATCCGGGTATCCTTGAATTTACCGGCCAGATCGGCAACTTGAATGCCGCAATCGGATTGACCCCGTTCAATTTTGGTCCTTACCAGACCCCGGACAACGATACGCTGACCTTCCAGTGGTTCAATGCGCTGGGTGCCAGCCTTCCGGACAGCGCCACCCTTTTTACCCTGCAATATGTGGTGAGAGGCAATGGAGGTCTCCTGGGTCCAGTCTTGTTTGGCAACCAGTACACACCGATCGCCTGCGGCAAGATCATCAACGGATCCATTGATGAAGTGCCGGTGGATACCCTTCATGGGGCGGTCGTCATCGAAGATAATCTCGATCCTTCGGTCACTTGTCCGGATGACACCATAGTCTCCATCCCTTCCGGTGCCAATGGGATCATCGTCCATAACCTGGATCCGACGACATCGGACAATTGTGCCGTGGATTCTCTCCTTTACACCCTGACTGGTGCCACAGCCGGAATGGGAGTGGGGTCGGCCAGTGGCCAGTTCTTTTTGGCGGGTAACACTACGGTATCCTATACGGTAAAGGATTTTGCCGGCAATGAAGCGGATTGTTTCTTTGAGGTAAGCGTCCAGGATACCTTCCTGCGGTTGTTTGTCATCCTTCCCGACAGTGTGCTGTGTGATGATGAAAGCTTTCGCGTGGATATCACGGCGCAGAATTTTTTCAGTATTGCCAGTCTTCAGTTTGGACTTTCCTGGAATGGTGTCGTCTTTCCGTTCGACTCACTGGGCAATTTTCACCCGGCCTTGAATCTCAATCTGGGCAACTTCGGCCCCATTGCCGGTATTGATGATACGCTGACTTTCAGTTGGTTCAATCCGTTGGGTGTTACCCTTCCGGACAATGCCGTCCTTTTCAGCATGTATTTTTCGGTCAATGGCCAGGCAGGAAGCAGCCACATCATTCAGTTTGGCAACATGCCATCCGTCCCTATCGAGGCTTCCATGGCCCAGCCCTTCCCCAATCTGCCCGTCAAAATCGATGTGCAAACGTTTAATGCATCGGTGTTTATCTATGATCTGGAGGCCCCTGTCATCCAGTGTCCCGATGATGTCACCGTTGATCTTCCTTCGGGTCAACCTTCGGTGACCGTCAACGGGATAGACCCGGTTATGGCAGACAATTGCGGCATAGAGGAACTTCAGTATGAACTTACAGGCGCCACTTCAGGCGCCGGAAGTGGCTCGGCCAGCGGTCAGTCATTCCAACAGGGGAATACTACAGTCCAATACACGGTGACCGATTTCGGAGGCAATGAGGCTACCTGTTCGTTTCAGGTCATTGTGGCCGACTCTATCCTGCGCCTGTTCGTCATCATGCCCGACAGCATTTCCTGTGAGGACACCTTCCTGAAGGTGGATATTACCGCCCAAAATTTCAACAGCATTGCCAGTCTGCAGTTTGGTCTTTCCTGGAATGGGGTGATCTTTCCTTTCGATTCACTCGGTAATTTCCATCCGGCCCTCAATCTTTCCCTTGCCAATTTCGGACCGATCTCGGGTATTGACGATACATTGACGTTCAGTTGGTTCAATCCGCTGGGTGTCACTCTGCCCGACAACGAGGTCCTTTTCAGTTTGTACTTCTCGGTGACAGGTCTGGCCGGTACCAGCCATACCATTCAGTTCGGCAACATGCCTTCCGTGCCCATCGAGGCTTCGATGGCGCAGCCCTTCCCCAATCTGCCGGTCATTATCGGTGTCGAAACCTTTGATGCCTCTTTGGTCATCTATGACCTTGTCCCTCCCCAGGTCGAGTGTCCGGATGATCTGACCGTTCAAATCCCTCAATTGCAGACCTCTCAGGTCGTCAACGGCATAGACCCTGTCGCTTCCGACAATTGCGAAATCGAGTCCGTGGAATACAGTCTGAGTGGGGCTACTCAGGGATCAGGACCGGGAAGTGCCAGTGGTCAAACCTTCCAACTCGGGACGACGACGGTGCAATATCTGGTTACCGATTATGGCGGCAATACAGCTTCCTGCAGCTTTACGGTGACGCTGGTTGAGGATACCCTCACCATCATTGTCATGGACCCCGAAGTCCTGTGTACCGATACGATCGTGGAAGTGTGTGTCAAAGCCGAGGCTTTCAACCATCTCGCCAGTCTGCAGTTTGCCATGACGTGGGATGGCAAGATCATCGAATATGTATCGATCTCACAGACCAATCCTGCTCTCAATCTCAGCGGTACCAATTTCGGGCCTACATCAGGTATCGAGGATACCTTGACCTTCAGTTGGTTTAATGCCGCCGGTGTCACCATACCGGATGATTCCATCTTGTTCTGCGTATTGTTTGATCTTGTCGGCGGTGTGAACACCTCCACGGATCTCCTTTTGATCGATCACCCGTCTGTACCCATTGAGGCTTCCGTGGCTCAACCATTGCCACAATTTCCGGTGGTCGTACCGGTGGATACCGTCCACGGCTTTCTGGAGGTCTCCGATGATGAACCTCCGGTCATCACCAATTGTCCTTCCGACCAGACCGTTGAAGCGGCTCCTGCCTTCTGCCAGGCGGTAGCCCATTGGACGGCCCTTGTAGCTACCGACAATTGCACGCCTGATGTGATGATCACGTGCTCTCACACCTCCGGAGATATTTTTGATCTCGGTACCACGCAAGTCCTTTGTGTGGCCACCGATGAAGCCGGGTTGACCGATACGTGTGTCTTTCAGGTCACTGTGGTGGATACCCAGGATCCCATCCTCATTTGCGAGCAGACTGATATCATTCTCGTTTCTGCTGCCGACAGTTGCGGCGTGACAGCCTACTGGGAGTTGCCGGAAGCCATAGACAACTGTCCCTCCGGCTTGACGCTGGACGGCCCGGTCCCGGGTATATTCCTGGAGGTTGGAGAGCATACCATCACGTATGTCGCTACCGACGGATCCGGCAATTCGGCCAGTTGTTCGTTCAGCATTTTCGTGCTGGACGAGACTCCGCCGGTACCTGTAACCTGTCCCAATGATCTGACCGTAGAGGCAACCACGGATTCCTGTACAGCAATTATTACCCCGCCGGTTCCGGTCTTCACCGATAACTGCGGAGATCTGGCCGATTTGACCTTCAAAATCGGTATTGAGTTTGACACGGCAGGCGCCTCGGTGGAATTGCCTCTGGGCACTACCACTATAGTTTGGTATGCCTTTGATTTCCAGGCCAATCTGGATTCCTGTGTTTACACCATTACCGTAGAGGGCGGGGGCGACTATATCCTCACTTGTCCCGGTGACCTGCTGATTACGCTGGATGAAGCTGATTGCGACACCATCCTTTCATGGGAGCTACCCACCTGGGAAGGAGGCTGTGGCGGTAATGAAATGCTGGACCTTGTCGGCAATTTCAATCCAGGTGATTCCTTTGACGCCGGCACCCACAATGTGGTTTACCATTTGTTGCACCCTGTATCCGGTGACACGCTGGCGACTTGCGGTTTCACGGTAACCGTGCTGGAGGTGACGCCACCCGTTTTTGTCGATTGTCCTTCGTCGTTGTTCTTTGTGGCCGATTCGGACAGTTGTACCGCTGACGTGCAATGGACACCTCCAATAGCTGTGGACAATTGCACGGATTCTCTGGGTATCACCTATACTTCCAGCGGTCCTACGCCCGGCATCTTTGCCATCGGTACCTATACGGTCAGTTACACGGCTACCGATGCCTCCGGCAATACCGCTTTCTGTGAGTTTGTCATTTCTGTTTGTGACACGGTAGCGCCTCTTGTAGTTTCCTGTCCGACCGACACCACCTTCATACTCCCCAACGACACCTCTCTTTGCGAAGTGATTTATGAGTGGGAGACAGATCCTGCGTTTACGGATAACTGTACGGCCCAACTTGAGATCACCTCCAATCGGGGACCGGGGTTATTCCTGACCGGCGCAACGGATGTGGTATACACGGCTACAGATGAATGTGGCAACGTGGCGGTGTGCAGTTTTACGGTTACGGTACTGGAAGCCATTGATCCTGTGGCACTTTGTCCGGGGGATGTGACCATCCGCTCTGACGGGACCATTGTCTCGGATCCGGACGGATTCCTGGATTCCCTGGTGGTCACAGAATGTCGGGAAGTGGAGGTTTACTTCAACCTGCCAACAGGTACGGACAATTGCGGCATTGCCGGTACCACCCAAATTGACCTTACGGGTCTGGGCAACGGCGATGTTTTCCCTGCAGGGGGGCCATATACACTGATCTTCGAGATCATTGACCGATCGGGCAACACCGATACCTGTATTGTCAATGTAACGGTCTTGCCTTACCCGTTGGCAGTAACGGCCGACCCCAATCCTGCCTGTCTCGGTGATGATGTCATTCTTATGACGGAATCTTTCCCTAATGGATCATACAGCTGGACCGGACCCGACGGATTTGTTTCCACGGATGAAAGCCCTGTTGTACCTGCCATTACGGCATCGGGTCAGGGCAGTTACTCGGTCAGTGTCATTCCGGCCAATTGTACCAATACCCTGACGGGTTCGGTAAATGTGAACGTCCTTGTTGACCCGTTGCTGTTTGCGGATTCCTTTACCGTGTACAATGACACGTTCATTATGGGAGGCAATCTCATTTTGAACGATCAACTCAATCCCTCTGCCAATGCGGATATCACTTTTATCACTCAGCCGGGTAGCGGGACTTTGACCAACAATTTCAACGGCACTTTCGATTACACGCCGGCCCCGGACTTTGTCGGGACCGTGGAATTCGTTTACCGGATTTGCTACCAGGAATGTCCGAATGCCTGCGACACCGCCCTCGTGCGGATCACGGTGGAAATTCGCGATGAGTCGTGCAAGCCCAACAACCTGATTACTCCCAATAACGATGACCGAAATGATGTCGTAGTCTTCAAATGCATCATAGGAACACCGCCCAAATTCCCGAACAACACCCTGACGATTTACAATCAATGGGGCGACCAGGTCTTTTATGCTTCACCATATGAAAACAACTGGGGAGGCACCTATCAGGGGAATGCCAGTGCACCGTTGCCTGACGGGACGTACTATTATGTCTTCACCAAAGGGGACGGTTCTGATCCCATCACCGGATTCATCACCATCTTCCGTTAAAGGTCACTTGCCATGAGAATCACGTTATACTCGGTCTTTTTGTTCCTGGTCACGTTTGCCGGCAGGCTTGAGGCCCAGCAGGAAAGTCACTACACGCAGTTCATGTACAACAAGCTCTACCTCAACCCGGCGTTTGCCGGTGCGGAGGGATTCGGGAGCTTTGTTGGCATTTACCGCAACCAGTGGATGGGATTTGAGGGGGCACCGGTCTCCCAACTGGTGAGTTACAACACGCCGTTCCTCAGCCGCCGTGTAGGATTCGGATTGTTGTTCAACCATGACAAGATCGGCATCATGAACAACTGGAGCGGTGCGTTGAGCTACTCTTACGATCTGCTCAACCGTCCCAATGCCATGTTGAGGGTTGGCTTCCATGGTTCTGCCCGTTATTTCCAGGTGGATTTTGCGGATCCGGATCTGGTCATTGCCGATCCCAACGATCCTTCCATCCTGACCAACCAATCCACGGATGACATCTACTACAATGTCGGCGCCGGGGTATACCTGTCCATCAACAACTTCTTCTTTGGCGCTTCGATTCCCCGCATCATCGAAAATGTGATCGGATTCAATCCGAATTCGGGTACCAGCACGGCGAAGGAGAGCCGCCATTATTATGTAATGAGCGGATTTGCCCTCCCTTTGTCGAAGAGGACGACCATGCGGAGTGCCGTACTCGGCAAGTATGTCCAACACGCTCCGGTGGACGTGGATGTCAATCTGAGCTTCGAATTCAACCGGCGTCTGACGACCGGCGTGTCTTACCGGGTAGGTGGCGATGGGGCAGGAGATTCAGTGGACTTCCTGTTATTCGGGCAGCTCACCCGGATCTTCGGATTGGGGCTGGCCTATGACTATTCGCTTTCGGAGATCTCGGACAACACCTCAGGAAGCATTGAAGCCCTCCTGCGTGTGGACCTGTTGCGTAGTAGTGATAACCTGAAAAACCCCCGGTTTTTCTTTTAACGGCACAACCTGATAGAGATGAAGAGGTACATATTCGCATGCATATTGGGATTCGGGGCTTTTCTGGTTCGTGCCCAGGAAACCGAGCACAAGGGTTTTGATGTGGTGGTTTTCAATGAGACCCACATCAATACCGATCAACTTGAGTTCAGCCCCGCTTTCTTTGAGGACGGGATCCTGTTCATTTCCTCCAGGGAGAACGTGTACAAATTTGTCGATCGGAGGCTGAACAAGAGCACGATGGGCATTTTTCGTTCTTCCCGTGACAGTGAAGGCGTACTGGGAGAACCCGTATTTTTCTCCGACCGCATTAATACGCGGTATCACGAAGGCCCTCTTTGCCTGGATGTAGCGGGGTCGGACATGTTCTTCACCCGGAACAATTATGTCAACGGAAAGCTGGGCAAATCAGCCGATGGATGGGTCAATCTGCGTGTGCTGAAAGCTTCGCGCCAGGGTGATCAATGGGGAGATGTCCGCGACCTGCCTTTCAACAGCAACGATTTCAATACCTGTCATCCGAGCATCAGTCCTGAAGGCGACCGGCTTTACTTTGCCTCCGACCGCGAAGGCGGGTTGGGCGGTCTGGATATTTACTATGTGGAGAAAACCGGCGATGATTACGGCGATCCGGTCAATCTCGGCCCCGGTGTCAATTCCTCCGGTGACGAAACCTTCCCGTTCATCCATGCAGACGGCACTCTCTTTTTCAGCTCCAACGGACTCGGGGGGGTTGGGGGCCTTGACCTGTTTTATACCCGCATGACGCCCGAAGGCGGTTGGAAGCCGGCCCTCAATCTGGGAGCACCTTTCAACAGTGAAAAGGACGATTTCGGATTCATTCTCGACCTGGAAACCAAGAACGGCTACTTTTCATCCGATAGGCCCGGCGGGAAGGGGCAGGACGACATCTACCGCTTCTATGTGCGGGAAGGCCTCAACAAACTGCTGGCTGACAAAGACCTGGCAGATGCCCGCAAGCCCGGTACGTTCCGCGTATTCGTGGCCGACAATAACACGGGTTCCGAAATAGGAGGGGCGCTTGTCTCCTTCCTGGACCTGGAAGACATGAATTTGTCGAATGTCCTTTCCCTGACTGACGAAAACGGTAATCTGATCCGTATTCGGGTGGAAGATCCCGAATCCAATGAATTGATCCTTCGCGTGGATATGGCGGAAACGGATATTAAGGGCTTTACGGACGCCGAGGGCATGTTTGAGACGGAACTGCCGGGTAGCACCTTCGTGGTATCTGTCCACAATGAAGGCTATCTGCCCAGACAGGTTGTCATTGAAAAGGATCCTTCTCTGGAGGAGATTCTTGTGCTTTTGGAGCCTTTGGGTGACCTTGTACCCTTCAGTGGTGTCGTCCTTGACCCGAGGTTCAATACGCCGATGGCCGGTGCCAAGGTCACCATTCGCGACAAGGAGACCGGCGAGGTCCTTACCACCGTTTACACCGACCGCAACGGGCAGTTCCAATATTATCTGCCCAAGGACAAGGATTTCATTGTCGATATCGAGAAGGACAATTTCAAATCCAGCCGGGAAGTGAGTACCCGCAACCTGGAGGAAGGCGCGGAGATCGCCATGGCCTTTGACATCACGGATCCGAAAGGGCGCAACCCGTTTGCCAGCGGCAATATCATCCAGTTGCCGAACATCTATTACAATTTCAACGATGCAAGTATCCGGCCGGATGCCAAACCCGATCTGGATGCACTCGCTACCATTCTCAAACAGTTTCCGGCCGTGACCATCGAACTGGCCTCCCACACGGATGCCCGGGGCACCGATGCCTACAACAAGCGTTTGTCCCAACGCCGGGCTGAAAACGCCATGCGCTATCTGGTCGGTAAAGGGATTGCTAAATCCAGAATGACGGCCAACGGTTACGGGGAGAGCCAATTGAAGAATGCCTGTGCTGACGGCGTTGATTGCACCGAAGCCGATCATCAGGTCAACCGGCGTACGGAATTCAGGATTACCAGCGACACGGATGTCAAGGTGACCTACCTCAACAATCCGCCGGCTACGATAGGCGGAAAGGCAGGTGCTACCTCCACCCCCGAGTCGGAAATGCCGCCAGTCCGGACCGAAGAGCCTGCGCCGGCTGTGGAAGAGACGGGTCGATTTGCCGTGATTGCAGGGACCTTTAAGGTGCAGCGCAATGCGGAACGGCGCTTGGAAGAGCTGAAAGCGTTAGGCTTCACCTCCTCCGAGTTGACGCCTACACCAGCCGGTATGTCGGCCGTGCTGGTGGGTGAATTCGAATCCAGGCCGGATGCACAGGCGTTGGTGGACCAATTGAAGGACAGCCACAAGATCAGCGCTTATATCAAGAGACGGTGATCGCTCCGCTCTCCTGTAGCAAAGCCCGGATCCCTTCAGATCCGGGCTTTGTTTTTCTGTGATTGCCGGGCTCGAAGCTCATTCCGGTCGAAGAATGCCCTGTAAGGGTATCCTTTCAAGGCGGTGACGGATCAGATATTGCCGGAGGATACGCTGGTTTTCCGGCGTGAAGGGATAGGATTGAATGGCCGCCTCGAGGGTTGCCGGATCTTTGTCGGCATGTACGGGCAGCATCCCCATTCCGGCAAAGCGACCGTCGCGCACGGCAAATACCGTTTGGGTCAATGGATCCGGCCCGGTGTCCAGGAGGTAGAAACTGCCTTCTATGTCCTGTCGCAAATGAGCGGCAGCCAAACGGACACGGGTATTGTACGCCTCAGGTGATTCCCGGCCGCAGCAGGCACCCTGGCACTCCCCCAGATGGTATTCGAAACAAGGCGATTGAGGAGGGCCGTGGCTGACTGTGAGATGGCGGCAAAGTCCGAATTGCCGGGAAGCAAACGCGAGGGCTTGTTGGGCGGTGCGCTTGCCGCCATAGCGTTGCAGAGGATCGGCCTCCGGATTCAGCCTCCGGATTTCAAACCGCAGATACCCCTCTTCAGTCGGTTCGACCCAAAGCCCGTATTCGTAAAGGCGTTGGCGTTGCGCCCGGTTGACAGGAGGTTGCCAACGTTTGATCTCCGCCGCTTCCAGCAGGGAGGCGTACAAATCACTACCGGTGACAACCCATTGCACGTCGGCAATCTCCTTTTCCAGCCGGTCCGCCTTGCGGGTGATGTCCTGGAGGTGCTCCTGAAGGCGCTTGCGCATGTGAACGCTTTTGCCAACGTAGATGATCTGCCCCGCCGGATTGCGGAAGTAATACACGCCACAGGCGTCAGGGATGTCGGCGAGTTTGTCCGGTGAAAGGTGGTTGGGGATGGTCTTCCATCGGGATACCGTTTTGACGCTTGCCCCCTCCCGGATGGGACCATGAGGGCTTTGCAGGATACGGCTCAGCAGGTCGGCGGTAGCGAGGGCGTCGTCGAGCGCCCGGTGCCGGTTTTCTGCGGGAATGCCGAAGTGCCGGATGAGGTTGCCGAGGCTGTAGGACGGCAGACCCGGGAAAGCCTGGCGACTCATTTTAACGGTGCAGAGAAAGGGCCTGCTGAACGGGAAGCCTAAATCCATGAAGGACTCCCGGATGAATTGATAGTCAAACCGGGCGTTGTGGGCGACAAAGACCGCGTGTTCAAGCCTAAGGATAACGTCACGCGCTATTTCGTGAAAATAAGGAGCATCCTGTACCATCTCCTGGGTGATGCCGGTCATACGCGTAATGAAATCCGGAATGGTGACGCCGGGGTTGACAAGGCTGGACCACCTGTCGGTGATTTCCCGTCCGTTGGTCAGGACGATGCCTATTTCCGTAATTTTATCGCGGTCAGGCCGACCACCGGTCGTCTCGATATCGACGACAGCATATTGCAGCAATGAAGGACGTTTGGCCATGGAGCAAGCAAATTAACAGATATGTCTCATTTTCCGTTCCTGTTGATATCCGTTTTTCTCTGGACAGGCACCGGATGGATACCATCCTGTCAGGCGCCTGTCCAATCAGGAGAAGAAGGCCGTTCCAAGTCGGAATTGGAAAATCCAGTACGTCCCGGTGCCTGGAATACCGAAGCTTATTTCCCGTTGCTCCGGGGTAAATCCTTCGGACTGGTCTGCAACCACACCGCAACGATAGGAGTGACCCATTTGGTGGACTCGCTGACACGGGCAGGACTTCGGCCCGCGAGATTATTTGCCCCTGAACATGGTTTCCGGGGAGATCTTCCGGACGGACATCATATTGGCCATCGCAAGGATGAAATATCGGGTCTCGAAATCATATCGCTGTACGGGGATCAACGAAAGCCCACCGCGGAATCCCTGGCGGATCTGGATTTGGTGGTCTTCGACATCCAGGACGTCGGCGCCAGGTTTTATACCTATCTCTCCACCCTTCATTATGTCCTGGAGGCCTGCGCGGAAGCCGGCATTCCGATCGTCGTACTGGACCGCCCCAATCCTAACGGGCATTATGTGGACGGGCCTGTCCTCAGCATGGCATGGCAGTCCTTCGTAGGCATGCACCCGGTACCTGTCGTCTATGGAATGACCATTGGGGAATATGCTGGCATGATTTGCGGGGAGGGTTGGCTCAAGGAGGGCATCAAACCGGCATTGACGGTCATCCCCTTGACGCACTATGAACGCCAATTGCCTTATCGTTTGCCTGATCGCCCTTCTCCCAACCTTCCCGAGATGAGATCCGTTTGGCTTTATCCCTCTCTTTGCTTGTTGGAAGGAACAGCCATGAGCGTGGGACGAGGCACGGATTATCCGTTCCAAATGATCGGGCATCCCGATCTCAAGGACGGTGACACCTTCTTTACGCCGGTGTCCCGTCCCGAATCCACCCAACCTCCTCTCCGGGGACGGGAATGCAGAGGATTCGATCTGAGCACCCAGGATCCCTTAAGTATCTTCGGGCGCCGGCGTCTTGATTTGTCCTGGATCCTGAAGACGCACGCGGCCTTCCCCGATCCGGATGCCTATTTTCTCTCCTCCGGATTTTTTGACAAACTCGCGGGAAATGACCTGCTCCGCCGGCAGATCCAACAAGGATTGAACGAGGACCAGATCCGTGCATCCTGGAAGGACGACCTTGAACGCTTCAGGGTCCTGCGCGCCCGCTACCTCCTCTATCCGGATGTGCCTTCGCCCTGAATCCGGGCCATCCGACCTGTCAGAACATCCACCTGACCTGCGCCTTGAATCCCGATCTGACCGGGCCGTTGATTTCTTCGTTCCCCGTACCAATCTTTTCCTGATTGTACAACCGGTAAACCTCATACCGGGCCTCTAGCGTGAGGGCAGACCACGGTCGGTAACGGATATTGATGTATCCCCGATGTCCCTGATGATAGTAAGGCCGCAGTCCAAAGGTGTAAAGGAGGTCGTTTTCAAACATGTAGATGCGGCTGGCGTATCCGCCAGTGTGGAACATGGCCAGTCGGGCGGTAGCGCTCCATCTGCTTCCCATGGGATGGTAGAGCAAGTCCTGCGCCACGAGAAATCCGTCCTCCCGCCCTCCGCCCTGGTCGGCGCGGCTCCATTCCAGACGGGTTCGCAGGGTGAGTATCCGGTACACTTCGTACTGGATTTGCATGCGCCATTGTTGCCGGTAAACCGGGATCTGATCGGGTATTTCCACACTTCCGGACCTGTTGATTTCCCGGCCCTTCCACCGGTATTGGAGATAGGCATTCCACTTGCGGCGTTGGGTGTAATCCAAACGGATCAGGTGTTCGCGCCCCCGGACAGGACTATCGCTTTGGAAAGTCAACCAGGGGTGTTGCCACAAGTCCACGAACCCGGAGAGCCGGAGGCCGAAAAGGGGGTGCAGGACCAGCCCGCCATACATGCCGGTTTCATTGCGGGGCAGGGTGGATTCCGCCAGCGGTGCCCCCCAGATATTCCAGTAGTCCGGGGAGAAATGGCGGGCCAGCAAAGCGATCTGGACCTTGGGATGCGGGCTTCCCAGCAAGCCGGAGGTGACGGCATGCCCGCCGATATGGCTGATGGCCGCCTCCCCGAATAGCTGGTGTCCCTGCACGGCTACCTGGTAGTCCACACTGACCGACCCCAGATCTTCACCGCGAAAAGCTGCCATGTTGTAAGGCCGATCAGAAGGCACGTACCCGGGGTTGTACCGGAATCCGACGCCCTGCAGACCGACCCGTACCCGGCGGGAACGATAGGCAATACCGGCGCCGGCAGCAGCCTCCCGGAGGATGCCTTCATCGGCGATTTCCGCCGCGGTGCGGTGGAATCCCGATTGCTGGAATGAGGAAACATGCAGGGAAACTTCGGATAGGGTGGAGTCGGACAATACGGCATTGGCATCTCGTCGTCGCAGGGAAGCGAAAGTCAGGAGGTACCAACGTGGTGCCAATTGCCACTCAGCCGCGACGCCGCGAAAAAATCGGCTTTCCTGCCAGGAATTCATGGGAAACAGGTTGCGCTGTGTTCTTTTGATCAAGGTGACAGCCGCCGTCTTTCCTGCGGCAAATCCGGTACTGACCAGAAGGCCTTGTCCCATGCTCAATCCGTAATCGCCGACCAAAAGCTGTTGACAACCCCGGAAGGGTCGGCGGATCTGGATATGGGCCGAGTAAAAATCGAATCCGTGGGGATTGCTGCCGCGAAACAGCGCTTCGCCGGCATCTTTTTCAAAAGAAAGGCCATAGGAAATCTGATTGCCTGAAAAATATCTCAGGCGACCGACCAAACGGTTGGGATCCCCTTCGTAAGGGGGCGGTGTGCCATCCGCAGCAGGGAGATAGCCCTTGCGTGCTTCCAGACCCCTTTCCCACCGCAGCGTAAACTCGCGGCGTCCGGTCTGCCAATAATGAGACCGGTGGAGCCGGTCATCTCCGGCCCGGGCCGCCCGGAGGAATGGCAGCAGTCGTTGCACCGTGCGGATGTCAAGGCCCTCCACCACCTGGAGCTCCAGGGGATGCAGGTATTCTCCATAGGTCGCCCGGTGAGCGAGGATCGCCTGGATCTGGTTGCCATCCAGGAAAAAAAACACCCGGAGATCATCGGCATCGGCCTGGTTGATGTTGAGCGGTCTGTGCCTTAGATCCTCCAGAAGCAGCAGCCATTCGGGCTGGATATCGCCGCCATCCCCGGTCTCGTAATCTTCGAACAGTCCTTCAATGACGTCTTGCTGGATTTCTTCGGTGACCGGCGTGAGTTGGGCGGTCACCCGAAAGGCGAGAAAGCAGAGTCCCAAGGCGGCAAGGAGACGGCGCATGTCACCAAAATACGCATCCGCACCGATTTGGCGGATTTGGTTAACGGAGTGCAAATGAAAGAAGACGGAGGCCTCAATGGTGAAGGCAATCCGTATTTTTGTGCACGGAATCCCCTCCCTAACCCCCTCAACAACCCCAATCGCATGAGCCAGTCCCGATTCAATGCCATTGACACCATTCTCAATCGCCCGGTTGACGAATTCACGGCATACGGCATGCCCTCGGAAAAAATCTCCGAATTCTATGGTGTCAACGTCTTCAATGACGAGGCCATGCAACAATACATGCCCGAGGAGGCCTATCTGAGTGTGAAGGCCGCCATTCAGGCCGGTGCCAATCTGTCGAGAGAGGTAGCCGATGTCGTGGCGGGCGCGATGAAACAATGGGCGATGGAACGTGGAGCCACGCATTACGCCCACTGGTTTCAACCCTGGACGGGAAAGACGGCCGAAAAACATGACTCCTTTTTTACCCTTTCTGCCAATGGGAAAGCCATTGAGGAATTCGGCGGTAACGAGTTGGCCCAGCAGGAGCCCGATGGATCCAGTTTTCCGGGTGGCGGCTTGCGTTCGACGTTCGAAGCCCGCGGATATACTGCCTGGGACCCCTCATCGCCAGCCTTTCTGTTTGAAGTCGGAGAAGGAAAGACCCTCTGCATCCCCACCATCCTGGTCACCTATTCCGGGCAGGCCATGGACTTCAAGTTGCCGCTGCTGAAATCGATCTCCGCCTTGGAGGTTGCCGCCTTACCCGTTGTGCGCTGGTTTGATCCGCAGGTCAGCCGGGTGACGGTGACGCTGGGATGGGAGCAGGAGTACTTTCTTGTCGACGAAGCCCTTTTCAACGCCCGTCCGGATTTGATGATCACCGGCAGAACCCTCATTGGCAAACTGGCCACCAAGGGTCAGGAGCTGGAGGACCACTACTTCGGATCCATTCCCGAACGTGTTTTCGCCTTCATGCGGGATCTCGAAACCGAATGCCATCGGTTGGGCATCCCGGTCCGCACCCGCCACAACGAAGTGGGTCCCGGCCAATACGAGCTTGCTCCGATGTTTGAAGAGGTCAATGTAGCCGTCGATCACAACCAGTTGTTGATGGACCTGATGGACCGCATGGCGCGAAGGCATCATCTCCGCGTATTGCTCCACGAGAAGCCCTTCGCCGGTGTCAACGGCAGCGGCAAGCACAACAACTGGTCCATGGGTACCAATACCGGCAAAAATCTATTGTCGCCCGGTGCACAGCCCGGCAATAACCTGCGCTTTCTGACCTTCTTTGTCAATACGATCATGGCCGTGTACGACCACGCGGACCTGTTGCGGGCCAGCGTGGCCTCGGCGTCCAATGATCACAGGCTCGGGGCCAACGAGGCGCCGCCGGCCATCGTCTCCATATTCATAGGAACGGTGATGTACAATATTCTCCGGCAGATCGAAAAAGGGGAGACGACCAAAGAAGATGTCAAAGTGGTGCTCAATCTGCTCAGCAAGATTCCTGACCTGGAAAAAGACAACACGGACCGCAACCGGACGTCGCCCTTTGCCTTCACAGGCAACAAGTTTGAAGTGAGGATGGTGGGTTCGCATCAAAACTGTGCAGCCCCCATGACGGTACTCAATGCCATTATGGCCGACCAGCTCCAGCGATTCCACAAAGACGTGACCCGCCAGCAGGAGACCGGCAAAGACCGGGATGCCGCCATATTGACGGTACTCAAAGGGTATATCCGCAAATCGAGGCATATCCTCTTCGAAGGGGACAACTACAGCCAGGCGTGGGAAGAAGAGGCCGCCCGCCGTGGACTGGGCAATTACAAGACGACGCCGGAGGCCCTGGAAGCTTACGTCACGCGCAAAAGCATTCGCCTCTTCAAGGATACCAAGGTGTTTACGGATCGCGAGGCCCTTGCCTTCCATGAAGTGCAACTCCACAAGTATAGCACGACCATCGAGATCGAGTCGAATACCCTCGAGGAACTTTGCCTGAACTACGTCATTCCCGGGGCGCTGGATTACCAGACACGGCTCGCCCAAAACATCGTCCAGATGAAGGAAGCCGGCTTTGACAAGCACGATCTGTCTTTTGCCAGAGACATGGTCAAGCGGATTGCGAAGAATATCAATGCCATGCACGAACTCATCGGCCAAATGCACGAGGCCAGGACCAAAGCCCGGTCCATGGAGGACAGCAAGGAGATGGCCCTTGTGTATTGTCACGAGGTCAAAGTTCTGATGAGCCGTTTGCGCCAGCATGCCGATGATCTGGAGCTCATCGTGGATGACAGGGAGTGGGGTTTGGTGAAGTACAGGGAACTGATGTACCTCCGTTGATCCTGCGACCTGCAAGTTTTCAGAACGGGCCATTCACGCGAATGGCCCGTTTTTTTTCACAACCCATGAATATAGACAACTATGTTTACTTTTTATTAAGTTGATATTAAGTATATTAAACATTTTATTATTACTATTAATACCTTTTACAAGAATACAAGCGGGCAATTTTGTATTTGTTGAGGCGGGACGGACTTCGGATGTTTGTATCATCAAAGGGAGCGAAAGCGCTTCCGGTCGCCCCAAGAGAGGCAAACCTCCAACGCGACCCTCCGAATCGGATATGTTCATGGGATTATAATTTGTTAGTGGGCCGTAAGTTTTTTTGGTGTTTTATTACGGCTCACTACTTTTTCCCTTCCGGTTCATCTTCATGTGGATATGTTCATGGGATTATAATTTGTTGCCAGGCTGCCGCACCGAAAGAGGTGCGGCGCCTCCAACGTCCCATCTCGCATAAAAGAATAATACGGGCCGAAAGAGGTCCGGAGTTGTATATGTTCATGGGATTACAAAGCCGCTCTTGAAGCGGCTTTTTTTATGCGTGGCACTCAGGAAAACCTTCCCTGCGGGTAGACGATGGGTCAGCGGTGAGGGCGAGAGCCCTCAGTTGGTCAGGCCTTCCAATAAAATGGAATGCGATATCAGAGAAAAAGCTTGACCTGGAGAGGATTCCCTTATTCGCACAAGAGAAGTCAACCTTAAACTTTGAAACAGAATCTCCTCCAAAATGCAGATGCCGGGACTTAAGTGCCATCCGGTATAGAGATGCCACTCTTTCTGAGTAAGTACCGAATCCTTCACCACTTGGTGCACCTCCCTATCCCAATGCCGGTTCAGATAATGTAAAGGCCTGAAGAAATGTCATTTACACGACAAAAATGTTAAATTTTTTGGTGAAATGAGAAAATAGCATTACATTTAGCGCACCAGTAAATAGACTTCGCAAACATTACGGTTTGCAGGTATTATTTCCCGATGTCACCTTTCGGGCCAGAGGATTTTTCACCCTTTAAATATGTACATTATGAAACCGATTTACTCTTCTAAGGATCAGCGATTTACCCCCCCCCCCCCCCAACTTTATTTCGCTTACCAAATGGGTGATTCGACTCATTCTGGTGTGCATTGTACCCTCGGTAACATTAGGACACGCACTTTCGGGTAATACATCCGAAACCAGCACGCAAAATATTTATGATGTGTGTTTTATAACAAGTGATGCCTGGTATTTTGGCTTCATGAATACAGAGAATTCCATTTGGGGAGCCCCTGCTTCAAAGCTAAGTAATGAGCACGGAAAGGAATCGGGTGTTACAAAGTTGGTTTTTGATTCATTGCCAGTGCCCGTGTCTTGTGGTGAATTTATCAATTCGGTGCAAGCAACATATAGTACTCCAGACTCAATTTACTTTGATCGATTTGGCAATACCTATAACAGGGATTTTGATCCGCAAGGCGCTCCACGATCGGGCAGGAGCTCAACAACTGGTTATTTCAATTTGGAATTTGGTGATCCCATTACCTATCAAAATGAAACGATCTCTTTCACATCTGAAATCCAGGAAATATTTAATGTTGTCTTTGATGAACTCAAAGATATCATAGAACTAAGACAATTCGAAGACCCCTGCGACAATCCGTTACCTGTCCACACTGTCAATATAAGTGTTGAATGGGGTCCTTCGTTAGAACCTGAAGTCATTGCTGCTGCATCACCCGTGTTTTATCACGAACCAGGCATATGCACCGGAGAGGAATCAATTTTAGTCCTTGGAATGCCTGAAAACAAGATTAAAGGATTTTATCAATTGCCTAACGGGTATGATGGCAAAGATGCCATAATTTTGTTGAATCCCAAGTTTGTCCATGAGGAACTTCTGGATACGGATTACCCTGCTTCAGTTGATGTAAATTTATATGACTTGTATACGGTCGTGATGCATGAAGCATTTCATGTGTTGGGTTTCATTTCTCAAATCGGGCCAGATCCTGTTGAGTTTGTAACTAATTTTGACAGACTTTTGTATAGTGAAACGGATTCCCGTTATTTTATTGAATCGGATTGCAGTTCAGCATGTTATACAGAAGCTTTTGATGAATCCGAGAAAAACTCCCTTTTGCAAGCTTCCTGTGAAGTACTCGTAGGAGAAAGTGGACCTTCTACCATTTCAGAAGTGAGTTTTGGACCAAGGGTTTTCTCACATCTTGATAACGGATCATGTGAAAGCGGATACCTCATGCAACCATTAACTCCTCCGGGCACCCGCCGCTTTCCACAAGAAGAGGAATGGAATATATTGTGCCAATTAGGTTATAAGCTGGATGTGAGCTCTCCATCAGTGAATTGTGATGGATGTTATTTGTTTGCAGAGTCAATCATCAGGCAACCTGTTGAGAATTTTGGATGCTTATCCGGAGGATGTTGTCAACATGACTTTCATACCTGTGAGGAAAGTATTGAGATCAGTTTTGATGAATTATTATGCCGCGTAAAAAGTTCAGATGTGTCTGTATCCATAATTGATGCATACGCATTTAATTCGGGGGCAGACGTTACTCTTCAAAGCGAAAATATTCTGGTTGAACGTAATAATTACGGAGGTGTTCAAATTAGTTTTGTTGCCAGCGGGTGTGAGAATTGTCAAACAACTATCGGATCCGTATTCGTCGTATTTGATCAGTGTCTGGAGGATGCCGAGCCTGTGGATGTATGTGACAACATGTTATTGACTGAGGATTTCGAAGAGTTTGTTGAGGCGAATGGGGTCAATTTTGGTTATCCATACATTTTTGATGGGTTTTGTAACAACACACCTGATATCAAATTGGATGGGGGGCTAAAGCACGTTTCATTAAATGGTTCATTAAGTGAATCAGTAACTTTCAAGGCAGTGGATGTATCCGAGGAAGCAGATTGTGATATACAGCTTGATTTGGAATTTTATTTGAGCAGTGCTGAAGATGAATTACTTGTTTGGATCAGTGAGTATCCGCCATGCCAAGGCGAATTTGTTCCATTCGGTTGTGATCTTTCACAATCTTTCATTTGCGAAGATATGTCTGAATATAATCCTGTTTGTCTGGATCTTGGTATTTCCGGAATAAATTATGCCAATGATGAATGGCATGCAGAGGCATTTGTCATTCCCCGAAACGTGATACCTGCCAATGCCCATACCTATTATTTTATATTTTCAGCTACATCCACAGCCGGCGGATCTGTACTTATACAATCCATGAAAGCAACTTGTATGGTCGAACCTGTGATCACCTATGATGTAAGTTGTATGGAAGTTTGTTTGGCGATAGAAGGGATTTCTGGCGATTTCCTTTGGGATTTTGGTGATAACCATACCAGTACGGACATGAATCCTTGTCATACTTATGCCAATGCGGGAACATATGAGGTAACCGTCACTGTTGATAATGAATGCCCATGGACAATTCCTGATGATATAACGGTTGAGGTTGCACCTTGTGGAGGTACTGATTATTGCGAGGAATATGATGAAATGGACAATGATTGGGTAATAGGCAGTCAGCCTTGTTCCATGACAAACGCCTCGGATGTATGGCCTTCAACCAGTGGGATTGTAGGAAAAAAATTATTGATTAACGGAAGATTGATCATGGATAAAAATATGGAGTTTGACCACTGTATCATTGAGATGGGCCCGCACGCCGAAATATTTATTAAGCCATTCATAATTATGGGAGTGGCTTCAAGTACCTTTTACTCCTGCGAATATTTATGGCGAACTATCCGGGTAGGATTCAATGGCGCATTGTGGATGTACAAGAATGATCCCCAAGATGCTGACAATATAGTCGCCAATGCCTGGTCAGGGATTTTTGCGTATTCCTTGTCCAATCTGCATTTGTCAGATATTGTCTTCGACGCCAATATGGTCGGATTGTATATCCCCCCGGTACCTACCATACCTGACGTCCCTCTTCCCACTACTTTACCCAATATGATAAATCTGACCAAATTTGACAACTTGAAATTCATGGGGTCGGAATTGTTGCCTCCGTATAATACCTCGTGTATTGATGATCCCTTTTCGTATTCCAACTTTTTCACAGTATCTCCCTTGGCAGCCAGTTATTGTGGAGTGCTCATTCATGATGTAGGTCCTGAGGTCAACTTATCTGCAACTTCGCTCGAAAGCAAGATCCTGTATTCGGGGATGCGAAGTGGTATCATAGCGAAACGTTCCAATACCAAAGTTGAAAATAGTGTATTCAGAGATCTCCAGAATTTAGCCGGAAGCAATTATCCGTCCAGTGGATTTGGAATTTTATCGACAGGTCAGAACCATCGACTTTTGCAAAAAGGATTTGGAAAGGGCAGTGTTCCTTCCTTTAGGAATGTACGAAGACCGGTTTCGGCTCAAGGAGTCGATCTGACTGTTAAAGAGAACAGAATGATAGATAACATTACAATAGGAGTTGTAGCTGATAATTGCAAGAACCAGACAATTATTGTTGAAGACAATTCCATGGATGCCAAATTCACCGGATTGTTCCTGACTCATAATGACCCTGTCATGGAAATTAGTGTCAAAAGGAATGATATCGGGATTGATGACACAGATCCCGGCCCCACATACGGAATAAGAAGTTGGGGTTTGGGTATGCATCCGCATGTTGGAGCCATTTTTGAAGACAATGTTGTTTCGAATATCTCGGGAGAAGGGACCCTTGTGGCGATTCAGGCTAATTCTGTAGCAGGCTATAATATGGAAAGTAACATGACATTGTCGAAGTCAGGTGGAATAAAAATATACAGTGGTGATGAAGTGATTGTTCGATCCAATACCGTCAAAGGTATTTCTGATGATGCAGGTAGCGGGATATATGTTGAAATGTCTCCAAATTCCATTGTTGTGTGTAATGACCTGTTGAAAAATGAATTTGGACTTCATTTTAATCATGTCAGCATGCTCAGCAAGATCGGCCAGAATGTTTTCCATGACGGATATCCTTCCACCAATAGTCTTTACTACACTGCCACTGCAATGACATCCCCTCAGATCAACATGCAAAACACCTGGTGTGATGAAACGGCAATTATGGGAGGTTATGAAGCATTCCATGAGGATCCAAATTTAGCTTTTCTATCAGAGTACCAGGTTCTTTCCAATTCAGACGAGTGCTTTAGTCCTGATCCTGTTTCACCTGTGGATGGTTGGTATAAATACTATCCTTCTCTTCCAGCACCGCTTTCCTGTCCTGAATATGACCGGAGTACACGAAGTGAACTTTCCGAATTTGAAAGACTGATCGCCATTGACAGTTTGGAAAGCCCGGAGAATGCCCCTGCGTATTTGTGGAATGTGCAACGGGATCTTTACGAGATATTGACCGAGTGGCCGGATACCTCCTGGTCTGGAAGTGTCTATGGAGGTTTCCTTGATCAAATGGACACATCCGCTGTAGGAATTTGGTATGCCATTGAGGAGGATATTTATCAGCTTTTACTTCCCGATCCGGACATTGTCGAACTACAATCTGATATAACTGATACCTTGACCCAATGGCTGGAAGATATCGCATTTTATCGAGGCGTGATCGATACAGCGAGTTCGAGTGTAGACAGCCTTAATGCTGTACTGGCAATCGATACGCTACAATTGGAGTTGGAAACATTCACCATCGGATGGGACCTCCAATGGGTATTGCTCGACAGTTTGCGCAAGGTTGTCCTATTCGATATGCTGACTCAGGTGAATGCGGCACCGGCATCAGATGATTGGACCGAGTCATTGCAGACCGTATGGAGCGCTGTTTTAAAGATGGAGATTTTTGGACCAGACACCTTGAATGGATCGTTGGTCAGTGACTTGCACGCCATTGCCTCCGAATGTCCACTGACCCATGGGCGTGCCGTTTATCTTGCCGCCTCCCTGCTGTCCACGAAATCAACACATGTGTACGACTTTGCTTGTGCCCCTCCTTCTCCTCTTTTAAGCGCCACTTCTGAACCTTTTGTTTCAAGCGGAACCCTCAGGGTCATTCCAAACCCCGCTACTGACCGTCTTTTGATTGGCTTAACTGGTGACCAACCAGATGGGAACATCTTTATCACTTATATTTCCGGAGCTCAAGCACTGACGCAGCGAGTGTCAGGAAGCACTATGGAAATATCGGTAGCCCATCTTCCGGCTGGGATGTATATCCTTACCTGGAAACCAGCATCTGGCAATGCTCACAGTTTATTGCTGTCGATCCAACGATAAGCCTTATTCTATGCCTGCTATCCGAATTTCGGATGGCAGGCATAATTTTTGACAAACTTCTTTAATGAAAAAATTATTACTACTTTCTTCATTTATTTTCGTGTTAAGCACAGTTCATGCGCAAAAACACGACAATATTTGGTTGACAGGTTATGCAAGCTTTAGTGGTGATGCGGGATATGGTATCACAATCTTTGAATTTTTCGAAGATTCTTTAAGTTTAACAAGAGATGATTTTCCAATGGGATTTGATCGTACTCATGGTGTTATGTGTGATTCATCAGGAAAGTTGCTATTTTACTCCAACGGAATGTATTTAGCAAATATTACACATGACACCATGCTCTACGGGAGCGGAATTAATCCCGGATTCTGGCACAACGAATGGCTTGCAATCCCGAGTACGGGATATCGTATACGTGATGGAATGATCATTGTGCCGGATTTGAAACAATCGAATTATTATAAATTATTTCATGTGTGTTTGCCTGAGTTTAATGGAGGTCTTCCCTTACAGTTACTCACAACTACAGTGGATATGAACGGGGATAATGGCTTGGGTGCTGTGATCGAGAAAAATAGCATTGTTTTCCAGGAGTCAGGTATGAGTTTGAATCAGACACATTTCGATGCTGTCCGTCATGCCAATGGCCGGGATTGGTGGCTGGTCAATATTTTATATGATAGCCGGGAGTTGCTTCTGCACCTTTATACACCGGACTCAATTTATCGATTTTATACTCAGACTATTTTGCCATATAGTAAGGCCGGCGTCGGAGAATGTCAATTCAGCCCAGATGGTTCCAAATTGGCTATTACTGATACACGAGGAAAATCACCAGGAGTCTATGAACATTCAATCCACTTCTATACTTTTGACCGATGCTCCGGTCAGTACATACCTATGTTTCATGACTTTGCTACAGATACCATAATTTTTAACAATGGAGTTGTATTTTCACCATTGGGTAAGTATTTGTATCAGACCTATGAACATTATATTTTTCGATATGATACGGAAGCGGCTGACATCTTGGCCACAAAAGATACCATCGCCATATGGGATGGTTATATTTGGTACCCGTGGGAAGGTTCCCCAAAGTTCAGAACTACATTTGGCATGGGTGAGCTCGGGCCGGATGGCAATATCTATGTAATGAGTGCTTCCGCTTCGCCTTTTATCCACAAGATCACACATCCCGATGATCCCTCCAAGTCAGAAGTGATCCAGCGTATCCCCATCCCTACAGCCAATGCCTGGACCGTTCCCAACTATCCCAACTACCGCCTTGGAGCCTTGGAGGGAAGTCCCTGTGCAGAAATGTTCGGTCCACCAACAGCATTTTTCGATTTTGATACAGAGGCATTGGATGTCACCTTTGGTGATCTTTCGACAGGAGTACCACTAACTTGGTTATGGGATTTTGGTGATGGGACAACCTCCCAAGAGCAACATCCACAACATACCTATGCAAATGATGGAACGTATACTACTTGCCTTACCGTGACAAATATCTATGGTAGTGCTACTTATTGTAGTGATGTGATGGTGATGACGAGTTCTGTCAATGGTCCGGATGCCAAAAACGGTGGAATCATGCTCATTCCCAACCCCGCTACTGACCGGCTTACAGTTGGATTGCCCGGGGACCAACCTGATGGGAACATCTTTATCACCCATATTTCCGGGACTCAGGCACTGACGCAGCGAGTTTCAGGAAGCACTGTGGAAATATCGGTAGCCCATCTTCCGGCTGGGATGTATATCCTAGCCTGGAAACCAGCATCTGGCAATGCTCACAGTTTATTGCTGTCCATCCAGCGGTAGACCATATCTTATGTCTGCTATCCGAAATCCGGATGGCAGGCATAATTTTTGGATAAAGACTTATATGAAAAAGTTAATACTACTATTTTCAGTCTTTTTTGTGTTCAGTACAGTTCATGCGCAAAAGCACGACAACATCTGGATGTCCGGGTACCAAAGCTTTACCAATAATCCAATTCTCGGAATAACCGTCTATGACTTCTCAGGAGATTCATTGCAATTCCACAGAGAAGACAGGAAAATGAATTTCGTCCAAACACATGGGGTGATGTGTGATTCCACCGGAAAATTGCTCTTTTATAGCAACGGCATGTTTATTGCCAATATTACTCACGACACGATGCTCAATGGCAGTGGCATCAACCCGGGATTTTGGCATGACGAATGGTTGTTATATACCGATCATGGTTACCGTATACGTGATGGAATGATCATTGTGCCGGATTTGAAACAATCGAATTATTATAAATTATTTCATGTGTGTTTGCCTGAGTTTAATGGAGGTCTTCCCTTACAGTTACTCACAACTACAGTGGATATGAACGGGGATAATGGCTTGGGTGCTGTGATCGAGAAAAATAGCATTGTTTTCCAGGAGTCAGGTATGAGTTTGAATCAGACACATTTCGATGCTGTCCGTCATGCCAATGGCCGGGATTGGTGGCTGGTAAATATGATTTATGATTCGAAGGAATTACTGTTGCACCTGTATACCCCTGACTCCATATTCAGGAAACATACACAAGTACTGGTGCCACACAGTAAAGGTGGAGTAGGGGAGCTTCAGTTCTCGCCCGATGGGTCCATGTTAGCCATTACCGAGGTAAGGATTATTTCAACGGCCAAGGCTGGGCATAGTCTGCATTTATATGCGTTTGACCGCTGTAGTGGTGAATTTGCGCCGATCGTTGATTCTTATGTAGAGGATACCATTATTTTCAACAATGGGGTGATATTTTCGCCCTCAGGCAGGTATCTGTATCAAACCTATGATTTATTTGTGTTTCGTTATGATCTCGAAGCTGGCGACATCTTGGGGTCCAAGGATACCATAGCCACATGGGATGGTTATACCTGGTATCCCTGGGAGGGGTCTCCTAAGTTTCATACCTGGTTTGGATATGGCGAACTGGGACCCGATGGGAATATATATATCATGAGTGCTTCCGCTTCGCCTTTTATCCACAAGATCACACATCCCGATGATCCCTCCAAGTCAGAAGTGATCCAGCGTATCCCCATCCCTACAGCCAATGCCTGGACCGTTCCCAACTATCCCAACTACCGCCTTGGAGCCATGGAGGGTAGTCCCTGTGCCCAAATGTTAGGGCCGCCTATGGCGCTGTTTCAGTATGAGGCCGAGTCGCTTGATGTCGATTTCGAGGATTTTTCGGCGGGCGTGCCGCTGCAATGGCGCTGGGACTTTGGCGATGGCGACACTTCAGAACTGCAACATCCCCAACATACCTACGCCATCAGTGGCACCTATACCATATGCCTCACCGCCTCCAACATTTACGGCAGTGACACGCAGTGTCAGGAAGTCAAAGTGGAGACGACCGGGCTCCAGGGCTCCGGTGTCCGGCCCCAGGGGTTTGCCATACAGCCCAACCCCGCCCGGGGTGAGGTGCAGATCCGCTGGGAGGGCGCACAGGGACAGGTGACGTTGCTGGATGCCGGCGGCCGGGTGGTGGCACAGATGGCCATGCGTGATGGGCTTGCTACTCCGTCCCTGCAGCATCTGCCCGCCGGCGTCTACACGGTGCGGGTGACGCTGGACGACGGCCGTGTCCATTCCGAAACGTTGATGGTGCAATAACCGGCATAACAGCTGTCTACATCATAGGTATCCCAAGAACTATGATCATTTTCCCGTCAGAGGCATATCAAATTGCTGAAGGATCAAATCTGACCTTCCAACCCGTCACCGTACAGCTCGGCCCCGGCAACAAAGGGGTCGCCCAATCAGGCGAAAGATCAAAACATCGGCACGTTTACCATGCCTTGGTGGCTTGGTAGAAGGAAATTAACACCTTGGAAGCCAGGTAACCGAAAAGACAACAAACCGTCCCCGTACATCTCGCCCCGGCGTATTAATGGCCGACCGACAAGTAGGCAGGCCGAAACTTGCCGTTACACGCTTTAGCATGTCCTCGGCGGTACCAACAGCATGACATGACGGCGGCCGTGAAGCGGCAATAGCCCTCCGTAATTCAAATCATTCAGTAATAATGTGTCCGATATTAGAGACAAAGCTTGACCTGGAAAGACTTCCCTTATCCTCACATGGGAAGTCAACCATGCTTCATTACCCCCCTACCACAAATAACGGCAACATGCCGAATTGAAATGGGAATGTGTTTTCAAGTCAGGGTATTAAAAAGGAGGCAAACCGACCCTGGATCTGAAGAGTGAAATCGCTCAGTGATATGAGTCCCAATAACGATCCAGAGAACTATCGACTGTTAAAACTTTGTCGACATACGGTGCTCCGGAACAGCAGGAATCCCATGTGTTCGTCATATACGCGGCCGATGCCGGCGCTCGGCTACAACCGCTGCCGGTCAATGATCTTCTGGACTTCTTCGCGGTAATTCTTGCCGATCGGCAATAGCTTGGATTGGTTCTTGACGATCACTTCGATCATGGCACCATCCAGCGCCTGGATTTTGTCGAGGTTGACGATGTAGGAACGATGGATCCGCTGGAACAGATTGGATGGCAGCTTTTCTTCCAGACTTTTCATCGTCTGAAGGGTAATCACCCGGTCCTGCTCGAGCCGGATGATCACATAGTCCTTCAATCCTTCGATATATACGATGTCGTCGAAATTGACCTTGACCAGTTTCTTGTCCGCCTTGACGAACATGAAGTCGGCCTCTTCGGGGTTTGCGGCCGGCTGTTTCAGCCTCAGCATCTCTCTGGCTTTGTTGACCGCTTTGAGGAACCGGTCAAAGGGAATGGGTTTCAGCAGATAATCGACAACGTTGAGTTCAAACCCCTCCAATGCGTATTCGCTGAAGGCCGTCGTAATGATGGTGAGGGGAGGCTGGGTCAACGACTTGAGCCATTCCAATCCGCTGATCTGGGGCATCTGGATGTCCAGAAAGACCAAATCGGCCTGACCCGCCGACAGTGCGGATTGAGCCTCAAGGGCATTGCTGCAGGTGGCGACGATCTCGAGGTCGGGTATGCGTTCGGCATACCCCGAAAGAATCTCCAGAGCAAGAGGTTCATCATCGACCAGGATGGCTTTGATCTTGGACATGGGCAGTCAATTAAGTGGTGGGTGGGAGTTTGAGTTGGAGGTTGACCCTGAAGGTAAGGGGTTCGTTTTCAATCTGGAGGTCGTAGGCATTGGGATAAATGAGATCCAGTCGTTTGCGCACATTGTTGAGCCCGATACCGCCAAATCTGGCGGCTTCGGGATGGGGGAGCTGGGCCGGCTTGCTGTTGGTAATGGAAAAATGAATCTCGTCCGGCTCGATCATCAGAACAACTTCCACAAATCCTTTGTCCATGCTTCTCGCCAGCCCGTGTTTGAAACTGTTTTCGAGGAAAGGGATGAACAGGAGGGGGGCGACACGCATTTCGCCCGGGTCACCCTGGACATGCAGGAGGACATCCGCCTTTTCGCCGTGCCTCAATTTTTCAAGCTCCAGGTAGTTTTCCATGTAAGTAATCTCCCGTTGGAGGGGCACCCATTTTTCGTTGCATTCATACAGCATGTACCGCATCATGTCCGCCAACCGAAGGACAATCTCCGGGGCGAGGTCCGATTTGCGGATGGTCAGGGCATACAGGCTGTTGAGGGTGTTGAAAAGGAAATGGGGATTGATTTGGGATTTGAGGAAGCGCAGTTCGGACTGCATGGTCTCCGTGCGAATCTTGCGGCTGTCCCGTTCGGCTCTTACCCAATCCGAAATGATCTTGAAGATGGCAAATGCTCCGGTAATGAGGAAATTGAGCAGGTAATACCCTGTTTGATGGCGCACCACCTGGGCCTGTAGCTCGGGAAATCCCTGGAACCGCCAATAAAATACATTGACCATCACGGGAGTTAGGATGATCACCAGGGCCAACAGACTGATCCCGTACAACAGCAATTTCCGCTCGTTGAGAAATCTCGGAATGAGGAAATAGATGTTGCCGTACACCAATACGAGATAAAACAGAATCCGGATCAGCTCATTGCCGGCCGCAAATCCGAAGTCCATTTGGTTGAAACGGATCTCCAGCCAGGTCAGGGAGGCCCAGATCAGTGACCAAAAAAAGAGGTGGATCCAAAATCGGCGTTTGAACATGTTGGCCTGTTGCAGCCCTCTCCCTCCCTGTCGGCCTTTCCGCCGGTCCATACGTCCGATGGATGGTCTGGCGGCCAGGTGAATCATTGTTCCTGCCACGAGCAGAAGATTCGGGCCAGGCCTGGACCATCCTCCGTCCTTATCCGGAGGGAGTGGAGAAGTTCCCTAAAGGTAGAAAAGCCCGGGAAAGCTTTTGTCGCAAGTACGACCATCGGGGCATTCCCATCGACCAGAATCACCTGACAACGGACCATCAACGTCTGGCCGGTGTGCTACCTTTGTCCGGAATGGTATCGCGCAGGAGGGGATTCCATCCAAAGGCGGACCACTAAATCAAGGATCATGCACGACCAAGGGCACCCGGGACAGGACCGCCCGGAATGGAAGGAGTTGGCTGCCCAATTCAATGCCATTCTGCAGGGAGTGGGGGAGGACCCCCGGCGGGAAGGACTGCTCAAGACGCCCGAACGGGCTGCCAAGGCCTGGCATTTCCTTACCCAGGGCTATCGCCAGGACCCGATGGCGGTCATGCGCTCGGCCGTTTTCACGGAAGCGTACAGTGAAATGGTCCTCGTCAAGGACATCGAAATCTATTCCATGTGCGAGCACCATCTGTTGCCTTTTTTCGGCAAGGCGCATATTGCCTATATCCCTGACGGAAGGATTGTGGGGCTCTCCAAACTGCCCCGGGTCGTGGACATCTATGCCCGTCGGCTGCAGGTGCAGGAGCGGCTTACCGTCGAGATCCTTGATTGCGTGCAGGAGGCCCTCCGGCCTCTGGGCGCGGCTGTAGTGATCGAGGCCCAGCACATGTGCATGATGATGCGCGGCGTGGAAAAGCAAAATTCCTCCACTACCACCTCGGCCTTTACGGGTGAATTCAGGCAGGAAAGCACCCGCATGGAATTCCTTGATCTCATCCGCAAGTCGATCCGGTAAGCCGGTATTGAATAAATCGGCAGATATTGCCGGACTCAAAAAAGCAGCATGAAAGCCTATGTTTTTCCCGGGCAGGGCGCCCAATACCCAGGAATGGGCAAGGAATGGCATGACCAACGGCCCGAATCCCGCGAATGGTTTGCCAGAGCCAATGCCATCATGGGATTTGACCTGGCGGATGTCATGTTCAACGGCACGGAAGAGGACCTGAGACAGACACGGGTGACCCAACCGGCCATCTTTGTCCAATCCGTGATACCGGCCATACTGTTGGGCGATGATTTTCGTCCGGATGCCGTTGCCGGTCACAGCCTGGGCGAGTTTTCTGCGCTGACAGCGGCCGGTGCCCTTTCGTTTGAAGACGGCCTCGCCCTGGTCCGCGAGCGGGCCATGGCCATGCAGGAGGCATGCGAACGCGTGCCGGGTACCATGGCCGCCATCCTGGGTTTGGAGGACGAAGTCGTGGAAGAAGCATGTGCTGCCGTGAATGGTGTGGTGGTGCCGGCCAATTACAACGCGCCGGGGCAATTGGTCATCAGCGGCGCCACCCAAGCCGTAGAGGCCGCCATCGAACGATTGACGGCAGTAGGTGCCAAGCGGGCCGTCCTGCTGGCCGTAGGCGGCGCTTTCCACAGTCCGTTGATGGAACCGGCCCGTCAACGACTCGCCACTGCCATACAGGCCACCGGATTTCGTCAGCCCCGGTGTCCGGTTTATCAAAACGTCACGGGCCGTCCCGAAAAGGATCCGTCATCCATTCAAGCCAATTTGATTGCCCAACTCACTGCCCCGGTGCGGTGGACTCAATCCATCCGGCAAATGGTGGCCGACGGAGTCACCGAATTTGTGGAATCAGGAGGCAAAGGGGCCGTCTTGCGCGGATTGATCCGGAAGATTGAACCTTCCGCCACCCTGTCAGCATTATAGTTCCAAAAAATCCGATTATGGCCCGTTCATCCGGCCCGGTCATTCAGGTTGCCTCCGGCAGATTGCTGGTGGCCGAACCCTTCATGAGCGACCCCTATTTCAGCCGGGCGGTCGTACTGCTGTGCGAGCACGGCCAGGAGGGCTCTGTCGGATTCATCCTCAACAAGGAACTGGATATCCGGGTCAACGATCTCCTGAAGGATTTTCCGGTCTTTGATGCCCCGGTTTGGTACGGGGGGCCTGTCCAGACGGACACCATCCATTATGTCCACAACATCGGCGAATTGTTGGAAGACAGCATGCCGGTGGCTCCCGGTATCCATTGGGGCGGCTCTTTCGAAAAACTCAAATTCCTCATTGACAACCACCTGGTCATGCCGGCCAATATCCGGTTTTTCGTAGGGTATGCGGGCTGGACAGATGGCCAGTTGGAAGATGAAATGAAAATCGGCTCCTGGATTCTGGGCGAGTCGGATGCCAATTATCTCTTCCGGGAACGCCCCGGCAATTTGTGGAAGCAGGTGTTGGAACACCAGGGAGGTACCAGTTCGGTAATCGCCCAAATGCCGGACGACAATTACCTGAATTGATCAGGCCCTGATATCAGGGTTGTACGAGGGGCGCTGATGAGCCGGGCGCCGGGCGGACGGATTCCTGGACGCGCGGGATGGCATTCAATTCGGCCAGGACACGGTCGCGAAAGGCAAAGTATTCCGGCAGCATGGCCTCAGCCATGGGTTTGGCTTCCGGTAACCGTTCGCGAAGGGGATTAACCTGTTTGCCGTTTTTCCAGAACCGGTAACAGACATGGGGTCCGGTGGCAAGACCGGTAGAGCCTACAAAGCCAATGACTTGGCCCTGTCTCACACGCACACCGGGCCGGATCCCTTTGGCATGTCTTTGCATGTGCAGATACTGGGTCTCGTAAGTGCTGTTGTGCCGGATCTTGACATAGATGCCATTGCCCCCTTTGCGGCTGGCTTCGATAACGGTCCCGTCAGCCACGGCGAGAATTTCGGTGCCGTAGGGGGCAGCATAATCCGTTCCGAGATGTGGTCGTCGTATGCGCAGAATGGGATGGAGCCGGCTGGGGGAGTAATAGGAGGAAATCCGCGAAAAACGGACCGGGGCTTTCAGGAACATGGACCGCATGGGCCGGCCCTGGAGGTCATAGAAGCCTTTTATGGTATCCTTTTCATAATAAATGGCATACACGGAAGAATCCTCCTGCGTGAACGAAACAGCCCGGATTTTGCCGAGACCGATCCGCTCTCCGTGGAGATGGTCTTCTTCATACATGATCCTGAAATGGTCGCCTTTCTGCAGATGGTGGAAATCCACGGCACACTCCAGCGCGGTCTCCATGCCGATGATCAGGGGTATCGGAAGATCGGCATCCTTCATGGCATTCCAGAGGCTGGACCGGATTTCTCCAGCCTTTTTTTGAAGGACGACATGGACGGGGCGCTCGATTTTTTCGACTTCGGGGGTCTCCCCGTTGAGATGAATACGAAAGCTGCGATACGGCCCGGGTTCATAAATTAGCCATTCGGGCCGGCAGTCATCGGGATGGTGAAACACATGAAAACGGTGACCTTCGCGGAGTGCCTTGAGGTTGAAGGAAGCGGAGCAAGCCTGGATCAGGGCATGGTGCCTGGAGGAAGGAATGCCGAATTCGCCCAATAATTGACCCAGGATGTCGTTGGTCCGTACTTCACGTGTTTGCACGGTATAGTGGTCGAGCGGGAGGCCGTCATAAAATTCAGGCAGGGACACATCGAAAAATCCGGGTTGCCGGGGATGGGTTTCATCCCACCAGGCATGTACGGAGACGCCGGCTACCAGGGCGAGCCCCAAAAATGACCATACCGCAAAACGGGGGACAGGAATTCTCAAACGCATGAAAATCAGCTGGTTCGCAATAGGCTGGCCTTAAAGCTGGGCTTTGGGGCCATGGCGAAAATAGCCCTTCCTTTCAAAAATCCCTCCAATCTGACGGAGAGGAGGGTGAAAAGCCGGAATGGTCTCACAACGCCGGAATGTCAGAGTTTGTTTTTCCCGTTATTTTATTTGTTGAAAGCCAGGAGACTGCTTGAAAATTGGGTCAGGCTTTCTTTCTTGGGGTGGCCTCAAAAAAAAGTTCGTTTCCCAATCGGGGTGCAATGCTCAGGTCAGTGCGTTCCATTCGGAGGATTTCGAGATCCTCACCGAAGATGTTCAGATAGTCCTCCCGGTCTGCGCCAAAGGGGGGGCCTGCGGATGTGAAGGGACTGGCAAACAGCAATCCGGCCACCCGGCCGCCCGGTTCGAGAAGACGGGCACATTGAGCCGCCCAGGCCTTCCATTGGACAGGGGGAATGGCGCTGACGAAGGTCTGCTCGATGATGATGTCATAAGGCGGATCCAGGGCAAAAAAATCGCAGACAAGCAGGTGTTCGGCCGGGAAATCCGGCACTTGCTGACGGAACCCTTCGAAAGCGGCTTCCGCCCAATCACAGATGAATACCTGCCGGAATCCGTGTTGCAGCAGCCAAAGCGCCTCCCAGGCCTTTCCGGCACCGGGTATCAGGATCCGGGCGGACTTGTCCTGTAGCCCGGACAGATAGGCGGTAATGGCGGGACTTGCCGCCCCGAGGTCCCATGGCGTATTGCCTTCCAGATACCGCGATTGCCAGTATCTTGCATCCAGGTTGTTTCCGTTCTCCATGACCGACAAAGGTATGCGCAATCCGCTATGGACACCGCCCGGCTCGCTGAATTGCCGCGGTTTTCTCGTCGATATCAGCACGCCCAGGGTCATGGCCATCCTCAATGCCACACCGGATTCCTTTTTCGCACCCAGCAGGGGAAATACCATCGAAAAGATCGTGGATCGCGCGGGCGCATGCATCACGGAGGGCGCCGATTTTCTGGATATCGGTGGCTATTCTTCGCGTCCGGGCGCCGTGGACATTACTGTTGCCGAAGAAATGGATCGCTTGCTGCCGGCCGTTGAGGCCGTCCACCGTTCCTTTCCGGAAATACCCATTTCGGTGGATACTTTCCGGTCGGAAATCGCCGAGGCCGCTCTTGATGCCGGTGCTTCGATGATCAATGACATATCCGGAGGGGGGCAGGACAATGCCATGTGGGATCTGGTTGCCCGCCGGCAAGTCCCCTACGTCCTCATGCACATGCAGGGGACCCCGGCCACCATGCAGGACAATCCTGTTTACCAGGACGTCATCCGGGAAGTATTGGATTATTTCATCCGGCAGGTGGGGGCATTGCGCGAGTTGGGCGTGCATGACATCATTATCGATCCGGGATTCGGGTTCGGAAAGGATATCGCCCACAATTTCCAATTACTGAATGGTCTGGAAGCCCTCAGGATCCTGGGGTATCCGGTACTGGTGGGTCTGTCGCGCAAGTCCATGATTTGCCGGACGCTGGGTGTAAAACCGGAGGATGCCCTGAATGGCACTACTGCCCTCCACCTCAGGGCCCTTCAGCAAGGAGCCCGGATTCTCAGGGTCCATGATCCGGCGCCGGCCCGTGAAGTCATCCGGTTGTGGGAAACCATGTCGGTCTATCCGGCCTATTCCCAATGATGCCGTACCGGAATGGGTGAACGGTGAAGCCCTTGACTTGGGGGAGGCTTCGTACTTTTGGCCTTTCCCGAGACCATTCCATGTTCTATCGCGCTCACCCTTTGTTTCGCAACGGCCACATTTCCACGGTATTTGCAGGGTGGATGCGCCCGGTACGTCTTCCAGACGGCCTGATCCGGAA
Source organism: uncultured Saprospiraceae bacterium (assembly GCA_964471595.1). GTDB lineage: Bacteria > Bacteroidota > Bacteroidia > Chitinophagales > Saprospiraceae > JAGNXB01. The sequence goes on from CAYYGN010000007.1 coordinate 77,348, forward strand.
ACGGGTGGAATTGCCCGACGGCGATTTTCTGGACATGGATGCATATCCCCGGAACGGGCACCGAATGGTCATCCTGCTTCACGGATTGGAAGGGCATAGCCGCCGGCCTTACATGGCGCATATGGCCCGGTATTTCGCCGACCGCGGCTGGGACGTCGTCGCGCTCAATTTCAGGGGATGCAGCGGAGAGCCCAACCGATTGCTCCGCACCTACCACAGCGGGGACACCGGCGATCTCCGGTATGTGATCAGCCATGAACTCAAAGACCATCCGGCCACGGAAATCCATTTGATCGGTTTCAGCCTGGGCGGCAATGTGGTCATGAAATACCTGGAGGAGGAAGCCGACCGGGTGGACCCGAGGATCCGGACGGGTACCGGGTTTTCGGTCCCTCTGGATCTGGCGAGTTCCTGTCTGGCATTGGACAGAGGGCTTTCCCGGCAATACACAAAGCGTTTCCTGAGAACCCTCATCCCCAAAGCCCTGGAGAAGGCCCGGAAATTTCCGGGACGGGTGGATGCCGCGGCCGTTGCCGCTGCGGGCAATTTCGCCGAATACGACGAGGCATTCACCGCGCCGGTTTTCGGTTTCAGGGATGCTGTGGATTACTGGACCAGGGCATCGTCATTGCCGGAACTTGACCGGATTGCTGTGCCGGCATTGATCGTCAATGCCCTGGATGATCCTTTCCTGGGGGAGCCATGTTTTCCCGGGGATGTGACCGCCACCAATCCACTGGTACATCTTGAGACACCCCGGCACGGCGGTCATGTGGCTTTCCCGAGGTGGACCTTGTCGGGTCATTTCTGGCCGGAAAGAAGGGCATATGCCTTTTGTGCCTCCCACAGCTCGTTCACGCCCAGGTGAGGATAGCCGTCCCGGGCGATTGCCAGACAGGTTAAAGGGCTGTTAATCAAACCTGCCTGCATATCTCCTTATCCGCCCAATCGTTTTACTTTGTGCACATGGACCGGCCAGCAGCGAAAAAGGAGGTTTTCAGGGGGATCACCGCCGGTCGTCGCATCCTGCGTTTCTTCTTTGGTTTGGTATTTCTGCTTTTTCTGCTTCTCGGGGCCTTCTTTACCGTGGTCCAACTGCCGGTCGTACAGCAGTGGGGCATCGGCCGGCTGACGGAAGCCATCCGGGATAAGACGGGCGGTGAATCCCGGATCGGCCGCTTTTACCTGACCTGGCAGGGCGAGCTGCGCCTCGAGGATGTGTACCTGGAGGATATGGAAGGGGACACCCTCATCCGTGCGGGCATTATCGGCACCCGTATCCTTCGCGATCTCCGGGGACTGTTTACCGGCCGGATGGAGATTTCCGACCTTTTCCTGGGCAAGACCACGCTGCGCTTGAGGCATTACCCGGATGGCACCACCAATATAGACCGGATGGTGGCACTTTTCTTTCCCCCCGATCCCGACAAAAAGAAAGGGCGGTTTGACCTGCAAATCCGGCAGGTGAGGCTCGACCAGTTCAGATATCTGGAGCGACAGGATGCCTCCGGCAAGGACCTCGAGGTGTGGTCGGGACGCGCTTTTATCGAGGTGAAGTGCATGCGGTTTCAACCCCTGGACCTCGAATTCGGACAGGTGAGGGCTTCGGGACCGATGGTGAGGATCCGCACTTCAGAAGGCACGCCGCCTGCGGAGAAGGTTGCCGTAGCGCCTTCCGGCCCCAAAAAGCCCTACAACCTGTCATTTGAAAGCATCAAGCTGACCGGTGGACAACTGATCCTGGAAGACGAAAGTCAAGATGCACCCGAACCATTGCCAGGCAGCATTGATTACCGGCGGATGGATTTGGGAGACCTGGCCCTCGAAGCGGAAGGTTTTCGCCTGGATGAACAGCATCACTATGCCTCCGGTGCCGTCAAGATTTCCGCCAGGGAGAAAAGCGGTTTTGTCCTGGAGGAGTTGGTGCTGAGCCGGGCGGATGTCCAGCGAACCGGGGCCAGGCTGGAAGGGTTGCGGATCAAAACACCCTACAGTGAAGCCGGGGATTCTCTCCATTTCACCTATCAGGATTATCCTGATTTTCTGGATTTCAACAACCGGGTGTTCATGGAGGGGTATTTCAGGAACAGCCGGATCCGGGTGAGAGATTTGTTGTACTTCGCCCCTTCATTGGATCAGGTGCCCTATTTCAGGGAAAATCCGGATTTGGACATCCACCTGGAGGGGCATATCGGATCGCGGGTAAACAACCTTCGCGGGCGGGATGTCATCCTGTCCATCGGGGACCAACTCCGTTTCCGCGGGGATTTCGGATCCCGCAACCTGGCTTTGCGGGGAGAACAATCGCTCAACCTGAAGATTGCCGATCTGACCACCTCGATGCCGGCCTTGTCGCGGATCATACCCGGATTTCGCCCTCCTCCCGCTTTTCGCAAGCTGGGCCGCTTGCGTTTCACCGGACGTTTTGACGGTTTTCTGGTGGACTTTGTCTCGTTTGGTGAATTGACAACCGACCTGGGGCGGGCCAATCTGGACATGCGGATGAACCTGAAGAATGGGGCGGCACGGGCGGAATACTCCGGCAATATGGCTGTCCGGAAATTTGATCTGGCGAGGTGGACGGGAAATGATGATTTGGGGGACCTCACCTTTCACGCCCAGGTGCGCAATGGCCGGGGCCTGACCATTGACCATCTGGAAGCCGAATTGCAAGCCACGGTGGATTCGGTGTCCTACAAGAATTATGTGTACCGGAATCTCAAAATGGATGGCCTGATCACCCGAGACCGGTTTGAAGGGCAATTCGACATCCGCGATGAGGCCATTGATTTCTTCTTTGAAGGATTTGTCCAATACCGGGACTCCCTGCCATTGTTTGATTTTCGCGCTATCGTCAACCGGATTGATCTGTACCGGCTCCACTTCACCAAGTCGCCACTGACTCTGGCGGCGATCCTCGATTTCAACCTGAGGGGCCGGAGCCTGAAGGAGATGAACGGTATGGCGAGGGCGGTCCGTCTGGAAATGGACCAGGGTGGAGACCGGAAGGGGGTATCGGATTCCGTAGTGATCCGTTTGGACCAACCCCGTCCCGGGTACAGAATTGTAGAGCTTGATTCGGATATTGCCAATGCCCGCCTCGAAGGTGATTTCCAGCTGTTCGAACTGGCGGATATTTTCGGATCCAGACTTGTCACGCATTTTCCCGAATTCGTCCAAAGGCGCAATATCAGGGTCGTTCACCCGGACAGTTTGACGAGCAGGTCCCTGGTATTCCGGGTCCAGGACCGGAAGCTGCACGATTTCCTGAGCGCGTTCCGTCCCGGATTTCCCAATCTGGACGGCGCCGTCGCCGAAGGAGAGTTGGATTTGCGGGACGGAACGACCCGTCTCGTGGCCGACCTACCCCTTATGGCCGTGCAGGATGTGACGATGGAGCACGCCATGTTGGAATTGGTCGGCAATGGGCCTCATGTATCCCTCACGGCGGGTACGGAGCTGCTGGGGATCTCGGACCAAACGGCGGAGAAAGTCAAGGTCCGGCTGACGCGGACGGACAAAGACTACGCCTTCCAGATCAAGGCGGACAGTGAATACCCTTTCGGGACCGATTTGAAGGGCAATCTCCTGCTGGATGAACGGGGCTATCACATCCGGTTCAGGGATGATTCCCTGGTGTTCGTCAATCAGCGATGGGATATCCATCCCGACAACAGCATTTTCCTGGATTCCAATGCCCTCGCCCTGGAGAATGTCATTCTGCATTCGGCTTCCAATTCGATGGAATTCAAAGATTACCGGGGTAAAGGGGTGATTCTCCACCTGCAGGGGCTTGATCTGGCCCGGCTCAACGAGATCCTGCAATACGAACCGGTGCGCTTTGGCGGGGCCGTGGATGTGGACTTGCTGACCAGGGATGTCTTCGGATTTCGGGATTTTGCCGTGTTGGTACAATCGGAAGACATTCAGCTCAATCAGGACCATTACGGAAGGCTGTATCTGGCCGTGGCCATGCCTACCCTGAAGAGTCCGGTCGAGGTGGATTTCGAGCTCGATCAGCTTGGCGAATCCCTTTCGCTCAACGGCACCTGGTACAGGGGGGAGTCCGGGGAGGGCGGAGGTCGGGTGGATGTGCAGCTTCGCGCGCGCTCGTTTCCGGCCAGCGTGGCCGAATATTTCCTCAACGGGGCCATTGTACATACCAAAGGTTCTTTCGACGCCGATCTCAATCTCACCGGGCCGCTGTCCCGACCGGAAGTGGACGGATACATCGACATAGCCGGATTGGAAACGGTGGTGGGATATCTGGGGATGAACTACTCCGTGGAGAAAGGCCGGATTACCGCCAATTCTTCCCTGTTTGACGCTACAGGTATCGAATTGCGGGATCCGTTGGGCAACAAGGCCGTGATCACCGGCGGGCTGACGCATGATCATTTCAAAAACCTCGGGCTCGACTGTACGATCCAATCCGATCATTTCATGGCCCTCAACACCCGCAAAGAAGACAATCCGCATTATTACGGTACCGGTATCGGTAAGCTGTATGCGCAATTTTCAGGTCCCTTGTCGGCCTCCAATATTTATGTGCGGGCTACCGTCGCCCGGGGCAGTAGTCTGAGCATCCCGGTCAGCAAGGGAGGGTCACAGGTCCAGCAGCAGTTTGTGGAGTTTTATACCTCTCAGGATACCCTCCAGGATGATCAGCGGAGGGGAAGGCAGGTGACCGGTCTGCAACTGGAAATGGACGTGGAAATGACCGAGGATGCCCTCGTCCAGATCATATTTGACGAACGCACCGGCGACATTCTGCGGGGCTACGGGCAAGGGAACATCCGGCTCGAAATCCCGCGGGCCAGCAACCTGCGGATGTTCGGCCATTACACGATTGCGCGTGGTGATTACCTGTTCACCTTCCAAAACATCGTCAACAAATCCTTTGAAGTGGAACGTGGCGGCACCATCCAGTGGAGTGGAGATCCCTTTGATGCCCAGATCAACATGCGGACGATATACACCATTCCGAGTGCTTCGGTGTACAATCTCATCGCCGAATTCCTGACCACGGGAGGAACTTCCCTCGAACAGGCAGCACGCAGCCCTACAGAGGTGCAGTTGTACATGAACCTGACAGGCCGCCTGTTGCACCCCGATATCACCTTCGACCTCGGGTTTCCGCGTCTGTTCGGAGAGGTGCGCTCCCTCGTGGAAAGCAAAATGCAGAACCTGCGCCGGGATCCCAACGAACTCAACTGGCAGGTGTTTGGGCTGCTGGTCGCCAACAACTTCCTTCCGCCCGGCATTGCAGGTCAGGGGACGGAATACGTTGCGACGATCAATACGGTAAGTGAAATGATCTCCAACCAGTTTTCCAGGTACATCACCGCTTTGATGTCCGAGATGGTCAGCGGAGTGGGTATCATTTCGGATGTGGGTTTCGATTTCAATTACAACATTTACCAAAGCCAGTCCATCACCCAAATCGAGCAGGCATTCACTGACAGCAAGATCCAGGTGACCCAGCGCATCAATTTCTACGATGATCGCCTCAGTCTGGCCATTGAGGGCAGTGTGATCAATACCCGGGGCATAGAAGCCTCCAGCGGGGTACTGTTGGGCGGCGATTTCATGATCGAATATGCCCTCACCGAGGACCGCCGGCTGAAAATGAGGGTGTACCAGCGATCGGAGCCTACCATCCTTGGCAACAACCGGTACAAGGTGGGCGCAGGTATTTCTTTCCGGAAGGAATACGAGTAGTGACCGTTTCAGGGCTTTGCGGCCCTTCCGGATTTGCGTTCCAGGTCGATCCACACCGGCAGGTGGTCCGAATAGCCGCCATAGTAGTTGGGGCCCCCGTAGGTCCGGTTGGGAACCGGTCCGTATTTGGCATCATGATACAGCATCCAGGGTTCCTTGAGGATTTGGGCATCCCGAAGTCGCCAATTCCCCACCGGCCCGATCAGGATCTGGTCGAGCATGTCCCAGCGACCCCGGTAGATGTAAGAGCCCAGTCCTTCATTGGAGAGGCTGGTGAAGGGATTGATCATGCCCTGCCCGGTGGAGACCAACCATTGCACGGAGGGATCGGTGGGTGTGTCATTGAAATCGCCCATGGCCAGAAACAATGTGCCGGGAAACATCGCGACGAGGGAATCGCGCAGAGTGGCCAAACGCCTGGCCACCGTATCCCTTTTGGCCGCCGTTTGTGTCACTCCACCGGATCTGGATGGCCAATGATTGACCCATACATGCAAGGTGTCACCGCTGCGGTGCCTGATCCGGGCATAGAGGATGTCGCGTGTGGGAGAGATCATTCCGGATGAAAAGGCGACATGCTTGTCTGCGGCCAGCAAATCCCTTCTCACCAGCAGCGCAACGTCAATGCCCCTCTCGTCCGGGCTTTCTTCGTGGACGATGTCCCAGCCGTGAGGAGCGAGGAGGGGGTGGGCGACCAGGTCCTCCAGGACCTTCCGGTTTTCGACCTCCGCCAGGCCGATCAAAGGCGCCGGCCCGGTGGCCTGCAGGACGCGCGCAATGCGTTCCAGCTTGATCCTGTACCGCTCTTCCGTCCATTTCTGCCGCCCGGCAGGCGTGAATTCATCATCGTTGCGGGACGGGTCGTCGACGGTGTCAAACAGATTCTCCACGTTGTAGAAGGCAACCCGCAGGTGGTCGGCAGAGGGTACGCGGCAGCCGGTAAGCCACAGCCCTCCGGTGGTCAGGCCGGCGAGGCCGATGATCGGGAGGAGGGACCATTTCACAAGCGGGCGGTGCGTTGTCGGAGGGCATGGTCACACAGGACCAGGGCCGCCATGGCTTCCACGATGGGGATGGCGCGCGGCAGGACACAGGGATCATGCCGGCCTTTGGCTTCCAGGACGACCGCCTGACCTTCCTTGTTGACGCTGGATTGGGGCAAACGAATGGTGGCCACAGGCTTGAAGGCCGCTCTGAATAACAGGGGCATGCCGTTGCTGATGCCTCCCTGGATGCCCCCGCTGTGATTGGTCGCGGTGCGGATATGGCCGTCCTCATCGCGGACAAACGCATCGTTGTGCCGGGATCCGGTCAGGTAGGTGCCCTCAAACCCTGATCCCGTTTCAAAGCCCTTGCAGGCGTTGATGCTCAGGATGGCCTTTCCGAGGTCGGCGTGGAGTTTGTCGAAGACCGGTTCGCCCCACCCGGGAGGGCAACCGTCCACGCGACAGCGGATCACCCCACCGGCAGAATCGCCCTCGTCGCGCAGTTGTTCCAGGTATGCGGCCATGCTATTGGCCGATGCGGGGTGGGGACAACGCAGGGGATGGCGGTCCACCTCTTCACGGGAATACGGTCCCCAATCCGCCGGCATGGCCTCCCGGCCGATGCGCTCCACCCATGCCGAAAGGGTGACGCCATATTCACCGAGAATTTTGCGCGCCACGGCACCGGCGGCTACCCGGGCAGCGGTCTCCCTGGCAGAAGCCCTGCCTCCGCCGCTGCTGTCGCGCAGGCCGAATTTTTCCATCCAGGTAAAATCGGCGTGAGAGGGCCTGTACACGTCACGATGCGGATCGTAATCAGCCGGCCGGGCATCCCTGTTTTCAATGACCATAGCCAGCGGAGTGCCCAGGGTAAAGCCGTCCCGGATACCCGAAAGGATGCGGACGGCGTCTTCCTCCTGCCGTGAGGTGGTATAAGCGGACTGTCCGGGCCGCCGGCGGTCCAGATCGGGCTGGATGTCGGCCTCGGAAAGGGCGAGACCGGCGGGACAACCATCAATGACCACACCGATGGCCGGTCCATGCGATTCACCGAAGGTATGGATCCGGAAGATCCGTCCGAAACTGTTGCCGCGCATACCAGAGGGGTTCGGACAAAGATAACCGGATTTGGAGGGCTTCCGGTGCCGGGATATCTTTGCCGGTATCCGCCATGAAGCTCTACCCTGAAGGCCTGTTGGAGACCCTGGAGTTCAACCGTATCCGGGAACTCACTGCCGAGCGCTGTACCGGGCCCGTGGCCGCCGCCGCCGCCCTCACCCTCCTTCCCGGAAGGGATTTGGCGTCCATACGTCGGGCATTGGCGGAAACCGATGAGGCCTCCCGCACCTTCGAAGGCCCCGAACCCTTGCCTTTTGGTGCCTATGCCGATATCCGCGATACTTTCCGGTTGCTGGAGATAGCCGATTATGTCCTGGATCCGGAGGATTTGCTTCATTACCGCGTTCTGCTCCGCATCCATGCAGACCTTCATCAATGGATGACCGATGAACACGCCAGGATCTATCCGGTGCTGGGCGAATGGGTGCGCGACCTCCCCTTTGAATCCCTGCCACTGGTGTTGCTGGATCGGGTTTTTGACGACAAAGGCGACATCAGGGATGACGCTTCGCCGGCGCTCCGCCAAATCCGGAAGAACATGGCGGCCCGGCAAGCGGAAATGGACCGCCAATTCGGGGCCTTGGTCCAGGAATACCGCAAACAGGGTTGGCTGACCGAATCGGGCGAAAGTATCCGCAACGGACGCCGGGTGTTGACCGTGCCGGTTGAGCACAAGCGCAAAATCAGGGGCATCATCCACGATGAATCGGCTTCGGGCCGCACTGTTTTTCTGGAACCCGAGCGAATGGTGGAGCTCAACAACGAGCTGTTTGACCTGGAATCGGAGGAGCGACAGGAAATCCTCAGAATCCTGCGGCAGTTGTGCCATGAACTTAGGGCGTTTTTGCCGTACTTCCGGGAACTGTTCCGTTTTGTCTCCCGGTTTGATCTGGTCAGGGCCAAGGCTTTGGTGGGCCGGATGTATGGGGGCCATTGCCCGGAGATGGTGGAACAGCCGGAGGTGACTTTGTGCAAGGCCCGGCACCCCTTGCTGGTCATCCGGTTCAGAGAACAGGGCAAAACGGTGGTCCCCTACGACCTGACCCTCGATCGCCGCCACCGTATTCTTGTACTCAGCGGGCCCAACGCGGGTGGCAAGTCCATCACCATGAAGAGCGTCATGCTGCTGCAGATCATGGTTCAGACCGGATTTCTCGTCCCGGCAGGGCCCGGGAGCCGGTTCCCGGTCTTCCACAAATTCTTTGCAGATATCGGCGATCAGCAATCCCTTGAGGACGACCTCAGCACTTATTCGTCCCGCCTGCGCAACATGCAGGTGTTCCTCCGGGACGCCGACCGCCGCACCCTCATGGCCCTCGACGAATTCGGGTCGGGTACCGATCCACAGATCGGAGGCGCCATTGCCGAGGCTTGCCTGAAGGCCCTGAACAAAAAGCAGGTCATGGGCATCGTCACCACGCATTACAGCCAATTGAAGCTGTTCGCCCACCGGCAACCCGGCATCATCAACGGAGCCATGATCTTCGACCAGGAACATTTGCAGCCTTCCTATGTGCTGAGGGTGGGCCAACCGGGTTCCTCCTATGCCTTCGAGATTGCCGCCTCCAGCGGATTGCCGGCAGAAGTGATCCGGGAGGCCCAGTCAAAGTCCGGTGACCACAGCCGGGATTTGGAGCGGCTCCTGGTCCAATTGCAACAAGAACGGCTCGAGCTGGAAGGCCGGTTGGAACAAACCCGGCAACGGGAGGTTCGCCTGGATCAATTGATCCGCAATTACGAAGCCATGTTCGGTGAACTTGAGTACCAGCGCAAGCGGTTGAAAGTCGAAGCCAAAGAAGTGGCATTACAGCAAAAATCCCGGGAAGCCCAGGAGATCGAACAACTGTTCAGGGAATTGAAGGAAGAGCGGAGACTGGAAAAGGTGCAGGAGCGCCGGGATCAGTTGAAGCGGGAGCAGGAGAGGCTGAGAGAGCAGGTCGCTTCGGAGCGTCAGGAAGCCGTTTTGTTGGCGCCGGACGCGGCAGGCGGCGGGGTGCAGCCGGTCAGGGTAGGGGGGTATGTTCGGGTGCGTGGCGGCGGCGCGATCGGGCAGGTACTCGCCATTGAAAAGCGGAAGGCCCGGATCGCACTCGGCGAGATGACCGTTGTGGTGGACCTCAAGGAGCTGGAAGGTGTCCAGGAGCCATTGGAGGCCAAAAGTGCCCGTACAGTCACCCTTCGTGACGAACCTGGAGGCCCGTCCACGCGGCTCGATATCCGTGGATTCAAAAAAGAGGAGGCATTGCGGGTCCTGGAACTGTTTTTGGACCAGGCCTTGTTGCAATCGACCCGCTCGGTGAGGATCCTGCACGGAGTGGGAACGGGCGCCCTCCGAAGAACGGTATGGGAAAAGGCCCGGGAATACAAGGATATCCGTGCGATCGAACCGGCCGCGCCGGAAGATGGGGGCGAAGGGGTGACCATCCTTCGTTTTGGCTGATCACCCCCCCTGTCCCGGAAAGGGATGCCTTCTTAGCGGTGGATTTCTACGCCGGCAAAGTGGAAGGCGCCTTCAATCCGTGCGTTCTCGTCGGAGTCGGACCCGTGGACGGCATTCTCTCCAATGCTGGTGGCATATTTGGCCCGGATGGTGCCGGGTTCGGCTTTGGACGGGTCCGTCGCGCCGATGAGCTGGCGGAAGTCCTCCACCGCATTGTCTTTTTCCAGGATGGCAGCCACGATGGGGCCGGAGGACATGAAGGCGACCAGCTCGCCATAGAATGGCCGCTCCTTGTGGACCGCGTAAAATTCGCCGGCTTTCTGGGCCGACAGCCGGGTGAATTTCATCGCCACGATGCGAAATCCGCCCGCCTGAATGTCGGCGAGGATGGATCCGATATGCCCGTTGCGGACGGCATCCGGCTTGATCATTGTAAATGTCTGACTGACAGCCATTATTAGTTATGCTTTTTGTTAAAGTATTGCCTTTTGGCGGTGCAAAGGTAGGCATATGCTGGATGACTACCAAAGAAGGTTGTATTTTTGTGGCCCCAAAGACGGGGCGCCCCATGGAACTCAATGATCTTCAATCTTTTTTGCGGACACCCCGGGACATTGTCATCCTGAGCCACCGCAATCCGGATGGAGATGCGGTGGGTTCCTGCCTTGCACTGGGGCATCTCCTCGAAGGCATGGGCCATACCGTGAGGATTTTCCTGCCTTCCGAATACCCACCCGTTTACAACTGGCTGCCCGGCATCGACCGGATTCGCATCCACGATGTACATGCCGAGGAAATCGATCCTGTCCTGCGCCGCGCCGAAGCTTTGTGGATGCTGGATTTCAACGCGCTGGACCGCATTGACCGCATGGGCGAAATCATCCACGAACGGGACGACATCCTCCGGATCCTGATTGACCACCACATTGACCCAGAGCCCATCGCCGATGTGATGGTCACGGATACGGAGGTGTCATCCACCTGCGAACTCCTGTGGGACTTCATCGCGGATATGGGCTGGAAAAACAATGTGGACCTGCCCGTGGCCCAGTGCCTGATGACGGGCATCCTGACCGATACCGGTTCGTTCCGGTACAATACCCGACCGCCCCTGTTCCACAAGGTCGCCGACCTGTTGGCCAGGGGGGTCGATCTGAATGAACTCCAGATACGGTTGTACAACAACATGCCCGAAAAGCAGCTCCGGTTGCTCGGATACTGCCTCCACGAACGCATGGAGGTATTGGAAGAATATCACACGGCCATCATAAGCCTTTCCAAAGAGGATTTCAAGCGGTTTGACATCCAGCGGGGAGACACGGAAGGCATTGTCAACTACATGCTGATGATCGACAAAATCCGGATGGCTGTGCTGATTACCGAACAACCCAACATCATCAAGCTTTCCTTCCGGTCTCTTGGCGATTTCTCGGTCCAGGAGCTGGCCCGCGATCATTTCAAGGGTGGCGGCCACAAGAATGCCGCCGGCGGCGCCGTTTACGGCAACCTGGTCAAAACGGTCGAGAAGGTCAAGGCCTTGCTGCCCCGCTATGCCCATCAACTGAAAAATTCCCGGATCTATGCGCAACCCTGAAGGCTTGTTTATTATCCTCCTCCTTACCGCCTTGAGCGGATGTAGAAATTCTGGAGCCCAGGAATTGGAAAACCGGACGAAAAGCGGATTTCCCATTGTTTTCCACGAGAAAAGGGTCGGTGAAACGCCCAAGCCTGGCGACAAGGTGCGTTTCTTCCTCAGCGTTTACCACAACAACGGCCGGATCGCCCTCGAAGACATGACCGGTATCCTTCCCGAGTGGGTGGAGGGCCAGCCGGCCCGGCCTGATGCCGAACTATTGCAGCTCATGGTACCGATGGACAGCGCCAGTGTATACATCACCGGTGAGCATCTCGCCCGCCTCAACATGCAGGGACTGCAGGAAGGCGACACCGTGCGCTATGACATTCGATTTGTCGGTGTTGTCCGGAAGAAGGAAGAGCTGGAGACCCTCATGCGCAAGGAACAGGAAGCCCTGGCGCATCTGCGCGAAGTACATACCGCCCACAAAAACAATACGCCGCTGGAAGGGCTCGAGTGGAAACCGAGCGGCCTCGGGATCCGCATCCTTCGGCCGGGCACCGGACAGTTGCCTGAAAACGAGCGAAATATCCTTACCCATTACATAGGCATGCTGGAGGATGGAACAGTCTTTGATAACAGCTACCAGCGCGGCGAACCTTTCGAATTCGTCCTCGGAGTAGGCACTGTCATCCCTGGATGGGAAGAAGCCGTGCGGTTGCTGCGTGAAGGCGGTACCGCTTCCCTGGTCATTCCCGGACCTATCGGCTACGGCAAGGATGGCATAAAAGGCACCATTCCACCGGATGCCACGATTTACTTCTTTGTCGAAGTCATTGCCATGAAAGAAAAACTATCCCTCAACGTCGAGTAATTCCTTGTCATCATGATGAAATCTGCAACCATAGGCAGCCTGGTAGCTACCTGCACCCTGTTGGCTTGTGCCCAGGTCCAACCTAAAGAGGAGCTGACCTTTGACGGCCAGACAGAGACCGGTTATTCCTACATGATTCACAGAAACGTGGAGGGCACCTCCCCGCGGATCGGCGACAGGATTCGGTACACCAGAAGGATTCGCCTGGGCCAGGATTCCATCATTTCACCGACCACCGAGCAAGCCGTTTTGCTGCCCGAACGCGTGCAATTGCCCAAACCGGCTCCTGCCGACTTCGAGCTCCTGTTGTTGTTGTCGCCCGGCGACAGCGCCAGTGTCTATGTATTTGGCAAACGCCTGCAGGCCATCCCCAACTCCGTCAGAGGCCCGGAAGACACGATCATTTACGACATCGTGCTCAAGGATATCGTGGAGACCAGAGAGCAACGGGAATCTGTCATGGACAAGGGCGATGAAGCCGAAGGACGGGTCACCCAGGCCATCACCGGATACAAGAAAGGCCTGTTCAACAATACCCTGATCACCCTTCCCTCCGGTCTGCAGATCCTCCCCATCAAAGAAGGCTCTGGCGTGGAGCCCTACGAAGGGCAGGAGGTCGAGGTACACTATTGCGGACTCCTGGACGATAAAACGGTGTTCGACAACAGTTTCCGTAGGGGCGAACCCATTACATTCGAACTCAACCAGGGTCATGTGATCCAAGGATGGGACGAAGGCATCCGCAAGCTCCGCCCCGGCGGTAGCGCCATCCTGATCATACCTCCATCGCTGGGATATGGTGCCGCCGGCAAACCCCCCGTCATTCCTGCCAACGCCACGCTTTACTTCTATGTAGAGCTGGTCAGGGCGCTCTGATCCTCCCTTCGCGGCAACTCCGGGTTGGTTAACTTTGGGCCAAGCTTATGGCCGTCGACCTTTCCCAATCCCTCGTCATCGGTGTGTCCTCCCGGGCGCTGTTCGACCTGGAGGAAGAAAATGCCATTTTCCTACGGGAAGGTATTGAGGGTTATCGCCGTTTCCAGGAGGAAAATGAACACCGTCTGCTGAGCAAAGGGACGGCATTCCCGCTGGTCCAGCGCTTGCTGGCTCTCAACACGTTGTCGGCCGCTCCGATCGTCGAGGTGGTGGTCATGTCCCGCAACAGCCCATTGACGGGTGTCCGCATCATGCATGCCTTGCGCAACTGGGACCTGCCCATTACCCGTATGGCCTTCAGCGGAGGGGAGCCGCTGGCGCCTTATCTCGATGCGTTCGGGATCGACCTTTTCCTCAGCAGGGATCCCGGTGACGTCCAGATGGCCATTGACTCCGGACATTGTGCGGCGGCGCACATCTGCGACCCTCCGGGCGATTACGACCCGGGAGATCAACGGGTCAAAATCGCCTTCGATGCGGATGCGGTGCTTTTCTCGGGCGAGTCGGAATGGCGGTACAAGACCGAGGGCCTGGACGCATTTCACCGTTTTGAAGCAGACAACGAGCACATTCCGCTCAATGCAGGGCCCTTTGCCAACCTTCTGATCAAACTGTCGCGGATCCAGGAGAAACTGCCGACGCGCATCGAACTCAGCCCGTTGCGGATCGCCATTGTCACAGCCCGGAGTGCCCCGTCCCACATGCGCGTCATCCATACCCTTCGCCGATGGGGTGTCTATGTCGATGAGGCCTATTTCATGGGGGGCATGCCCAAAGCCGAAGTCCTTCGCGCTTTTGGCGCCCAGATTTTTTTCGACGACCAGGAAGTGCATACGGGGCCGGCATCGCGCATGGTCCCTACCGGCAAAGTGCCTTATCCCACCGGATCGCCGCTGGCCGGGCTTCTGGCTTCCGAAATCCCGTCCGTAGACCCGCAGGGCACGACATCCGCGCCGTCTTCCGGTCATCCTTCCGGTGCCGGCGTCGGGAAAACGAAAAAAAAGACGGGGACCTCCCCGGAAAAAGGTGGATTACCGGATGACACCCAATGACCGCCCGACCCTGGCAAAAGCATCGATGGCGCGGTCGAGGTGATGGCGCTCGTGGGCCGCAGACAGCTGGACCCGGATGCGGGCCTTTCCCTGGGGCACCACGGGATAATAAAAACCGATGACATAGATCCCTTCAGCGAGAAGGCGGTCGGCAAATTGCTGGGACAAGACCGCATCGTACAACATGATGGGGACGATGGGGTGCTCACCCGGGAGGATGTCAAACCCCGCAGCCGTCATTTTCTCCCTAAAGTACCGGGTATTTGCTTCCAGTTTGTCCCGCAAGGCCGTACTGGCACGCAGCAACTCCAGTACTTTCAGCGAAGCGCCGGCGATGGCAGGCGCCAGGGTGTTGCTGAACAAGTAGGGCCGGCTCCGTTGGCGGAGCAGCTCGACGATTTCCCGGCGGGCGGCGGTAAATCCTCCCGAAGCGCCTCCGAGGGCTTTGCCGAAGGTGCCGGTGACAATGTCCACCCGATCCAAGACCTTCCTCAATTCGTGCGTGCCCCGGCCCGTACGGCCGATAAACCCGCTGGCATGGCATTCGTCGATCATCACCATGGCGTCATACCTGTCGGCCAGGTCACAGATCTTGTCGAGCTGGGCAATCGTACCGTCCATGGAGAAAACGCCATCGGTGGCGATCAATCTTCTCCGGGCCCCGGAAGCCTCCTGGAGACGTGCCTCCAGGTCGGCCATGTCGTTGTGTTTATAGCGAAAACGCCGGGCTTTGCACAGCCGGATCCCGTCAATGATGGACGCGTGATTGAGTTCGTCGGAAATGATGGCATCCTGCTCGTGCAGGAGCGGCTCGAACAATCCGCCATTGGCGTCAAAAGCCGCGGCATAGAGGATGGCATCTTCCATACCGGTAAATTCCGCTATCGATCGTTCCAATTGCTTGTGGAGGTCCTGCGTGCCGCAGATGAAACGGACGGACGACATTCCGAAACCATGGGAGTCCAATGCCGCTTTGGCAGCCGCCAGCACATCGGGATGGGAACTCAGGCCCAGATAGTTGTTCGCACAAAAATTGAGTACCTCCTGCCCCTGATCGGTCCTTATTTCAGCGCCTTGCGGGGTGACGATGATCCGCTCTTTCTTGAACAGTCCGGCATCGCGGATTTCCTGTAATTCTCTCTCCAGATCGGGGCGAACGTGCGTGTACATGGTTCAGGATTGGGGTTGGGGGGAATAACGGAGCGAAAGATGGCGGATCATGTCCCGGGTCATGGCATCCAGGTCGAATTCCGGCTTCCATCCCCAGTCTTCCCGGGCAGCCGAGTCGTCGATCCGCCGGGGCCATCCGGCGGCGATTTGCTGGCGGTGATCCGGGGCGTATGTAATCTCGAATCCCGGGATCTCTTTGCGGATGGAGGCGGCGATTTCCTCCGGGCTGAAATCCATGCCTCCCAGGTTGTAGCTGGTCCGGACACGGATATTTCCGGCAGGAGCGTCCATGAGCGCCAAAGTGGCCCGGATGGCATCATCCATGTAGATCATGGGCAACCGGGTGTCTTCGGCCAGAAAACAACGGAAAGGCTTGCCCTGAACGGCATAGTGGTAGATATCCACGGCGTAATCGGTCGTCCCTCCTCCCGGATCGCTTTGATGGCCGACAATCCCCGGGTAGCGCAGCGACCGGATGTCCAGGCCATAGCGCTGGTGATAGTAGTAAGACCAGTTTTCCCCGGCGACCTTGGTGATGCCATAGACAGTGGCCGGGATCAGCGGGACATTTTGGCCGGCCCGATCGAGGTCGATCCCGGCGCCGAAGGCGGCAATGGAACTGGGGTGGAATACCCTGGCCACCGAAAGCTGGAGGGCGGTCTCCATGACATGCAGGAATCCGTCCATGTTGATCTGCCAGGTTCGGAGGGGGTCCTTTTCACCGGCGGCGGAAAGGATGGCGGCCAGATGATAGATCTGAGTGGCGCCCCATTCACGCGTCAATTCGGTCAGGGACGTCGCATCCAGGACGTCCAGCCGGGCAAAAGTGCCCTGCCAGGAAGGGATTTCCCTGATGTCGGTGGCGAGGATGTTGGAAGCGCCATATCGCACAGCCAGGGCCTGGCAGAGTACCTGCCCGATCTGACCACCTGCACCGGTGACTAAAATTCGGTCCTGCTTCATGATTCCTGGATGGAAAACGGGGTCGTAAAGGTAATCAGTTGCCCAGGAAATCCGGGATCTCCCTGACGGAAGCAAAGTGCCGGGAGGCAGCATCCCATATCAGACACCATGTGGTGGGGCCGTTGGACAAGATCAGACAGGGTACCTGCATGGACAGATTGTAGCGCCCTGCCTGGTTCAATGTGGCCTGGTCTATGGGCACACCCGGGCGTTTGCACTCGGCGAGCGCGGCGGGATGGCCATTCCGGTCGTGAATGACCAGGTCATACCGGCGGCGGAGTCCGGCCACAAGCAATTCCCGTTCCACCGATAGGCGGTTGAGTCCGGTCTTGCCTGAGCCGGTCAGGTATTGGATCAGGAGTTGCCGGACCATTTCTTCCGGTGTCCAGGCGACATACCGCCGTCTGACGGGATCCCAGACCTGCCGGAATCCTTCGGCACCACGGACCTTTAGCCGGTCGCGATAGTCGAGCAGATCGATGGGCAATGGTGTGAATACCATCCGATCAGACCGGGACGGTAGAAATGAAGGCAGCCAATTCAGGAGGAGAAACCTCCATCACCCGTCCCGGAGTGGCTTCCCAAAGCGATTCCAGCATGCAGAGCGGATAAGGCAGGGAAAGCGAATCATAGCCCGGTTCGGTCAACGGCGCCTGCTGGAGACGCAGGTATTCCAGCGACAATACCGGTTCTTCGTACGGGGTCAGGACAAAAGCGTTTTCCGGCAAGGCATCCTCGTTGCTACTCACGTAAAGATCGACCGTCCCATCCTGGGGAATACCGGAATCCCCGCTTTCACGGATCTCCCACCAATCTTCCGGATCGCGGGGCAGATGACCGTTGTCCACCAGCGCACGGCATCGTTGAGCGATAAGGGCGGGCAGGGAGAGGGACAGGTGGCGCCGCTCCCCGGTCTCTGCCAGGTCATGCCAAATGGCCGGCGGGACCGCCTGCTCCAGCCAACCGTGCACATACCAGTAGGTGAGCGGGGTCTGCAGGTCCAGCCGCGCGATGCGGGGCGCCGCTTCCATCCAGTGCCTGATGACCGGGGGTTGGCCTTCCAGCCAGCGCCGGCAAGCCGAGGCTTCCAGATACATACCGGCATGTTGCCGCAGGTGGTGCAATCGCTCATACAACCGGTTGAGTTCGCGCCCCGTTTCTTCCAGGCTGATGGATTGCAACCCCCGGAACGGGTAAAGCCATCCGTCGGAGATCAGCTCCTGTTCGAAAAGCCGGAATGCCGGCAACCAGGTATCCAGACCGGACCGGTGGTAAACGCCGGCTTCGAGCCCGGTCAGGGAAACTCGCGGCAGGGAGGTGCCCGCCTCTTCCCGGGGATTGGAAAGATGGTAGAGGCGAAAGAGGGATTTTTCGTAGTGCCGGATGAAGCCTTCGAGGCGATCCAGCCGGTCGTCGAGGGCGCTTTGCAGCGCTGAGAGGGTCCAGGGTTCGAGGGCATCGAGGTGGATGCGATGGGCCTCTGCCCATCCGATCGCTTCCAAACCGTGTGCCTGTTTCCGGGCTTCATCCAGACTTTGCAGCAGTCCTTCATATTCCTCAGGCGTCCAGGCCATGTCCTTTCGGCCCGTACGTCCAAATGGCAAGGTCTCGACCGAAGGATGGAGACGGATCAGGGTGAATGCGGCTTCGAGCGCATCGATGACGCCAAACCGGATATCCCGGATTTGATGGAGTGCACCGTAAAACCGCCGGGTTTCCTCCTGCCATTGCCGGACCACACGGGAGAGGTCCGCTGTAGGGGACGGCAGATATTTTCCTTCCTGAGGCATGAGGAGAATGGCGGCATCACTATGGCTACCGGATGCCCAGGCCTGCACGGCCTCACTTAGCCCCTGCCCGCGAGCATGGATTCTGACCCGCCGGCCGTTGAGCCAGGCCATTCCCATGGCCATCCGCAATCGGGAATGCGTCACCGCGGGAAGCGCCCAGCGATGGACCTCCGCTTCGGGAAGTGTAAGGAACAAGGACGCCGGATCCCCGAACAGGGAAAAAGGCAGATACGTCAAGGGCGGTACCGCCGGTTTTTTTTTGCCGGACGGAAATATGCGGTTGATCATAACCGGTTGGACAGGTGTTTGTTACAAATATACGTCCTTTTGCAGACTTGCCGGAAGTGTTGGCTGCAACAGCGTGCCCCCACCTTGCGGAACATTTGCCTTAGGTTTGTGCGTTTTATTGACTTGCCGCTTATGAAGTTTTCTGAATTCGGATTGGACGAACAATTGTTGGAAGCCATCTCCTATATGGGCTTTGTCGATGCCACTCCGATCCAGGAACAAGCCATCCCCCGCATCATGGCCGGCAAAGACCTCATCGCCTGTGCCCAGACCGGCACGGGAAAAACGGCCGCTTTCCTGCTCCCCATCCTGCACCACATCTGTCACAACCGGGAGGCTTATGTCAAAGCCCTCATCCTCGTCCCGACCCGCGAACTCGCCATCCAGATTGACCAACAAGTGCAGGCGGCCACGTTTTTCAGCAATATCAGTTGCCTCCTGCTTTACGGGGGCAGCGATGGCACCGATTGGGAGACCCAGAAACGGGGCCTTTCGGGCGGGGCGGATATCGTGGTGGCCACACCCGGCAAGTTGATCTCCCACCTCAACATGGGATACGTTCGGTTTGAAAGAATGGAATACCTGATCCTGGACGAGGCCGACCGGATGCTCGACATCGGTTTCTACGAGGACATTATCAAGATCATTTCCCATCTCCCCAAGACCCGCCAGTCACTCTTGTTCAGCGCCACATTCCCGCCGAAAATCCGTGAATTGGCCGGCATGATCCTGCAGGACCCTGAACACATCAGCATCGCCATCTCCAAACCGGCCGAAGGGGTAGTGCAGGAAGCTTATGTCGTGCATGAGGACCAAAAAACGCCATTGGTAGCCCGGTTGATCGCCAACAAGTCTGCTTTGCGTAGCATCCTCATCTTCAGTTCGACCAAGAAAAAAGTAGGGGACATTGTCCGGGGCCTCAAGCGGAAAGGGTTGGCTTCGGAGGGCATTTCCTCCGACCTCGAACAGAAGGAGAGGGAGGAGGTATTGATGAGGTTCAAGTCCAAACAGACCCGGATCCTGGTAGCTACCGACGTGCTCAGCCGGGGCATTGATATCAAGGATATCAACCTCGTCATCAACTACGATGTGCCGGGCGATGCCGAAGACTATGTGCACCGGATCGGCCGCACGGCCAGGGCGGATACGACGGGAATTGCTATTACCCTGATCAATCCGGATGATATGCGGAGATTCGGCAGGATTGAACGACTGATCGAGAAAGAGGTACCCAAACTGCCGGTGCCGGAGGAACTTGGCGAAACTCCGGTGTACGACCCTCGATTTGTGGGAAGCCGGGGAGGAGGAGCCCGGGGTGGTGGTGGCGGAGGCCGCAAACCAGGATCGGGAGGGGGCGGTCGTGCGGACAGAAAGGGCGGGTCCGGCAAAAACCGGAGACGGGGCACCCCCCCCGGCAGGTAACCCGGCGAGACCCTCGTAGGACCCCTGCGACGATTACTATTTCCCTGATTTCTACACACGCATCCACAAGGACCACAGCGGGGGCGCCCTGCGCACGGCCGAGCTTCCTGCCAACGCCCGCTACCCGGACGGGGAGTATGCGATCTTCGCCCAGGTGACCAATATACGTGGGCAATCCACAAGCAGCGACACGATGTCCTTCACCCTCGACAACTACGGGCACTTCTATTAACCTCCAAAATAGGCCAAATTCAAAAAGTAACAAGCGATATGAGGCGAATTGAAAGAGCATAGTCGGTGCTACGTGATTGAAATTCAACGAAATATCGCGCAGTTAATTTTTGAATAGCCCATTCCGGATGGGCGTTTGGCCATTGCGCGGGGATGATAGAGGTGCCCTTAAAGCCGTATGTGCAGCGGGTGGAAGTGAGCCAGAGTCCGTTTTACAACAGCGGGTCGCCCTTTTACATTGTCGCATGGGAGGAATACTGGCAGCCGACGGATTGGTCCGGTACAGGTAAGTTGTTCATCAAAAAGCACAAGACCGATCGGATTCAGGCGGCAAGCGGTCAATACCTGAAGATCGTGACCCTGACCAGCGAGCCGATGGAAGATTTGGACAAATTATTATTTCGGAATAAAAAGAAAAGCCTTATATTTAGCTGGTCAGTGCCCTGCGCATAGACCCACACTTGCCACAAAAGGAATCTTAACATACACAAAATTAAGTGATTATGAAGACACTGTGGATGCTATACCTTCTTTTCCTGGGACTACCGGATACCTTGTGTAGCCAGAACAGCAACCTACCGGGTATCCTGCCGGAAGCCACAAGTAATCAACTCGATACGCTACCTGTCATTACAAAAGTTGTTAATAACACACTGGTTGAGGTGCGACTGGATGGGCAGTTCAGTACAAAAGTACATTTGGAAGGGCATGAATATCCACTCAAGGTATGGGAATCAAGGCCCGGTGTATTATTCATACAAAAGTATCATGTAAGGACAGGTTACAATGAACGGGAGGACCGCTACTTCCGATACGAGCGGCCTGTCATGGACCGGATCGAGTTTTATGACACAGAGCACCGCTTGCTATCTGTGTATGACGTGGATGCCCACAATCCCTATTTAAAACCACATGATAGCATTCAGGTGCTGCCCTATTACTTTGATTCGGAGGGTACGGGTTATTGGCCAGACGAGGAGAGACCATTGGATGATGGCCTTGGCGCCTATTGGGTGCATACGGTGGTAAGTGGAAACGGCAATGAATCCAGGAGTAACCATATTGAGTTGACATATACGGCTTACGAGATCTCAAAAACAGGAAGGATGCTTGGGGCAAAAACCACCCAGGTGATACTTGACTTGAAAGGTAGAGAAATATTCCGAATGGAGTTTCCCTATAAGACGAGCACACCCGTAGTGGCAAATGATGGCAGCCACCTGTTATTTTCCATATTACCTATAGAGACCACGGAAAATGCAGGGATCAAGACACAACAAGAAGGATTTGAAATATGGGATATCCATCGGATGGCACGACTGTACAAAGCCGATAATGAAGATGGCGGGATGTGGGTGGCCGAACCGGTAAAGGATGAACCTTCAGGATGGTTATGTATTGGTTTTACTTTTCCTAATTACCAAGAGTTGAGCAGACATCAATATTTATTTGACCCTCAGACGAAAACATTGTATGACCGTGTTTTTACAACAGAGGAAATGTCAAGTATACGAATACAATCTTCAAAATACAATTACTCCTGGTTTAAAATTGTAGAGGCATATTCATTTAGAATGCAAATCTTGACACATGAATAAAGTTGACATATTTATAGCAGGACTATTATGTAGTATTCCTTTTTTTTAACGGGACAGTACCTGCAGTTTAGACAATGGAATCCTCAGGATACATCGTATTCAGCGCCGCAGGTGTTTCCGGCCAAGGCAGTGGCTGATGACTACGGGCCGAGACGGCATAGTAGTAATTTTCACCTCGGCATTGATTATAATTGCGTACAGGATGACGGCAATGCAGATAAATGGAATTTGATATTGGCGCCGGAAGGTGGCACTACCGTCGATGTAAACCGGCTTTGGACCAATCAATTTACCTATAAGCAACTTTGCTATCAGTCCGGCGATCATCGCTATATTTTGGGCCATGTATATGACAATGGTGGTATGAATTATTTTAAAAATCACGGAACCATCGTATTGAAAGGGATGATTTTCCCTGACATAGATAAATGGGCTCAAATATTTATCATCATGGATACTATAAATGGTATTCCTGTGACTTTGACTTATGTACTAGGTCAGATAGATGGTGGCCAGGTAGAATTCAACGGTGATACCCTGACAGCCAGTAATCAGATTACAGTCGGGATGCCTTTGGTCCCCCTTGGAGATGCCGATGCAACAGGTCAGGCTCACCTTCATCTGAATACAATTCCGCTATCGGATTCTTTTTCTACGTCACAGACCTTTTACGCCAGCAACCCACTTCAATACATCAACTATGTCAACCCAACATATACATTGAATTTGCATTGCCAGGCAAATAATTCTCAATTTATACCCCAATATGGTTCTACAGGAACGATCATTTCACCCATGGCCTTACGTGTACAAATGCAGACAACTGTAAGCGGAACAGGGAACAAACGCTATGATCATATATTTGATGTGGACAAAGTTGAATTTTTGTTGAAAAGAATTCAGGAGTCGTCATTTCAACGTATTAAAGGACCTTCGGAAGAATCAAATATCATACTTGGTGGAATATTAGGTGAAAACAAGCTCAACCATCCTAACCCGAATTTTGGAAGCTGGTCAACAACAGGCATTGACTCGCGAGCCTACAACAGTGGCTATTCCAATCAACCTTTTGATATATATCACGCGTTGAGCGGTTAAGCAGCCAAAGCATGTTTGGTTTGATTGATCTTGCGTCC
>CAYYGN010000008.1:0-16549 GCA_964471595.1 uncultured Saprospiraceae bacterium
ATGCCCATCAGGGCGGTTGGGGGTGTAATCCGGAAATCGGTCATCCGCAATTCTTTGCCGGCACGGATCTGCCATTGCCTGTCGGCAGGCTGCCGGACCTTGGCATCCAGCCAGATGCGTTGGGAGACTCCAGCCAGGGTGATACGGGTCCAGACCCGGACATCTGTCCATGCCGGTGACAGGCTGCCGGGTATTTCCACGGCATCGAGCTCAATGGTCATCTCGGGATAATCATCGGCGCGGAGGGCGTTGTAGAGGTCTCTGTTCATGACCTTGTTGCCGCAGTCGAACAGTTGCGTTTGTACGCGGAGGAGGGTATGCCTGAACCCCAGCCGGTCCTGCTGCCGGGAGGCTTCCAGCCGGAAGGGCAACGGGTGGAAGATCTGCCTGCAGGTGCAGGTGAAGACGTTGACGTTGGATTTTCCGTGGATCTTCAGCTGGCTGACCGGATCGAGCAGGAACCTGTTTTGGGCGGAAATGGAGGTCAGCAGCAAGCAGAAAACAAGGCCGGTGAATAAGGTGCGCATGGATCCGGGGTATAAAAAAGCTGTCCGGAAGTGCATCCGGACAGCTTGGTCATACGACATTCATGATCAGAACCCTACTACGGCCTGAACCATGATACCATTGAAATTTCCGCCTTTGCGATAGTCCAGGAAATCCGTGTAATCCTGGTTGACATATTCCGCTTTCAGCAGAAGGTTTTTGGTGGGGAACCAGCCGGCAGCTACCGCCAGGCGATTGATGCCCACCTCATTGGGATCCGCATCCGGAGCGGTCGGGCGTTCTTCGGCAGTCACGCCGATATAACGGACACCGACAAAGAGCTGCTCGTCGGCCAGGAACCGGTAAACGGCTTCGGCACTGTACTGGCTGGCGCTGCGGTTTTCCCAGTTACCGCCCTTTGTGTCGTTGACGTTGTTGGTGGCTCCGGACAACATTTCATACGAACCGAAAATTTCCAGTCCTTTCCACTTGATGAACGGGTTGATCATGAAGGTGGTGATCCGGTTGGCCATGTTCGGATTGAAACGGCCGGAAGTAAACTGGCTGGCGGCTGCCGAGGCTGTCGTGGCATTCTGGAAGGCGGGTTCCATCACCATGAAGTAATGGGAACCGGTCCGGTCGCCGGCGTACAGGGTATTGCGCTGGTGGTTGCCGTTGTGGTAAACGGAAGCCGAAAGGCGAACACGGAGGTCGTCGTTGAGTTGCTTGTCGTAGGCCGCTTTGGCAAATATGGACGGCGTTTTCTTGGTCGCTTCAGGATTGGTACCCACCGGGTCGCCGGCATAGTTCTCGATGTTGCCGTTGATAAAGCCGGACGAAACACCCAGCATCAACATGACGCCATCAACCGGGAAGGCATACACTTCGCCACCGATTTCCGTGGAGAAGGCGTCCATGATGAGGTTTTCGACAAATGGGTTGAACATGGCATTACCGCCATCGGTGCGCCGAAACTGCATGTCGCCGAAATTGGGCTGGAAGTGTCCGATCTTCACACGGAAATAGTCGGTAAACCACTGCGGGTTGCCGAACATAGGCAGTTTGTCGATCTGGATGTAGCCGCCTTTGACCCAGAATTCCGGGTGGTGGCGGGACGACATGTAGTTTTCCAGGGATACCCGGATACCATCGGCGATCTGGAAGTCCAGAATGAGATTAGCCATGGCCAGGTTGAATCCCTGCAGGGTGGCGGATGTCGTGTCGAATTTGGCGTCCGCGGGATCGCTGATCACGCCATAGAGGAAATTCCGGTTGGTGGTACCATTGGGGAATACGGCAAAGTCGGCATCATTGGAGTGCGTGAGACTCTGGAAATCCTGGGTGAATGCTCCGCCAATACGGATTTTGAAACCAGTCCATTCGGGCTGATCGGCTTTCTTGGAAGGTTCGAAGACATTGATACCCCCCTTGTCCCACTTCCGGTAATACTGGAGGTCGGGTTGTTGGGCCATCAAAGTGCCCGCAAAGCCCAGCAGGCACAACAGCATCAGGCTGCGGGTAAGGAAAGAATGCGTTCTCATTTTGGCAAAATTAGTAGGGTGATGAAATGGTGAGATTGAATTAACCCTTGACACGAACCGTGAATTGAAGGGTGATGCCGTCGCCGGTTTTCATGGTGCCGAGGAGGGCAGTGGGAGGGCTGATCCCGAAGTCCGTCATTTTCATGGCGTGGGAGCCCTTGACCTCGATTTCATTGGCAGAGATGGCGCGCCATTTGCCTTTGACCGTCACGGTCCTGGTCTGCCCGGCTATACTCAGCGGGCCGGTGGCCGTGACATCCTGTCCGTTGACCTGTACGCGGGACGCGTTGAAGGTGATATGAGGGTTTTTGTTGGATTTCAGGGATTCATGGGTTTTACCGTCCATGGTCTTTCCCTTTTCGCTTTTGATTTTGGAGACTGGCACGCGAACAGTCAACTGATCAACGCCGGTAAGGGCTCCGTTCTCCATCTGGACCTTGCCGCTGATCTGGACTTCGGTACATATGGTTTCCCAATCGTGCAGATTGGAAGTGCCGTGGATGGAAAGCTTGTTGGCGGATTGGCCGAATCCCGTCACGCTTGCCAGCAGGATAATGGCCATCATGATTGAATTTTTCATCGTCATTTCTTTGATGCAAAGCTATGGCGTCCTTTCCTGCCGGCAGATTGGCCCCCGTCAACGGGCACCGTGATCTTCGTCACCGGGTTGAAAATCAATTTGATTGCTGATTGTCAAAGGGTTATGGAACAAGAACTGATGGCGGTCATTGGCGGACCAGGTCAAGGGCAGCTGTACTGGTCTGTGCGTCCTCGGAAGAAATGGAAAATCCCTTGTTCCGGAACAGCTTTTCCATGGCCACATTGGCCTTGAGGAAGGTGGCATAGATCCGGCTGAATCCCCGCTCTCTGGCGATTTCCAGGATGAAATCGGTCATCTCTGATCCCAATCCCTGCCTTTGCCACTTGTCGGCGACCACGATGGCGAATTCGGCGTCGCCGTTCCAGTTGTCTCCCACGATACGCACCACCCCGATCAGCGCCCGTTCCCCTTCGATGGTTGTTTCGGCCACAATGGCCATTTCCCGGTCGTAATCGATATGGGTAAAACGGGTGAGAAACTCGTGATCCACATGGGGGATATAGCCGAAGAAGCGGAAATAGACGCTTTCGCGGCTGAGCCGGTTGAAGAGGCCTGCTTCAAGGGGTTCGTCCTCGGGCCGGATGGGGCGCAAGAGCACGGGAGTGCCATCCGGGAGGGCGGTGTTTCGATGATACTGGGAGGGGTAAGGGGGGATGACGAGATGGTCGAAGGGTTGTTTCCGGCTGGCCGGCCGTTCGGCAATGGCAGCCCGGGCATCGAGGACCACGCCTCCGTTTTCATCCACCGAATAGGGGTTGAGGTCCATTTCGGTGATCTCGGGAAAATCCATTACGAGATAGGCAAACCGGATCAGCAGGAAATAAATGGCGTCAAGGTCCACGCCCGGCATCTTGCGATATCCCTCCAGCAACGTGTAGATTCTGGTTTTGCGCACGAGCTGACGGGCCAGGGCCATGTTGAGCGGCGGGAGGGCCATTTGCAGGTCGCGAAAAACTTCAACGGCGATGCCGCCCATGCCGAAAACGATGACGGGGCCGAAAACGGGGTCTTGTTTGGCGCCGATGAGCAGTTCGTACCGTTTGTTGACCATGGCCTCCACGGTGACGCCTTCTATCCGCGCCTCCGGCCGTGCCTTGGCAGCCCGGGCGGTCACCTCCCGGAACGCCCCGGATACCTCTTCTTCGTTGCGCAGATGGAGGATCACCCCGCCCACGTCGGTTTTGTGGGAAATGTCGGGTGAGCTGATCTTGACGGCAACGGGATAACCGGCCTTGCCGGCGGCCCGGACGGCCTCTTCTTCCGTGGCGGCCTGGTACACATGGGTCACCGGGATGTTGTAGGCTTCCAGAATCCGGGTTATCGCCGTCCGGTCGAGCTGGTCTTTGCCCTGATCAAGCTGGTCCCGGATGATTTGGCGGACACTCGCCCGGTCAGGCTGGAAGTCGGAGGGTTGCTGGTCGGGGGTTTCATAGAGCAACTGCAGGTTTTTCCTGTATTCGTTCATGAACAGGAATACATCCACGGCGCTTTCGGGATAGCGGTAATTGGGAACTTCTCCTTCTTCGAGAATGTTCCTGGCCTGAGCCACATCCGCCTCGCCCATCCAGGAGGCGAGAACGGGTTTGTCCAGATGTTTTTGTTCCTCCACCACCGCATGAGCCACGTCCTCGGCCGGGGTGATGGCTTGCGGGACGAACAACACGAGCACGGCATCCACACCGGGATCCTGAGCGCACAGACGGATGGCTTTGGCAAATTGTTCCCGCGTTCCGTCCCCCAGAATGTCCACGGGATTGTTGTGGCTCCAGTGCTGATTGAGGACGGCGTCGAGTCTGGCCATGGTGTCGGGCGACAGTTTGGCCAGTTGACCCCCGTGGATAGCGAGACGGTCCGTGGCGAGGACAGCGGGACCTCCCGCATTGGTCACGATGGCGAGCCGGTTGCCGGCCGGTCGCGGTTGCATGGCCAGAGCCTGGGCGCAGTTGAACAGATCGGCAATCCGGTTGACCCGCAGCACGCCCGCCCTCCGGAAGGCGGCGTCGAATACCAGGTTGTTGCCGGCGACCGAGCCGGTATGGGAGAGTGCTGCCTGCGCCCCTTCATCACTGGCTCCCGACTTGAGGATGATGATGGGTTTTGTTCTGGCGTAGGCCCGCGCGGCGCTCATGAACTTGCGCGCGTTGGTCAGGCTCTCCATATATATAAGGATACTGGAGGTCTGGGCATCCATGCTCAGGTATTCAATGAGGTCGTGGAAGCCCACATCAACCATGGATCCGATGGAGGCAAAGCAGGAAAGTCCCACATTTTGTTCGGCCGCCCAGTCGAGGATGGAGGCGCCCAATGCGCCGCTTTGAGAAATGAACGCGATGCGACCGGGTTGGGCGCCCCGCGCCGCAAAAGTGGCATTGATGCCCGTAGCCGGATGCATGATGCCAAAACAATTGGGCCCCATGATCCGCATGCGGTAACGCCGGGCTATGGACAAGACCTCCTCCAGCAATGCCTGACCCTCCTCTCCGGCCTCCTTGAAGCCGGCCGACAATATGAGGAGTGCAGTGACCCCCTTTCGGCCACATTGACGGACGATTTCGGGGATCGTCCTGGCCGGTGTCAATATGACGGCGAGATCCGGCGGTGCCGGGAGGTCGTCCACCTCTTTGTAGCACGTCAACCCCTGGACCTCCCGGTATTTGGGATTGACCGGGTACATCTCTCCCTGAAAGCCCGCCACTTTCATGTTTCGCAGGACAGCCCATCCCAGGCTGCCTTCCTTGTCGGAGGCGCCGATCAGGGCGATGGCATTCGGCTTGAAGAATTTTTCCAGTTGTGCGCGCATGAGGGTTTAGTCAATGTTCCAATAGGGACGGAGATGAAGAAGGCCGGCCTGGAGCCGGGCTTCGAATTCCTCCCATACACGGAGGCCGGATTCGGTGGGAGGTGATGGCCACGGGCAATCCAGGCCATTGCTCCCGGCCGTGAAATTGTAAATGCATTTCGGCAGATCCTCGAGGTGGTAGCCGCCTTCCAGGACGGCAAAACGAACGGGGAAGGCCTCGGACAGCCTCTTGCCCAGCCGGTAGAAGAGGTCCGGGCTGAAGCGCAGGTCGAGCAAGGGATCCAGGGCATACCCGTCGAAACCAGCGGAAATGGCCAGCACATCAGGGCGGAATTGCTGCACCACAGGCAGATAGGTATCAAAGGCGCGCCAGAAGATGTCATCCGCCGATCCCGGAGGCAAAGGCACATTGATGGTGTAACCCATCCCGGCACCCACACCGATCTCCGTCACAAAGCCGTGGCCGGGGAAGGCGGGATACTGGTGAAAAGACCAGTAAAGGACCTGGGCGGAGCCGTCGAAAATTCGGGAAGTACCGTCGCCGAGATGCCCGTCAAAATCCAGGATGAGCACCTTTTTCCCTTCCGAGGCGAGGTAACTGGCCGCAATACCGATGTTGTTGAAAATGCAGAATCCGCTGCTGTGGTCGGGATAGGCATGGTGCCCTGGCGGGCGGACCAGCGCAAAACCGCCTGTTTCCACCGCCTTCATGGTGGCGCCAACCGCCTGGATGGCCGCTTTCCAGGTACCTGCGGAGACCGGAGTTTCCGGATCCAGCCTGTGGCCCGCCAGACAGGAGGCCTCTACGCGGGCGATATATGCTTCCTGGTGGGCGAAAGCCAGGAAAGGACGGCCGTCCGGAAGGGGTGCATCAGGCAAATGGCAAAAAGCAAACAGGCGCTCCCGACATTCCGGATGGTGGCCGGTGTCGTGACCGAGAAAATCGGAGTGATAAATCAGTTGCATACGGCCGGCTCAAAGGTAGGGTTCCTGCCGGGGTCGGCGGTGTATAGCAAGGACTCCACAGGAACATGTGGCGCAATTGACCAGCCCGTGTGCCAAAACCTTATTCGCCCTGACCGAGGCTAAAGCCGGGTTTGTGATCGAAGAGATACAGGTTTTCCGTCTTTATGGGCTCCAGGCCGGCTGCATGAGCCACATGCAAAAGCTCCAGCACCCCTTCGAAATCGATGGGCCGGTAGTCGGGATCGGAGGTGCGCGAAGAGGCCTCGCGGTGGATAAAGCGGCAGCGCCAATGATCCGAGCAAAATGTCTCGGGCAGTCCGTCGGGAAATACCTTTACGCCCCGGTTGGTGATCATTTTGAGTTTGAGGTGTCTGAGCGGAAGATGGGTCAGGAGATGTCCCAGGTCTTCTGCCGTTCCTGCTTTCCAGTCGAGAAAGAGATCCACACCGACCAGTTCCTTGAGTTGATGCTCCCGGCGAAACGGGGGAATGCGGATGCCCTGGCCGGTGGCCGTCGCCGCCGCTTCCAGGATCTCGGGTTTGCGACCCAGGTTGGCGATGACCGCATCGGCAAATTCGGCGGTACCCACTTTTTGGCGGCTTATCTCTTCGCGATAGATGTCTCCGGTGTGAATGCCTTCCTCCAGCGTGCGCAGCCAGGCATTCTGGATCAACGCGGCCACATCGCCCTGGCCGATATGCGTGAGCATCATAATGGCTCCGTTCAGGAGGCCCGATGGGTTGGCTATTCCTTGTCCGGCAATATCCGGCGCAGAGCCGTGAATGGCTTCGAACATGGCAAACGACTCTCCGATATTGGCCGATCCGGCCATGCCCACCGATCCCGAGATCAGGGCGACAATGTCGGAAATGATGTCACCATACAGATTTTGGGTCACGACCACGTCAAATTCGCCGGGGCGGTCTGCCAGCAAGGCACTCCCGATATCAATGATCTTGAACTCCTTTTCGATTTTGGGATACTGCACCCCGACCTCGTCGAAAATGCGGTGGAAAAGTCCGTCCGTCAGTTTCATGATATTGTCCTTGGCCATGCAGGTCACCTTCCGGCGCCCGGCCGTGCGGGCGTATTCAAAGGCATAATGCATGATCTTTTCCGATCCCGGACGGGTGATCAGCTTCAGACATTGCACCGTATCCTGTGTCTGGCGGTGTTCGATGCCGGCATACAGGTCTTCCTCGTTTTCGCGGATGATGACCATGTCTATGTCCGGAAATCGCGTCGGTACGAACGGATGAAGGGATCGGCAGGGACGCACATTGGCAAAGAGACCCAGTGTTTTACGGATCGTGACATTCAGGCTTTTGTAACCGCCGCCGCCCGGTGTGGTGATGGGGGCTTTGAGGAATACCCGGTTGTCGCGCAGGATGCGCCAGTCCTCCGGACGGATACCCGATGTGTGTCCCTGGCGGTAGATTTTTTCTCCGATTTCTATTTCGTGAAACGTCACGCGGGCTTTGGCGGCCTGGAGGATGCGGAGGGTAGCCTCCATGATCTCGGGACCGATGCCGTCTCCGCGGGCAATGGTGATGGGTGTGGACATGATCGGTGGGTTTTGCCGACATGGGAATGCCGGCAGCGTCGCCTTTGTTCACAAACCCTGTGCCTTTCTTAGCGGCTTTCGGAGACCCGGATCCCACTATCCCACCGTCTCCGGGAAATCCATTTTCCGGAAACTGAACACCATCCCGCTGAGGGAAACCGCCAGGGAGCACAGGTAAAATAGCAGACTCACCGCCACCGCAGGTGCCTCCGGAAGACCGAGGTGCGCTGCCCCGAAATAAAAGGCCAATTCGCGGGCACCCGCCCCTCCGTAACTCACCGGCAGCGCGGTGAGGACCGAAGAAAGGAGGAACAGGAACAGATAGCCGGCCCAGGGCGTGGGGGTATCCGTCATCCGGAGCAAGGCCAACACCGCCGCCAATTGCAGGAATTGGACAGCGAATGACCATCCCAGGCCGGGCAGGAAAAGCGGGGCAAAATCGCGTTTGACCCCTCGCAGCACCAGCCAGGCGATGCCGGTCAATACCGGGATAGTGAGGAGATATCCCCAGGAGGGATATCCGCCGGCGCGGAGCCAGGCAGCGAGGCCGAGGGCCAGAAGGAACAAGGCCAGCAATCCCAGGGCGCGGTCCGCGAGGGTGGCCAGGACCAGGTCGCGAATGCTGGCCCGTCCTTTCTTTTTCAACAGGTATATTTTGTAGGCGTCTCCACCGATTCCTCCCGGCAGGAACAAGTTGAAATACATCCCCAGCCAGTAGAGCCGGAGATTGAACCGCTCGCCGAGCGCCAGTCCGATACGGCGAAAAAAACCGTTGAGCCGGAGGGCGGAAACCGCCTTGCTCGCCGCGACCAGGACGACGGAGGGAAGCCACCACCACCAATTGGCCGCCTGCAATACCTGACGCAACTGCCCGGTATCGACCTTGCGGAACACCAGCCAGAGCGCCGCCACAGACAGCGAGATCTTCAACAGGAAAATGGCGGTCTTCCTGATGCGCTGCCGGGGCTGTGGAGCTTCAGTCACGGGATCCGGGATGAATGCGGCGGATGCGATAAACCGTTTTGTTTTGCGATTCGTAATAGGTGCGCATCATGATCTCCGTGATGATGCCGATCGTGACCAATTGGATACCGCCGAGCAAGAGGATTACCCCCAGGATGAGCAGGGGCTTGCCCCAGATATCGTTGCCGGCCAGTTTGAGGCCGAGCAAATAGATGTTGATCAGGACGCCCAGCCCGAAAGCCAGGACGCCGGCGGTGCCGAACAGATGCATCGGCTTTTGCAGATACCTTCGGAAGAACACCATCAGCAGCAGGTCGCTCACCACCCGGAAAGTGCGCCCGATCCCGTATTTGGATTGGCCGTGGATGCGGGGATGGTGCCGGACCGGTACCTGGGTGATGCGCGCACCTTCCAGGCTGGCGAGTACCGGAATGAACCGGTGCAATTCGCCGTAAAGCCCCATGTCTTTGGCCACTTCGCTGCGGAAAACCTTGAGGGTGCACCCGTAATCCCGGATATAAACCCCGGTGGATTTCCGGATGATGGCATTCGCGATCCGGCTGGGGATTTTGCGAAGCAGCATGCCGTCCTGGCGGTTGGCCCTTTCGCCGGCCACCAGGTCCCATCCCTCGTCAACGGCCAGGCGTAGCATGCCGGGAATATCGGCAGGGTCGTTTTGCAGGTCGCCGTCGAGGGTGGCGAGATATGCACCCCTCGCCTCGGCGATGCCGGCCGCCAATGCAGCACTCTGTCCATAATTTTTGCGGAATTCCACTACCCGCATCCGCTCGTCCATCACGGACTTCAGGGCTGCGAGCGTCCCATCGGTCGAGCCGTCGTCCACATAAAGCAACTCGTAATCCAGGCCATCCAGATCAATCCTGATCTTTTCCACCAACGGGCGGATGTTGGGTTCTTCGTTGTACACGCACACGATGACGCTGAGAAACGGGGAGGGGGGTATCGTATTCATTGGATGTCGGGCGCTGATTCGATGAGGAGAACATAGGGAATGCGATCATTAAAATGCCTCACCCTGATGGTATCGGTGGGTATAAATCCTGGCGGAATGGCGGCAGAGGCATCCACCAGATAGGCGGTACCCGGCTGTGGCCGGTCCTTCCAGACAGTCGTAATCGCCTCTCTGGAAGTCGACAGGTAAAAGGAGGAGGTAGTGGACAGGCAACTCTGATCGAGATAATAAAGCGGCTTGTCCCGAAACGCGGCGCCTACCCGCAGGGCATCTTCGCGGGCTGCCGTGGCCGTGTCGTGCTTCAGCCGGTCGGGAATCACAAACCAGTCAAACGCGAGCCGGAGCGTAAGAAGTTGGACGATGAGTCCGTAGAAAAGCAGACGGGGATATCGCCAAATCGCCCAGGCCGCAACCGCCATCAGAAAGTTCAGAACACCGGTTTTGGGACCGAGCCATGGAGTATGGGCCGTTTGCGGCAAAAACAACGGCGCCCATGCCGCTACGGCAAGCAAGGCGCTGACGGCCAAAAAAAGTACGCGGAAAGTTTTTCGCAGGACCGAGACATCCGGCGTTCGTTTCCAGGCTTCGTAACCGACCGTGAAAACGAGCGGGGCCAGCATCAGTAAATAGCGGGGATACACCTGCGGGCTAACCCAATAAACCGGAATGTTGACCGCAAAGACAAGCATTAAAAATCCGAAAAAGGGATGACGCCACAAGGCCCGCCAGCGGGATCCCGTCAGTACAAAGACCAACAGGAGAGACCAGGGGAGGAAATGGTAAGTCATCTCCACCGGAAAGGTAACCAGGTGCGACAAGGTCTGGATGAATCCGTAGTGGGTAGGAGTGCGCTGGGCCGATTCGTGAAAAAGGGTCCCGAACACCTGTTCGGGAGAAGCATTTTGCAGAAGCAGGGTGTAATAAGTGCCCGTCATCAAAAGAAAAACAAGCCCTCCGACCCACTGGCCGGGGTGGAACAAACGTCGCCAACGTCCGGTCAAAACGAGATGGCCGCCCACGGTCATGACCTGGAACACCAGTCCGGGGAGTCCCTTCATGAGGAAAGCCACACCCGCCAAAATCCAGGAGCCTGTAAAGTAGGCCCAAGGGCGATTGCGTTTGTCCTGTTCATACAACCACATGAACTGGGCAAACACCAGGGTGCTGAAGGCCATGTCGATCAGGCCCAGGAAGGAATCCCAAAACAGGATGCGCCCGCACGTCAGTGTAAGCAGGGCGCTGACGAGGGCGGTGTCCGGTTGGCCAGTGCCCTTGCGCACGCTGCGGTAAATCAACGCAGCGAAAAGCAGCAGGAAAATGACGGTAGGTATTCTGGCCGTCCACTCGTTGACGATACCGGTGAGAGAAAATCCGGCGGCCAGGATCCAGTTGTACAAGGGGGGTTTCTTGAAATAAGGTTCGCCGTTGATGGTGGCCTGGATAAACTCTCCCGATTTCAGCATCTCGAAAGCGACCAGTGACCGGATGCCCTCGTCATCGATGAAGACGGGGCCGTTGAGATGAATCAGCAAGGCGGGCAGGACCAGCAGGCCGGTCAGGAAGAGCAAGGCCCTGTGCCAATGGGATTCGGACCGATCGCTGGGTTCCATAGCCGGAGAGTCGGTGAGACGGGACAAAAGTAGCCAAATCAAGCCGAGGGCCCCGCTTGCGGGAGACCGTACATGCGGGAAGTCCGCGATCCCTGGTAATGGCAAGGGGGAGGGATCGCCTTTCTTCTCTGACAGGTGGATAGAAGGGTCCGGACGCCACCTGAATGGGGAGGAAAGGGCAGAAGCGGCTCTGCCGCCAGCGACATCATTTGCCCCCGGGGGGGCATGCCGAAGGCGAATTGCATTTGTTTTGGACGATTACAAATTTAATACACTAGTGCACTAATAGTGTAATGTCATTGATTTTCAATATTTTCCGTAATTACCTGGAGATCCTGTCTGCCAGTTAATGTTGTCGTACCGTATCTTCATCCCATGATCTTTCCTATCGGTGATGACCAGGTGGAAGGCGGTGACAAGCCGGTATTCAGCTATGCTTTCATCGTCCTCAACGTAGCGGCATTTGTCTGGATGATGCTTTTTTATCCGGCATCCAGCGTCGATGAATTCTTCCGCGTATTCGGTTCCGTACCTGCAGAGCTCCAGCAAGGAGACAGGGTTTGGACGCTGGTCAGCGCCATGTTTGTGCACGGAGGCTGGATGCACCTCGTGGGCAACATGATTTTCCTGTGGGTGTTTGCCGACAACATCGAGGCGACCATTGGTTCCGGGCGGTTTTTGGTCTTTTATTTGCTGGGCGGCATCGTCGCGGGACTTTGTCATATGGCCTTCAATCCAGGGAGTGTCATTCCTGCGGTAGGGGCATCCGGGGCCATTTCGGCGGTCCTCGGCGCTTACATGGTGATGTTTCCGTCTTCCCGGATCCGGGTGTTCATCCTGTTGTTTTTCCACACCGCCTACCTGCCCGCTTTTTTCTTTCTCGGCATCTGGATCCTCCAGCAAATGGTGGCTGGTGTAGGTACCCTTGGCCATGTGGACCTCGACACGGGAGGGGTGGCCTGGTGGGCCCATATCGGTGGCTTCGTCTTCGGATTTTTGGCCGGGTTCCGGTTCCGGGCCATCCTGCGGCACCGCACCGGCCGGGAATACGTCTGACCGTCAGGTCTCCTGTCTCAGGCCGGGCAAATGGAAAAGCAACAGCAGACTGATGCCGAAATTGTTTTCCAGGGTCGGTTCGATCAGGTAGGACAGGAAAAACACGGCGTGCAGTGCGAGGAAGGGGAAGAGCCGGTATCTCCGTCGCCAGAAGAGGGGGAGAAAAACGAATACGCCGAAGACCATTGTCCCTGAAATCCCTGATCCGGCCAACATGTACAGCCATTGGTTGTGGGGGATGACCGGTTGGTGGTGGGGAGCCTCTGCGGCGTAGCGGTCATGCATTTCCCGGCGGACATCGCCGATACCTGTGCCGAACCAGGGGTTTTGGCGGAAGATCTCCCAGGCCAGTTGCCAGGACACGATGCGGTTGCTGTCGGAATTGGCCAGTTCCCGGCCGCGCCAATGCTGATCGAGATCCCACAGCATGTAGTCGATCTTGGCCCTGAAGGCGGGCATGCTCCGGTAGGCCAACCAAGGCGTGAGGCCGATCAGAATCAGGAGGAAGATGCCGGCGGTGCGGCGTCCTTTGACCAGAATCCACCGCAATACCCATATGCCCAGACCGGCATACAGTCCGACCAGTCCGGTGCGGACGGAAAGGATGTGGAGAAAGACGAAGAGGAACAGGGTCAGGCCGGCGATCACCCAACGTTCGAAGGGCCATCGCCACACAAAGCGCTCCTCCCAGAGATAAAGGCCGCCGAAGAAGGCCAGCGCCGCAGCCATGCTGAAACGGATGTGGCTGCTCGGCGTGGGCAGTGACCGGCCCTGCCGGAGGGCCTCTTCCCAGAGAGGCCGGTCAGCCAGATATTCCGCCAATACCGGTAGGGCGGCCATGCAAACACCCGCCAGGAGGATGGCATGCAACTTTTGGTAGGTGCGGCGGTCTCCAACCGGTAATCCCGAAAAGGCCAATGCCAGAAGGACAAAGGGCAATTTGACCTGGAGACGTCCGATGGTATATCCGTGATCCTCCGACCACAGAGCGGTCAAAAGGACGAGAAAAAACGGGATGGTCGTCACGGCCCAGGAAGGATCTGTACGCCAGCGGTGGAGGGCCGATGGCAGGTTTTTCCGCCAGATCCAGCGCCCTTTTTCCGGGTGCCATTCCCATAGAAAAAGGGCGATCATACCGATCATGCACAGCGAAACAGCAAACTCCCATGAGATGAGCAAAAACCACAGACAGGCCCCGAAAAGGGTCAGCATCCACCGGGTAGCCGGGGCCGAAAAAAGCGGTAGCAGCAGGCGTGGCGGGTGCATGGATATGGTGTCAGAACGCCTGACCCTGTCTTTTGGTACGCCGGTCGGCCGGATGAAAACAGGGACATGGCATATCTTTGAACACCAAAACAACGCACGATCATGACCCAGGAAGAAATGGACAAGCTGTTCTCGGAAGCCCATGAAGCCATGGACCATGCTTTGCAACACCTCAGTGACGAACTGGCCAAGATCCGGACCGGTAAAGCCTCGCCGGCCATGGTGAGCGGTCTTTTGGTGCCCTATTACGGCAGTCCAACCCCCCTGGCCCAGGTCGCCAATGTCACGACTGCCGATTCCCGCACCATCAGTATCCAGCCCTGGGAAAAGAACATGATCGGCCCCATTGAAAAGTCGATCTTCGAAGCCAATCTCGGATTGACGCCAATGAACAACGGAGAGGTCGTGCTGCTCACTATTCCGCCGCTCACGGAGGAGCGCCGCAAGGACCTGGTCAAACAAGCCCGACACCTCGCTGAAGAGGCCAAAATCAGTGTGCGCAGCACCCGCCACAAAGTGATGGACGGCATCAAGAAAGCCGTCAAAGACGGCTACCCGGAAGATCTCGGCAAAAAAAGGGAAATCGAGATCCAGAACATGACGAACACTTACGGCGAAAAAGCCGATCATCTCGTCGATGTCAAAGAGAAAGACATCCTCACGGTTTGAACCGGATTTTTTCCGGATGATCCGGAATC
Source organism: uncultured Saprospiraceae bacterium (assembly GCA_964471595.1). Taxonomy (GTDB): domain Bacteria; phylum Bacteroidota; class Bacteroidia; order Chitinophagales; family Saprospiraceae; genus JAGNXB01. Next base: position 14,525 of record CAYYGN010000008.1, read on the forward strand.
GTTTTGGGTAAACGGGCAGAGGCAAATCCTTTGCCTCCAGTATTAATTCTGCAACCGACAAGGACATGTCAGACACAACCCGGATCAAATGCCCCAATTGCGGAACGATCATTGATGTGCAGGACATTTTGTCCCATCAACTCGAGGAGCGGATCCGGCAGCAATACCAATCCCGGCTCAAGGAAGAGCAGCAACGGATGGCGAAGCAGGAGGCCGAACTCACGCAGGCCAAAGAGGAATTTGAACGCCGGAAAAAACAGGAAAACGAATTATTTCAGGATAGACTGGAACGACAGCTCAAGGAAGAGCGGCGTCTCCTCGAAGAAAAACTGAAATTGCGCCTGGAAGAGGAGCAGGCGGAGCTTTTCAAAACCATGCAACGGGAACTTGCGGAAAAAACCGAGCAGATCCGTGAGTTGCACCGGACCCGGGCCGAGATCGAACAACTGAAAAGGGAAAAAGCCGAATTAAAAGAAGCGACAGAGGCAGAGGCCCAGAAAAAACTCAATGAAATTCTGCTGACCGAAAAGGAAAAAATAAAAAGAGCGGAGGAAGAAAAAAACGAGATGCGTTTGCGGGAATTGCAAAAGCAGCTCGAAGACCAGAAACGGTTGACGGAAGAAATGAAGCGCAAGCAGGAACAGGGCTCCATGCAGCTTCAGGGAGAGGTGCAGGAATTGGCGATAGAAGAGTGGCTGATGGCGCGTTTTCCGTTGGATGAAATCGAAGAAATAAAAAAAGGCACAAGGGGGGGCGACTGCATACAGACGGTGCACACACCTACCCGTCGTGACTGCGGCAAGATTTATTACGAGAGCAAGCGCACGAAAGAATTTCACCCCGGGTGGGTGGAAAAACTCAAGGCCGACATGCGGGACAAGGGTGCCGACATCGGGGTATTGGTCACGGAGGCCATGCCGTCGGGATATGAGCGTTTGGGCACCATGGATGGCGTGTGGGTATGTACCTACGAGGAATTCAAAGGACTTTGCACCGTATTGCGGGAGAGTCTCATCCAACTCAGCGCCGCTGTACTCGCCCAGGAGAACAAGGGTGACAAAATGCACCTCCTCTATGATTATCTTACCAGCACGCCGTTCAGGATGCAGGTGGAGGCGATTGTAGAGGGTTTTACCGCGATGAAACAGGCGCTCGACAGTGAGAAGCGCTCCATGCAACGGATATGGAAGGAAAGGGAGAAACAGATCGAAAAAGTCATCTCCAACACCATCGACATGTACGGCTCGATACGGGGCATTGCGGGCAGCGCCGTACAGCCGGTGCAGGCCCTTGAGTTACCTGTGGGAGACAGCGAAGGAGATCCGGATGACGACGACTGAAGGCTTCACCGGAATACTGGTGTGGTGGATCAGGAAGGCTCCGGACCTTTCCTTTTCTCTTTGCGGAACATGTTCAGGAAAAGGCCTCCCATCAGAGCGCCATACAGCGTGCTGTTGACGGGGGAGGAAGTGATGGCGCAGGTGCCGGACAGGCATCCGATTTGCTGCCAGTAAAAGAAACCGGCAACAGCTCCGAGGACAATCCCTGCGAGTGCCAAAGCATTACGGCGGATGAAAGTCATGGCACAAAGTTAAGGTGTGTGGCTTTGGGTCCCTGGTGATGCGTGTCACACAAGCCCGTTCATAGCCCCGGAATTCCCATTGCCCCGGTTTTAACCTGGGGCAATAGGGTGAGGAAATACCAATCTTTCAAGCAGGAATGAATTTCAATATTGTGCGTCGGGTTGCACCCAACGCACGGATGGTCAACCCCATTTGGGGTTGAAAGGCATATGCCCGATGATCAAATAATAGAGGATCCCGGGGACCCCGAAGGGGGTTGAACAAAGGCGGAAGCCATCAGGTGTACATCGGACCATTCATGAAATAATGAATTTCAATATTGTGCGTCGGGTTGCACCCAACGCACGGATGTTCAACCCCATCCGGGGTTGAACATTGTTTTTCATGAAGCACCGGGTGAAACCCGGTGCTAATATGGTCAACCCCATCCGGGGTTGAAAGG
>CAYYGN010000008.1:16649-92763 GCA_964471595.1 uncultured Saprospiraceae bacterium
AAGCACCGGGTGAAACCCGGTGCTAATATGGTCAACCCCATCCGGGGTTGAAAGGGATATGCCCGATGATCAAATAATCGAGGATCCCGGGGACCCCGAAGGGGTCCAACATCATAGCCCCGGGAGCATCCCGGGGCTATGGTAACAAAAATCACGCAACCCCTACGGGGTTGAACATATGAAAAGTCATTATGAGTATTTCCAACAATAATAGGATCATCAAAGGGTAAATGGCATCGGTACCATTTTTAACCTTAAACACCGTGGTTGCTATTGTTTATCTATGTTGTATCTTGCAGAAAAGGAATTGAACTATGGGAACATACACACAAATTCTTTATCATATTGTCTTTAGTACCAAATCCAGAAATGAAGTTCTTCACAAGGAGAATCGTGACAGATTGTTTCGTTATATGGCGGGAATTCTTTCCAAGAATAAATGTATTTGTCCGATTATCAATGGGGTTGAAGATCACGTTCATATATTAACTCATATTCATCCTTCCATCTCCTTGTCAGATCTGATAAAGGATATAAAAGTGGGAAGCAGTCTTTTCATCAAGCAGAATGATTTGTTCCCGGGATTTGAAAATTGGCAGTCAGGTTATGGAGCATTTACACACAGTTGGTCTCATTTGAACCGTTTGGTTGGCTATGTTGAAAACCAGGAAGAGCATCATCGCAAAGTGAGCTATAAAGAAGAATTGATACAGTTGCTCCAGGATCACGGTGTACCTTATGATGAAAAATATTTGTAAATAAATTAATGTCATACAATTTCTTTTATATTGGAATATCAACCCCATTCGGGGTTGAAAGGCATATGCCCGATGATCAAATAATCGAGCATCCCGGGGACCCCGAAGGGGTTGAACAAAGGCGGAAGCCATCAGGTGTACATCTGACCATTCATGAAATAATGAATTTCAATATTGTGCGTCGGGTTGCACCCAACGCACGGATGTTCAACCCCATCCGGGGTTGAACATTGTTTTTCATGAAGCACCGGGTGAAACCCGGTGCTAATATGGTCAACCCCATCCGGGGTTGAAAGGCATATGCCCGATGATCAAATAATCGAGGATCCCGGGGACCCCGAAGGGGTTGAACTATAAATGCTTAATGATCGAATGAATGCAAGAGGACCCCGACGGGTGGCACCATCATTGCCCTGGAATGAATTCCGGGGCAAGGGGGGGAACTCAGCCCCTCTTTGCCACCATCGTCAGAATCGTGGCAATCGCCACCGTCTCTCCGGTTTCGTCATACACATCCACCAGAAATTTGACGATCCCCTTGGGGATATCCTCCTCGTTGCGTTGCTCCTGGGCAATCTTTTCCTTGACGGTGAGCCGTACGCCCAGCGTCATCCCCGCATAGACCGGCTTGGTAAACCGGCATTCCTCCAAACCGTAATTGAGCAGTACCGGACCCTTGCCCGGATCGACAAACAGACCGGCTGCCATACTCAGCACGAAATACCCGTGCGCCACCCGCTCCGTGAAGATCGTACCGTCCAGGGACGTCACATCGGTATGGGCGTAGAAATGGTCCCAGCTCACATTGGCAAATTGCACGATATCGGCTTCGGTCACCGTCCGCTTGTGGGTGATCACGGTTTCCCCTACCCGCAGATCCTCGAAATATTTGCGGAACAAGTGGACGCCGGGATCCTTGTACGCACCGCCGGGCAGGTATTGGCCCGTCACCTCGGTGAGTGAGGTGGGCGAGCCCTGTATGGCGCAGCGTTGCAGATAGTGCATCACCCCGCGCTTGCCTCCCATTTCCTCGCCACCTCCGGCACGCCCCGGACCGCCGTGGACGAGCAGAGGCATGGGTGACCCGTGACCGGTACTCTCTTTGGCGCTTTCGCGGTTGAGGATGAGAATGCGGCCGTGATGACTGGCGGCACCCATAACGTATTTGGTGGCGGTGCGATCGTCGGCGGTCACGATGGTGCTGACAAGGGAGCCTTTCCCCATGCGGGCCAACTCCACCGCTTCCTCCATGGTGCGGTAGGGCATGAGGGTGCTGACGGGGCCGAAGGCTTCGATCTCGTGAGCGGCGGTGTGTCGCAGAGGGTCTTCCTGCAACAGGAGGACGGGCGCCATGAAGGCTCCTTTGCCGGGGTCGCCGGCGAGGATGTCAACCTGGTCGGGATCGCCGTACACGATGCGGGCTTCGGCGGCCAGGAGGCGGACTTTCTCGCGCACTTCGGCCAACTGGGTGCGGCCGGCGAGGGCGCCCATGCGTACGCCTTCGGCGCGGGGGTCGCCGATGGTGGTTTTGGACAGCGCTTTGGCCAATTCGGACTGTGCGGCCTCGAGGAGACTTTCCGGGACGAGGATGCGGCGGACGGCCGTGCATTTCTGGCCGCATTTGGTGGTCATCTCTCGGCGGACTTCCTTGATGAAAAGGTCGAATTCTTCCGAGCCGGGGGTGGCGTCGGGGCCCAGGACGATGGCGTTGAGCGAGTCGGCTTCCATGTTGAAGGGCACGGACTCCTCGATGAGGCGGGGGGTGGCGCGCAGCATGCGACCGGTGGAGGCCGAGCCGGTAAAGGTGACGACGTCCTGGCTTTCGACGTGGTCGAGCAGGCCCCGGGCCGACCCGCAGATGAGTTGGAGGCTGCCTTCGGGCAGGATGCCGCTGGCGATGATGTCGCGGACCATCGCCTCGGTGAGGTAGGAGGTGATAGTGGCGGGCTTGACGACGGCCGGCACGCCGGCCAGGAGATTGACGGCGATTTTTTCGAGCATGCCCCAGATGGGGAAGTTGAAAGCGTTGATATGGATGGCGACGCCTTGTTTGGGCACCATGATGTGCTGGCCGATGAAGGAGCCGCTTTTGGAGAGGCGGGCGAGGTCGCCGTCCACGTACCAGGGCTGGTCGGGAAACTGGCGGCGGAGGCTGGAGTAGGCAAAGAGGTTGCCGATGCCGCCTTCGATGTCCACCCAGGAGTCGGCTTTGGTGGCGCCGGTGGCGTAGCTGAGGGTATAATAGGTGTCTTTGCGGGCGAGGAGGTGGAGGGCGAGGGCTTTGAGCATGCGGCCGCGTTCGTGGAAGGTCATGCGGGCGAGGGCCGGCCCGCCGGTGGTGCGGGCATGGCGGAGCATGCGGCCGAAGTCAAGGCCGGAGGTACCAGCCCGGGCGATGGGCTCACCGGTGGAGGCATCGAGGAGGATCTCGCCGTCGGGATCGCTGCCGATCCAGGCGCCATATGCGTAGTTGCCTAAGGGTCGAATGGCCATAGGGAGGGGTTTGGCGCAAAGATAGACAAGCGGGGGGAGGGGACATGATGCAGGAACAGGTATTGGTGCTGCGGTACAAGAGGAAAGGGATGAGATATTTGAAACAATGGCAGGAGGTAGCAAGGGCAAGAGAATATCCGTAGAAATTATTACCTGACCCCCTACTATTTGTTTGGCGGAATGGAAACCTTGGTATAACTTCGCTTCGATGATCCAGGGAGAAAGCATATTTCAGGGTCATCTGAGGGGGTGCACTTGTTACCCACGAGAGGCGGAGCCGCGTCCAATCAAGTCGAAAAGGTATATTTAAGTAAGTTTACTTAATAGGTTTAATCATTAACCCGTCTTATTTATTCTGATTCCATGTCATGGTTATAGTTCACAAATCAAAAGTCGAGATCAAGAAACGACACCCAGGAGGGGAATCCCGCCTGGCTTTGTTTTTTGTGGATGAGGCCTCCTTGACCCTGATGACGCACCTTGTCCGTATAGAGGCTATGCTTAGTCACCCAATTTCGGTGCAAGGCACCCCAGTCAATTTTTCCAGGAGATGTCAGGGCCTTCTTCCATCCGGATTGCAGAGGTATATACCCATGGATTCATGGTTAAAAACCGGCATCAACTTTGGACTCGCCAGGAATATGAGCAGCGTATACCTGCCAAAACGGTTGGCCATACGAATTGAATCTTCTTACTATTGGAATATATGCGTATATCTGCAGTGTGACTATCAATGATTACAGTCATTTCACAATTCAACCAACAATAACCAATTATGGCAGCAACTCTGGCACATGGATTACAGCCGGTATCGGTTGACTGGAACACATTGCATGATAAATATAATCCCCTCCTGAGTCTGGTGAGGGAGTTGATCGGGATTGTTCCCAACTGCGACCCTGTATTGGAGATATGGCCACCGGGATTTCGCACCTATAATTTGCTGGTGCCAAACATGTTCAACCTGCCGAACACGCTTTTCGGCGGTAAATCCTTCAAAGCTTCCATGGGCCTGGCCATGTATGCTTCCAGCAAAGCCGCATGTGCCTATTGTACGGCGCATGCTTGTTCCTTTGCCTTGCGTAGAGGGGCGAGACCGGAAGCCATAGCCGGCTCGCGCACTGATAGGGAACAAGCCGTTGTAACTCTGGCCGAGAAGCTGGCACACATTCCTTCGTCACTGACCATGGCGGATATTGAATCCGTGCAGAAATACTTTTCAGCCTCTGAATCCGAGGGGCTGGTTTATGCCATCAGCATGATGGGGTTTCTGAATAAATTCATGGATGCCATGGGTATTGAGCTGGAACAGGAAGCCATAAACGATACGGCAGAACTTCTATCTAGGACAGGTTGGAAGCCAGGTGTACATGTAAAAAACGACTACCGGGTGACGGCTCCGGGCACCTTGCATCCTGACACCATTTTTACCTATCTACGGGTGATCAGACATGCCCCGGGAGCGGTGCTTTGGGAGCGAAAATGGACGAAAGGGGTTCCCGCTTCCTGGCAGGAAGCCGGTGTTTACCTGGAAAAGCGAACCGGTTATGCTTTTCCGGTGCTTCAGCCGGTGAAGGAAGCCCGTGTAGTACGGGCATTGACCACAGTCCTGCGCGACAATCTAGACAGCCAGGTCACCGTAAGCGGGTTGAAGGTAAAAATGTATGCCGGTTATGTTTTCAGCACGGTTGTCGCCAATGAAGTCCTGAAATCCGAGATCAAAAATCTGGCAGTGCATTTGGCACCGGAACTGGATGAAGGAAAGCTTGAACAGCTGGCCAAAATGGCGCAAACAGAAGTGCCAATGGATCGGACTACCAGTAACACGTTGTTGACATCCATTCAGCAGTCATTTTCATTAACGGATAAGGAAGCTGCTGCAGTTCTCTTGGCGGTAGCGGCATCCCATAGTCCTGCACAAGTAAATGATGCCGTGATGGAGCCGGTATTGAAGGTTATGGAGCCAGCAGGAATAGTGGAAATCAATGTGTGGTTGTCCGTCTTGCAATTGTTGAACAGGTTGAGCAGCTACTACAATCTGGTTAAGGGATATTGATTGAGGGCATTGCAAGAGGTATTCCGGTCGGGAGTATCCTGTAGCCTCCAGTCCCCTCTATCAGAGGTAAGGTAAGGGATTCCAGAGTGTGACTCCCGTTTAAGAAAGGCAGAAATAGGATTTGGGTTCCTGGGCGGTTGAATTGCTTTTGATCCCACATACCTATTTACTGAGTCAGGAAGGCCAAATCCAGAGAATCCATTCAAAAAAAGTTAGGGATTTTCCATAACATAGGGTAACAATGTATCATCTGGCCAAATGGACTTTGACATGCATAAACATCTACCAGGTCATTCAACGTCTCACTTTCTGGTCATTGTCTTCATGATGATGACAAGTCTGGCCTTCGCCCAGGAACTGACCAACGACGAAGTCCAATGGGCGGCATCAATCAAGTTGCAGTATTATATAGGATGGAACTCCCGGGATATAGAGCCAACCAATCATTTTACGCTGGGTGCCTGCTTTGGAATTACCTTCAGGAAAGAGGACTTTCCGGCGTTTGCTTATCTCCAATCTGGGGTGAATATGTATGCCAATGGGCTTGGAACCAGTATTGTTGACAATGTCATTGCCACCGATAAGGATGGCAACCGGATTACCAAAAGACGAAAACTGGAATTTGATTTTGTCAATTCCGCCCTGTTGAATGTGGAATCCGGAGGCCTTGTCGCTATTAAAGACCAGGCCTACTTTCCCATTCAGCATTTCAATCACATGACCCCCTATGTTAACTATGTCCGGCGGAATTTTACCATGACCTATGGAATCAATTACATTTTCAACACCAGCCATCGTAATCAAAACATTTCTTTTCTAGGGATTTCCTCACCATGGATCAGCATGGGAATGTATAATGATGGATCACCTCCTTTTTACCTGGGCGATCAGTACGACCGATTCTGGACAGGTGGAGGTTATTTGAGAATCAATCCGTTTTACAAGGAACGTCAACCTGATGCCAACCTTAACGAATATACGCTCGAATACAGTTTTCACAGATTTACCTATGACGTTCAGGATCACTATCGGGTGTCCAACTTGTTGAGTTTCCCACAGGTGCAAGGTTTGTCCCTGGAAGATTTGTTGTACAATAATTCTCTGATCAACTTCAAAGTCAATTGGAAGAATGTTGGCTTCGGGATGAGCTGGCTTGGAAAGTCTCCCCTGGATATTCAGGATTTTATCCACAGAACTCTTGGTTACCCAATTCACTATACGTACAAAGAGTCGGAAAGGTTATTTCATTTTTCCTATTCACCTGTTTTAATCCGGTAATCATGAGAGTATATCTGTATTTGATCCTGAGCGCGTTCATCTTCTTGTCCTGGTCATGTAAGACTCCCTATTTTCCGCTGGACAATTACCAAAGAATGTATGCCGCAGAAGTATATTCAGGACACGAGGTCAAACAGGTGACGGAGGGGTATTATCAACTAAAGATTTATGCAGTAGACACCATCTACGCTCGCAAGCGCATCAAATACTACACTACAAGACCCTATGACATGACTAATGCTGAGGCCACAAAGTCGCTCTATATATACTTCATAGACGACATGCGTTTTGTCTATTCCGGGGAGAAATTCAATGTATTGGATGTCAAAGGAGATGTGGGTGGTAAAAATGACATGCTGGGTTTGTACATGATATACGCCCAGAACCGGACAATGAATGGTTCGCCTGAAAAAGAATACTTTGTTAGATTGGCTATTGCTGAATCCCGCGTTTCTAACGCTGTTGAATATACTTATGCTGTCATCGATCTGAAGCTTTCTGACAATAATGACAGTCTCGACTTTCTCTCTGCCGAATATCCATTAACTACCAAGCCACGGAAAAATACTTCAATAGCTCCAGCCATACCTTTTTCGAAAGAAATTCTCGAGGAAGACTTAGAAAAAATGCAAAAGAGCAAATTACTGCATTATAATTCATCAGCCATGCAATTTCATGCCCAGTGGGTATTCAGAGCAGAGCCAATATCTACTCTGATTGATGGAAAGCCATACAATCGAATTCTCTACCAAAACGTTCAAGGATCACAGGGAATGACCAGAACTTATAGTCTGGATACCATTCAGGTCTTTCAGGAGTTTATTTACGAAGACGACACACAAAACATTTTGTTGACCTGGTAAATAAAATCAATCATAACAAACCAATTTCTTATGTCAAGATTCAAAAGAGCACTTGAAACAGACCCTAATTTACAAGTCAATACAGAGTATCAATATGGCATGGCCCGGAAGATTCCGGGTGATGAGATACATTTTGAATTCTCTCTATATGGGCTTTGTACTAATTGGGAACTGAAAAAGTACGATGATGTCGAATCCTATCAAAGCCTCGACCCGGTAAAATGTACTGCTGACAACCTTTTTTACTTGTACTACAAATTTAAATTCAAGTAAGGAAGGATGTAATATTTGCAAGGTTTGCGTCGAATAATTTAATAGAGTTGGACGTATTTTCATCTCAGCATTCACCTCCAGAATTAACGTATCAATGGCATTGGACAGAACCCCTGATGCCGGAGGATTGATCCTTTTGAATAGTGAGATGGCTGTGATGGATCTTCTCACATTTACATCTGCATCACTGCCTTGACCATGGGTCCGTCCGGCTGATGGAAAAGGCTATCCCCAAGTCGGCTGGCAGGATACGGATGGCGCGATACAGCGCCATGAAGGATCAGTACCACACCGGGCTATGACCGAGCAATCCCTGTCTGAGCCATCGTCCTTCCGTCATGGCGGGTTACCGGTCCTTTAGACAAACGCCCTGACTTTCAGGTGATTTGCCGGAGGTTGATGGCCAGTTACATCCGTCGAATTTCGCTATCTTCGTCACAAGCCGCAGCACAAAGGCCTTCCTTCGGATATTGACCCATAGCGGAAACAGGCCTATCTTTGGCTACCAGGTTTCTCACGACCAAATACCGGATCATGAAAAAATGGCGATTACTCTTTCCGGCTTTCCTCCTCATGCATGTGTCCATTCAGGCGCAACAACGGACGGAGAGCCTTGTGCCCAAAGTGGATCCCTTCGCCCGGGGAGGGAACGGCCTCATCATTGATGACAGCTACACGGCGGAAGAGATGGTGATGGACTTTTTCAACGGTACAGTGGTCACGCCCTCCAACATCCAATTGATCGGCAACCCGAGCGGAATGGCCTTTTTCGAAGCGGCCAATACCAGCCTGGGCGTACCCGCCGGCATCATGCTGGCCTCAGGCAATGTCCACAATGCGGTAGGACCCAATAACCAGGGAGGCGCAGGAAACTCATTGGGAGCCCAGGGTCATCCCGATCTGAATGCCATAAGCGGACAAGTAACATTCGATGCGACCTTGCTGACGTTTGATTTTGTTTCCGAAAAACCCGAACTGCACTTTCGTTATGTATTCGGTTCCGAGGAGTACCCGGAATATGTTTGTGCCATTTTCAACGATGTCTTCGGATTTTTTGTCAGTGGACCGGGCATTTCGGGTCCTTTTTCATACAATGGCGAAAATTACGCCCGTGTGCCCATGAAAACCCAATTTGTGGGGATCAGTACCATCAATCCCGGTGTTCCGGGCGCTTTTGGCAACGTAAGCAATTGCCTGTCATCCGGTGATTTGAGCAATGCACAGTACTACGTGGACAATACGGGAGACACCGATTTGCAGTATGACGGATTCACTGTACCCCTGGACGCGGAGTTCACGGTTATTCCCGGAGAAGTCTATAAGGCGATCATTGCTGTCGCGGATGCCGGGGATGCCATTTTCGACAGCGGGGTGTTCATCAGTATCGAAAGTCTGGATGGCGATTCCCTGCTCACTCCCGTTTCATCCATGCAGGTCACCCACCCCGACAAGTACAGCGCCACCCTGAGCGGCCATGCCAAATACGCCTACAAGGAATGGGCCTACCACTATAATGGCGAGACTTACGTCACGCTGGAGCCGGTCACCCTTCAGTTTGCGGAGCCCGGGATCTATACCGCCTGGTTTACGGCTGAAAACTATTGTTGCACCGATACCACGTGGGTGGATCTTTACATCGACATGCCGCCCCACATCGCATCGTCGAAGGTCGTGGTGCCGCGTTGTCACGATACCCAGGACGGGCAGATCGATCTGGATGTGCGCAGCAGCATCGGAGGCCTCTCCTATGCCTGGAATGATGGCGGGGATGGCGCTGTCCGGGAAAACCTGGCTCCGGGTCACTACCAGGTCACCGTCACCGACGCGGAAGGGAATGTCACGATCTCCGGAGTATTTGATCTGTGGGTGGATCCGCTCGAGGCAGAAGTCAGGAACTCAAAGTTTAAAAATGCGCCTCAGCAACCGGTGGAAATCATCGCCAATGGCGGTACACCCCCTTACCTTTACCAATGGTCGGACGGAGGCTCCGGGGCTATTCGCGGGGATCTGGCCAGTGGCCAATCCTATCTCGTGGAAGTGGCGGATGCCCACGGATGCCGGCAGGAGGTATCCTTTACGTATCAATACGGGCAGATAGGCCCTGCGCACGAACTGGTGGTATTCCCCAATCCTGCAGGTGCGAATTTGCGGGTTCAGTTTGCTCCTGAAGCCAATGTATCAACAGGGATGCTACGGGTCACCAATCTTTTGGGACAGACCATGCATGTAGAGCAGATGAGCAGCAATCGCGATCTGGACGTGTCCCGCTGGCCCGAGGGCATCTATGTGATCCATTTTGAAAGCGGCCGGATATTACAGACCCAAAAGGTGTTTGTCCGCAGGTAGCAGGATTGTCCTCAGTACTTTTTGATCCTGCCACCTGGAGGGAGTAATGCCACTTCGATTTGTGTCCCTGTACCCGAATGGGTGCAAAGCCGGGATGGTGCGGTCAGTATTTCGCGATCCTTCAAATACCGGAGGATGATGAGAAGAAAAACGGAATTGAAACGAAATGGCGAGATCTTGAATATTGAGTCGCTGGAGATGTTCGAGCGGCTTATCAACCGGGACGTCAAGTCCTATGACACGGACATGATGGTCATGCCGGGTACGCTGGAAGACAAACACAAGAACTGTGACAACATTCCGGCCTTGCGGAGACAGTTCAACCTGATTTACTTGTTGTTGGAAGGAGAGCATGATGTCAAGCTTGGCGCCAACCATTTGCAGCTGAATCCGAATGATCTCGTCATAGTACCCGAAAACATGCTTTATGCCAGCGATCATATCAGGAATTGCAAGGGATTCTGCATCCATTTCAAATCGGAATTCCTGCAGGCCCAACTGACAAGGCCACTGGCCGAAGAATTTCCGTATTTTCTTTTTGATGCCCCGCATATCATTAATCTCGATGCCAGGGAAAGTGAGAGCATCCAGGGGTCATTCATAAATATTATTGAAGAATACCACCGTGTTTCCTCCGAGAAGAATCATCTGCTTGGCCATCTCGTTTACATATTGTTGTTGCGGGTCCGTGAGATATACCGCAACCGGGTATCGGCCTTCCAACGTCACACCTCCAGAAGTGAACAATTGGCCAACAGCTTCAAACTTTTAGTGGAGAGGCACTTTATTGAGAGCAGAAAAGTGAGCGAGTATGCCGGCAAGCTCCACATCACCTCCAAACACCTTTCGGAGGTGGTAAGTGAGACCTACGGCCGTACGCCATTGCAGATCATCCACGATATTTTGTTGCTCGAAGCGAAGGTGCAACTGGGTTCTACCCGCAAATCCGTTTCGGAAATTGCCTACCACCTGAAGTTTGAAGACCCTTCCCATTTCGCGCATTTCATCAAGGGGCGCACAGGGATGTCTCCCATGGAGCTGCGCAAGAAGCTCTGAATTCTACAGGTCTTGCCGAAAATTTTACAATTCCGGTAAGTCCAATACGGCTTCCTTTGCCTGACAAAACAAAAAGTCATGCAAGAAGGAGTGAACATTTCTGCCGTGGCGGAATGGAAGAATTTTGGCGCCCCGGATGAAGTCCGTGAATTCCCGAAGGGACGCCTTGAACTGATCAGGGTGGGAGGGGCCACCATTGGAAGAGGAATTTTTGAACCCGGGTGGCGGTGGGCCACATCCGTTCAGCCCATTGCCAAGACCCACAGTTGCGAAGCGCCGCATTTCCAGTTTCATGTATCGGGCATCCTGCATGTGGTCATGGACGACGGCAGTGAATTCGACCTTAAACCTGGCGATGTATCTCTGTTGCCTTCCGGCCATGACGCCTGGACGGTAGGAGATGAGCCGGCCGTCGTTATTGATTTCCAGGGCATGATTGATTACGCCAGGCACATGTGAGGCGAATACAGATTAGGTATTCATTGGATGAGGGACTATCTCGTCATGCGTTTTGGCGTACCCGTCAGATTCAACCAACGGGCCACTGAGCGTGGGCATTTCCTTGCCCATCTTCGTCGTAAGAAAGTGGGATAACCCTTCTATACGTTTACACCGGTTTATAGGCCACCACCCGGACCTCGATCAGCAAGTGAGGATGGGGGAGCTGATGGACGGCTACCGTTGTCCGCGTGGGGCCGGGGGTGTTGCTGAGGACAAAGCACTTGTTTTAGCGCTGCGTGCTGTGGCGCTCGTGGAAGGTCATGCGGTCGAGGGCCGGCCCTCCGGTGGTGCAGGCAAGGCAGAGCATGAGTTCGAAGTCGAGACCGGCACCGGCTTACCGGTGACGTCACCTCCGTTCCAGGTACCATTTGCACAGATGCTGAAGGAGTTTACTGCCATAGGGACAGCATTCGGAGTAAGAACAGGCAAGGGGAGTGGAGAAGCATATATCCCAAACACGGATTCCTGGAAGACGAGGGTATGGAGGTGTGTCCTGCGCTCGGAGAAAAAATTTTTACGTGCGAGTTGGCATGGCATTCCCATCAAATGCTTAAATTGTGGTGATATCGTGCATCTCAGTTATCGTTGAGATAGGTGGAATTATATGCAATTTTCTGAAATTCAATAAGATGCATGTGTATTTATTATATTAAGGTGCTAAACACGTTAAAGCTTGTTTTAAGGAAAAGGCTGAATGCGCGGTACTTTTGGATCAAGGGCCGGGTGTCCATGGAGATGGAGTGCTTGCCGGATGGAGCAGGTCATCCGCTAAGGGATAACTTCCGGCAAACCCTTGATATGCTTGTCGTATATGGTATTTGTCCCAGGAAAATGCCGGGCAAAGCCGTGACAGGTGTACAATACGCTTATGATGGAATAAAGCTATAAGAATGCGACATGAAGTGTTACCGGAAGACAGCGCACAACCCCTAATTGACTATTCATTATCCAATCAAAATACGAGTTCAATATGAAAAAGCTGGTGACTATTACTTTGTTGTCGGTAGTGTACGTGATGGCATTTGGTCAGAAAAGTAAAGATGTCAATGCCAAGTTATTTATGATAAATGGCAGTGTACTTGAGGGGACAGTTCAAATGCCCGTCAAGAGCGATGGTGCAAAAATTTCCTTTGTACATTCTGGCACGGGTAAGAGAGAGTCGATAAAAAACGATGAAGTGGAATTTATGATGCTGACCCGGGACGATAAGTCCATACTTTTGAAAAGGAGTTATTTTAAAGATTATAAGTTATCCAGAACTGCGAAGGTGTCAAAATACAAATTATGGCTTAGTGTTCAAAAAAATTGCAAGAATTTTGTCTCCTACCTTCTTGTCGCCGAATTTGACATCAATAAGAAAGGAAAGTTTTTGGATGTCTATTTAGATGGCATGGGCAAATATCTCGTCCAAAGAACTGGAGAAGAGCATCCTACGACTGTAGGGTTTGTTTTTTTGAATAAACCGGTTTCCTTCGGAACATTTGACAAATCCAGAGCTGAAATGCTGGATATTTATTTCGGTAAGGACTCCGAGTATGTAAGTCACTTCAAAGGAGCAGACAAGGTCACTCATGATGAATTACTGAAATTCCTTGAGGAGTACTGCAAATGATTACATGACTGTTGAGATCCTGTTCAAGAAAGTACGGTTAAATCAATTACTGTGTTGTGAAGTAATCCTGCATGAAATGAAAGCACAAGTATGGGATGGTAGCAGCAGGGCATCCTAAACAGGTATGGAGTGCATTAATTTTTCATCCCAATACCTGGGGAAAGACTGTTTCCTAAAGTGCGCCAGGGTTTGATGACACCGGTTTGAAAGCCACCGCCCGGACCTCGATCAGCAGGTGAGGATGGGGGAGCTGATGGACGGCTACCGTTGTCCGCGTGGGGCCATCTTCATTAAAATATTCGCCGTACACCTCATTGTAGCCGCCGAAGTCATTCATGTTCACCAGATAGGTGGTGATCTCCACCACATCCTCCAGGCCGGCGCCAACCGCCGCGAGGATATCGCGAATGTTTTCAATGACCGCCTTCGTCTGGACCCGGATGTCCAGGCGGGTGGTGCCCATCTCATCCACCTCCACCCCCTCGAAAGTATTGTCCGGACGGCGGCTGCTCGTGCCCGAGACAAACAGGAAATCGCCCGCTCTTTTGACATGCGGGAATTTACCCCTCGGCCGGGCCTTGCCGGGGACGATTTTGCCTTCAACGGAAAGGGTGGTTTTTTTGGACATGGGTGGTGGCTTTCGCACCAAAGATAAGCCAGACTTACCGCCTTGATGTGGTTAGATGCAAGATTGTTCCAAATTATTCTAATGGATAACTAATTCTTCGGGCTTCAGATCTGGCCTTGTTTTCTATGGTAATCTTCTTTCCTGGTTCAGCCTCGGTCGACTTGGGTCCAGATGCTTGTGGTCTGGAACCGGATGTTTATCGTCAGGGGTTGTTCCTTTTTGAGGCGCCAAAAAGGAACCAAAAAGCGCTTGTCGCCGAAATGCTCGCTGTTACTCGGCTCAATGCGGGTGATAATTCTTATGATCTGGATCTGGGTTTGGCACGTTGAAACTTCGAGGGCCTGCGCTGGTTTTCAGCGGGCGTGGTTTTTGTGGCCAGGGCTGGATGTTCCAGCTTGGCATAGGGGGAATCGCTCGTTTCAGCACCCCGCTGAAAAAGGCGCACACAAACGTGATTGCCGAAGCCTTGGCGAAGGCAATTATAAGGGCCCTCTCCGTGTTTGAGGGCGAGCTGTACGGCGACTTTTTTTGCTATGTGGGCATACGTCCGGCACTGTTCACGGTGTCCAATCGCCCGCCTTCGTTGAAACTATGGCGGACATTTTCCCGCCTTCGTTGAAACTATGGCGGACATTTTCCCGCCTACGTTGAAACTATAGCGGATAAAATGAGCGAACCTCGGGCCCATGCCAGAGGCTTGGCACAAGCCAATTAGCTACTCGGCTCCTTTACGTGGAGGAAAATGTTCGAACTCTTCGGGGTTGGTTTTATCTTTCCGGCACTCGGCAGATAAAGGCGATCACTTCTTTGAAAGTCGAAATCAGGATGTATGCCATCAAATGGGCCCTCTTAGTGCCAGTGGCGAGCTGTTCGGCGACGTCTTTCCAAATTTGATTTAATGTTTTAGCTCTTTGTCATAATTAAGTTTATAAATTCAATATTTATATGGTTGCGTTCAATAATTATGTACAGCTAGGGTTAAACCTGCTCACACAGCAAGGGAATTTTTTCCCGGAATGCCCGAAGAATCCTGTGAAACAAGGTCCGGTCATCCCGTATCCGGCGGCCGTCCAACTCGACCACCGGGGCCAGCTCTCCCATCGTGCCGCTGGCAAAGACCGCATCCGCCGTCCAGGCATCCGTCAGGGTCAGCGTCCGCTCCTCCACCGGAAGGCCCATCTCGCCGACCAGACGCATGACCGTCTCCCTCGTTATACCGGGCAGACAGGCATCGGCCGGAGGGGTCATGACCCGCCCTCCCCGGATCAGGAAGACATTCGTGTCGTTGAACTCGGCCAGAAATCCGCGGTCGTCCAACATCAGGGCAAGATCCACACCGGCCGCATTGGCCTGGATCTTGGCCAGAATATTGTTCAGGAGGTTGTTGTGGTGGATGCGGGAATCCAGCATCGCAGGGCCGTTGCGCCGTACCGGCGAGGTGACGGCCTTCAGGCCCCGGTGGGTATCATATACCGGTGGTTTCCATTCCGCCAGGACGATCAGGCAGGGGCCCCGGGTATTCAACCTCGGATCCATGCCGGAGGTGATCTTTTCGCCGCGGGTGAGCGTCAGCCGGATGTGGGTGTCCCGGTCCATCCCGTTGGCGTGAAGGGTTTCGCGGATGGCGTGATTGATGGTCGCCGGGTCGGGAATCTCCGTAAAGGCCAGAGCATGCGCCGAATCGCGCAACCGCTCCAAATGGCGGCTCAGGCAAAGGATGCCTTCGGGATACACCCTCAGACCTTCCCACACGGCATCGCCGCCCTGCACGGCGCTGTCGAAGACGGATATCCGGGCTTCGGAGCGGGGCACAAGCCGGCCTCCCACATGGATCAGGATGTCGTCATTCCGGGGATCGTAGCGTTGCAACATAAGTGAGACATCAAAGGGCAAAGGACAGTAGTTCGCGGTAGGCAGGCAGGACGGCGGCATGGAGATCCCTGAAGGCTTTGGGCACGGACGGCGTATCGCTCCGGGGGGCGGCAAAACCGGTGGATCGATGGACACCGCCATACCAGTACGGCGCCCAAACGCCGTCCTCGGGAATACCACCCGCCGGCCACGACAACATAGCGGGGTCCCAGGGTATTTCGAGGGCATGGCAAAGGCGCTGCAGGACACCCTCCGGGTCGGCCAGCAGGCGGCCGGCATCCAATACCGGCGGCCGGCGTCCCGTGACATCCCGGCTCCATCGGAACAGGGACAGGGAAGCCTCCAGCCCTGTGTCCCGGACGGTAGGGACAGGGAGTACTTTGGCCAGCGAGATGATGAGCGCTGCAGGGTCCCGGATCAAAAAGACGGGTTCCGTGTGCCGGATGAAATCCGGGTCCATGACGGCCAGATGATGGGCCATGTTTTTGACAAAGAGGTTTGGCCTGTCGGTACCGGCCAGCAGGTGCGCCTGGATCTCTTCGGCATTGTGTGGCTGGGCGGCCAGGACATCTTCCCGGCCGGGATGGTCCAGCCCGGTCTGGCGCAGATAATGGCCGTAAAAGGGCTCGTCCACCACCCGGGTATCGGCCCTTCGCGCAAAGGCGTACATCAACGCGGTGGACACGTTGCGCGGACCGGAAATGAGATGGATGATCCTGGACATATTGTTCCCGATAAATGCGTCCTTGCGAAAGATACGGCGTTTGCCAATGGACCTGGCAGCGTTCACCTCAAACGCGCATAGCAATCCTGGTAGGTGTCAAAGACGGCGGTTTCAACCACCTGCCCGGCGTCATCCATCACGACCACCTGAATGCCCCTGCTGCGGTCGGCATGCGGATGACCGGCGACGTCCAACAGGGCCTCCGCGCCGCTGTCCATGCCGCCCGATTGCATCCGGAGGGGCACGGGGGCGGTAAAGGCGCCCCAGGAGGCGCCGGCGGCCATGTCCCACCGCAATGCATCATGGCCAATGGCTTCCCGGACGATGCGGCCCTCGTGGATGATGGCCAGCCAGGAATCCCTGTAAGCCAACCGGCCGACCCCGCTCCCGGCGGAGGCCAGCCACTCCCGGGCGGCCGGGCACAGATTTTCCGTCCCCTCGTCATAAATGGCCAGCAGGATGGTACGGGCAGCATGGCGTTCCAGAAATCCGTGCAGACCCTCCGCCAAACGGATGTCGGTCACCCGTCCCACGACAGGTAATGGCGCCTGGTCTCGCGTCCGGAATCCGGCGGGGACAACGACCTGGTAGCCGTCCCATTGCCACACATGGATGCGGCCTGCTTCGAGGTGGCGCGAAAGAGGCTCGAGGTAATTGTCATTGGTGACCAGCACCCCCTGCGGAAACCGGCAGAAATCGCCCGTCTCCACGATGCGGTCGATCTCGGCCTGGAGGGCATAGCGCGCGTCGGTATCATAGCGCGACAGGTATCCGGTCGTGACGGGGATGCGATACGGAGCGGCTAACAGGGAGAGGGTCAGGTAATCGTCGTGGTGGACGAGTTTGCGCTCGTAAGGCGGATAGACCAGCAGATGGGTGGCGGTCTGGAGCAGCGAATCCCACCGGGACGCTTCGGGATATACGAGGAAATGGCGGTTCATGCGCTCGTCCTTTTTCCAGAGCGGATACATATCGGCCACTTGGAGGATCAGCGCCGTCAGGACAAGGGCTCTCAGCGCCAGGGGCTTCCATCCTGCTTTGGCCATCCGGACGATGGCGAGGACGGAAAGGGCATAGGCCGCCGGCCAAATGAAGCGCCCGCTGGAGCGGAACATGCCGGTGAAAGGATCCGAGTGGGGGAACTGTGTCAGGTAAAGCCCACCGGCCGTCCACTGATGACTGAGGGCAAACAGCGTCAATCCGGCAAGGGCAACATACCAGCCTTTGTAAGAGGAGTACGCGGGCAGAAAACGGGTGCGGTAAAGGGCCAGTCCGGCGGCGATGAGCAGGAGGAGGCCGATGCCGAGATAGGCATACCCTTCGTATTGGTTGGGATGGGCCTGGGGCAGAGAAGGGAGGAAAAGGCTGTGCGCCAGCGGATTGAAAAAGGTGAGCAGGTTGGCGGAGTATTCCCCGAATCCACCCGTGCGGGCATCATCCGAATCTACCTGAAAATAGCCGATCAGCGCCCACAGGAGATAGATGCCACCGAGGATGCCGGCCAGCACGGCAGTCCTGTGCCGCCAATGGGTTTGCTTTTGCTGCCAGTACTGCCACCACACCGGCAGGGACAGCACAAAGATCATCAGGGTAAGGTAGGGGTGTATGGCCGCCGAGATCCCGGTCAGGGCGAGGACGGCCACGGGTGACGGGGTGAAGCCCTGGCGGGCACGCAGATCCTGGAGCCAGATGGCGAGGATGAGCCAGTGGGCGCACAGCGCATCGTGGCCCCAGCGGGCGAGCAGGAAGGGCGTCAGTCCCGACATGACACTCCCGGCCAGGAGGATCATGCGATCCCGTACCCCGGCCGTTTCCAGCAGTCGCCAGGCAAAGTACACCCCCAGGGCGTAACAGGCCAGGTACCACAAGCCGAAATATTGGAATGGCGCCTGCACCCATCCCAACAGGACCCGGAGCGGGATGGCCAGAAGCGGAATGGAATCGGTATAACCGACATTGGTGGCCAGTGGCCAGGCGTAGTGGGCGATAGTGCCAAAGGGTACGGTCCAGGGGGAATGGTGGTAAAAAAACCACCCGATGTAATGGGCAGCGATATCCCCTCCCATCCGGGGCAGCCATTGGGTTTGGAGAGGGTTGAGAATGACCAGTCCGAACCGGACGGCCAGTAGCAGGACGGCGGCGGCAAATGACCAAAGCAGCACAGTCCGGACAGGGGTAACGGAAGCAGGTGAATTCATAGGGCCGTGACGGTGTAAAAGTAGGGCAAATGGCCGGTGTCAGCGACCCCGCGACGTGCGCCGTGATCAATCCCTACCTTTGGGGCATGACCTGGCTCGAACTGGAAAATGTATCCAAATCCTACGGGGAGAAAATCCTCTTTGACCAGGTAAGCCTCCATATCAACAAGGGGCAAAAAGTGGGATTGGTGGCGCGCAACGGCTCCGGCAAAAGCACCCTCCTGCGGGTGGCCGCCGGTGTGGATCTGCCGGAGGGGGTCCATGCCCGTGTTCACCGGCATCCGGATTCGCACATGGCGTTTCTCGATCAGGACACCGGGTTTCCGGCCGGCCGGCGGGTCGGCGATGTGATCCTCGACGAGACGGACCCGGTCCTCCACCTGGTGCGCCGCTACCAGGACATGATGCGCAAGGATCCCGACAATCCCGCTTTGCAGGAACTCGTGCACGACATGGAGGAACGGGGAGGGTGGGCCCGCGAAGCCCGCATCCGTGAGGTGACGGGCAAACTCAATATCCCTGACCTGGACCAGGATGTGAGCCTGCTCTCCGGAGGGGAACGCAAGCGGGTGGCCCTGGCGCGGGTCATCCTCCGTGATCCGGATTTCCTGATTCTCGACGAGCCCACCAACCACCTCGATGTGGACATGATCGAGTGGCTGGAGCAATATCTCGGTCAAGCCGGGCTGACCTTGTTGATCGTGACCCACGACCGGTATTTTCTGGAAAATGTATGCGATACCATCGTCGAGCTGGAACGGGGGGAGTTGTTCAAGTACAAGGGTAACTATGCCGACTATCTGGAAAAGAAAATGAACCGGGAAGAAACGCGGGAGGCCGAATCCGGCAAGATGAAAAAACTGATGCTCCGCGAACTGGATTGGGTGCGCCGTTCTCCATCCGCGAGGGGCACCAAGGCCAAAGCCCGTGTGGACCGGTTTTACGAGCTGAAGGAATTGGTCAACAAGCCCGGTCCCGACAAGGACCTCCAGATTGATCTCAAGGGCAGCCGGCTCGGCAGCAAGATTCTGGAGGCCCACTACCTGACCAAATCCTTTGGCGACCGGAAAATCATCGACCATTTCAACTACAATTTTCGCAAGGGGGAGAAGGTGGGGATAGTCGGGCCCAACGGCGCCGGAAAAACGACGTTTCTGCAACTGCTGACCGGGCAGCTCCGGCCTGACGGCGGAAAGATCGTCACCGGAGGGACGGTGGTTTTTGGCTATTACACCCAGTCGGGTCTCGATCTGAGCGGGGACAAAAAGGTGATTGATGTGGTGCAGGATATTGCCGAGTTTGTGCCGTTGGAAAAGGGCATGAAGCTCACCGCGCCCCAATTGCTGGAGCGGTTCCTGTTTCCCAGACCTCAACAACAGGTGTGGGTGTCCCAGCTCTCGGGGGGAGAAAAACGCCGCCTGCATCTGCTCACGGTGCTCATGCGCAACCCGAATGTCCTGATCCTCGACGAGCCGACCAACGACCTTGACATTCTCACGCTGAATATCCTGGAGGATTACCTGATGGATTTTCCGGGCGTGGTACTGATCGTCACCCACGACCGGTACTTCATGGACAAGATTGTTGACCACCTGTTCATTTTCGAAGGGGATGGCAAAATCCGGGACTTCAACGGGACCTGGTCGGAATACCGGCTTTGGGTAAAACAGCGGCAGGAGGAGAACCGTCGGCAGGAGTCGTCCGAACGTGCCGCGCCTGCCGTCCGCAAGTCCCGCACCCAGCACCCGCACCAAAAGGCGATCCAGCGTCTCGAAAAAGAAATTGCCGCCCTGGAAGCCCGCAGGGACGAGATCCATCTGCTGTTTACAGATACGGTGCCCGATCCCATGGACATCGCCCGGCTCAGCGCCGAGCTGGACCAGCTCAACCGGCAGATCGGGGAAAAGGAAGGAGAATGGATGCATTTGGTGGAAGACGACGCCTGAGCGGTTTCTGTCCGCCGCGTTGGTCCTTTCATCGAAATCCGTCGGGGAGGCGGACGGGGTCGCTTATCTTTATACCACCATGTTCACTTGGTTAAAACTCATCCCCGCCAGTTTCCTCCAGGCCATGGACGAGC
Source organism: uncultured Saprospiraceae bacterium (assembly GCA_964471595.1). Lineage (GTDB taxonomy): Bacteria > Bacteroidota > Bacteroidia > Chitinophagales > Saprospiraceae > JAGNXB01. Next base: position 37,388 of record CAYYGN010000008.1, read on the forward strand.
TGCGCACGCACATGACGCGGAGTGTGCTGTCTCTGTTGGGGATTACCATCGGCATTTTCTGCATCATGTCGATCAAATCGGCCGTGGACAGCCTGGAATCCAATATCCGCCACAGCTTTGAAAAACTCGGGGACGATGTGCTCTACATCACCAAGATGCCCTGGAACGAAGACCCTACGGCCAATTACTGGAAATACCTGAGGAGGCCCAACCCTGCCTATGCCGATTACCAGGCCATCCGGGAGAAAAGCGACGCTTCCGGCCTGGTGACCTATTCCATTTTCCTGGGACGCAAACCGGTGAAGTACGGGTCCAGCGTGGCAGATCGCGCTTATCTCGTAGCGGCCACGGAAGATTATGACCGGTTGTTCAACATCCAGTTGACCTCAGGGCGATTCTACTCGGCCATCGAGTATCAGACGGGCGCCATGGTGACTGTCCTCGGGCATCAGGTCGCAGAGATCCTTTTCGGCAATCTGGATCCGGTGGGCAAGGAGATCCGCCTCCTCGGCCATCGCGTGCGAGTGATCGGCGTGATTGAGCCCTCCGGCAAGGACCTCGTCAAGGTCATGGATTTCGACCGGGGCGTATTCATCTCTTACCCGCTGGCCCGCAAAATCGCCAACGTGCGGGAAAGCGGGGATTACGGTGGGGGCATGGTGGCCGTCAAGGCCCGGGATGGCTATCCGCTGGAGGAAGTGACCGATGATGTCATCGGGGCTTTGCGATCCGGTCGCAGGCTGTCACCTCGTCTGGAAAACAACTTCTCGGTGAACAGCATGACCATGCTGACCAATTTGCTCGACCAGTTTTTCAAAGTGCTCAATCTGGCAGGATTCACCATCGGAATCTTCGCCTTGTTTGTCGGCATGTTCAGTGTGGCCAACATCATGTTTGTCTCGGTCAAAGAGCGGACGGCCCAGATAGGGATCAAGAAAGCCCTGGGCGCCCGTTCGGCCTTCATCCTGCTGGAGTTTCTCGTAGAGGCTGTCGTGTTGTGTATTTTGGGAGGGGTGGCCGGTCTGGTCCTCGTCCTGGTGGTCATCGAAGGCATAGCCGCGGCGGCGGATTTCAACATGTTTCTATCGTGGCAGAATGTCGCATTGGGCATTCTGGTATCAGCGGTCATTGGCATCCTGTCCGGTCTGATCCCCGCCATTCAGGCGGCGCGCATGGATCCGGTGGAGGCCATGCGCGCCTGATGTATACAATCCGTTAAGGACAATACCGGAAGCCCGTAAACGGCGCTCACTTGCGATCATCGGATCCCTCCTTCTTGAGCCCCGGATCAAACCAATGCGAAAATCCAGGCCTCCGGAAGGCGTTGAACTTTGTCCATGGCATCGCGGTATTTTTCAACCTCATTGGAATTCCTCTTGCGACCTGCCCGGCCCCACAACACATAAAAAAACCCCCGCGCCGGTATCCGGGCGGGGGTTTTTGAGCCTTTCAGGTGACGCCCTGGGTCAGGGCTTGTTCACCTTGGCTTTGGCGCCTTCAAAATCGCCGGCCTTGGCAATGGTGATTTTGTCAGGCTGGATATGACGGTTGACGGCTTTGTTGACTTGTTCCACCGTGATTTTGCCGATCTTCTCTTCCAGGTCCTTGTCCCATTTCATGGTGCGGTCGAGGTAGAGGTTGCTGTTGAGACTGCCGGCCAGGCTGCGGTCCTGGGCGCGGCGCACCGTCTGGCTCTGCAGCCATCCTGATTTGGCGGCCTCCAGTTCCTCGGCGGTGAAGCCTTCGGTGATCGCCTTCTGGATCTCTTCGCGGAAGGCCGCCTCCAGCTTTTCGGCATTCTCCGGGGCGTAAATGGCATAAGCGCCAAAGCTGCCCACCTTGTCGAGGGAGCCTGCATTGAAGAAGGAACCGACGCCGTAGCTCAGCCCTTCCTTCTGGCGGATACGGGTGGCGAGGCGGCTGTTGAGGAAGCCTCCCCCCAGGATGTAGTTGCCGATGACCATGGCGGCATAGTCGGGATGGCTGTCGTCCATCTCCAGCGGAAGGGCGGCGATGAAGAAAGCGTTGGCCTTGTCCGGCGTCTCGAAGGAGAGATTGCCCGGCTTGGGGGGCGTGTACGGACGCTCGATACGGGCGTAGGGCTGCTTCGCTTTCCATCCGCCGAATTTGGCCTCCAGTTGCTTTTTCAACGCAGCCTCGTCAAAGTCGCCCACGATGCTCAGCGTGCTGTGGGACGTGCCGTAGTAGTCCTTGTAGAAGGCTTTGACATCCTCCAGTTTGACCATGCGGTGGTCTTCCAGTTCTTCGTCAATCGTTGGAGTATAAAACGGATGTCCGCGGCGGTAAGGTTGGTTGTGCCGTTGGATCTCACGACCGGCGATCGCCTGGGGCTCAGAACGGTTTTGCTCGATGGCGGCGAGGTTTTGTTCGCGCAGCTTCTCGAATTCTTCCGTAGGGAATACGGGGTCGAGCAGCATCTGGCTAACGATATCCACCACCTTTTCCAGGTTGGGCCGTGTGGTTTCAATGGACACATTGGCGCTGGTACCTGATCCGAAGATCCGCACGGTCGCTTTGAGTTTGTCGAGTTCCTGCTGGAGCTGCTCACGGGTCATGGAAGAGGTGCCTTTATCCAGCATGTCGCCAGTATATTCGGCAGTCAGTCCTTTGTTTTGGAGGCTGGCTTCCGTGCCGAAGCGAAGGGTCATGTTCAGCGTGACCGATTCGCCGCGGGTCTTTTTGGGCAGGAAGGCCATCTCCATGCCGTTGGCGGCGGTAACGGTCCGGGTGCGTCCGTCAATATTGTCGGGGGTAGGATCAAAGGCTTCTCCCTCGGCGATGGTCTGCGTCCCTTTGTAATCGCGGACGAGAGCGGCCACGTCCGGGCGGGCAGGGATCTCAGCTCGCTGCGGGTTTTCGGTCGGATAAAACAATCCCACCGTACGGTTGTCGGGCTTGAGATAATTTTGGGCTACGGCAAGGACCTGTTCGGGGGTCACTGTCTTGAGGCGGTCGCGGTGCAGGAACATCAGACGCCAGTCGCCCATGCCAATCCATTCACTCAATTGGAGGCAGATGCGCTCGGAGTTGTTGAAGGAGAGCTCGATCTCCTTGAGCAGTTCGTTTTTGGCGCGCTCCACTTCCTCGGCGGTCGGGGGTTGTTGGACGACATTGTCTATGGTCTCGATCATGACCCGGCGAGCCTCCTCAAGGTCTTTGTCCTTGGGCACTTCGGCAAAAAACATCATCAGGCCCGGGTCGTGGAGCTGGAAGGCCCACCCGAATGCCTGGCTGGCCTTCTTGCCATCCACGAGGGCTTTGTAGATCCGTCCGGAGGGATTGGAGGAAAGGATGTTGGTCAGTACATCCACGGCGGCGAAATCGGAATGCGGACCGGGAGGAGCATGGTAGGCGCATCCGAGAAATTGCACATCACCCACACGGCGAAGCGTGACGAGTCGCTCACCGTCCTGGACCGGATCCAGGGTGTATATGGTGGGGAGTTCGCGTTCGGGACGCGGGATCTTGCCGAAGGTCTCCTGGATCAATCCCAGGGTTTTGTCCGGGTCGAATTTGCCGGTGACGATAAGGATGGCGTTGTCCGGCTGGTAATACTTGCGGTAGAAAGCCTGGAGCCGGTCGATCGGCACGTTTTCGATGTCCGAACGGGCACCGATGGTGGATTTGCCGTAGTTGTGCCACATGTAGGCCGAGGAAACGACCCGCTGCATCAGGATGCGGAAGGGGCTGTTTTCGCCGGATTCGAATTCATTGCGCACCACGGTCATCTCGGAGTCGAGGTCCTTCTTGGCAATAAAGCTGTTGACCATCCGGTCGGCTTCCATGTCCAGGGCCCAACGGAGGTTTTCTTCCGTGGCATTGAAGGTTTCGTAATAATTGGTGCGGTCGAGCCAGGTGGTCCCGTTGGGGCGGGCGCCGTGCTCGGTCAGCTCCTGGGGAATGTTGGGGTGGTTGGGTGTCCCCTTGAAAACCAGGTGCTCCAGCAGGTGCGCCATTCCCGTCTCCCCGTAATTTTCATGGCGGGAACCGACCAGATAGGTCACATTGACAGTGATGGTTTGTTTGGAAGCGTCCGGAAAGAGAAGGACGCGAAGTCCATTGTCGAGATGATACTCCGTGATTCCTTCGACCGTCGTCACTTTGACCGGCTTGGACTGAGCGCTCAGTGAGGTGGCGGCGAGAACGGAAAGGAGCATGAACGTCAAACTTTTCAGCATGATGATTTGAATTTTGCAGCTATCAAGATAAGGCCATCCCGGTTAGCGGACACGAGCTTTAACATTTATTTAGCGCAAGGGTTCCAAAGGCTCGACGAATGGCGGGAAAAATCGGACCAGGGTAGCCGCCGTTTTGGACGGAATCCGGAAAACTACCACCTGGCAGGGAAGAGCACGCGGCCTTCTCGTCAGGCCCCTTCCAGCGCGGCAGCACCGCCCACAATCTCGCTGAGCTCCCGGGTGATGGCTTCCTGACGCGCCTTGTTGTAGGAAATCCGGAGTTCCTTGAGCAACTCTTCCGCATTCTCCGACGCTTTGTCCATGGCCGTCATCCGCGCACCGTGCTCCGAGGCATGGGTGTCGAGCAGATACTTGAAAAACGTCGTTTTCAGGATCGAAGGGACCAGATATTCGAGGAGGCCTTGCTGGTCGGGTTCGAAGATGTAATCGGCCCGGCTCTTGCGCGCCGGTCCTTCCTCGGTACTGACCGGCAGGAAGGTCTCCACTTCAGGGAATTGGGTAGCCGCGTTCTTGAACCGGCCATAGACCACTTCGACGACGTCCCAGGTCTGGTCGGAAAAGCTATCCATCAAACGAAGGGCAACCTGCTCGGCTTCCTCGTAGGTCAGTTGGGCAAAGAGATCGGCATGGTCTCCGATTACGTTGGCGCCTTTGAGGTGACGGCGAAAGTGGTCGTGGCCCTTTTTGCCGATACACAGCACGGAGAGGTCTCCCCGGCGCAGGTGGTCGCTGTACCGGGTATGGATCCTGGCGATGGCGGCTTTGATGATGTTGGTATTGAAGGCGCCGCAAAGGCCCTTGCTGGAGGTCACCACGACCATACACACCCGGCGGATTTCCCTGTTCTGGCCGTAGCGGGACTCCAGATCGCCTTCCGCGCTGCCCAGAATGTTGCCGAGCATGATATTGAGCCGGTCGGCATAGGGCCGCATTTCCACAATGGCCTGCTGGGCCTTGCGCAATTTGGCGGCGGACACCATTTTCATGGCTTTGGTGATCTGCTGGGTCGAGATCACCGACTTGATCCGCTCGCGTACTTCCTTGAGATTTCCTGCCATGACGGGCTTGTGGAGTTTGAGGTCAGTGGTGCGGGATTACCGGTAGCCGGCGGATAGCTCAGCGGCCAGGGTTTCGATCGTCCGGAGATCCGACTCTTCGAGTTTTCCCTGACGGAAATTTTCGAGGATGCCGGCGTGCTTTTGTTCCAGCGTATTCAGGAAGTTCTCTTCAAATTCACGGACCTTCTCGACCGGCACCTGGCGGAGCAGGCCTTTGGTGCCGAGGTGGATGATGGCGACCTGTTTTTCTACGGTCACCGGTGAATACTGGGGCTGCTTGAGGATTTCCACGTTGCGGCGACCCTTGTCGAGAATGGATTGGGTGGCGGCGTCGAGGTCCGAGCCGAATTTGGAGAAGGCCTCGAGTTCGCGAAACTGCGCCTGATCCAGTTTGAGGGTACCGGCCACTTTCTTCATGGACTTGATCTGGGCGGCCCCTCCGACGCGGGACACCGAGATCCCGACGTTGATGGCCGGGCGGATTCCCGCATTGAACAAATTGGATTCCAGGAAGATCTGTCCGTCGGTGATGGAAATGACGTTGGTGGGAATGTAAGCCGACACGTCGCCGGCCTGGGTTTCGATGATCGGCAGGGCGGTCAGCGAGCCTCCGCCCTTGACGATGGGCTGGCCGGCGGCATCTTTGGCGTTCCGCAGCGAATCGGGCAGGTCGTTCATTTGCCGGGCGATCTCGTCATTGCTGATGATCTTGGCGGCGCGTTCCAGCAGACGGCTGTGGAGGTAAAAGACGTCGCCGGGATAAGCTTCCCGGCCCGGCGGGCGGCGCAGGAGGAGGGATACCTCGCGATAGGCTACGGCCTGCTTGGACAGGTCGTCATAAATGATCAGGGCCGGCCGGCCGGTGTCCCGGAAAAATTCGCCGATGGCGGCGCCGGCAAACGGTGCGTAAAACACCAGAGGCGCCGGGTCCGCCGCGCTGGCCGCCACGATGACGGTGTAGGCCATGGCCCCGTTTTCTTCCAGGGTCTTGGCCACCTGGGCGATGGTCGAGGCCTTCTGGCCGGAGGCGACGTAAATGCAGAATACGGGCTCGCCGCGGTCAAAAAACTCCTTCTGGTTGATAATGGTATCAATGGCGATGGCCGTCTTGCCGGTCTGGCGGTCGCCGATGATGAGCTCGCGCTGTCCGCGTCCGATCGGGATCATGGCATCAATGGCCTTGATCCCTGTCTGCAGCGGCTCGTGGACGGGGCGGCGATAGATGACACCCGGAGCCTTGCGCTCCAGCGGCATCTCGTAGCGGGTGCCGCCGATGGGGCCTTTGCCGTCGATGGGTTCACCGAGGGGATTGACGACGCGGCCGATCATGGATTCGCCGACATGGATGGAGGCGATACGACGCGTGCGGCGCACGGTGGAGCCTTCCTTGATCCCGTCACCGGGACCCATAAGGACAACCCCCACATTGTCTTCTTCCAGGTTGAGCACGATAGCCTGGACACCGGTCTCGAATTCAACCAGTTCACCGGCCTGTACACTGGTCAGACCGTAGACACGGGCGATACCGTCGCCTACCTGAAGCACGGATCCGACCTCTTCCAGTTCGACCGTTGAAGACAATCCGGAAAGTTGTTGCCGCAGGATCGCGGATATTTCATCGGGTTTTACATCGACCATGATGATTTCTTTTATTCGTTGTTGTGGCGTAATTTTTTGATTCGTTAACCGGCCTGGCGAAGTATTTCCTTGCGGATCTTGTCAAGCTGATGCGCGACACTCGCATCATAGCGGCGGTCGCCCAGCTCAAGGATGAAACCCCCGATGAGGGCGGGATCCACGGAGGTCTCCCATTCGATTTCCCCTTCGGCCAGACCTGCACGACGGATGCGCTGGCCGATTTCTTCCTTCACCCCGGCTTCCAGCGGGCTGGCGGAGACGAGGCGAATGCTCAGGATCCGTTTCATGACGCGATACTGGCGAATGAAGGCCTGTGCCATGTCCGGCAAATAGCCCTCCCGGCCTTTGCGCACGCAGATCCGGAAAAACTCCAGCGTCAGGGCGGAGATCTTGTCGCCGAACAGGGCCTGAAGGACACTGAACTTCCGGTCGCCATGGATCATGGGGCTTTGCAGCATCAGGACAAATTCCCGGTGCTGCAAGGCCGAACGGAAGGTGTCGATGTCCGCACGGACCTCCTCCACCTGATTTCTTTCCGCCGCCAGGTCCAGCAGGGACTTGGCGTAGCGGTGGGCTATGCGATTGACCGACATGAGCGGTTAGTTCAGTTTCAATTCGTCCACGAGCGTCTTGACAAAGGCCTGCTGGTCGGACTGGTTGCTCAGGTCCTTGCGCAGCACTTTGCCGGCGATGTCGAGGGCCAGTAGTCCGGCCTGGCTTTTCAGCTCCTGGATCGCCGCGTTCTTTTGCTTTTCCAGCTCCTGGGATGCCTGGGCGATCAGGCGCTGGGATTCCTCTTTGGCTTTGTGGCGGGCTTCGGCAATGATGGCCTCCCTGGCCTCTTTGGCTTCGCGCAGGATCAGGGAGCGTTCTTCCCGGGCTTTCTGCAGCAAGGTTTCGTTCTCGGCCTGCAGGTTCTGCATTTCCTGCCGCGCCTTTTCGGCGGCAGCAAGGGCATCGGCAATCGAGTTTTCCCGCTTGCGCAAAGCCTCGTGGATGGCGGGGAATGCCTTGCGACCCAGGACGATCCAGACGGTCAGGAAAATCAGCGCCGTCCAGAAAATAAGGCCGTAATCCGGCTTGATGACGCTGAATTCAAGAGCGAAGAACAGATTGAACATATCTGAGTGGTATGTGTGTCTCAAAAAGCGGGCGCCACAAGCCAATCGCGTGCAGCCTCCCGCGAAAATTTCCGGAGGATCAGGCGAAGAACGCCAATACGATGGTGGCCAGCGCAGCTCCTTCGATCAGAGCGGCAGCGATCAGCATGGTCGTACGGATGTCTCCCACCGCTTCCGGTTGACGGGCGATGGCTTCCATGGCCTTGCCTCCGATTTGTCCGATACCGATACCGGCGCCCAAAACGGCAAGTCCGGCACCAATTGCGGCTAATGTTCCAGTCATGGTAACAGAATTATAAAGGATTAATGATGAGCTTCTTCATGGTGATGTTCCTCGATGGCTGAACCGATATAGAGGGATGTCAGCAGGGCGAAAATGAAGGCCTGAAGGAAAGCCACCAGGAGTTCCAGCAGGTTCATGAAGGCCACGAACAGAAAGGCGACGACGGCACCTACCCCTGCCCCGGCGGGATTCTTGCCGAGATCGCCGAAGATGAAAATCAGACTGATCAGGGAAAGAATAATGGTGTGTCCAGCCGTGATGTTGGCAAACAGACGGATGAGGAGGGTGAACGGCTTGATGACCAACCCTGCCAGTTCGATCGGTATGAACAGGATCTTGATCGGCACCGGTACGTTGGGCATCCAGAAAATATGCTGCCAGTAGTGTTTGTTGCCACTGAGGTTGACGACAAGGAAAGTGAAAATCGCCAGGACAATCGTCACCGAGATATTGCCCATGACGTTGCCGCTGCCCGGGAAAAACGGGATCAATCCCAACAGGTTGTTGATCAGGATGAAGAAAAACAGCGACATGACAAAGCCCATGTACTTTTCGTATCTCGGTCCGATGCCGGGCTTGACGACCTCGTCCCGCATGAACTCGAAAAGCGGCTCCATGAAATTGGTCAAACCGCTGGGCGCCTTGCCTTCGTTGCGGCGGTAATACGACCGCATGCCGAAAAAGATGACAAACAGCAGGGACATGGCCAGCAACATCGTGAAGACGTTCTTCGTGATGCTGAAATCAATCCATGAGGTCGAAGCAAAGATCTTGCTCGCGCTTTCGAGCGGATAAGTCTGCCCCTGGTATGAAATGGTCTTGTGTTCCGTCACTTTGCCCCCTTCGCCGATGACCTCCTCGGTATGCACATAATGGGCATGTCCGTCCTCGTCGGTGTGAAGAGCGTCCAGGGTCACCTGTTCCCGGGTCGGGAAACCGGTGATGCGGCGCAAAACGCCGTGGTCCAGCACATAACCGTTGCAGGCGTTGAGCCCGTGGTGAAAAACATTCGACAGAAACACCGAAAATCCGCCGTCTCTTTCATAGGTGATACAGGGCAGCGGAATGGATAGGGAGCCGGCGATATGAAACTCGTGGGCGTCGCCGATGTGGCCCATGACCAGGGGCGAGGGATTGAATTTTTCCGGTTGGGCATGCGCGTCTCCGGAGGGTTGTCCCGGGACTTCCGCATGAACGTCCCCCTGGTGGCCGTGATGATCCTGGGCGAAGAGAACAAAAGGGGATCCAAAGGCGACAATCAGGAAAAAACGAGCTAATCGCTTCATTTGCAGCTGGTTTCAAGTCCGGGAAGATCCCCTGCTCAAAATCAGGTGCAAAGGTAGGCAACTTAAGCCGTTACCAACAAGCTTTTTACAAATTTTCCGCGCCTTTCGGACGATGGCCGGCGTTTATTTGCGGTACACATCCAATGGTCCGTTGTTGTTGGCGACGACCACCGTCCGCCGGGTGCCTGCACCTTTCAGCACGGCCAAATCCCTGGCTTGCTGCATCGCCCAAAACCCGTTTTGCGTATTGTCCTGCCAGACAAATCCGCCCTTGCCGTCTCCCAGGAACAAAGCACCATTGCCCGCATTGCAGGGATTGGTCTCCACCTCGAGGCCGTACTTGTTGCCCGCTATGAGGATGTCCATTTTGCCGTCCCCGTTGAAGTCGTCCAGCCCTATGCCCTGAACGGTGGAGAGCTGGGCCTGCAAAGGCAGCACATGTTTGACCAGCTTTCCGTCGCGGTTTTCCCACCAGCAGGTCTCGAAGGTGTACATGTACAAATTGAGAGCCTGGTCGAGCTCTTCCTGCGGCCACACCATGTCCATGGTCGCCTTGGCATAGGTGCGCGCATAGAGGAATTTCTTTTTCAGGATGGGCATGTGTTTGTTGAGCACATCTTTTTGCACCAGGGGGTACAGTTTGCCGCCTTCATGGAAGGCCAGGATGGGGTCCAGAGTCCCGTTCTTGTCAAAATCGCGCGCAAAGCACCGCAAGGGCCCCTCCGCGGTAGAGAGTCGAGTGTTCAGGCCGAGATTGCCGGTTACCAGGTCTATGTCTCCGTCTCCGTCGAGGTCGCCGGCGGCAAGGCGAAACCAATAGCCATTTGTCTTGTCGAGTCCGAATTCCTTCGTCCTGTTTTTGAGGACACCGTTTTCCAAACGGAAAACGGAGACCGGCATCCATTCCCCCACCACTACGAGTTCCGGCTCGTCGTCGCCGTCCAGGCGGATCCACTGGAGGTCAGTGACCATCCCGCACCGGGTGAAGTCGCCGCCGACCTGGGCGGTCACATCCGTAAAGCGTCCATTGTCATTGCGCAGGACGACACTCCGTGGCGTCAGGGGCCACTGGGTGGGCGTAACGCGGCCGCCGAGGAACAGATCGAGGTCCCCGTCACCGTCGTAGTCATGGGCGGCGGCCCGCTGGAAGACTTCCCGCATGGCGGGAATGGCCTCCGGTGACCTGGCAAAGGTGCCTTTGCCATCGGTATTGACATACAGCCGGCCCTGCCAGGCCAGATGCGCCACTTCGGGTTGCGCCTCCGCACCTCCGCTGATGACGTACAGGTCGAGATCGCCGTCGCCATCGGCATCAAAGAAAAGACCTCCGTGATCTTCGTAGGCGTTGTCCTGCGCCCAAACCGCTGATCGGTCGGCCCGGAAGGACCCGTCCGTTTGCTGGAAATACAATGCCCCCGGCGATTCAAAGCCATTGCCCACAAAAAAATCGTCCAGCCCGTCTCCGTTGACATCCCCCTTCGCGAGGAAAGGACCGAGCTCGGTGACCTTCCAGGGATTGAGCGGGTATTGCTCGAAATCGTTGAATTCGTTTTCTGTGTGCCGGTAGTTGAAGGTCCGGCTGATCGGAGTGAACAGGGATCCCGGGGGGTCAATAGGGGCAATGGTCCGGGTAGTGGTTTTTGCCTCCTCGTATTTGGGCCGGATGCGTTGGCCGGCCTTGACATCGGTGAATTCCTGGGTGCGACCGTCCGGCCAGCGAACAATCAGCCGATCCACCCGGGCCTGCGACCCCAGTCCGAAATGGAGGAGGTGCTCCACCGAAGAGAAAATACCCCGCGTGGGATAATTCTCGGCAAACTGACGCAAACCGTTTCCGTAATAAATGGTGGCGGAAGCGCCGACGGCAAAAGCATTGCCCGGGGCATTCCTGAATTCCACCTGTAGCCAATTGTTCTCCTGTTTCTTGTTGCTCAGGTTTTCATAAACAAAAGCCGGATCATCCAGATTGTTGACCACCAAATCCAAATCGCCATCCTGGTCAAAATCCGCCCAGGCCGCTCCGCAGGACCATGCGGCCGGGATGGTCATCCATTGGCCGCTGACATCCTCAAACTGCCAATTGCCCTGATTGCGGAAACCGAAATTGCGCAACTTGAAGGTGGGAATGAAGTCGAGAAAATCCTGGAAGTTGGGATAGATGTCTCGGAGTTTCTTGCCCGAACCGGCATGTTTGGTCTTCTCGGGGAGCGTGAAGTCAATGAAATCGCGATCGGTCACTTCCCGCCGGTACCCGTTGGTCACATGCAGGTCGCGCCAGCCGTCATTGTCCATATCAAACAACAGGCCACTCCATGACCAGTCGGTCTTGTACACACCGGCGATACAGCCGATGTCCGAAAAGGTGCCGTTGCCGTTGTTGCGCTGCAGGACATTGCGGATGACGGGTTCGAAATAGCCGTTTTGGATCAGGGAGCTGTATTTGCTTTGGGTATTGGTCGCAAAAAAAGACTTCTGCCTTTCATTGTGCACCGAAAGCATGTCCACCGCATACAGGTCCACCCGGCCATCATTGTCGAAATCGGTCAGGTCCGTACCCATGGTGTGCTGGGTGGTATGCCGGAAATATTCTCCCAGCCGGTCGGTAAAGGTCCCATCCCCATTGTTGATGTAGAGGTAATCGGGCTGGATGAAGTCGTTGCCTACATAGATATCGGGGCGACCGTCCAGATTGAAATCTGTGACCGATACACTCAGTCCGTAGCTCAGATTCCACACGCCGGATTCTTTGGAGATATCCGTAAAACGTCCGCCGTCGTTGCGGTAAAACCGGTCGGTATCGAATTCGGCACGGGGGAAAAGCATGGGCTTGTACTTGCCGTCGTCGCCGAGCCTTGCCTCGATTTTGTTGGTCCAGATGGCTTCGGTGGGATAGTTGATGATGTAAACATCCAGATCTCCGTCTCCGTCAAAATCAAAGAAATTGGCCCCCGTGCTGGCGCTCATGTCATCCAGTCCGTAGGCCTTCGATTCCTCCCGGAAGGTGAGATCGCCCTGATTGATGAATAGTTTGTTGCGCCGGTCTTCGTTTTTCTCCACGCCAGCCCGGCAGATGTAGAAATCGAGGAATCCGTCATTGTTGACATCCACGGCCGTAACGGCCGTTTCAAATCCTTCGGCGGATGTCAGTCCTGACGTCTCCGTGATGTCGCGAAACTTCATGCCCCCTTCGTTGAGGTACATTTTGTTGGGGCCGTTGGCGCTGATGAAATAGATGTCGGGCAACCCGTCATTGTTGATGTCAGCGATCGCCAACCCACCACCGTTGTACATGTTGATATTGGTGGTGATGTTGTTTTCGTAAGTCTCGATGATCCGGTTGATGAAGTCGATACCGGTCTCGGAGGGATCCTTGAGTTGCATCAGCGGATCGGAGGCCGTCAGTGTTTTTTCCACGCGGTGCATGCCGTCTTCTTCTTCACTGCTTTGTTGGCAGGAGGAGATGACGGTCAGGACGCCGGCCAAAAAGAGGAGCATCAACCGGAGACCGGAAGTCGTCTGGATAGGGCGCTGGGGAAAAGCGTTCATTGGCAAAAGGATTTCAGGTCCCGAAAGGAACCCACACCCTTTTATCAATTTCTGTTCCTCTTTTGTTCGCAGGGCAAACAAATGGCTGGATATGAGTCATTTTCCCATATCGGTTTTAAGGTATTTGTCGGTTTTTGCCTTCCGGTTAGCGGACTATCTGCAGCAAACGCACCTCTTGTAAGGGGCCGCACTGTACCCTGACATAATAATGGCCCGGCGGATAACCCCGATTCTCCAGGTCCCAGGAGTACCGTCCGGCCGCAAGATGTCCGAAGTCCCGGTGCTGGATGACTCTGCCCAGCGGGTCGTAAAGTTCCAGCCGGCACAGGCCGCCCGGCAGCCAGGTGTCCACCCGGGCCCGGTCCACCATGGGGTTGGGATACACGTCGATCCTGAAATGTTCCGCGGCAATATCCCTGGACCCGGTCATGCAGTCATCCTGAATGACAGGCAGCGCCTGGAAGCCGTTGAGGAGGATTTCCTGGGTTGCGCTTTGATCCATACAAAACCACTGCGCGAGTACGGAGGCATAGACGGACCGGAAATCGTACTGCATCGGAAGGTTGTCCGTCTCGTCGGGGTTGGCGGGGAGGGCGGGATTGGCTCCGAGCACACCGGGAAGCACCTTGTTGCCAAACAGAAAGAGAGGAGCGGCCGCACCGTGGTCGGTCCCGGTGCTGGCATTGGAGATGATCCTGCGGCCGAATTCCGAGAATGTCATGCCGAGGACACGGTCGGCTTCCCCGAGTTGTTCGAGATCGCGCTGGAAGGAGAACACGGCGTCATTGAGGAGCTTGAGCAGGTTGGCATGAGCGCCGGTGGCGGTATTGCCGGCAACGACCTGCTCGGCATGGGTGTCAAATCCGTAAAGGCTGACGAGATAAATGCGGGTCTTCAAACCGCCTTTGATCAGTCGGGCAACGGCCTTGAGTTCGTCGGCGAGGTAGTTGGTGCCGGGTGCCGGGTATCCGGCATAGGCGTTGGATCCCTGGGCATAGGCCGAAAGGATGTTCTGCGCGTAATTGTTGATCTGGCCGGTGACCGTGCGGACGAAGGTCAGTTCGTGTCCGGCCGGGGTGTCGGGGGCAGGGTCATTGGTCGGGTCGACTGATACGCTGAAGATGTCCGGAGACCCGATATTGAAGGCCATCTGGGTGGCATTGCCCTGGAAGAGCAACGGCATGTTGCCACCGAGCTGGATGGCCAGGGGATCCGGTTCCGTTTCGTTGGGGAATCCGGAGGGATAGCCCGGATAGTTGTGTTCGAGGAATCGGCCCATCCATCCGCTCCCGATGTACTGGTTGGCGTCCGAACCGCTCACCCAGATATCCGTACTCCGGAAATGCGAAAAATTGGGCTGGGGGTAGCCGACACTCTGGATGATCCGGAGTTTTTGTTCGTCATAGAGGGTTTTGAACCCGGACAGGGAAGGGTGCAGGCCGATCTCCTTGTCGGTGATCTTGTGCAGGCTGGCCTCCGGGAGCATGACATTGGCCCTTGCCGTCGAGAGAGTGGACATCTGGTCGAGCGGCACGACGGTGTTCAGGCCGTCATTTCCGCCATTGAGGAAGATGAGGACCAGGATGTGGTCGTTGGGAATGCCTCCCGAAAACATTTGAGCCAGCCGGCCGGCGGTGGGAAAGGCCTGCACGCTGAAAGGCCGGAGCAAGGCGGGCATGACGGCCACCGGGGCCAGTGTCTGGATGAATTTCCTGCGTTTCATCGGACCGGATATTTGTAGGTGGGGAAGCGGTTCAGGAGATGTGGTATTCGGCCTGGACCATCATTTCCCGGTACATGGCCGAGAGCCGCGTGATCACGCCGTTTTTGTTGTCGGGATTGTCGGGATTGGCCTGGTAGGAGACCCACAGCGAAGACCAGTAACTGTCGTCCAGTCCCCCCAGCAAAAAGCCTTTGTAATACTGGCGGGTGGCCTCCGAAACAGGGAGGGCAAACAAATGACGGATGGAGTCCTCCACCAGCTTGTTGGGATCTACCGGGTCGGGCAGGGATTCGGCAAACGGGATGGGGTCGAGTTTGAATCCCGCCCCTCCGACATCCACGCCGGTGCCGGTGAGGCCATTGACCAGCAAAAACCGTCCGGCCAGCGTGTCGGTATTGATCCATACCCGGTGGTACATGGGCGCCTGGTACCAGGCCGGCCATCCGGCCACCAGCGGAGGGTCCAGCAGATTTTGCCCGGAAATGGCGGCGTAATAGGTATTCACGCCCCAGGTCAGATAGAGCGGCCGCGGATCCGGTTGCGGGTCGGGATAGGGGATTTTGAATTGGCGGCTGATGCCCAGTACGAAATCCAGCGGAGATTTGATCACGCATCCCATGCTCAGGACATCATAGAAGTGCTGGCTTTTCAGCAGGGTTTCCATGACAGGGCGGATCTCGTATTGGTTGTTGAGAAAGACGTCGGCCAGCGGACCGATGATCTGGTCCTCCACCTCCGGAGTGATGTCGTAATAGACAAAGAACTGGTAGATCTTCCGGCACAGGAAACGCGCTGTTTCCTGTTGGGCGAAGATCATGTTCAGCAGGTCGTCGAGCTCGTTGGCGCCGGCGGGTCCCAGCTTGCCGGTGATGACCGTATTGTTGAAGAAAGGCGAGAAGGATTTGTTGCCCGTGTCGTGTTGGGTAAAGTCGAAAAACTGGGAAATCGGGCTGGAGAAAGGGTTGATTCTGAAGCCGGTCAACACGCGGGCGGCGGCCTTGACGTCGGCTTCGGTGTATTGGCTGGCCGGTCCCTTGCCTACCGTGAAAAGCTCCAGCAGTTCTCGGGCGTAATTCTCATCGGGCTGTGCTTTGGCATTGAGGTACCCGTTCAGGTAGAAAAGCATGGCGGGTTCCAGGGTAATCGTTTTGGTCAGGGTCTTGAAGTTGCCCAGACACTGGCCTCTCAATTTGTCGAGGTAGTGGTAAACGGCCTGGGCGATCAGCACGGTATCGGCCTCCACGGCAAAGTGATTGTGCCAGAAAAGGGTCATTTTTTCCCGGATGTTCAGGCCGGTCTGTATCATCTGACCCGTCCACCAAGCTTTGAGGACATCGGTCCGGGCCTGGTAGTACTCGGGAGGCAGGGCGACATTGTACGGGGCGTTTACCCAGGTGGCCCCATAAGCGGCATCCGGATCCGGCATCCCGGGTGTACTGTACACGTTGACCGGAGGGTCGGGCATGGGCGCGGACACGTCCAGCACGGCCTCGACAGCGGCTTCCATCCCCATAGCGACAAACGGAGCGGTCTGATCCGGTGCAAAACCGAAAGTTGTGCGTCTCAGCAGGTGGATGACCTCGGACTCTGTCCAGGGTCCGGTGTAAGGGTCCAGAGAAACCGAGCCGGAAAATTGCGATTCCTGACGGCGAAGGAAGGCGCCAAAGAAGTCCTTGCGATCCATAAGGAGGGATTTGACGGAACAAATTATGCCATTTGACCCGAAATTCCAGCCCGGGATACACGTCTCGGGATTTTTCCGTGAAAATTTAACGTTTGAAGTTCTGCCTCTCCGCTAAAACGGAAGCCCGGTGCAAGGAACCGACTTGGGTATCTTTGTCCGCCTGAACCAAAGATGAATCCCCATCCCCGACAGCGGCAAGCCCGCGTTTTGCGCGCAGTACGCACCCTTCACCGATGGACCGGCATCGGTCTGTTTCTGTTCATGGCCTGGATCGGCATAACCGGTGGGTTGTTGGGATGGAAGAAAAACAGCGGTGGGCTCCTCCTGGCGCCCACGGAGGAAGGGCGCACTTCGGATCTGGCGGAGTGGCTGCCTCTCGACAGCCTGCATAAGCTGGCCGGCCGTTACTTGCGTGCGGAGGTCGCGGCGGATCTGCCGGTGGCCATCGACCGCATGGAGGTTCGCCCGGAAAAGGGAGTGGTGAAGTTCACCTTCAGGGATCATTTCTGGGGGGTACAGATTGATGGCGCAACGGGTGCATTGCTGCGTATCGAAAGAAGGAATGCCGATCTGGTCGAACAGCTGCACGATGGCAGCCTGGTGGACAGGTGGCTGGGAACAGACGGCAGTTTCAAACTGTTCTACACGTCCGTAATGAGTTTGGCACTCCTGGTCTTTTCCGTTTCGGGATTTTGGCTGTGGTACGGCCCCAGGAGGATGCGGGTCAAAGCCCGGCACGGATGATTCCGCCCGTCAACGCCGGTCCGCATCGGGGCTGGCCACACCCTGGTGGAGCCGCGGAGGGTTGAGGACGAAGGGTACCTTGAAAACATATTCCGAAGCCACCACGCGACCATCCATCAGGGCGGGTTTCCAGGGACGGGTATCTGCCTTCAGCATTTCGGCCAGACGAAGGGCTTCCGCATCCAGAGCCGGATCCACCTTTTTGATCAGGCGCACATGGGTGATGCGACCTTCCGTATTCACTTCCAGGCCGACATGGACGGTGCCTTCCGCCTTTCGCTCCCGCGCTTCCGGCGGATAACGGAGGTGGTCGCGGACCAGGTCGGCCAGTTTCCGACCGTTGCAGTTGTCGCGGTACATATCCGGCATATGGGTGCAATCCGGGCAGGCCGCCGGAGTTTCGGGATTGGCTACTGTCAACGCAGCGGAGATATCCTGGGCGGACAAATGAGCCGTCGAAAGGATCAGTAGAAAACCGAGCATTTGTTTCATGGCGGACATGTGGCGTTCCTTGTAGTTGTACGGGATCAAACAGGAGGGATCATATTTCCTCTTCGGCATCGGCTTCGGCGGCGGCGGTGGCCTGGTTGATGGCTTCCACCTCTTTGTCAATGAAGTAGAGGCTTTGCGGACCGTCGCCAATGAGACGGATCTTGTCGAGGATGGTGCGCATCAGCGCCTCTTCTTCCCGCTGTTCGGTGATGTACCACTGCAGGAAGTTGTGGGTGGTGTAATCGTCCTCCTCGTTGCACAGATCGAGGAGTTTGTGGATGGCGTGGGTTACTTTTTGCTCGTGGGCGTAAACCTCTTCGAAAAGCTCGCGGATGGAGGCAAAGTCGTGCGGGGGTTGGCGGATGCCGGGTGTGGCGGCTGTCCCGTCCACGTCGGAGATGTAGTGGAAGATGCGCAGCATATGGCTTCTTTCTTCCGCACTTTGCCGGTACATGAACCGGGCAGCGCCGTTGAGGCCCTTCCGATCACACCAGGCGGCCATGGACAGGTAGAGGAAGGAGGCGGAAGCCTCCATTTCGATCTGCGCGTTGAGCGCCTGTTCCATTCGCTGAGAAATCATCGCGGGATGTTTGTTTGACAGGACAACAAAGATAGTACTATGACGGTTCGCCGGTAAGGAAGGTCAGGGCAAAGGCCGCGACAGAAGCGATGAGGCCCCACATGAAGACGAGGTAGCACCAGCGGAGAAGGGCGTATTTGCGGGCGAGTACCTTGCCGAGGAAATAGAGGTCACGGGTCATGGTATTGTAAATGAACCGCTTGTCGCCGATGAGTTCGTTCATTCCCCACTGATAATCTTCGAGGGGCATATTGAAAAAGTTGCCGAAGAAGATGAGGTTGGCCTCCCGTTTGCGGACGGCATCGCGGGTGACGGTTCCTGTGGTCACCTTGGGCATGGTGGAAAGGGTGGCAAAGACGATCGCGCCGAGGCAGACGATCAGCAACAGGATGGTGGGAAGGATGAGGGCGGGGTGTTCGCCAAATCGGGGGACCAGGGTGCTGACGGTGATGCTGATGATGATCGCGTTGATGCTCAGCATGATGTTGGCCTTGTTGTCGGCGATGGAGCTGAGGTTGATGTGGGTGCGGTAAGCGGACCGGAACATGGTTTCTACACCGCGCCCCAGTTTCTGTCCATCCAGCAGGGTTTCTTCCTCTTCAGCCTGTAGGTTGCCGGGCTGGTGGAGGGCCAGCATGGTTTGCAGTTTTTTGAGGTGTTTGCGCTTTTGGCGGCCGTAGAGGGCCTGGGCTTCAGGCGTATGGTAGGCGTGGTTTTCCATGAAATCCACCTCGAAGCGGAGCCATTCCTCGTCATTCATGGTTTTGCCATGGACTTCGCGCAATTCCTGGCGCAATTTGCCGATGAAATTCCAGTATCCCGGTGTGCCCAGGTGGCTGAGGTCGGCGTCGGCCATGAGGGCTTCCAGACGGTCGGCAGGTCGCTGGGGCATGCGGGTCGCCAGGATGCAATTTTCGATGCGGGTCAGCATGTCCTCGCCGATCCCGAGGGGTTCCATTACACTGCGGGCGAGCGCGGCGCTGCGTTCTTCGTGCCCGGCGGCGCCATTGGCATACCCGAGGTCATGAAACCAGGCGGCGATCTCGAGGATGGCGCTTTCGCGGGCGTCCAGGCCGGCGGCGCCGGCCAGTTGACCGGCCGCTTCGGCCACCTGCTCGACGTGTTCCAGATGGTGGAAATAGTGGTGCTCCGGCATCCGCTGCCGGATGTCCTGCCGGGCAAATTCCCGGGCCCGGGCAATCCAGGAATCCAAAGGGTTCATACAGGCAGGAAAGTTAGCCCGCTTTTGCCAAACCGGCCCACCCTCAGGCAGGAAAGCAAAAGGGCCTTCCGGAGAAGGCCCTTTTGTCGGGATGCCGTAAATGGATCAGTTTACGGTGTCGGCAAGTTCCTTGCCGGGCTTGAACCGTACCACATTCTTGGCGGCGATCTTAATGGTTTTACCGGTCTGAGGGTTGCGACCGGAACGGGCTTCCCGCTTGCTGATGGAGAAGGTGCCGAAACCAACGAGGGTCACTTTGTCACCGGCTTTCAGCGTACCCGTGATACCGTCGATCACAGCATTAAGGGCATCAGCAGCCTGGGCCTTCGTTACGTTGGCATCTGCTGCGATCTTGTTGATCAGATCTCCTTTGTTCATTTGATGGATTTTAGTAATGTGAATGAAGACCCGGCAAAAATAACCCACCCGATGATAAATGGGCGGAATTCCGGCATTTTTCGTTCCGAAAACAGGCAATTTCCTGTATTTTTACCCGTTTTTATCCCCATACGCCATGGATTCAGCCTTCATTCGACGTTTTTCGACCCGGTCCTACCTCCTGCTCCTGTTGTTTTCGGGGGGCATCCTGCTTGGCGGCAGCATGGCGTCTTGCAGCAGTCAGAAGAAAGGCTGCCCCGTCAACGAGGACGCCACCAAAGGGACGACGGGAAAGAATGGTGAGCTCTCAACCAAACGCGGCAAATCCAACCTTTTTCCCAAAAAGATGCGTTAAGGCGCCGGCTCGTTCAGGGGCAGATAGGGTTTTCGGGTGTCCAGCCGGTCCTGCAGGGCCTCCCCGAGCAGATTGAAGGCTGTGACGGTCAGAAAAATCCCTATCCCCGGAAAAACGGCCAGCCACCAGGCTGAAAATTGCCTGCGCGCGGCCTGGAGCAAACTGCCCCAGGTGACCTGGTCGGGCGGCACCCCTAATCCCAGGAAGGAGAGAAAAGCTTCCAGCAGGACGCCGGCAGATATACTGAAGGCCATCAGGACCAGCAAAGGAGGCAATGCGTTGGGCAGGGCATGTCGCCACAGGAGACGATATTCGGGAATGCCGGACAGCCGCGCTGATTCGATATAAGGCAATTCACGTATCCGGAGGAGTTCGGCCCTGAGAAATCGCGCCATGCCCGGCCAACGGATCAGGCCGGTGATCAGCACGACATTCCATACCGAAGGAGAGGCAAAAAGCGGGATCATGGCGAGCAGCAGCAACAACCCCGGCATGGCCTGAATCGCTTCGATCACCCGCATGCCCAACAGGTCGACCGGCACGGTCAGTGGCCTTGTCCGCCATTTGCGGTCCATCCAGCCACCTGCCCTGGACAGTAGCAGGATCCACAATCCTCCTGCGATCAGAGCGACCGCCAGACGTCCGGCGCCCTCCAGTCCCGACAACAAGGGCGTCCTGAAAAGGTAGAACCAGGCCAAAGGCAGGGCGAGCAGCACCCCGCCAATCCGGAAGGGTCCCGCTTTCAGCCGTTCGTCTCCGTAAAATCCTGTCCATCCCCCCGGCCAGAGAGCGAGAAAAAAGGCAATGGCGGTGCCCAACAGACCTACCAGGAGCGCCGTTCGGGTGCCGTGGATCATTCCGGCGAGCACATCGCGGCCCAGCGCATCGGTGCCCAGCCAATGCCGGTATCGCACAGAGGCCACATCCTGGGCATCCCACGGACCCGCAAACCGGGCATTGCGCAGATCGAGATAACCCGGGCCATACGGAACGGGGGTGCGCACTACCCGATCGAAGGACAGCGCGTGCCAGTCTCCGCGATGGAAGGCATCTGGCCAGTCTGTCCATCCCATCCGGGCAGCTTGTCCCGAGAATACAGGAAAATAGGTGCGGCCCTCATACACGCAATACAGGGGTTTGTCATTGGCCAGGAAATCGGCCAACAAGGCCAGGCCTGCGAGAAACAGGACGGTTCTGGCCGCCCAGCGGTATCGCCTTGACCGGAGCCGTGACATGCGGAGGGATGACAAGAACCCCATCATGTCATCAAAGGTAGGTAAGGAAGGAGGTACAGCGGCGGAATGCACCCGTGTGCCTAATTTAGCCGGCGATGTTTACGGCCGGACAATTCAGATCCTGGGAACACCCATCCGCCATGTCCCCTACTTTGCCTCCGGGCATGGATGCCTGGTGGCTCGACCGTTGGCCGGAAGGCCTGACGCCCTGGCAAGCCTGGCCGGATACTGCGGGCAGGACAGACCTGGCGTGGCTGGTCCCGTTATGGCGGCTGGCACCGGAGGAGGTCCGCGGTGAGTGGATCATTGCCGCACTTTCATCGCGGGTGCCCGCACCCTGTCGTTTGTCCGTCGATCGGGCGGATGCCGACCCTTCCCGCCTGTTGTTGCTGCGGGAGAAGGCCCGGGTAGCGGGTGGGGATCTTGCCCGACAATACCTGGCCGATGTCCGTCCCGACCTGGATTTGGTCGGGGAAGCCCCTTCCCGGCTTTGCCTGTGGCCCGACGGCCCCCCGGAAGGGGCCCTGATCCGGGAACTGCACGTCCGCGAATTTCCGCCCCCGGCCGGTTCGGGGGTCTGGGCCTGGGTATGCCGGAGGGACGCCGAAGACCTGCGCAGGCTTCTCGCGCCGGTTCACCGGCCCGAAACGGCCCGCATCACGAATGTGGAACGGGAACTGCAGTCCCGTTTCCGCATGGCGGGATGCCCTTCGGTCGGACTGCATGTCGAAGAAGATGCTGAAGGGTTCATGCACCTCTGGATGGCCTGGTCGCCGGACCCGTCCTCCCCCCTTCGGCGCGCTGCGGTTTCCACCACTTCCCCTTTGGGCCTGGCTGACCTCGCATGGGCCAAAACGGGCCTGACTTTTGTATCCCCTCTAACCCAAAACCCAACCTGATTCCCATGGCCCAAACGGTACGCAAAAACAAGGGAAAACGCCCGGCATCCCCACCATCCACCGAAGGCCGGTGGTATCCGTGGATCGCGCTGGCTTTGACGGCCATCGTGTTTGCCAATTCCCTGAGCAACGGATTCGTCAATTGGGATGACGACGTCAATGTCCTCGAAAACCCCAATCTGGAAGTCTTCAATTGGACCAGCATCAAGGGGATTTTTACCAGCGATGTGATCGGCAACTACAACCCGCTGACCATCCTCACCTTCGCCTTCGAAAAGGCCATGTTCGGTCTGGACCCCACCATTTACCACGTCAACAACCTGCTGCTCCACCTGGTTTGTGTCTGGCTGGTTTACCGGATATTCCTCGCTCTGGGCCTCCCTGCCCTGGCGGCGTTTTTCGGGGCGCTGGTATTCGGTATCCACCCCATGCGGGTGGAATCGGTGGCCTGGGTCACCGAGCGGAAAGACGTCCTCTTCGGCGCCTTTTTCCTGGGGGCATTGTTGTTGTATATCCGGTACCTGGAAGGTGGTCGGAAATCCGGCCGGTTGGTCATCTGGATCCTCCTGTTGTTTCTCCTGAGCCTGTTGTCCAAAATCCAGGCCGTCACCCTTCCCCTGTCCATGCTGTGCGTGGACTATCTGCGACGCAGACCTCTGAAGCTGGGGCTGGTGATCGAAAAATGGCCATATTTCCTGATGTCCCTGGCTGTCGGCCTCCTGGGGATTTACATGCTGCGCGAAAACGAAAGTCTGGATGACACGACCAAATACACGTTTGTCGAGCGAATCATGGTGGGATTCACCAGTTATGTCGTGTATCTGGTCAAGTTTGTCGTCCCCTACAAAATGTCTCCCCTGTACCCCTACGAAGCGAAGATGCCTGTCATCTTTTATGCTTCTCCGGCGGGAATCGCGGCGGTGGCTGCGGTGGTGTGGACCTGGTGGAAGAAAGACCTGCGCCCGTATGTATTCGGTATGGCCTTTTTCACCTTCAATGTCATGTTCCTGCTGCAGATCCTGGCGGCGGGGCAGGGATTCCTGGCCGATCGGTTTACCTATATCCCGTACCTCGGGTTGATCTTCATGCTGGCCTGGTGGCTCAACGGATGGGTGCAGCGACCCAGGTATGCGTCCATGGTCCGATTGCTGGCGGTGGCCTGGCTGTGCGCGATGGCTTTCCTTACCGTCCGGCAAAACCGGATCTGGGAGAGCGGGGGCACATTGTGGACACACGTCCTCAAGTACTATGAAAACGTCCATACGCCGTGGAACAACCGTGCGCGATTTTACCGGGAGTCGGGTCAGACCGATCTGGCATTGGCCGACTACAACGAATCGATCCGCCTCAAACCGCTGGCGTCAACCTACAACAGCAGGGGCAAGTTGTTTTTCGATCAGGGCAAGATCAAGGAGGCGCTCAACGACTACTCGGAAGGCATCAAACTGGATCCCGATCTGGGTGAGATTTACATCAACCGCGCGGCTGCTTACGGCATGCTGGGCGATCTGGACCGCGCTTTGGCGGATGTCAGCAAAGGGCTTGAACTGGATCCGGACAATGCGAACGGGTTTCTCAATCGCTCGTTGATTTACGTCAACCGGGGCGAGTATGCCAAGGCGGAAGCCGACCATACTTCATACCTCGCGCTCAAGCCTTTCCATGCGGACATTTATTACGAGCGGGGATTGGTGCGCAATGCGCTGCGCAAGCCGCAGGAAGCCTATGACGATCTCAGCCAGGCGATCCGGCTCAATCCCGGCCAGGCTTTGTATTACAACGAGCGCGCCAAATCCCTGGAGGCACTGGGTCGCGGTGCCGAAGCCCAACAGGACCGACAGCAGGCCCAGGCTTTGGGCAAGAAATAGGCAATGAGGCCTCGGGCCCGGTTTTCAAAAGGGAAAAAACCAGGGCAGCAACCAGGTGGCCATCGCCCAGAAAAGGAGGTTGAGAGGGGTGCCGATGCGAAGGAAATCCCTGAAGGTGTATTGCCCGGGCACCAGGATCATGGTATTGGTCTGGTAGCCAATAGGGGTCATGAAGCTGAGGGAGGCGCCAAACGTGACCGCCATGACGAAGGGTCTGGCACTGACGCCCATGGATTCGGCGCTGACGAGAGCGATGGGTACCAGCAGGGCGGCGGTGGCGTTGTTGGACAGGAAATTGGTGAGGAAGAAGGTGAGGACAAAGAAAAAGGAAAGCACGACACGCGGACCCCAACTGCCCAGCATTTCCGTTACCGAGTCGGCCAACAGGGCTGCGGCGCCTGTTTTCTGAAGAGCGGTCCCCATGGACAGGATACCGGCCAGCATAAAAAGGACCTTCCAGTCAATGGCCTGATAAGCTTCGTCGGGTTTGATCATGCCGGCAGCGACCAAAAGGACAACGCCGGCAGCTGCGCCAACGACGATGGGCAGCCATCCCAAAGCTGCCG
The DNA here is from genome assembly GCA_964471595.1 of uncultured Saprospiraceae bacterium. Classification (GTDB taxonomy): domain Bacteria; phylum Bacteroidota; class Bacteroidia; order Chitinophagales; family Saprospiraceae; genus JAGNXB01. The sequence continues at coordinate 62,286 of CAYYGN010000008.1, forward strand.
AAGTCATGACGGCGACAAGGACCAGAAGGGTAAAGGCGGCATGACGGAGGTTGAGCTTGGGGCTGGAGGCCTGGGAGAGCATGAGCAGGGCTCGGGATTCTTTGATTTGCGGCAGGATACGGGCTTCTGCCCTGACCAAAAGGACATCGCCTTCCCGGAGGATGGTGCGACCTATTCTTTCGTGAATGACGGTTTTCCGGCTGCGGATGGCGAGGACGGAGGCGCCGCGGAATATTTCCTTGAACCGGATTTCGGCGAGGGAGCGTCCGATAAAGGGGGAGCCCGGAGTGACCAGCATCTCATAGAGTTTGGCGCCGGTTTCTTCGTATTCGCCAAGGTCCCCACGGACGGTAATGCCTTGCCGGCCGGCCAGTTTTTCCAACTTGCGTACGTCGCAACGCACTTTTAGCGTGTCTCCGGCCCTGAGTTCGGTATAAGGCATGGGGAATGCGAGAGCGCCGTCCTGCCGGATGAGTTGCAGGATTTCGACATCCAGATCCCGCACCAGCGGCGATTCGTCGATCGTGGTCCCTACGGATTTGGCTTCGGGGTGTAGCCGGATTTCGGCCAAATACCGGGCCATGCCGAAATCTTCCTGGACCGTTTCCTTTAGCTTCCGGTCGGGCAGCAGCCATCGGCCGGCCAGGAACATGTATGCGATACCTGCCGCGAGAAAAGACAGCCCTGCCGGTGTCATTTCGAACATGCCCAACGGGACAAGTCCCTGGTCGGAGAGGATGCCGCTGACCAGGAGGTTAGTGCTGGTGCCGATAAGGGTGCATACCCCGCCCAGCAATGCACTGAAACTCAGTGGGATCAGGAGACGGGAAGGGCTGATGCCCGAATCGCGGCTGACCTGGATCAGGACGGGCATGAGCAGGGCGACGACGGCCGTATCGTTGATGAAGGCGCTCATTATGCCGGCCAGGCCCATCACGGCGAGTAGAAGATGCGAGTAACTGCGCCGGCCGGTGACCACCAGGAATTGACCAAGCCGGTTGAGGATTCCGGATTTGAAGACGGCGGCGCTGAAGACAAACATGGCGCCGACCGTGAGGGTTGCGGGGTTGGAAAAGCCCGCGAACCCTTCGGCAGGACTGAGAATGCCGGTCAGCATGAAGGCTGTCATCACCAGGATGGCCACCGTATCTACGGATAACCGCTCCCAGATGAAGAGCACCAGCGCGAGGCCGATAATGGCCAGTGTCGTCAGGATGTCGGGAGTCATTCAGTCCGTGATTCGCAGGGATAAATGTAATGAAACCCGGCCAGGGCTGCAGGCAGGGGGTTGACAGGAAGACACTGTCAGGGAGGAGGGGGTTTGACCCACAGTTCATCTCCGGCAAAAGACAACTCATCTGCCTGTGGTACGATTCATCCATTTTACGGTGAGGGCATCCGCCCCCCGGGTTAATTTTGTACAATGGCGGTGAAGAGATACAGCAAGAAGGAACCGTTGGTCTTCATATGGATCATCATTCCTTATATCATCTTCATGAATGTGTTGATCTTTGGCACATGTAGTGTCAGGGATTGGGCGGATTTTTCCTTGGGATTCGGGGTCAGCGCGGTATATTTCTTTGCCATCTATGCCGTTTTCGGATCCGTAGCGGTTTTGGTGCAACGCCGATTTCCCAGGGCAAGTGATCTGTTTTTGCGGATTCGCATCATGCTGCCGGTCTTTTACGCCATGAACATTGGAGCTGTTTATGGCGCATTTTACATGTACGACCACTGGAATCCGCTTTCATGTCCGGTACAAATGGATCATTTGTGGTGGACCATTCTGTACGGGTGCATCATGTCAACGGTCATCACTTTCATCAACGAAGGGCTTGCCAACTGGGAACAATGGAAGGAGTCCCTGTCGGAGGGTGAAAAATTGAAAAATGCCTATCGACGCAGCAAATTGCTTGGTCTGAAAGGGCAGATCAATCCTCATTTTTTGTTCAATTGTTTCAACACCCTGTCCGGGCTTATTCATGAGGACGAAGAAGCCGCCGAACAATTTCTGGATGACATGACCCATGTGCACCGGTATCTGTTGCAAAGCGACGAAGAATTTCTGGTACCGCTCAGGGATGAGCTCCGGTTTGCCAAGGCATATCTCAATCTGACCAAGACACGATTCGGGAAGGCCATTCAAAGTGCTGTTGCCATTCAGGAGGACCATCTGGCCAAACTCATCCCACCGCTCAGCTTGCATGTGATTCTTGAAAACATCATTTACACGAATGCATTGGACAGGGAAAATCCCCTCCACATTTCGATCAAATCGGACGATAAGGCACGCCTGTCTATTGTACACAGTATTCATGAGAAGACAATTGTCCGTCATCTGGATGTGGATGAAGGATTGGACAATCTGGTCATGAAGTACCGTTTGCTGCACGCCGAGGGTATCCAGCTCAGGGAAACCGATGGGAACCGGGAAATGGTTTTGCCACTCTTCAATTCCCAGATTCAAGGACAATGACCTTTCCGACGCCACCCCGGTATCAGTATGTCAGCTTTTGGCTGTCCATGCCCGTGATCAGCGGGTTTCTTTGTTACATCCTTTATGACGATCGCATATTCTGGGATTGGCGGATATGGCTATTTGCCTTCCCTTTACTGCATTTGCTGGGGTACGCTTCATGGCGCCTCCACTATATGTACAGTCATTATATCCATGTCAGGTATCCCTCGTTGAGCGAGACGCGGAAGCGGGTGTTTTTGACGATTCCCATCAATTTGATCGTCATGACGCCGTCCATCCTGGTTATTTTTTTTATATTTCATGGATTGGGCATATTGGGATATTCCATCCAGCAGGAGGATTTGTGGTATGGATATTTGGTGGGGCTTGGGGTCAATATTGTTTTCGAGTCGTTGTGGGAAGTCATCTACATCATTGAAAAATTCAAGGAAGCCGCCGCTGAAAAGGAGATGATCGAGCAAATGCAGTTGAGGCAGGAATTTGACCGTTTGAAGGAGAAGGTCAACCCGCATTTTCTCTTCAACAGTTTCAATACGCTCTCGTCCCTTATTTATGAGGATAAGGAAAAGGCAGTATTGTTTTTGAATGAACTGAGTAAAGTATACCGTTACTTGTTGAGAAATAACGAAAGCGGGTTAAGTACGCTCGGGCAGGAAGTGCCCTTCATCATGTCTTATGCCAGGTTGCTGACCACGAGATACGGAGACGGATTTCGATTGATCTTGGACATAGATCAGGCCTTCATGGATAGGGAATTGCCCACGTTGAGTCTGCAACTCCTGGTCGAGAACGCGGTCAAGCATAATGTCGTTGACCGGGAAGATCCTCTGGAGATCCATATCAAGACCTGCCCTGACGGTTATCTCGAGATCAGCAACAAACTCAGGCTCAAGCTGCGGGCAGTGATAGATTCAACGGGAGTGGGGCTCTCCAATATTCGGGAGAAGTACAAGTTGTTGCGCAGGACAGATGTGGTGGTTGAACAAACGGAACAACAATTTCTGGTCAGAATTCCCCTGCTATGAGCCCTTCGACGGTACAATTGATCTCCTCCCGATACCGTTTGATCCTGCCATTCTGCCGGTTCAACACATCCGGATTGGTCAATTTTCAGGAAGGCACCAATTTTACCCATGTGATTCATCATGACATCTGAAAACAGTAAAGCCATGAATATCCTGATTGTGGAAGACGAAGAACTCGCCATCCGGAAGCTGCAGAAGACGTTGCAATCCATTGACATGGATACCATTGTGGTCGGTACAGCCGGCAGTATCAGGGACTCCGTCGAATGGTTGAAGCTACATCCGACGCCCGACCTGATTCTCATGGATATTGAGCTGGCAGACGGGCAGAGTTTCGAGATCTTCAATCAGATCAGGGTTGCGGCCCCTGTTATTTTCACCACCAGTTATGACGAGTACGCCCTGAAGGCCTTCAAGGTCAATAGTGTCGATTATCTGCTCAAACCGATCCAGAAAGATGAACTGGAAGCAGCGCTGCTGAAATTCAAGACGCTGCGTCAGTCCGGACCCGATCCTTTGGCGTTGCAGCCCGGCATTCAGCATCTGGTGCAAGAGTTGAAGCACGCCATGGGGCACAAGGAATATCGAAAGAGGTTTCTGGTCAAGCAGGGACAAAGACTGGTATCCGTGGAGTTGAAGGACATCGCTTATTTCTTCAGTGATGACAAGCTGAATTTCTTCAAGACGTTTGACGACAAGAAATTCATTGTCGATTACACCCTGGATGAGATCGAAGAGATGGTTCCGCCATCGGATTTTTTTCGGATCAGTCGCGGATTTCTCGTATCGACCAAAAGTATTGATGCCATACACGACTATTTCGGCAACCGGCTCAAGCTCTATTTGAAGCCCTCCATTGACAAGGAATCCCTCGTAAGCAGGGAGAAAGTGTCCCATTTCAAGCAATGGTTGGGAAAATAATACTCCTTGCTCAAGCAGGATCAGGGTATATTTCCCCCAATGGATTTTACTTGTTGACATGATCAGTGAGTAGGCAGGCATGTGTCATGAACCATGATGCTGCATCCTGGTGTGGTCATCCATGCCGTTTAATTTCCGAAAAGCAGGGACATTCCGACAGTTCATTGGCCATAATCAGCAATTCATCGGATTTTGTTTGCAGGCACCTGATCGTGTCCTCAATTTTGACCTGTTAAACCATGGAAATCATGACATCGACACAGGAATTGGCACCCGGGAATTCCATTCTGACCCCGGATCAACGGCTGAGGGTTTTCATCAGTTCCACCATCCAGGAATTGTCTGCGGAGCGAATGGCGGTCAAGCAAGCCATTCAACAGATCCAATTGACCCCGATATTGTTTGAACTCGGGGCCCGTACGCATGCGCCCCGCAATTTGTACCGGCAATATCTGGCCCAGAGTCACATTTTTGTAGGCATTTACTGGAACCGTTACGGTTGGGTGGCGCCGGAAGAGGAAATTTCCGGTTTGGAAGATGAGTACAACCGGTCGGAGGGTATGCCCAAGTTGATCTATATCAAGGAGACGGATGGACAACGGGATCCCCGGCTTATGGAGCTTCTGGACAGAATCCAGAAGGACGACCGGGTTTCCTACAAGCATTTCCGCAACAGCAAGGAATTGAGTCAACTAGTCATGAGTGATCTGGCCGTGTTGTTGACCGAAAGGTTCAATATGACGCTTCAGCACAACATTGCTGAGTCGGGGTTCTCTTCCTACCATTCCATTCCGGCCAAGGCCAATTCCATTGTCGGACGTGATCGCGAGATAGCCGAATTGATGCAAATGTTGATGGACAAGGATATCCGGTTGATCACCCTGACGGGTCCGGGAGGGATCGGAAAAACCCGTCTGGCAGTGGAAATCGGACAGCGCATTCAGCATCATTTCCCGCATGGCGTGGCGTTTGTCCCTCTCGCCCCTGTGAGGGAGGCTTCCCAGGTAGCAGAAACGATAGCACACCATTTGGGTATGAAAGTTTCGGGGGCGAATGTCTTTGAGAGTCTGAAAATTTTCCTGAGCAACAAACGCTTTTTGTTGATTCTCGACAATTTCGAACAGGTCATCCAGGCGGCACCGTCCATTGATGAGTTGCTGGTGGCCTCTCCGGGTCTTGAGATATTGGTGACTTCCAGAGAGCGATTGAGTTTGTCCAGTGAACAAGTTTACAGAGTATCGCCATTGAAGCACACGCCCGACAGGGAGGATAGCGAACCGGCATTGCCGTCAGCCGTTCAGTTGTTTGTGCAAAGGGCCAAAGCCGTCCAACCTTCCTTCGGCATCCATGCAGAAAACCGGGAAATCATACTGGCCATATGTCGCCGACTGGAGGGATTGCCCCTTGCCATCGAATTGGCCGCCAGTCAAATCAATCTCTTTTCACCGGCCATACTGCTCCAGCGACTTGGGCAAAGTCTGGATGTCCTGAAAACCAAATATCGGGATATCCCCGAACGTCAAAGGACCCTAAGAAATACCATTGCCTGGAGTTATGACCTTCTCAATGCCTCGGAACAGGAAATGCTCCTCCAGATCAGCGTGTTCCCCTCCGGCGTCTTCCTGAACAGCCTGGAAGCCATTCCCCTTTCTACCGGTGAAGATCCCTATTTTATTCTCGGATCCCTTTTGGACAAAAGTCTTCTGCACAGAGAAGAAGAGACGGTATTACCCCGATTCCAGATGTTGGAGAGTGTAAGGGAGTTTGCCATTTCGAAATTGAAGGAGGAGAACAAACGGGACGAAATGCTTCAGCGGCAGGCGGACTACTATGCGGAAGCATTAGGGCAAATCAAATTGCACCGGAGCACCTCGGATCAGGCGGAACTTTTGAAGTGCCTGGAGAAAGAACATGCCAACATCCGGCAATCCCTGGATTTTCTCATGCACAAAGAGGATTTGCAAAAGGTGACGGTCATATCCTGGAATCTCTGGTTGTTCTGGTGGGTAAATGCGCATACCCTGGAGGGCTATACCTGGCTGAAGCGAGCATGGATTTTGCATCGTGAGACGGAGAACAAACTGGATGATTACACTTTTTCACTCCTGGCCGCGCATACGGGAATAATGGCATTTCTGCAACGTGACATGGTCACATTTCAGGAGACGTTGGGCGGCCATTTGGCATTGATCCTGGCCCAGGATGATGATGAATTGGTAGCAACGGCAACCCTCATTACCGGGGTGGTTCAAACGATCATTCAGGAATATGCGTCGGCAGACCAAATGCTGAAGGTGAGTCTTGAGCGGTTTCGCAAGATTGACCTGCCCACCGGAATCAGTCTGGCACTGAGCGCGCTGGGGCGGAATGCCATTTACAACGGCCACCAAACCTCGTTGGCGAAGGCGTATTACAAGGAGAGCATGGCCATTGCCCGAAAGGACAAGGATGAGATTTCCTTCATCATCACCCTGGCCGGATTTGCGTTGTGCGAAGTCATGGAACAGCATGCCAATGCCAAGAATTATTTGCGGGAGAGTTTGTTGCTCAGCCAAAGTCTCCATTTTTATGAAGCGATAGCTTGGTCATTGGAAATTTGGTCATTGGTTTCGATCAACGAAAACAGACCGGAGCATGCCATTATTCTCATGAGCGGGGCTGACCACCTGCGCATGACCACAGAGTTACCTGTCTGGGATGATTTGCAGATACTTATCCAGCAAGCCAGGGATCGGGTACGGCAGCAGATGGACGCCGGGGCTTTTGAGAAATGCTGGCAGGAAGGGGCTGCTATGAATCTCGAAGAAATGATTCAATACGCCCTGGCAGAACCGGCTGATTCCGAACGCTTGGCAGCTTGATCGCCAAAGCATGATCAAGAAAGGGATAGGGCGGGGGTGGTTCTTTCCCGCGCGGGTCAGGAAGTAAGATTGGCTTGTTGGTCATTTTCTCTCGGGATCCTCAATGCGTAGCCTGATCGAGGCGCCAGCCGCATCGGAATGGGGCGGGTTCCGGGCCGTCAGGGACGATGGCATGGAGCGGCTTGCTGAGGGTAATGGCCGCCATGCATGTCACGCTCATCCGGGATCTGGTCACACGGCTGGTCGTTATTCCTGGTTTGCCTAACTTGGCAAGGAATCCGGAAGCATGCGTGCCGACGGACCTGTTTTTTCCCATCGAAATGAACCATCAGGATCATGCGACTATGGCTACTGTGTGCTGCCTGGCTTTTGTTGCCTGTTGTACACCACGGACAACCCGCTCAATTTTTCTCACGCGGCATTGGAGGCGGAGGGGCCCTGTTCAGCCCTGCCATTCATCCCGGCCAGCCGGATGAGGTCTATATCGCCAGTGATTTGGGTGGTTTGTATTATACCCACAATGGCGGTTTGCAGTATGATGTCGTCCATTTTACGGAAGCGCAAACCAACGGCTTTTCAAAGGTATGTCATACGGTTGTACCCGGTTTGAAGTATGCTTTGCTGTACAGCGCGGACAATTTCGTGTTGCAGCCGGCCCGAAGTATCGACAACGGGTTGACCTGGGAATTCCTGGACGGAGACATTTTTCCTTTTGAAGGCAAGTGGTTTGTTTATGCGGATTACGAGATGCCCGACAGAGTGATCTGGACGGACTATTCCCGTATCTTCTTTTCGGCAGACGGGGGTCAGACGGCTGTTCCGGTGTGGACGGCTCTGGATAATGGTGCCGGTATCCTTCTCAGTGGAGTTTATTGGCAGGGAGACCAAATTTATTTGGGCACCAACGACGGCATACTGGTTTCTGACGATGGAGGCCAGTCCTTCCAGTTGGCGGATTATTCCGGAATCCCGGACGGCGAAGTCATTATTGGTTTCGGGGGGGGCAGCGATAGCCAACTGACACGATTTTTTGCGCTGACGGGAGATGAAAACAGCGTTTGGGTGTCCAATCTCGGCTTCAATTACTGGGCCTTGATCCGGGGGGTTTATCGCATGGATAATCAATCCGGTATCTGGACGCCGGCCATGAACGGGATCGATGTTTCCGAGGACTTTGTGTGCTATCTGGACATGGCCCGCAACGATCCCCATACGTGTTACCTGGCGGGAAGTGACGATACCGAAAGAGCCAATGTCATCAAGACCTCGGATGGGGGTCAATCATGGGAAAAAGTGTTTCACTATCATAATAATGCCAACATATACACCGGTTATTCCGGTCATCAAGGGGATCTGAGTTGGTACTGGGGCGGGAACGCTTTGGGATTTACCGTCAATGCCCTGAACAGTAATGACGCGCTTTTTACCGATTACGGTTTTATCCACCGCACCAAAGACGGGGGTGATACCTGGCACCAGGTCTATCTGGACCCTGTGGATGAAAATCCGCCAGGCATGCCCACCCCTCAGAAGAAATATTACCGTGGAGTGGGTATGGAACAAACAACGGTGTGGCACATGGAGTGGTTTGACAAGGACCATTTGTTCGGATGTTTTACGGATATCCGTGGAGTGCGCTCCAAGGATGGCGGTCAAAAATGGAGTTTTGATTACCAGGGCCATGCCCACAATACCATGTACCGGATCGCGCGTCATCCTGTCGCCAATTTGTGGTTTGGTGCCACTTCATCCGTCCATGATATTTATCAGACCACTTATGTGACCGACAATCGACTATTTCCATCATTCCGGGACGGACATGTATTGTGGTCGGATGACCTGGGGAGCACCTGGCAGGTGATGCGCGATTTTGATCATCCGGTGATCTGGGTCGCGACCAATTTGTACCACCCTGATCAGCTCTATGTCAGCGTACTTGCTCCTGATGATGCCATCGGGGGTCTCTGGCGTGCGGACGGTATTTCCCAGCCCGCCACGGCTACCTGGACCAAATTGCCCAATCCTCCGGCCAACAAGGGCCGTATTTTCAATGTACATGCCCTGGATGACGGGACACTGGTGACCACCTGGTCGGCCCGCAAGCACAACACCGCCAGTGTATTCAGCGATTCCAGCGGTGTCTTTGTAAGTACGGATGGAGGGATGACCTGGGACGACCGATCCCGTCCGGAAATGCGATTCTGGACCAAGGACCTGGTCCTGGATCCTTCTGATCCCTCGCAATCGACCTGGTATGTCGGTGTGTGGAGTGGCTGGGGAGGGCCTGCCAATGACCTGGGTCGTTTGTGGCGGACGGTGGATCGCGGCATCAACTGGCAACCCATCACCGGACCCCAGCAATTTCACCGGGTGAGTTCCGTAAGCTTTGACCCCATGGATGCGGAGACGATGTATCTCACCACTGAAGCTGAGGGCTTGTGGGTAACGCATGACAAAAGCGCCAGCCAACCTTCCTGGACCCTGGTCGAAAGTTATCCTTTCGGTCATCCGGAACGTGTTTTTTTCAATCCTTATGATCCACAGGAAATGTGGGTGGCCAGTTTCGGCAACGGCATGCGTGTCGGTCGAACGGGTACGGTCTCCACGGCACCTGAAAAACCGGTTGGCCAATGGCTTCATGTTTGGCCCCGGCCCGGGGAAGGGACTGTCCAGGTCCGGTTTGAGGCGACAGGGCTTGTCCATCATACTTTGTATGACGCAACAGGTCGCATTGTTTTCACTGCCCACAGAGAGGGAGGTGATGCCTTCGTAACGCTCCCTGCCATCCCGGCAGGCTGGTATTTGTGGGAGGCGCGAACCCTAGACGGGCAACGCGCCGTGGCTCCATTGATTTGGATGAACGCCGGAAATTAATGGGGCAATTATGTTGGTAAAGATGAATTAAATTTAGATTATTAAGGAAATTCAGGAGGAAATTGCTAATGACTCGCATGCATTTGGAGTTGAATTAGCATGGTCTGTTGAAACCATTATAGGATTTTCTGTCTTCAAATAATGACGGTAGGAATTGGTTAAAGGCGTTGCCAGGATAAGGGATCCCGTTTTTCTGGGATGAAGACGCGGAAATGGATGGTTATTGTGATCCACGTCAACAGGAAAAAGGAATATTCTGGTGCCGTGAACCCTATTGGCTGCATATTGTTTACGTTGCAGCAGGCACACCTTTCTGTGCTTCCATCAGCCGTTGGCATTCATTCATTCCGACGCGGATATTCAGGATTAGCTGAATATCAGGATCAGGTGTGTGGGTCTGTCAGATTTTCATGACATTGAATCACTGTCATTGAACATTTGCCGGCCTGAAACGCTATATCAAGACAGATTGTCCATCAAATTCCTTGGTTATTTCAGCATCAGAAGTCTATTCGATCGATAAATCCCAGGCGCGTCCAGCAAGGAGTGACAAAGCTCCCATTCTATTTAAATACGGCGGAAATGCAATGACGGATTCGGACCTGCAGATGCAGGTACTGGACCGAATATGTCGATTGACTCGGAAAGGTCGTCAGATCGTCATCGTGCACGGAGGCGGACCGTTTATCAATGAAGCTTTTGAACAACACGGTATTACCAGCACCTTTATTGATGGACATCGTGTCACCTCACCGGAAGCGTATGCGTTGGTAGAACATACCCTCAAGGAACGGGTCAATACCCGACTCGTAAATCTGATCAATCAACTCGGATTCAAGGCCATTGGCCTGTCGGGTCAGGATGGACCTATTGCCACTGCCACCCCCCGCAAGCATGATATCATGGAAGGCGGTCGGCGCATCAGGGCCAATCTCGGTCAGGTCGGGGATGTGGGCAAGGTGGATGCCGGGCCATTATGGCGATTTTTGAAGGACGGATTTATTCCGGTAGTCACGTGTGTGGCGGATGGTCCTGATGGGCGTGGATACAACATCAATGGCGACATGTTTGCCGGTCACCTGGCCGGGGCATTGGGTGCGAGCCATTTTGTCATTCTGACAGATGTGGATGGACTCTATCGGGACATTCGGAAGCCGGAGTCCCTGATTCGACAATTGACGCCTGGCCAGCTTGTTCAACTTCGTGCAGATGGCATCATTGCCGGAGGCATGATTCCCAAGCTTGAGGCTTGTACCATTGCTCTGGAGAAAGGAGCCGGGTCTGCCGTGATTCTCAATGGCACAAAGCCGGAATCCATTTCCAACTTTTTTAAGGGGAAAGACGAAGGCACGCTACTATCTGCCCATTAACGCGTATATGAAAACAATCCTGACCAATCACGACATCCACCAGAGGGACCGGCAATGTTATTTGCCGGTGTTCAAGCGTTTTCCCATCGTTTTTGAACGGGGAGAGGGGGCGCGAGTTTTCGATGTGGAAGGCAACTCATACCTTGATATGTTGGCGGGTATTGCTGTCAACAGTCTCGGGCACTGCCATCCTGCTGTTGTCAGGGCCATTCAGTCACAGGCCGGGAGGTTGATACACGCCTCCAACTATTATTCAACGCCTCAGCAGGTGGCTCTCTGTGAGCGACTCATTGCCTTGAGTGGACTGGAGCGGGTTTTTCTGACCAATAGTGGTGCCGAGTCGGTCGAATTGGCCATCAAAATCGCCCGAAAATACGGGCACAACCATGGCCGGGGAGGTCATATCATTTCTTTTGAAGGATCTTTCCACGGCAGAACACTAGCCACCGTCGCCACGGGCAAAACGAGCATACAGAAGGGGTTTGAACCCATACCGGGCGGATTTACCCAAGTTCCTTTTGAAGATGAAGAATCCCTTATTGCCGCCATCAAACCCGAGACCGCTGCCATCCTCATCGAGCCCGTGCAGGGGGAAGGTGGTGTTCGTCCGGTGGATGCCGGTTTTTTAGCCTTCCTTCGTCGAACCTGTGACGAGAAAGGAATGCTGCTCATTTTTGACGAAGTACAATGCGGTATCGGTCGTACTGGTCGTTGGTTTGCCAAGGATCACTTTGGCGTCCAGCCCGATATAATGACCCTTGCCAAAGCATTGGGGAGCGGCTTTCCGATTGGAGCGACGCTGTGTAAAGAGGAAGTGGCAACGGTGATGACATCCGGCGATCACGGTAGTACATTCGGCGGCAATCCATTGGCCTGTGCAGCAGCATTGGCCACTTTGGACATCATTGAGCAGGAAAACCTGTTGGAGGAAGTTGCCATGAAAGGTGATTGGCTCCGTGAAAGAATCCGTCATTGGGGGCACCATGCGATTCGGGATGTACGAGGCCTTGGTTTGATGATCGGTATCGAGTTTGGCTTCGACACCACGCCGCTGTCTGAAGAAATGCACCGTCGCGGGGTATTGGTCAACGCTACCGCCGGCAATGTGCTCCGACTCGTCCCTCCACTCATTATTGGTTACGAGGATTTGGAAGAGGCACTTCTGGTGCTTGAAGATGCCGTCAAAGAATTGGAAACCTATGCCTAAACTTCGCCTAGCCATTATTGGCGCAACGGGATTTACCGGAATGGAATTGGTGCGTCTGCTGTTGCACCATCCCTACGCCCACATAAGCGCCGTTACATCCGAGACTCACGGCGGGAAAGCATTTAGCGAGGTGTATCCTGTTTTTCTGGGGCAATTTGACAGAATACTTGTTCCCTTGGATAAAATCGACCCGGATGAAATTGATATCGCATTCCTGGCCTTACCTCACGGAGTTTCCATGTCCTTTGTCAGGCAGTATGCAAGCAGTTCTTTGCGGATAGTGGACTTGTCGGGCGATTTTCGTCTGTCCACCCCAGGAATTTATGAAAAATGGTACGGGCAAAACCACGTGTTTCCGAAAGGGTTTGAAGAGGCGGTATATGGCTTGCCCGAATTGAACGCGAGGGCGATTCAAAAGGCAAAGTTGGTTGCCAATCCAGGATGTTATCCTACTAGTGCCCTATTGGGGTTGGCGCCATTATTTCAAGGGGGTGTCCGAACCTCCGGCCCGGTGATAGTGGATGCCAAATCGGGCGTCACCGGTACGGGAATCAAAACTTCGCTCGTCAATCATTTTGACCTGGTCAACGAGAACTTTCGGGCATATGCCGTCAAACATCACCGCCATACAGTTGAGATCGAAGAGCAGTTGCGGTCTGTCGATCCCGATGCACCTGCCATCCGGTTTACGCCCCACCTGTTGCCGGTTGACCGGGGTATATTGTCCACAATATATATCCGACCGGAATCACCGGTTTCTGACACCGAGTTGAGGGAAATTTACCATACTGCCTATACGGACAAGGCATTCATCCGAATCCGCAAGGAGCCTCCGGGAATCAAAGATGTCCGCGGTACGAATTTGTGCGATATCTACGCCACTTATGACGAACGCACCGGCCTGATCATTGTGCTCAGTGCCATCGACAATGTGGTAAGAGGCGCATCCGGACAGGCCATCCAGAACATGAATATCATGACGGATCAGGATGAAGCTACCGGTTTGATTTCTACCGCGCTATTTCCGTAAACATGAATGTTTAAAACACAATTTTCCATCATGATAAAGAATATCACCAATGTCAAAGGATTCAAATGTTGGGGGGCCCATACCCGTGTTAAATCCATGCGCCGCGATCTGGCCATCATTTATTCGGAAGTGCCTGCCAGTGCGGCGGCGGTATTCACACAAAATCAAGTAATTGCCGAGCCGATAAAAGTATCCCGACGTCATATCGCGGATGGTCGTGCTCAGGCCATTGTCATCAATGCGGGTAATGCTAATGCATGCACGGGTGAACAGGGCAGATTGGGTGCAGAAGCCATGGTTGATGCACTCGCTGAAGAACTTAAGATTGACCGCGAACTGGTGCTGGTGGCTTCAACCGGCATTATCGGAGAGCCATTTCCGACAGAAGATATTGTGTCCGGCATACGAAACACGGTAGGCAAACTTTCTCGTCGCAGCAGCGCTGGTTCCTTTGTCGCCAACGCCATCCTGACCACGGATACCTTTGCCAAAGAGGGATTCGTCGAGTTTGACCTTGGTGGTTACAGCGTCAATATGGGGGGTATAGCCAAGGGCTCCGGCATGATTCACCCCAATATGGCAACAATGCTGGCGTTTGTCCTGACCGACGCGGCCATTGAACCTGCGTTACTCCAACGTACGGTTAGTCGCATCGTGGATCGCACTTTTAATATGATCACCGTAGATGGCGATACCTCTACCAACGATATGGTGGCTGTGCTCGCCAACGGACTCGCTGAAAATGATCCGATAAAGAATGAAGACGATCCCGGCTATGCCGTATTTGCGGAAAAGCTGGAAGAAATGATGAATCACCTCTCCCGGCTTATCGTTTCCGACGGTGAAGGTGCCTCCAAATTCATCGAATACCATGTGGTCAATGCACCCAGTCGGAAATACGCCCGTTCCATCATCCGCAGTATATCAGGGTCCTCTCTGGTCAAAACGGCCATGTTTGGACGAGACCCCAACTGGGGACGAATCATATGTGCAGCCGGGAATGCAGGCATTCCTTTCCATTACGAAGAAGTTGACCTGTATCTTGGAGATGAATCCCGTCAGATTCAGGTGCTCCAAAAGGGCCAACCCCAAATGTATGACCGAAACTACATGAAAAAACTGCTGCGCGAAGCCCATCTCTACGTCAAAATGGATCTCCACAATGGTGCCGAAGAAGCCAAAGGCTGGGGCACCGACCTTACTACCGATTATGTGCTTTTCAACTCAGTGTATACTACATGACAGGTGCCCCAATGTCAGGCCCGCAAGCACGGCACCGCCGGGGTATTCAGCGATACCGGCGGTGTCTTTGTTGGTAAGGATGGAGGGATGACCCGGGACGACCGATCCCGTCCGGAAAGGCAATTTTGGACCAGAGATCTGGGTCGGGCACCGGGCAGTCTCGATAGGCGTTATAATCAACTTGTTTTGCGTTTAGGGTAACTCTATTTTTCATGACAAATACCACGCATCCCTAATCTCAACAATTTCCAGGATGACAATAGTTTGAAAATGCCGGACCATAGGGATTTCCGGAGAGACATGAGGACCGTGGACACTGTTCCCGTATCTGCACCATGATCAGGCCTCGTTCGGAAGGTCTAGTAAAAAAGTTGAATATATCGTAAACAATTTATTTCGTTTTCATGTTAAGTGGGTGTATATCAACATATTGAAACCATGATTTTTCGATTGTCTGCCATTCTCCTTTTCACCGCAATCCTGCTCGCCCCGCCGTCCGTCGCTCAGGAAACAGTAGTGGCCGGTGAAGAGCGCGATCAGATGATTCGCGATGTTTTTGCCACCTGGCCCAACAAATTCAAGGCCATTACCATCAGCTCCATGACGAGACTGGATGATCAACTGGTTCGTGTTGATTATCTCTCCGAGGGCAAGCAATGGGAGGCGGTCATTCAGTTCAGTAATACAGATCCCATCCTGGTTGAAACTGCCCTTGTCCTTCCGTCCGATCAATGGCCGGATTTTATCATCGAGGCCTGGAAACGAAATACTCCGGAATCTGATCGCATTGCCCGGATACTCCAAGTAAATACACCCTATGGCCAACACGGTTACCGCGTCGAATCGATGTCGGAACCCCTGAATAACGGATCGATCAACAGCCTCTATTTTGATTCGACGGGCCGATTGGAAAAACCGTTTTTTTGATTAACGATCGGCATACCATCCACGAGCCTGGACGGACATCCTCCATCCCGGCTCGTATTTGGAAACAAACTCACCAATTTTCTCACCATAAAATCACAGGAATCATGATGAATGCACAAAATGTAAAAGAAGACCTCCATACCATGATCGACCAGGCGTTCGCGAAAATGGACGAAATGAAAGCACAAGCTGCGCAGGCTATGTCCGACGTACGCCTTCGCGTCAAGGACGATCTTCAATCGCTGGAAGCCAGGAAACAGGAACTGGAGTCCCGCATGGCCGATTTGCGGAATGCTGCGGCCGAAAAACGCGAAGAGCTTTCCGAAGCTGTGGAAGAAAGTGCCCAGGCATTCCGTGAAAGCCTCGAACAGATGGCATCTGTTTTTGGCCAAGAACCAACGGTCAGAAAATGACTCGTTCCGATCCGGGTACCGGCACCCTCATGCAAACCCTTTCGGAAACACTGAATGAACTTCGGCGCTCCGGCATGCATGTCGATCTGCGGATTGATGAAAATACCCGCCTGAAGGTCAATGACCATCCCGGGCGATATCAACCCAAGGATGTGCGACTGATGTGGACGCGCCGGTTTGAAGGTCAATCCAATCCGGATGACATGTCCATCCTTTACGGCCTGAAGTTACCTGACGGTCGGGTTGGCATACTCGTCGATGGTTACGGCCCATCCAGCGATCCGAAGGTCACCACCTTTATCCGGGCTGTTCAGCCAGCCATTCAGTGAATGGAAACACCAAAAATATGAGCCCCACGTTCCGGCAGGAAGGTGGGGCTCTTTATTATTCACTCGGCAGTTCGACTATCTGATCCTAAAGGCCGCAAGTCTGTATGTTTAATCCTGGCACACCCATCTCAGGATGGCTCGGGTCATCCCGTTCCGTTCGATGACCAGGAAATACATGCCCGGCGACAAGCCGGCGGTGGTCATGTCCTGTTCCGTCTGCCCGAGTGCAGCCACCTGATCCTCCACCGTCAGCCCGGTTAGGGTCACCAGGCGGAGGTGGGTACCGGGCAGGGCCGGCTCGGGCAACGCCACCCGGATGGTTTCTCGACCCGGGTTGGGCCAGACCCGGTAGCCGCCCCCAGGGCCGGCCGGATCGACAGACAGCAACGTGCCACCCACACAGATCCGGTCGATCAGGATAGCATGACGGACCATCCCGTCCCCTTGGTCGTTGCTGAGAAGGTTGTCCACCCACACGGCAAGATGGACCGGCACGCCGGCCTGTCCATCTCCGCAGGAATCCTGACTCGGGCCACTCCCGGTGGTGAACGGGATGGTCAGATCATACCAGTCATCCTCCTCCAACGGCAGCAGGCCCTGCAGGGATACACTGTAACGCTGGGCCTGGAGGTTGGCTTCGATGATGTGCATGGAAAGGTTGCCACCGGGTGGCTTCCTGCCCACTTTCACCATCGCTCCTGGAACGGGATCGCCCGGTGTCCGCAGGCGGATCTCCGCCGTGTTTTTGGAATCATCCCTGGCCAGGCACCGGGGCATCTCCGTCCTGAGGACATCGGCGTCAAAGAAACACCCGGTCAGCAGGACCGACCATCCGTCATCCGATTCTGGGGCACCTTCGATCACCCGGGGGAAATCGGCTTCCGCCACCCAGCCGGGGCATTCCCCGGCCATGCCGAGGATGCCGGCCACCGATCCTTCGTTCAGCCCGGGGTTGGGGTAGAGGGAAGTCGTGCAGACGGGTCCCTTGATACAACTCACCTGGACCACCTGGCTATGGGTGAACACTTCGCACAGACTTCCGTCGGGTTTGAGCCGGGTGACCACCATGATTACCGTGTAGGTGCCCGAGCCGGGAAACTGGGTGCAGAAAGTCTGGGCGCCGGTGGTGGTTCCCATCGGTGGGCCAGACACGGTATTGATCCACCACTCCACGGTTTCACAGTCATTCAGGGCCAGCGGCGAGAAACAGGCCTTGCAACTTTTGTTGGCAAGGGACACAGCAAAACCCTGGGCGACATTCTGGCCAAATTGCTGGATGTCGGCAATATCGCAAGGGCATAGGTCCGGGCAGTCGATCAGGAAGGACATTTCGCAGGTGCAGGTGTCTCCGTCACAGATGCCCTGCAGAGACAGGGTATAGAGCCCGGGCTGGCTGATCCAGTTGGGCAGCAGGGTGATCCCGAAATATGGGTCGTTGTCGGTGAATGACCCGCCGTGGGTGCCGCTGGGCCCCGACAGCAACCAGTCGATCTGGTGATTGGGAGCGCAGGAATCTCCGGCGCAGCCAAACACGCCCGTCAGCTGGAAGGCGGTGCCCGGATCGGGACAGGGCAAGATGAGGGCACTGTCGCCGCAGGCCACCGGCTGGTTCATCAGGCCGGCATGGGTGCGGATGTACATGTCGGAGAAGCCGGTACAAAAACAGGTGTCGCAAGCCTCCTGGATCCACCGGACCGTACAGCTACAGGAATCCGTCTGACCAGGACAGAGTGTCGATAAGGTCAGGGAATAGGTTCCCGGTGCCCCGACCTGTGCGGCGTTGTACAGAAACTGGGAAAACGGCGTGGTCACCCCCTGGTCGATTACCCCTCCCGGACCGGTGAGATAATACGGCACTTCGGTTTCCTCACACAGTTGGCCGGAGGCGGTTTCACACCCGAAAAATCCGCCGATGCTCACATCCCCGGCCGGGCAGGGCAAGGCCGGTGTCGGGGCGCCCTGGGTGCAGAACAACTGGTAGGAAACCCCGTTGTGCACCAGGTGAATGGCCGGGATATTGCACACACAAGGCTCACACAGGATCTCCAGGGTATCCTCTACGATCTTCTCCAGGCAAATGAAATTCGAATCGTTGTAGGCTACAGCCAGATAAGAGATGGGGTAGGTCCCGTTCCCGGAAAAGGTATGCATGGGCATCGGGAATGTGGACGATGTCCAGGGTCCGTACTCCGGCCCTTGTCCCCAGTCCACCCATTCGATGGTGTAGCAGGGGGGCAGTGCACTCAGGTCCATGGTGACCTTGCAGGAGTCGGGGTCGAAGACGATCAGGCTGTCCAGGTCGTCGCAGAAGGCCTGGAGGTCCTTGCAACAGGTGTCGGGTGGTACGGTAATGCATTCCCGGAAGCTCACCTGGTCCAGGGCAAAATCGTTGCCGATGGCATCCTGGACGGAGGAGAGTATGCGGAGGGTATAGGAACTCGAGGAAGGAGCCGTCCAGGTCATGGAATGCGAGACCCATTGCTTGGGGCTTTCCGGCACGGTTAGCGGGGCAGATTGCCAGGAATTCGAGGGATTGCTGTCATCAACGATCTCCAGGATGATGGACGGATCATCGAAATTTTTTTGGGCCGATACCAGGTTGGCGACCAGGGTGCAGAAATGGTATTCCGCACCTGCGGTCAACCCGGTGACCTGCTGTTTCCAGGCCGCCTGGTTGGGCGTGCCGTGGCCGTCGGCAGCCAGATAGGTGTCCCAGACATTGAAAAAGCCTGGACAGACCCAGCCATTGTTGGCGGCATAGGCGCCATTCATGTCGAACAGGGCGATCTCCCCCTGGTTGATCGGTCCGGATACCCAGGGCGTGTAATCAGAGGACGGCAGGCCGGGTCCGACAAAGTGCCCGTCAAGAACCAGTTCGGGACCAGCCGTTTTTCCGGCCGGGCAGCAGGTATATTCGACGTATTTGGTCGGGTCTTCGAGGATGATGGAATCTTCGCATATGGGCTCGGGGGGCTGGTTCCCTTCACCCTCGATGGTCAGGGTCATTTTGATCCCATTCTCCTTGATGCCGCGGTCTACGGCGATATTACCCAGCAGGATGTCCGGGTTCATCTGGTTCCACCAGTCGTCTGAAATGACCGTGAGCTCGGCATGAAGGGGATCCGTGATGTTGACCTCCCAACCGGCGGGGGGTGTCACCCCAACGATTTCTCCGGAGTCAATGGCTATGTGCATCCGGTACCTGCACGGCTCATAATGTGTGTACACCGCCAGGTCGACGAATGCCGTATCGTTTTGCACGGGCACCTGAGAAAGGAGGATCTCCCAGTCATCACAGGTGCAGACCGGACACACCCCGAAGTTCAAGACTGTCTCTTCCTCTGGCAAGAGGAAGAGTGCATACTCTCCAGTAGCTGGAACTTTAGGTGTCCATCCTGGCTGAAGGGACAACTTGACGAGATATTGTCCTGGAGGCAAGTCATAGAAATGGTAAGAGCCATCCGAATCAGTCACCTGATCACCCAGGTAATTGCCCTGATCGTCCCATAGTTGCACCGTTTGTCCCTCAACTTTGGGCTGCCCGGTCAATGGCTCATTGTCGCATTCCCGGTAAATGGTTCCCCGGATGAGTCCCTCCCCGCACCCTGGCAGGTCAATTCCTCCCAACACCTCGCATCCTTCCATCGCGCACTGGTCGTCATATTGGAGGAAGACCTTGTCCGGAAGCCCTCCTGGACGATAATGCCAGAAGGTCAGCGCGACCTGTTCCGTATTGGGGAGAAAGCCGTTGCTGTGTGTGATGAGGAGTTCGTTGTCAGCAATGACCTCCACCTGCCAGCCCTGGGCGGCATTCGCCTCCCATTGAGTGAAAGTTCCGTTCTCCAGGATGAGGCGGACGGCGTCGTAACACTCCATGAAGGGATTTTTAACATGAAGCTCAGTGCCAGAGGTACAGGCAAATCCAATAACTGCGGTAAGCTCCAACTGACATGATTGGGCCATCATCGGGCTTGGTGACCAGAGGATGCCGAGGAACAGGGCAGCGCCTACCAGAGAGGTGCGGATAGGTTTCAGGGCGGCGATGAAGGGCATCAGCATGCGGGAAAACCGGGGAGAAGTCATGGATATTGGTTTGGACAGGTGGGAGAGGAGGTAAATCTAAGGCTTATTATCCATGTAGCAGTATTTAATTTTATAATATTAGGATTATTCAGGAATAAAATATCTGTATAATGGCCATTTATATGGCCATATGGGTTGAAGGGGCTTTCGTGTGACCTTCCTGCTGCCTGGACAGGCAGGAAGAGGAAAGCAGGATTACTGCCAATAGAGGATCAGAAGTGCACCCGATAGTAGAAAATAGGAAGGAATTCCAGCTGATATTCGGACCGGACCGATCCGGAGACTGGGTCGTAGGCCGTGGCCAGGATGTTGCGGGTACTTAAGGGGAAGTGATAGCATCCATCGAGGAATTCATCATCCACCTCTCCCAGCCGGAGCGGAATGATGTTCTGCAGGTCGAGACCAAACTCGTGTGCGACCCTGGGGGTATTCAGTCGCCAGGTAAATTTGAGGTCCGTCCGAAAATATCCGGGATGGCGTTGGGTATAGGCCAGAGAATCTATGAGGACGGTTTCTTCGGCAATTCGGGAAGCCTCCAGATCAATAGGGGTATAACGGCGTCCCCCGGCAATGGTACTTCGCAAGCTGATGTCCAGGGTGTGGCGTTGGCCAAATCGGAATTCTCGCCCTCCCAGTGCATTGGCCATATAGCGACCGTTGTAATCCGTATCCCTTCGCACACCATCGCCACCGGTGTATTTCGAATCGTAAAGGGAGAGGTTGAGGTGGTAGTAATACCCTTTATTGAAAGTGCGTTCAAGGGTGATTTCCACCCCGTAGTTTTGTCCGGTTCCCTTATTGGATAACCGGCCCGGGAAGGCCAGTTTGAAATCCAGACCCTGGTTGACCATGGACCAGGAGGTCGGATCGGTTTCTACCGGAATTCGGGTCAGGTTTTGAAAATAGAACTCTGTTCGGAAAACAAGATTTTCGGTGATGACATTTTGATAGCTCAGTGTAAAGTGCTGGCTGCGGGACAGCCCCATGGATTCATTGACCCTGTGGCGCTTGCCGTCCGGACTCTCCGTTTCCTGGAAGTAGAGGTAGAAGGGCTGTAGTTGGCTGTGCACACCGATTCCTGCGGCAAGTGATCTGCGGGGGGTCAGCTGCCAGGTAATGCCCATGCGTGGATCGACGGCCCAGGAGTCGTTAACCAAAAAGTACATGCCATTGACTCCCGCAACCAGGGAGACGGTGTTGCTGAAGGAATGCTTCCATTGGGCGAACGACCTGACCAGGCCAGTGGCAGTATTGGTCCGTGAAATCGGGACCCCTTCAAGAGTATCCGTAATACGGATCAAATACTGGCTGTATTGGAAGCCGGTTTTGATGGAATGACGGGCGCTGAATTTTTTGAAGTAGCGGACAGCCCAGCCCAGGTCTCGGATGGATGACTGATGTTGGTAAAGGGGCCGGATTCCCGTTACCTCATCGGTAACGGAATCGCGGTACACTCTTTGGCGATCGCTATCCATGCCTTGATGGGAGAGGTTCAAGGAAGTTTTCAGGAAGGCGGATTCGGATAATTTGTGAACGAAATGGGCTCCCAGGACCCCCATGGAAGTGCCGAAATCCAC
The DNA here is from genome assembly GCA_964471595.1 of uncultured Saprospiraceae bacterium. GTDB lineage: Bacteria > Bacteroidota > Bacteroidia > Chitinophagales > Saprospiraceae > JAGNXB01. Next base: position 84,624 of record CAYYGN010000008.1, read on the forward strand.
GTTTTGCCCATGATCCCGGTAAGAAAAGGAGCAAGGATGCCGCCGGGATTCATCAAAGTAAATACGGCTGATGCCACCGACGCCAAAGAGAGAAAGTTGGTCTCCATTGGCCATCGGAAGATGTATTTTAAAAGCACCATCCTGAAATTGAGGTATGGCATCCACGCCAAATCGCCGGGCATACTGAATGACGCCAGGACCCCCGATATGCTCTAGCAATTCAATAGAAGAATGGCGGTAGCTGGCCAGGTAGGAAGAACCTTTTTGCCGGTCGATAGGCCCTTCGAGACCGACTTCGGTAACAATGGTTCCGATTTCACCTTTGACCTCGTGTTTCGCATTGTTTCCCGGTCGCATTTGCAGGTCAAACACTCCGGCAATGGCATTTCCGAATTCAGCGGGGAAGGCTCCCGTATAAAAATCTGACCGGCCCAATACATTGGCGCTGATGATATTCACGCCACCGCCTGATGTGCCGGCGATGGCAAAATGGTTGGGATTGGGGATGTCAATGTCTTCCAGGCGCCATCCCAGGCCAAACGGGGCATTACCGCGAATGATGATGTCGTTGCGTGAATCATCAACGCCCCGCACACCCGCAAAGTTGGCCACCATGCGGGCGGGATCATCCCTTGTGCCCGGATAGCGACTGGTCTCTTCCACATCAAAACTGCGGGTGCTGACCGTGGCCATTTCATTCAGGGCCCCTATCCCGCGGACCATTGGACGGAGTCGGCCCCGGTCAGTGGATTCTTCCAGACCGATGGAAATGACGGTTTCTCTGCCTGAATGGACCAACACATTGGCCAGAGTGATATCCCGAAAATCGTCGTGGAAGACCCGCATTTTGTATCGGCCAAGAGGTACGTTGTCAATCCGGAAATCTCCCAGAAAATTGGTTTGGGCGGCGCTGACTACTGCTGTATCACTGGATAGGAGTACCACGCTGTTGGCCAGGGGCAGATCGAGATACTTGTCCAGCACCCTGCCCCGGACGGTTTGAGTAAGCTTTTGCGGGGACATAGTCGGCTCAAACACCTTTTGAAGAAAATCCCGATAGACTCGGGCACCCCGCTCCAATTCTGCAATCGGAGCATGTTCGTTGAAATTGTGAATGGAGGCTATTTGAGCGCTGTTCAGCTCCATGGGCAGTATCCCGTAAGCATTAATACCCTTGGCGCGGAAATAATTGTTGTCATTGGTCGCAGGAAACAGGATGGGGGCTACTTCGGCGCCATTGTGGTGCTGGCGCAGGGATGCTTCCAACATGGCATAAAAAGCATCCGGTCGGGAATCTTGCGCGCGGACCGTTTCGCGGAGCACTTCGATGGTGATCCGGTCATCATCGAAGACCTGCGCCAGTTCCCGGAGAAAATCTTCCGTTTCCGTTTCGGGCAACAGACGGCAATCGAGGATGGCTTCAATTTCCTGAGGCACCTGATTTTTTGAGCCGGGCGGGTTGCTGATCTGGGTCAGGGAAACCGTATTGGTGACCAGGGCATGGATGATGGGTTCCTTGCGAAGTGCCGATCCTGCCAAGGGTTTAAGTATTCCCAAATGGCGGAGAGCGATACCCGTCATTCCGGTTTCATGTTGGCCGATTTCGGCAAACATGATCTTGGCTGCCGAGGAGAGATGAAGCCTGTTGGGTCGTTGATGAAGTTTTTCCAGGGCCGCGACCATGACAGAGTTGGCATTTTCCCTGGAGGGGACAGAACCATGTCCGCCGCTGGCAAGATTGACCTTGAGCCTTAGCCAAAGGATCCGTTTGTGGTTGATGGAAATTCCATACAAGACTTTTGTAGGATCAGACCGGAACACACCAGCCAGGCCGGTTCCGCCTTCTCCCAATACCAAAACCGGATTGAGCAGCGGCAAGAATTGCTCCGCGACAATGGCAGCACCGTTGACGCCACCGACTTCTTCACCGGAAACAGCAAGAAGGCTGACATTGAAGGGAAGGTCCACTTCCTTTGCTGTAACCACCCAATCCGAAATGGCTTCCAACTGCATGGCCGCCATGGCCTTGTTGTCAATAGCTCCTCTTCCCCACACCGCCCCTTCCGCGATCGCCCCCGAAAAGGGCGGGTAGGTCCACAGCCCGGCATCCCCGGGCTCAACCACATCAATGTGGTTCAACAAAAGTATGTTGGGCTTTTGGCGGTCCAGCGGATAGAGGGAGGCAACAAAATTAAAGCTTGCCGAGTCCTCGGTGAGGATGCGGACATGCAGACCGCGCGCCCGGCATTCCCCGGCAAAAAAATTACCTGCCGGAATCTCGTCACCGGTGATGGAGGGAATGGCCACATAACTGGAGAGAAACCGCGCAACCCGCGGCACATTGGCGAGAATAGAATCGTCCGAAACGGATTGAATGTCGTTTTGCCCCCTTGCAGCCGGTAATAAACTCATCAATAGCGGTACCAGAAAAAGAAGTCTGACCGCACTCGTTCGAAACAAGGCATACAAGAAGGAAGCCATCCGTGTAACCGTCAGGTACATGGCCATTTGCCAGGGTGTTTCCGTGTCCCGAAGCCCTTGAAGGTACACATTTTCCCGGAATTAGTATCTGGAAGTCCATTTCCCGGAAAAAAAAGGTGTGTAGAAGGATTTTTGTCAGCCCGGGCAGGGACGGAGACCCAAACATGTCCCCGTCCCCGATTAGGCTGTCTGGACACTTGCCGCCGAATACCGGCCGGTCTTCAAAGCAGACCTCAGGCCTCTTGCCCTTCAACCTCGGCTGCTTGCAGACGGGCTGGCTGGCATTCGGCCACGAGTACCTCCGTGGCATAGCGGCGCTTGCCTTCCTTGTCTTCCCAGGAACGCGTTTTCAGTGCGCCTTCGATGATCACCTCCTGCCCTTTGTGAACAGAAGCAGCTATGCGCTCCGCCAGGGCACCCCAGGCCACCAGATTGTGCCAGTTGGTTTCACTGACAGGATCCCCGTTGCGACCCGTGTAGGTTTCATTGGTGGCCAGAGACATCCGGACGTATTTTTTTCCGGTGCCGGTAGTCATCAGTTCAGGGTCTTTCCCCAGGTGGCCACGAAGTTGTACGCGATTGACAGGCGTTTGCATACGATGAAAATTTTGAGTGAACAAATCTTGAAACGACACAAAGGTGAAAGGCCTCCCCCGCCTTATTCGTGCCCTAAACGGATAATGACGTTTGTAATCGTTTGCAGCCGTTTACAAACGGTTTTTGAATATGGATCAAGGGCTCTCATCACCGGGTGCTCATCTCGCATGACCTTCCAGATCGGGTTTCCGTTCAAGGCCAAAAGGAAACCAAGACCTACCTTCGCTATCGACCGGATACCACCTGCGGAAAAGGTCTTCCACATGCAGCAATTACTCGTTCGCCTGTTGCTCTCTCCTTTCGCATTGCTATACGGCCTGGCCGTCAGCCTGCGCAATGCCCTCTACCGGGCCGGTATTGTCAAGCCCGTTCACTTCGATCTCCCGGTCATCTCCGTCGGCAACCTCTCAGTAGGTGGCACCGGCAAGACGCCGCACATCGAATACCTGATCCGATTGCTCAAAGATTATATCCGGGTAGGTGTCCTCAGCAGGGGTTATCTGCGCAAGACCCGCGGCTTCCGTTTTGTCTCCCGCGCCAGCAATGCCGAAGAGGTGGGCGACGAACCCCTCCAGTTCAAACTCAAATACGACGATATTGTCGTGGCCGTATCCGAAAGCCGGAGCCTGGCCATCCCGCAGATGGTGATGCGCCATCCCGATCTGCAGATCATCCTTCTCGATGACGCTTTCCAACACCGCTCGGTCGAGCCGGCCATGCACATCCTTCTGACCGAGCACGACCGGCTGTTTACCCGCGATTTCCTGCTGCCGGCCGGCCGGCTCCGCGAATGGCGGCAAGCTTATCGCCGGGCGCATCAGATCATCGTGACCAAATGCCCGCCGACCCTCACCCGGGAGCAAGCGGTCGCCATCCGGGATGAAATCGCTCCCTATCCCCACCAGCAGGTGTGGTTTACCGCCCTCCAATACGGTATGCCCTACCGACTTTTCGATACCAACCAAAGGCAGGCCCTCACGACGGATCTCTCCGTCATCCTCATCTCCGGGATTGCCAATACCGATTATCTGGTCGATCATCTCGTGGATCACACCGGGTATCTGGATGTCATGGATTTCGAAGACCACCATTATTTCACGCCCCAGGACATGGACCAACTGCTCATGCGGTTTCGCGTACTGCCGAAAGACCAACCGGCCATCATCCTTTCAACCGAAAAGGATGCCACCCGTTTGGCCCTCCATCGCAAATGGATCCTGGAAAACGACCTTCCCGTGTTCATTCTTCCGGTTGCCGTTCGGTTTCTCTGGGAGGAAGGCACGCGGTTTGATGCCATGATCCGCCAATTCCTTCTCGATTTCAAGGTGTGAACGGTACATGACCTGGCCACTGAAACTGGTTTATTATTTCCTGTATGGTCTGGTGCGCTTCGGCCTTTGGATGTATTACCGTGAAATCAGGGTGGAGGGCTGGCCGGTACATGAACCGCGCGGTCCCCTGTTGGTCCTCTCCAATCACCCCAATGCCCTTATGGATCCCTTCCTGGTGGTATCCCGTCTTACCAGGCCGGTATTTTTTCTCGCCAATGCCGGGCTTTTTCGTCACCCTTTCGCCAACTGGTTCCTCAACACCTTCTACTGCATTCCTGTGGAGCGCCCCAAGGATGTCAACCGCCCTTTAGACAACTCCGACAGCTTTCGGAGAAGCCGGGTGCATTTGGAGGGGAATGGCGCCCTGTACATCGCCCCGGAAGGCACCTGTTTCCGGGAATACCGACTCCGACCCCTCAAGACCGGCGCGGCGCGCATCGCCCTGGATCTCCTCCGGGCCGGCCACCGGAATGAGGTCCAAATACTGGCAGCGGGAGTGACCTATGCCTCACCGCCGGAATACCAAAGCCGTATGCGCCTGCGATTTGCGCCGCTGATGACCATCCGGCGGGATGACCTCTCCGGGGATATCACCGATTGGGACCACGTCGAGGCATTGACGCGGCAGATCCGTCACGCGATGGCGACGGTCATTCCCCACACCGACGGCGAACGGGATCCACTACTGGTAGAAGCAGCCGATATGCTGGCGCCTGCATTCCGGTCACGAGGCTGGGATGTGCGGCTCGAAGCCATTCGCGATCACCTGGCCACTTTGCCCGAGGGGGACGACTGGTGGGCCCGCGTCCGGTCGGGCATCCGGGAGAAGGGGCTGAAACGCCTCGATCCGGGATGGTGGCTGCAACCGTTTCCCTATGGACGGCAGATGGCCCTGATGCCCCTCGTCCTTGGTCCGGCCCTGTTGCAGGTTGTCGCCTGGAGCCTGCCGGAATGGTTGCGACGGGTGTTGCAGGCCGATCCCGTCTATGACGCCACCATCCGGTTTTTGGGAGGCATGATAAGTGTACCGCTGCAGATCGTCCTTTGGGCGTCCGTGGCCCATGCAATGGGCGCCACATGGACGCTGGCGCTGGCGGGAAGTCTGGCGGTGACGGCAACAGGCCCCTGGGCGTTCCGGCAATGGATGCTGTGGCGGGACGCCCGGGATTGGGCCGCCTACAGCAAAGCTTCGGCCGATCCGGCATGGAGCGGGAAAATGCAAGCGCTTTTCCAGCCGCTGGAACAGGCCTGGAAGGACGGAAATCCTGCGCGGAACCCGATAATGGGTTGAAGGAGAAATACCTCGCTTCCGTTCCCTAATCAAAAACGACCGTTCCCGGAACCAAGTCGCCACGCTGCCTCATCCGTCCGGCCAAAAGGCCTTTTCCGGGTTGGCAGAACCGTCCGGTCGCTTCACCTTTACATCGGCAAAGGCACGCCGGCGACGGCCTGAACGTCCGGGAAATAGTCACCCGATCCGACAGAAATCGCCGCTGGTGCCGGCTGGAATAACCAAACGCACAAACTCAAAAGCCTTCTATGGAAACGCACACCCTCTCTACCAAAGCCACGGAAGATTACGCCCTTGTCCAGGAAGCCGTTGCCGGCAACCAAAAAGCGTATGCCCAATTGATGACCCGTTATCGCCAGTCCGTCTTTCACGCCATCCTCAAAATGGTCAACAACCGGGAGGATGCCGAAGATCTCACGCTGGAGGCTTTTGGAAAGGCCTTCAACAAATTGGGCAGCTATACGCCCAACTTCGCTTTCTCCACCTGGTTGTTCAAAATTGCGGTCAACAACTGCATTGATTACATGCGCAAAAAAAGGCTCCATACCCTCTCGCTGGACGAGCCGGTTGAAGCGGGCAGCAAACAGGAATTTTCCGATCTGGCCCGCTCTGGCGGACGCGATCCCGAACAGGAACTGATCCGGGAGCAGCGCGTGGATGTGCTTCGCCAACTCATCAATGGCCTCAATGACAAATACCGCCTGATGGTCGAGCTGCGGTATTACGAGCAACTCAGCTACGAAGAAATTGCACAGGAGTTGGCCATTCCCCTCGGGACAGTCAAAGCCCAGCTTTTTCGCGCCAAGGAATTGTTGTCCGCCCAGTTGAAGCGGCCGGGTGCCAGCGCCTATGTGGACCTGCCGGTAGGCTTTGCTGCCTGACCCAAGAAAATGGATGGCGGGTCCGTGCGGGATCTGCCGCCGGGATTGATCCCGAAAAGCCGATCCTTTTATGATCCCGTGAAATGGCCCCCTGCGCCGGATTCGGTTTTCCCGAATGCCAGGCGAGGGGGTTTTTTCCTGCTTCCTCCTCAGCCACTTTACATGCCCGGGGCTTATCGGGACCGTAAAACGCCTTGTAACTTGGTCCCGTCCTATGCCAAGTACCCATCATTATACCACCACGGTGATCTGGACCGGCAACCGCGGCACCGGTACTTCCGGTTACAAGGAATACGACCGCGAACACCGGATCACCATCCCGGGTAAGCCCGACATCAACGCCTCCTCCGATCCGGTTTTCCGGGGCGATGCTTCCCGACACAATCCCGAAGAATTGCTGGTGGCGGCCCTCTCTTCCTGTCACATGCTCTGGTACCTGCATCTATGCGCGGATGCGGGAATCCTGGTGACCGCATATCGCGACACCGCTTCCGGGATCATGGATATGACGGCGGATGGGGGTGGTCAGTTTGCCGAAGTCGTATTGCGTCCCCAAGTGTCCATATCCCCCGATTCGGATCCGGAAGTGGCGATATCCCTGCACGAAAAGGCCCACCACCTTTGTTTCATCGCCCGTTCGGTCCGGTTTCCGGTTCGCTGTGAGCCCGGGGTCAGGGTGGAATAGCCCTGACCGGGAAGGCACCCTGATGGCATGGTTACTTGGTCGGGCCAATGGAAGGTGTCATCAACATGGTCCGGTCCGATACGTTCTCTTTTTCGCGTCAGGTGCGGGATGAATTTTCGTGGATGCGGAACCGGACGATGTCGGCAATGAGATCAAGAGGGAGGGGCCGGTCATGCGGAAACTGGACGGATCCTTTTCCCCGTTTGTAGCTCTGCAGGGCGGCGTCGAAGGCGGCGTGTCCGGAAGGCAGCGCATAAAAGCCCACATGATGGTCAAAACCGGCGAAATAGACCAGCGGCTTTTTGTGGAGCTTCCAGGCAGGCATGCCATAAGCGATGCCTTCGGTGGCATCGGGCGCCAGTGTACGGATCAGGTCCCGAAGGGCCTCCAGCCTCTCCCGTACCGGGGAGGAAAAACCCTGGATATAAGCGTCCACGGAGGCAGGGGGTGTAAGCATGATCTTTTTAGTTACACAATTGGTCATTAAGATACGCAAGCTGATCCGACAAGGAGAACCGGTCAGATATGGAGTAAAGTTCCGATCAGGATGTTTGATGCCAATTGTCTGTCTGTGGCTCTGGAGAGGTCGCCAAACCGGAATTCGGTCCTGGTAGCCAGGAGCTGGCTTTTCGCCGGGCATTCATGCAGGAATTTCATAACAAAAGTTGACAATATCGTGATGTTGATGAGCATGCCGAATTTTCAGCTTGAATGACCTAATTGACAATTACCAGGTAATCGGACTTCATGTCCATTTGGGATTGAGATTGACATAAATTTAGAAAGATGGCTGCAATAGATGATGCATATATTACAAGATAACGCGTTGAGCGGTTGAATTCAGTAAAAAAAGATCATGCATATTGTTGAAATT